>NZ_MDVC01000066.1 GCF_002777425.1 Snodgrassella alvi
ATACTTATGCGCACAAGATACATATTATGTTGGTCATATTAAAGGGATTGGGAAAATATACCAACAAACGTTTATTGATACCTATTCAAGACTGGCGTTTGCTAAAGTATATACGGAGAAAAACAGTTTAGTTGCTGCGGATATGCTCAATGATAAAGTGATACCATTTTTTGATAATGAGCAGGTAGCGCTTTTACGAATTCTGACGGATAGAGGAAGTGAGTATAACGGTCATAAAGAGCGTCATGCATACGAACTATATCTGAATTTGGAGGATATAGAGCATACGAAAACAAAAGCCTACAGTCCGCAAACGAATGGTATATGTGAGCGGTTCCATAAGACGATGAAGACCGAGTGTTATGATATTATGTTTAGACGTAAAATATATACAGAACTGAAAGAGATACAACAAGATATTGAGCTTTGGCTAGAGTTTTACAATCGGGAAAGAGCACATTCAGGGAAATACTGTTATGGTAAGACACCTTGGCAAACTTGGGTAGAGACAAAAGGACTGGCTAAAGAAAAGCAGCTAGAGAATTTATTTTACTCATCAGACAGTCATTGTGTTAGAACGAATGCCGATGAGTAGGTAGTGTCTGTCAGATTAAGTTTAAGCTAGTACAGATTATTTTGCTAAATATGGCTGCTGTGAACATTAAGGCTGTAATGAGAAACCTTATTGTAAATACCTCATAGTTAGTACAGAACTGACATAGAAATTATGCTGCTTGTTTTGGTGTTTTATATTCAATTGGTGTCCTGTTATTCAATGCTGTATGGGATCTTTCGGTGTTATAAATCATTAGTTATTCTTCGGTTACTTTCTTGCTTATTCCAGATTATTAAAAAGATATAAATCCAGTACCATTTGTGCGATAGGTATGATTAAATCGTTCAATATAGCCATTTTGATATGTGCTGCCGAATTTGATGTAATCTATAGTTATACAATATGATTTTTCCCAATTAATGAACGTTTTTCCGGTAACTTCTGGTCTATTATTGAGTCGTATTTTTAGTGGATAACTATGATCTTCGGCTAGTCTATCCAGGTAACGGGTAATCCTACCAGCCGGTAAACTGACCGCAATATCAACACCTCACGATTAAAAGCATTGATGACATTGAAGGTTCTAAACCTACGTTGATTTCGACTGCTGTCACTCATAAAATCCATTGACCAGCATTCACCTAGCTTATTGGGTACTGATAGCAATAGGATGACTTTCTTGTAACTCCAGAGCCCAAGCTTTACATGCCTTGTTCGGATCAGAAGCTTTTTATGATTTTCTCCTGAAACTGAGATTTTAAACTCGGCTCAGCAAACATCTGTTTGGACTTACGATTTTCAGTCGCTAGTTCTTTTAAGCGTTTGATATCTGAGGTTTCCATACCTCCGTATTTTCCCGCTATTTATAAAAATGAATTGGCAATGCCATATTTACGGCAAAGTTTTTAGGGATACTGGCTTCAGCTTCTTTTAAAATGGATACGATTTGATATTCAGTCATCTTTTTCATGTATAAATCCTCTTGGGTTAATGGAAGGAATTTTCTACTTTGGGGCTGTACAATTTTCGAGGGTAGTTACAAAAGGGGAATTTAGCTGTTCAATCACTTGCTTTTTGACTGAATCGGTTACTCTTGATATCAGTGTATGAGATATGTCTACATAATACATCTATTTGAAAATTTTTATTAATTTCCCCTTTGTTCCTTCTGGTTTTTTCATAACCAAGATTCTCTGCTATTTCAACATTTAAGGCGGTTTCTATAATTAAGTTATTCATAGAACCAGTTAATTTGCCTAAGTCATTTTGGTTTTTATCCCTTTGGCTAGCTCTGCTGGTATCTGGCATAGTATTTTTCGTCTGATATTTACATTTTCTTTATTTAATAGAGTAGTCCAATAGTGGGTAAATACACAAAATTTTTATATGATTAAATTTGTTAATATTATAATTTTTTTATTACTATTTATGCATTAATATTGCAATAATATATATTATGTAAGCAAATTGGGAGTTTATGCATGAGCAACGATGTTATTAAGGTTTTTGTGGGTTGTGACCCGAACAACTGTGATCTGGAGCAGATGATGGTGGTGGATTACAGTATCCATAAACATACATCGCGGCCGGTAGAAATCGTCTGGATGCAGTTAAGTCATGATCCAAACAGTCCTTGGTATTCTGATCCGCAATCTGGCGCTGGCTGGCATACTGAGAAGTGGGCAACGCCGTTTTCCGGTTTCCGCTGGGGTATTCCTGCTGCCTGTAATTATCAGGGACGTGCCATTTATATGGATGCGGACATGATTGTACTGGCTGATTTGGCTGAGTTGTGGGAACATCCTATTGAAGGTGAAGCGATTGTTGCTGCCAAGGAAGTGCATGATCATGCCAAGGGCAAACGTTTTACCCGTTTATGTACCTGTGTCTGGGACTGTGCCAAAGCTAAAGCTAAGCTGCCTGAACAGGCTACTTTGCGTGCTGATCCTGATTCGCATAAGAAAATGATGGCTAAATTTAAGCAACATCCAGAATGGGTGCAGGCTTATACTGCAGCCTGGAACTGTGTTGATGGTGAAGGTCTGCCAATTGAGCAGATGAAAATTTTGCACTATTCAGATATGGGCACGCAGTTCAGTCATAAGTACTCAATTCCGCGTTTAACTGCCACTGGGCAGAAACACTGGTTTGATAGTGATATTCTGCCACATCCGCGCAAGGATTTGATTGAGCTGTTTGACCAGTATTATCAGGAAGCTCTGGATGCTGGCTATAAGCTAGAAAATTATGTTGTTGAACCTTTCGGTGCTTTCCCTAAGAAGTCGCAGGTCGGCTATGAGGGTAATGAAGTTACGCGCCAAAAAAAACCAAAATCTTTGCTTTCGCGTATCTGGCATAACCTGAGTGGCCACAACTAAATTTGAATTAAATCTGACTGGTCGTCTGCTGATATGACTGACGACCAGATTTTTTTGAAATGACAGCATTATTAAATAGAGTGGATGAGTGCTGTCTGAAATAAAATCATTATTGCTCAAATGACGTTGGCTTGGTAAACCGATATTGCAATGGGATAGATATATAAGTAATGCATCGAAGATGTTTATTATGTACAAGGGAATAAGATTACATTTCCAGTGGATCAACATCAATCAGCCAGCGTGTCTGTGGATAGATTTTTTCCAGATGCTGTAACCAGCTTTGCCATATGGAGATGCTGTGGTGCAGATCACGCCGGTTTTTACTTTCTAGAAATACTTGTGCCCGTTCATAACCGGCCAATCGTGCCATGAGCATCGGTACTGGTCCGAAAACACTAACACAGGCTGGTAATGACTGTTGCTGCTCAATGCCCTGTAATGCCTGACGCAGTAGTTCCTGTGCTTCGCGCATGGTTTTGGCATCGGCACGAATTGCTGCCATATGGCTAAATGGTGGCATGCCCAGCTCCTGTCTTTCCGCCAGTTCGGCTGTGGCAAAGGTGACATAATTTTGTGCGGCCAGAGCCTGATAAACTTTGTGTTCAGGTTGTCGTGTTTGTACCCACACATCACCTCTGCAATCCGCACGGCCGGCACGGCCACTCACCTGCATTAGTTCGGCAAATAAACGTTCTGGAGCACGAAAGTCGGCACTGTAGAGGCTGTTATCAGCATTTAAAACCACTACTAGATTCAGATGGGGGAAATCATGGCCTTTGGCCAGCATCTGGGTGCCAACTAGTACATCAACCTGCCGTTGCATGATTCTGCTATAGATTTCTGCCCAGTCCTGCCGGTGTGCGGTACTGTCGCGATCTACGCGCAAAATGCGCGCATTGGGTAGTAAATATTGCAGGTTTTCTTCAATTCGTTGTGTTCCTTGACCCACGGCAGTCAAATCCTGATTACCGCATTCTGGACAACAGTGCGGGATACGCTGGTGATAATCACAATGATGGCAGCGTAATTGGCCGGCATGCTGATGTAAAACCATTTTGGCCGAGCAGTTTGGACAACCGAATGTATGTCCGCAGGCTGCGCAAAATAGAGCTGGAGCAAAGCCGCGTCGATTCAGGTATACCATACTTAAGCCACCGTTAGTGAAATTGGCCTGTAGCTTTTGCTTGATGATGTCGCTAAGGCCGTTATCCAGTGCCAGTCGGCGAATATCCAGTAAATGAATCTGTGGCAATTGGGCGCTGGCATGGGCGCGTTCACTCAATTGGAGTAATTGGTAGTCTCCCTGCTGGGTTTTGTACCAGCTCTCCAGTGATGGGGTGGCACTGCCCAGTACAATCGGACAATTTGTCTGCCTAGCGCGCCATACAGCCAGATCACGTGCCTGATAGCGTAGCTCACTTTCCTGTTTGAATGAGTAATCATGCTCTTCGTCGACGACAATTAATCCCAGATTGTGCATGGGCGTAAACACGGCCAGTCGTGTGCCAATTACTAATGCAGCCTGCCCCAGTGCAGCCTGAAGATAATTGCTGGTACGCTGGCCGGGAGCAGTCTGGCTATGTAATACGACAGTGACGGTATGCGGAAAGCGCTGGTGCACGCGTTGCATTAATTGCGGTGTGAGGTTGATTTCCGGTAGCAGAAACAGAACCTGTTTGCCCTGTTGTAATACTTTGGCCATGATGTCGAAATAGACTTCGGTTTTGCCACTGCCGGTAATGCCATATAGCAAAAATGGGGCAAACTGGCCGGCTTTGGCCTGTATTGATGTACTGGCGTGCTGTTGTTGCTGATTAAGCTGATGCTGACTGGTCGGAATGCTACCGCAGGCTGGAACAGGCGTAGTCTGTACCCAGCCCTGTTGTTGCCACTGGTTGAGGTAATGCGCGGCCTGAGTATGCCTGGTTTTGAGCTGTTGCAGTGTGGCTGGTGCTGATTGCAGACATTGCCATAAAGCATGCTGTTTGTGAAAACGTGCCGGTGGTGGTGGCTGGAGGCGGCCACTGGTGCTGAGTGTATACATCATCTCCTGACGCGGTAATGGTACCGCTTCCGGCTGGCGCAGACCTTTGGGCAGGGCTGCCATGACTGCTTGTCCAAGCGGATAGTGATAATAGCGGGCAGTAAAACTGAGTAAGGCACGCCAGTCTGCGGGTAATTGCCAGCCGTCAGAGAATATGGTTTCAATTGGCAGTATTTTGCTGATATCAATTTCTGGCTGCACATTGCTTTCCCATACAATTGCTGCCACCAGACGTTTGCGAAAACGCACGGCCACACGTGTACCTGCCGGCAGAGCTATAGGGCACGCGTAGGTAAGCAGGGAGTATAGGGGTACGTTTAGCGCCAGTTGATGATAAATCAATGTAATCAGAAATAAAAATACTATGAAATGTTTATTGTAACTCAAAGTGGTCAAGCTTTTATCATTGCATTATTTATGCGATAATTTATACTGAGTTATTACGGGATTACTATGTGATGGGGATACTTGTAGCAGGTTTTGCATATTGTCTGGAGCAAGTGTTACATGAAGGTAGTTAATTACTGTATGCATACCCGTTTATGAACGGGTTTTTTTGTGCCTATTGATAAATGTTGAAGGTTAAATTATGGCTAATCCGCTGTTTCACCAACATTTCATTTCTATTAATGATTTATCTACTGCGCAGCTGGAATTTTTGCTGGCACTTGCTTTGCATTTAAAACAGCAGCCACAGGCTGATTTATTGAATGGGCGTTTGATTGGTTCGTGTTTTTTTGAACCATCTACCCGTACCCGCTTATCATTTGAAACGGCTATCCAGCGGTTGGGAGGCGAGGTTATCGGTTTTGCCGATGGTGCCAATACCAGTGCCAAAAAAGGGGAAACACTGGCTGATACGGCACGGATTATCAGTAATTATGCAGATGCAATTGTGATGCGACACCCGAAGGATGGGGCGGCGCGTGTGGTAAGTGAGTTTGCTCATGTACCAGTGATTAATGCTGGTGATGGAACTAATCAGCATCCGTCGCAAACGCTGCTTGATTTGGTGACGATATATGAAACTCAGGGATGTTTGCAGAATTTAAAAATTGCTTTGGTAGGTGATTTGAAATATGGCCGTACGGTACATTCACTGGCTCAGGCACTTAGCCGCTGGGGCTGTGAATTTATGTTTGTTTCTCCACCAACGCTGGCGATGCCCGCTTATATCTGTGAACAGCTGGATGATAACGGTGTAACCTATCGAACTTCCGACAGTCTGGAAGAGGCACTGGCATGGGCGGATATTCTGTATATGACGCGTATCCAGCGTGAACGTTTTGATGAACAGGAATTTGCCAGAATCAGTGGCCACTTTAGTCTGTGTGCTGCCATGCTGAAACACGCTAAACCGAATATGCGTATTCTGCATCCTTTGCCGCGAGTGGATGAGATTCATGCAGATGTCGATAATAGTCCTCATGCCTATTACTTTCAGCAGGCCAATAATGGTATGTATGCGCGTCAGGCTATTCTGGCAGCGATTCTGAATGAACATATTGATGCAGTCAGTGCAAAAGGATAAACAAATGATGAATCAGACCAAGCTGAGTGTTGAGGCCATAAAAGACGGTACAGTGATTGACCACATTCCGGTAGGGCAGGGACTGACCATTTTGCGCCAGTTCAGGCTACTGCATTCTGGTAATGCGGTTACTGTGGGTTTTAATCTGAGCAGCCAGTCCAGCGGCAGCAAGGATATTATTAAAATATCCGGTCAGTTTCTGGATGATGCGGCCGCCAACCGCTTAGCCCTGTTTGCTCCACAGGCTACGGTTAATGATATTGAGAATTTTCGTGTAGTACGCAAACGCACACTCACTTTGCCAGAAAACATTACCGAAGTGTTTCGTTGTCCAAACAGCAATTGTGCCAGCCATGGTGAACCGGTACAAAGCCGTTTTTCGGTGCGGGTTAGCCATGGCGAAACACGTTTGCGCTGTCATTACTGTGAAAAGACGTTTGCGCGCGAATCGGTGATTGACGCCTAGCTATTCCTTTATAACCCAAATGCCTCGGCATGAAAGTTGATATGGCTTTCGATAAAGGTGCTAACAAAATAGTAACTGTGATCGTAGTTTTCGCGCAGGTGATAACGGATATTGACTCCTTTGCTTCTGGCAGCCTGAACGAAATCCTGTGGATGTAATTGTGCCGGATAGTATTCATCCACACTGCCCTGATCGATAAGAATGGGTAATGATGGCGAATTTTGGGTAAGCAGCTCCGTACTGTCGTATGCAGCCCAGTCTGCCTGATTACTTCCTAGATAAGTGGTGAATGCTTCCTGCCCCCATGCTCCGGCACTCGGATGAGCAATGGGAGCAAATGCTGATACCGCGAGATAACGTTGCGGGTTTTTCAGGGCAATTATCAACGCACCATGGCCACCCATGCTGTGCCCGCACAGACTGCGCTGCTCATTGACCGGAAAATGCTTTTCGATGAGTTCGGGTAATTCTGTTACCACATAATCGTACATCTGATAATGCTGTGCCCATGGCTGTTGAGTGGCATTAACATAAAATCCGGCACCTTGTCCCAAGCTGTAGATATCTGTATTGGCTACATCAGCGCCACGTGGGCTGGTGTCTGGCATAATCAGTACTATGCCCCATTCAGCCGCAAAACGCTGTGCGCCACTCTTAACGGAAAAATTTTCATCGGTACAGGTAAGCCCGCTGAGACAGTACACTACAGGTAGCCGATAACCCTGTAGAGCACGTGATGGCAGGTACACGGAAAAAGTCATGTCACACTGGTTGTAGCGACTGTAATGCCGATAACGCCGTTGTTCGCCGTTAAACAGTTTGTGGGTAGCCAGTAGAGTGATTTCAGCCATATCAGTTTATCCGTGTTGATCTAATGTAAATAGATTATTTATGTGCACACTTGTGTGTTAGTAGTAAATGACGGAGCGTATGGATTCACCAGTATGCATCAGCTCAAATGCTTGGTTGATATCTGATAGTGGAAAGGTATGGGTGATAAATGGTGATAGCTCAATTTTGCCTTGCATTGCCTCTTCTACCAGCCCCGGCAGTTGTGTACGGCCTTTAACCCCACCAAATGCAGATCCTTTCCATACCCGTCCGGTAACCAGTTGAAAAGGTCGTGTAGCTATTTCCTGACCAGAACCAGCTACGCCAATAATAATGCTTTGTCCCCAGCCACGGTGTGCACATTCCAATGCCGCACGCATAACGTCCACATTGCCGATACATTCAAAGCTGTGGTCTACGCCCCATTCAGTCAGGCGGATAATGACCTGCTGTATCGGTTCCTGATAATCATGCGGATTGATGCATTCAGTAGCACCAAAATGTTTGGCCAGCGCAAATTTGGCCGGATTGGTATCAATCGCAATAATCCGTCCGGCACCAGCCTGTCGTGCACCCTGTACCACGGCCAGTCCGATACCGCCCAGTCCGAATACGGCAACCGTATCGCCAGCTTGCACTTTGGCTGTATTGTGTACCGCACCGATGCCGGTAGTTACCCCACAGCCGAGCAGACATACCTGCTCGTGTCTGGCTTCGGGATTGATTTTGGCCAGTGATACTTCTGCTACTACGGTATATTCGCTGAAAGTAGAACAGCCCATATAGTGATAAATTGGCTGTCCCTGATAGGAAAAGCGCGTAGTGCCGTCCGGCATCAGCCCTTTGCCCTGTGTGGCTCGCACTGCGGTACACAGGTTGGTTTTGCCTGAACGGCAGAACAAGCATTCGCCGCACTCGGCAGTGTACAGGGGAATCACATGATCACCCGGTTTGACCGAAGTTACGCCCTCACCAATTTCCACGACAATACCAGCACCTTCATGGCCAAGAATGGCAGGAAATACGCCTTCTGGGTCAGCCCCAGACAGGGTAAATGCATCAGTATGGCATACACCGGTGTGGGTGATTTTCACCAGTACTTCACCTGCCTTGGGCGGTGCGACATCTACTTCGATAATTTTCAATGCTTCACCTGGAGCGAAAGCAACTGCGGCACGAGACTTCATGATTTATCCTGTTAGCAAATAATTGGCTTGAGTGAAATGATAGCAGGTAGACAGTTATCATACATCCTGTAATAGTCTCACAGATATAATTTATCTTCGGCTATAGATTTTAATCAGATAGCGTTCTGAAACGGGGCTAATATGCTTTTTTTGACAAGATTGTAAGGCTCTTTCTATTTCTGTTCAGCAATCCGCTGATTATTCTACGTCGCAGTAAGACGTTGTAGTTGGCACCTATGCTCAGGTTGCTGCTCATTATTGGTTACTGCGGGCAAGTGTTGCAGGATTAAATTGCCGGAATGATTATTTTATTAATATATAGCTATTATTGATATCAATAACAGCCATTCATTCTAGTGGTTGTGTAAAAGGATGTCTTAAATTATGAGTTAGGCAATTTTGTTATTTTGAACGAATATTCAGATTGGGAAAGCGCATAACGTCAATTGCAGGATTCAGGAAAAAGGTTGATTATTGGCTGGGGAAGTTCGCTGTGACTATAATTTAGTAACAGCTAACCAGAACTGATGCTCTGTAATTTTTATCTTAAATTCATGAAAATGCTTGAATTCAAAAATAAGCCGGCGTTAAAGCAATATCTGAACTTGCATAACTTGTATTGTTATCAGTGATGTGTAATAAATATGGTCATCCTTTTGCTTAAAATAAAGCAAAATTAATGATTATTTTTTTATCGTCAGTCTGGTTGTTCAGATTTACGGTGATCATTAAGTAAAGTGAGACCATACTGGCTGGCATATTGGTGGCAATGGTGGGCAGGAGCCAATCAGACCACCGCCAAAATCACCATCGCGGTGAAAATCACTGCCGCAACTGGCTAAAAATCCGAATTGTTGTGCCAGCAAGGCATAGTTCAGACGGTCGTTCAGACTGGAACGCCCACTGTGTACTTCTATAGCCGCACCACCACAGGCCTTAAAATCACTAAACAGATTGCGGCGAGCAGTGGCGGAGAGTTCATAGCGCATTGGGTGCGCAATAACCGCAATACCACCAGCGTGCCGGATAGCAGCGACAACGTCAGCCAATTCAGCCCACTGATGTCTGACGCTACAGGATTTACCATCACCCAGATATTTGCGAAAAGCATCCGCTTTTTTACTCACATGGCCGGTGTTGACCAGAAAATCAGCAATATGCGTCCGGGTTACCATATCTATATTGGTAGCCAATGCCAGTGTACCTTCATAGGCATCACTTATGCCTTTTTTGGCTAGCTTGTCGGCAATGGCCTGTAAGCGCAGCAGGCGGCCACTGCGTAGGCGCTGGAGCAGGGTTTGTAATACCTCGTCTTCCAGAGCGATATTCAGGCCGACTATATGGATGGTGCGTCCGCGCCAGCTTACCGAGATTTCCACGCCATTAATCAAAGTTATTCCTGATTGCGCTGCCTGCAGGCGTGCCGCAGCCACACCACCAGTGTGATCGTGGTCTGTCAGTGCCAGCAGGGTACAGCCATTGGCATGCGCCCGTAGTACAACTTCTGCTGGTGTCAGAGCACCATCGGAAACAGTAGAATGGCAGTGTAAATCAATACTCATGGGTTATTTCCATCTGTATGAGATGATGTGGTCAGTTGCGCCTGTTGTGCTTGATAGGCAGCTTTTTCGCGGTAATAAATTTGCCAGACGCAGGCATCGCCACAATCGCTGTTACAGCACGCCCAGTCTTCCGGTGGCACTGGTGCAGTTAATAATTCTGGTGTATTCATACCTGACTGTTAATGACGCAGATTTCATTGTCTGCCAGTTGGATACAGTCACCAGCAATAATTTTTGCTGTTTTGCGGGTTTCTGGCTGGTGATTGCGCAGCACCCTGCCTTCGGCAATCAGTTGCTTGGCCCGGCCTCCGCTTTCTGCCAGTCCGGCCAGCTTAAGTAAATCACATAACGCAATATGAGGATGTCCGGCTAAATCGAATTGTTGTTTCATTTGTTGTGCCTTTAAATAAATAGCTATTGTAGCGATTATCTGCGTTAAACAGGATACTGTATGCAGCAGTAACTACGCTAGGGGCATAAAATATGTTATGGTTAAAGCAGAATTTACTGGAGAATTGTTGTGGATACCCTTAACTGGTTACGTCAGCTCATTGCTTTTGATACTACTAGCCGCCAGAGTAATCTGGCCTTGATTAACCATGTGGCCGGTTATCTGGAAAGCCGGAAACTGTCGCCATGGCTGGCACATAACGCAAGCGGTGACAAAGCTAACCTGTTTGTAACCATTGCTGCAGCTGATGGCAGTACCTCTGGCGGACTGGTGTTTTCCGGTCATACCGATGTGGTGCCGGTGGATGGACAAAACTGGCTGTCTGACCCGTTTGTGGCCAATGTGCGTGATGGTTGTGTATATGGCCGCGGCAGTAGTGATATGAAAGGTTTTATTGCTAGCGTGCTGGCTGCGGTTCCGGCTATGCAGGCGGCCAAGCTGAAAATGCCGTTACATATCGCCTTGTCTTTTGATGAAGAAATCGGCTGTCTGGGTGCGCCAGTTATGCTGGCGGAGCTGAAGAAACGAGGTTTGCAGCCACAATCCTGTATTGTGGGTGAACCCACATCCATGCAGATGGTCGTGGCTCACAAAGGTATCCATACGTTCTGTTGTGAAGTACACGGTAAGAATGCTCATTCTTCGCTTACACCCAATGGCGTGAATGCCATTGAGTATGCTGCCCGCCTGATTGTATTTATCAATCAGCTGGCGCAACAGTTACAGCAACGTGCTGATTTGGATCATGCGTTTGATGTACCGTTTGCTACGGTATCTACCGGCCTGATTCGAGGTGGTACAGCCATCAATATTGTGCCTGATTACTGTGCCTTTGAGTTTGATTACCGTAATCTGCCGCATATGACAGTGGAAGAGCTGATTGAACCGGTTCAGCACTACATTACCACCCAGCTCTTACCTGCCATGCAGGCAGTTGCACCAGAAGCAGCAATTAAACTAATGCATAATGTACAGGTACCGGCCTTAAATGATGCGAATAATCAGCAGTTACATGCATTGATTGCTCAACTGGTAGATACTGAGCAGCGTGCTAAAGTAGCCTATGCTACTGAAGGTGGTCAGTTTCAGCATAGCGGTATCAGCACGGTAGTGTGTGGACCCGGCAGCATTGCGGTGGCACATAAAGCCAATGAATATATCGAACTGGAACAGCTGAATCGCTGTGATCATTTTTTGCGCAGACTGATCCAGGCACAAAGTCTGTAACACTTGTAACAAGGCGAAATTCTTAGTTTCTGCTACATAATGGCATACTGCTGTTAAAATATTTCATCAGAGTATGCTGGCTATAAACACGATTGAAAAGAGTTCAATCCGTACTACTAAATATATTTGCTGGTTTGATTATTGGCTGGTAAGGGTTAACTGAATAACAGGAAAATCAAATGACACTGAAACGCTTTCTGTCTACTGGGATATTGTCATTATCTCTGGTGCTATCCGCCGTGGCTGTACAGGCCAATGAAGTAAATATGTATATGAGTGCGATTACGATGAGCTATGCGCGCTTTAATGCAGCGCAAACGGTGGCTGATGCCAGCAAGGCTTTAGCCAGTATGCGTACTGCTGCCGTGGCGGTTCGTGCACAAAAACCATATGGGCTGACAAATGCTGCGGCGAATAATCCTAAACTTCGGATATACCAGTCAGAAATAGATAAATTAATTGCCGAAATCGATAAGGCCAGTAAGCTGGTTAAGGCTGGAAAAATGGCACAAGCCAAAAGTGAGGGTAAGAAAATACTGCAATTACGTGATGAGGGGCATGCTGCGATGAAACACTGAAATGACTGTAGACTATGTTGCTGATAGGTTATTATAAAAAATAATGCTAGCACAGAATGCAAAAAGCCTGGTTCCGCCCCTTAAAAGCTAAAGAACCAGGAAACATAGACAAACAAAACGGTAGTGGATAATGACCAGAATCCGTGATTCTGTGCTGACTTTATCCGAAATTATTTAGACAATTCCTTTTTTGAAACATTTCTTCAACCCTTTGCTACACTCTGAAAATTGTAGCGATTAATACAAAATAATATACTAAATTCAATAAATATAATATGTTATAAAAACTAACTGTTCCATCCCTGATTATAATACTCTAGCAGTTACACTGTCGGGCTTAACTGGTAAATAATCAGTTTTTTCAGGTAATTCAATTTATATCTGATAAATGGGTATCTATCAGGTTTAAAAGTGTTGTTTTCACGCAAATTAATATGACAAAACTTCGGTGAAACCTGCGTGCTGTTCACTAAAATCATCGATGGAGGAAACAGGCGTAACATGTACGCTTCCAAATGGCGGTTTCCCGTCAAAAAAATAGTCATAAACACTGCCCTTCCTGATTATTCTAACCAAACCGCTATGCGCTTCCAGACGCATGGGCGGCAGAAGAATGGCAAGGCTGGAAGACCGTTAATCAGAACCGGCAGGCATAAAGCCTCCCTGCCATTGTCTACCATGGGAAAGGTATGCCAATGACTTGGTAAACAGAATATGAAATACCATAATATAAAAATATTAATGGCCCATCTGCCTGATAAAACAGCCTTCCAGAGCTGGCCGTACTATTTAATACAGCTTGGTTATCATACTGGTGAATAATTGTATTTGTCAAGAATTCGTTAAATTAATATTCCAATTAATAATAAATGTAATATTAAAGACGTATATTTAAGTTATTGTAAGTTATAAGTAAGTCTTAGGTAAAA
Source organism: Snodgrassella alvi (assembly GCF_002777425.1). GTDB lineage: Bacteria > Pseudomonadota > Gammaproteobacteria > Burkholderiales > Neisseriaceae > Snodgrassella > Snodgrassella alvi_B. Next base: position 13,744 of record NZ_MDVC01000066.1, read on the forward strand.
AGTTGTTCTATCTATGGATTAACTGATAGTTATGTAGAAATTGTACCATATTATGATATTAATGCAATTTAAATATGCTGTATGTTTAAAATTGAAATTTGTCTTTGAATTAGTTGACTGGCTTATTTATTAGCTTTTTAAGCAAACGGGATAAATGTATTCTATCTGCCATTTATCTCCTCATAGGTGGTTTGAATTAGTGGAATGGCTACACTAAGGCATACAAATTTTTAGGGGCAAGGTCAACTTTACTCTAAAACTAAAAGGAAAAGATGATACATCAATAAAAACGCGCACAACGCACTATTAGTGCTGATTTCAAAGGGCAAATGGTTAAACTATATCAATAGGGAAAATCGCGCAGTGAAGTGCTCAAGGAATATGATTTGATGCCATCCGCTTTAGACAGCTGGATAAACCAATCAAGTAAAAGTGATTCATTTAATACTAAAGATAACCGCACTCCAGAACAAAATGAACTGATTGCGTTACGAAAAGAGCTTAAACAGCTACGGATGGAAAACGTTATTCCAAAGTAGGCTGTACTGATCATGGGATGAAAATTAAAACCCTGAAAGTAAACCAACACTGTTATGCTGTAGCGGTACTATGTCGCTGCTTGGGGATAGCCAGACATTATGTCTATAATCAGTGCAAAGCAACCAAACAGAAATTGATTGCCAATTACGCCGACAAGATATTAGCTATTTTTAATCGCAGCTATTAATCATACGGAACCAGACGCATTCGTTTTGCCTTATAACAAGCGGGCATCAGTGTTTTCCTTCGTTACATTGCCTGGGTAATGAGGTCGCTAACATTGATATCAAAGTACACAATTAAACGTTATTGAGGATATCAAACGGGCAAGCAATGACGCAGCAACAGCTAATCATTTACAGCGTCAGTTGGATGCAGGTGCCTAACAGTAGATTATAGTGGCAGACTTAACCTATAAGCGTGTTTGCCAGCACTGGATTTATTTATGTGTGTTACTGAATTTATCTAATCGACAGATTGCCGACTATGGTGTTGGTTAATATAAAACAGCAGTTGTAGTGATGTGTGTATTAAGTCGGTTTAAGCTACCGCAATCATCATTAAGTCTATTTCATTCAGATAGAGAAAAGAAGTTTAACAATCAGTTGCTAGATGAGTGTTTTAATACATTTAATATTCAACGTTCGTTGAGTAAAAAAAGTGCCGGCATGACAATGCGGTTGCAGAAGCAACATTTAAAGATATTAAAACTGAGTTTGTTAAGGGGAAAAGTTGATGATAACCGAGGAATAACAGCAAGCCCTTTCGGCTTATGTTTATTGGTATATCACAAACGCTTACATTCCTCGTTAGGCTCTTTGTGTCCGGTAGAATTTAACAAACGACTATCCCTTGATTTTGTTATTCAAATATGTGTTATTATTTAAATTGTTATAGTGCATCCAGTACCGCACAAGAAAATGATGATTATTTTTTCTGAAGATAACGGTTTTTGATTGCTGCGATTTCATTACTCTGTGAGGCATCAATACATTTCATCACCGTCAGCTGTATACCTGTATTGTAACTTTTATAAGGACGTTTCAGATAATCATGGGTAACCTGTGCGGCTTCTTCGTAGGCTTCAGCGGGATAGCGACCGCGTTCAACATAAGCTCCGACTGCAGCATTAGCTTCTCGCTGCAGAATCTCACCAGAGTCAATTTGTGCGAGACAATAGCTAAGGGTGAAATTTTCCAGATCATTTTTCAGAAAGGAACGTTCCTGAGCAGATGCTGTAGACATACTGAGCATCAGTAAGCTACTTAATGATATTATTTTAAAATCCATAATTTAACCTCACTTGCTGATTCGTAATAACATTTATCAGAACAACCGAAACCATCCCATAGTGTGGCGTGACCCGTCGCATCAGACCAAGGAACATTGAAAACAACTAATCCTTTTTCCCCCTGTAAGGCACTCATATCGGCTTTTGATTTTACTGTAATATCCGGATTGCCAAGAGTGGATTTCAAAAATTCGATAAGATGAGAGACTTTGAATATATACCATTTTTTGTCTGCACCGGACGATGTGTCCCACCGTGGATTGGGTTTGATTGGAACTCCAGAATAATTAAGGGTATAACTCATTCGTATTGCACAGGCATTCTGAAAAATTCCCTGATCAATGTTGTATTGCACTTTACCGCCAATCCTGTTTCCTACCTCTTTAACGCTGACATTAATACGTGCAAAATTTGCCCACATAGTCTCAAATTTGGGTTTAGTCATGTTATACTCCTTAATGATTTAAATAATGTAAAAATATATT
>NZ_MDVC01000067.1 GCF_002777425.1 Snodgrassella alvi
ATTTTTTACGCTTTACCCTGAGATTAAGCTTTAATTCACAATACACCCGATACACCCGTTTATGATTCCATTTATAGCCGAGCTTTCTGATACGATTAAAACACTTGGGAAAGCCCCAGCGTAAATGCCTGTCAGTGATAGCACTGAGTACTGACACAATCACCGAGTCATCCGGTAATTTAGGTTGATAATAGTAAGCACAGCGGCTTAAGCCAACAATTGCGCAGCTCATAGCAATAGTAACAGGATGACTTTCTTGTAATTGCACAGCCCAAGCTTTACGTGCCTTGGTAGGCACTATAGCTTTTTTATGATTTCCTCCTGAAGCTGAGATTTTAAACTGAGCTCGGCAAACATTTGCTTAAGTTTACGGTTTTCAGCTTCCAGCTCCTTTAAACGTTTGATATCGGAGGTTTCCATACCACCGTATTTTTGCCGCCATTTATAAAAAGTCGAGTTGCCGATGCCATATTTACGGCAAAGTTCTTTAACAGGAATACCGGCTTCAGCTTCTTTTAAAATAGATACGATTTGATGTTCAGTCATTTTTTTCATGATTAAATCCTCTGTGGGTTAATAAAGAGAATTTTCTACTTCAGAGCTGTACTATTTTAAGGGATAGTTACATCTGGTCTGCAACTATCAGCCCTATTTTACGCTCGCGGCTGAATGATAAATTTGCCAGAAATGCTGATAATCAGTCATTTTTGGTTGAATCAGTAACAGCAATCGGTACGATTAAGGCTATGGCGGTTGAACCTCAAATGACCAGACGCTGGGATCAACAATTGGCTGCTTATGTTAGCTCTGGTTTCCGCGTTACCCGCCTTGCTACTATTGGCCAACAGGGTGTGCAGCTGATTCAGAAACTGGTGACAGTTGTTACTTTATGGCTGGGTGCTCATCTGGTGATTAAAGGTGAGCTGACAGTGGGTCAGTTAATTGCATTTAATATGCTTGCAGGTCAAGTTGCGGCACCTGTTATCCGTTTGGCACAGCTGTGGCAGGATTTCCAGCAGGTGGGTATTTCTGTTTCCCGCCTTGGCGATATTTTAAATACCCCGACAGAAAATCCTACTTCACGCGTGGCATTGCCGAATATCAAAGGCCAGATTGAATTTGAAAAAATCTCTTTCCGCTATCGTCCGGATGGTGCAGAAATTCTGCGTGACTTAAATTTGCAGATTAAGCCAGGTGAAATTCTGGGTATTGTCGGACGTTCCGGTTCTGGCAAATCTACCTTAACCAAACTGGTGCAGCGCTTATACACGCCAGAGCGTGGACGAGTATTGGTAGATGGTAATGATCTGGCGCTGGCTGATCCGGCATGGTTGCGCCGTCAGGTGGGTGTAGTACTTCAGGAAAATGTACTGCTTAATCAGAGTATCCGCGCCAATATAGCACTTGCCGACCCGGGGATGCCTCTGGAAAAAATAATGTATGCTGCCAAAATGGCTGGTGCCCATGATTTTATTATGGAACTGCCAGAAGGCTATGACACTATAGTTGGTGAACAGGGTGCAGGGCTGTCTGGCGGCCAAAAGCAGCGTGTTGCCATTGCTCGGGCTTTGGTAGGAAATCCGCGGATTCTGATTTTGGATGAAGCAACTAGTGCGCTGGATTATGAATCCGAACGAGCCATTATGCAAAATATGCAGGCTATTTGCAAAGGCCGCACAGTTTTGATTATTGCCCATCGCCTTTCTACTGTTCGTATGGCCAATCGCATTATTGCCATGGATAAAGGCAGTATAGTAGAAGAAGGAACTCATCAGGAGTTGCTCGCTAAGCCGCACGGTTACTATCGCTACTTATATCAGCTCCAGAATAGCTAAATTGAAACCAGAATAAGAAAATAGATTATGGGTATTCGCTTTCAAGCTTTTAAAGAGTTCCTGCACCGCTATACTACGGTGTGGAAAAATGTTTGGTCTGTCCGTTTTCAGCTCGACCCGCCTAAACGCGATGAAGACGAGCGTGCTTTTTTACCGGCACATCTGGAATTAACGGAAACACCTCTTTCCGCTGCCCCCAAATGGACTGCACGCCTGATTATATTGTTTGCTGTTATTGCGCTTTTATGGGCATTAATTGGCAAGCTGGATATTGTTGCTGTTGCTATGGGTAAAACCACTCCCGGTGGGCGCAGTAAGATAATCCAACCACTGGAAACTTCAGTAGTCGACAAAATTGCAGTCAAAAATGGCGACCACGTAAGGAGTGGCCAGATACTGGTTCAGTTAAGTGGTATCGGTTCCGATAGTGACTATGCGCAATCGGAAAAATCCCTACAGGCCGCCCGTTTAAATAAATTGCGTCTGGAAGCAGTTATCCGTGCAGTGGACACGCATCAACCTCCTCAACTGGATCGGGAATTGGCTGCACAATGGCATCTTAATCCTGAGCAGATTATAGAAGCACAATCGCTGGCATTACATCAGTTTCAAACATGGTTTACTCAGGATGCCCAGTTACAGACAGTGTTGCGCGAACATCAGGCACAGCTTCAGGGAACTCAATCGCAGGTGAGCAAACTTGAACAAACCACGGCTATTGAGCAGAGCCGTACAGCAGATTACAAAGATTTGCTGGCGCAGAACTTTGTTTCCAAACACGCTTATTATGAACAGCAAAGCAAGTATATTCAGAATAAAAATGATTTAGCCAGCCAGCGCAGCCAGCTTCGGCAGATTCAGGAAAGTATACGTGAAGCCGAGCAGAATCGTCAGTTACAAACTAATACGCTCAAACGCGATACGCTTGATCAGCTGCGACAGGCAAATGAGCAAATCCAGCAACTTACTGAAGCGACAGACAAAGCATTGCAGCGCAAACAGTTAATGACGTTAAAGTCGCCAGTTGATGGTACGGTACAACAGCTTGCCACCCATACTGTGGGCGGAGTGGTCACGGCGGCTCAACAGATTATGGTAATCGTACCTGATCAGGATCAGATGGAAATTGAGGCATTGGTGCCAAATAAAGACATTGGTTTTATTAAGGCTGGCCAAGATGCTGTTATCAAAGTTGAGTCTTTCCCTTATACCCGTTATGGCTATTTAACCGGTAAAGTAAAACATGTCAGCTTTGATGCGATTGAAGATGAAAAATTGGGACTGGTTTTTGCTGCGACCATTGTTATGGACAGAAATTATCTAATGGTAGATGGTAAAAAGGTTAATTTAACAGCGGGTATGAATGTAACCGCTGAGATTAAAACCGGTAAGCGTCGCGTTATCACTTATTTGTTAAGCCCGCTACAAACTAAAGTTGATGAAAGTATGCGAGAACGTTGATGCAAAAATATATTCGTATTGGTACTTGGCAAGCTGTTTCTATTCTTATTGGCTGCGGTATTATCTCTACAACTGCACAGGCATTCGATTTGTTTGATGCCTGGCAGGCTGCAATAAGTTATTCAGCAGAATATGCAGCAGCTCAAAATGAGCGGGATGCTCATAAAGAGCAATTGGTACAAACACGAGCAGCGTTACTGCCACAGGTAAATACTAATTATATCTATCAGAAACAGCCCTCCTCCCTGTCCAGTACTACCCAGACACACGGCTGGAATGTACAGGCAAGTCAGGCGTTGTTTGATAAAGCCAAATGGGCACAATACCAGCAAGGTAAAATTACCGCTAACATGGCCGACTGGCAGCTGGAAAATGTGAAAGAAGATCTGCTGCTTAAAGTAGCCAATGCTTATTTTCAGGTATTGCTGATTGAAGACAAGCTGGTTTCAATTGAAAAAGAAAAAGAAGCCTATGCAATGCAGATCAGGCAAGCACTAGCCTTATTTAATAAGGGCGCAGCTACTATTGTAGATACCAATGAGGCACAAGCAGGCTATGAAGCTGCCCGGGCAAAAAAAGTCAGTGCGATGACAGATCTGCTGGTAGCACAAAATAATCTGGCTAATATTACAGGACTGGATCCGAAGAAAATTAAGCGTTTAAAAAATACTGATTTTGGCGATTTACTTGGTAAATCAAGTAAAGCAGACTGGATAAATCTGGCGCAAAAAAATAATCCTGAATGGCAGCAGCAAAAGCTGGCATTGGAAAATGCCAAGCAAGCTTATATTGCTGCTAAAGCAGAGAACTGGCCAAAACTAACGCTTAATGGCGGCTATCAGGACAACCATCAGATTCAGCAGTTTTATGGTATGAATCATGGCACTCGCAGTAAAGGCGGTATCGTAACAGTTCAGCTTTCAGCCTCCTTATTCAGTGGTGGCTTGATTCACAGCAAAATTAAAGAAGCAGCAGCCAGAGAACAGCAAAATAAATTTTTATTAATAGCTACTGAACGTAAAATTGAACTGAATATTACTCAGGCGTATCAAACCACATTAGGTAATCTGTATCAGATTCAGGCGCAGCAACAGTTATTAAAAGCCAATACAGTAAAATTACAAGCTACTCAATTAGGCCGTAAAGTAGGTGTACGCAGTAATCTGGACGAATTACAGGCATTACAGGCCAAAGCCGATGCCGAACAGAAATTGGCAGAAGCACAATATGGCTATATCACTACTTATATTCAGCTATTACAAAATGCTGGCATTTTGACTGAAGCAGATGAACAGAAAAAATTGCATAAATTACTTTATTAGGCATTTACGTTTATATTGGCTGTGTATATCCATTTGAAAGTATTACTGAAATAATTATGCATGGCATTATCTGTTCCGCGTTTGCCTGTTAGTAAGCTAGAGAGTGCTTTATTTAATTCAATTTATAATCTATCTAATGTGTTATCTGACCTCTACGGCAGCAAACAAATATAAACAACGGTAAATCAATTAACTTTATTAATATGATAAAAATTTGTACTCAAACACTAATAACAATATTTGTATTAACGCATTAATATTGCCTGAAATACGCACCTGCTCTTTAAAAATATTCATATGCCTTTTTATATATACTCTATCCAAATTGCAAATTTGCTGTATACCTCTATATGAAATAATTTAAAGATAATATTTGATGGAGAATAATTTAATTAACTGAATCTTAATCCATCTACGATAAAGTTTAATGCCGGGAACCTAGTTGCTGATTATTTATATAGCCGTTTAATTGATAGGTTAAATCATTGCAGGCAGTAATTTTTTTCAATAACAAATCAAGCAAAAGCTTCAAATTGGCTAGTACCATTATCAATTTTGATGTTTTTACAAAATGATGTGTATGAACCTGATTAGCCGATTCAGAAATAGCATCAAGGTGATATCAAATTGTTTTATCAATCTAAGCAACACTTTTATATGTGATGCAAATTCGCTAAAGCAAGTCTTTTTACCGTCTACCGTTTGTTGATATTCTATTGAAAAGTATTTAGGAATTAATTCATCTATATCTAAATTTGAAGTTAATAAAATCACTTAGAGCATGTAGCAGGATATTACCGCTTTTCTTGCCGTCTAATCAGGTATACAGCCAGACATAAAAATAACAATGTAGGCAGAAATGCGGCAATCAGGGTTGGTACCCCATATAACTGACTGGTAAATCCAAACAACCGCCCTGAAAAATGGAATAACAGTCCTAAACAGATTCCATAAAAAAGTTTCAAGCCCATATTTCCGCCACGGTTCTGCTGTGGTGTAAAAGCCAGTGCTACCAGTGCCATAACGATACAGGCCAATGGATAGGCAATTTTACGCCACCATGCCAGTTCGTAGCGGGTAGTCTGTTGGTGATTATTTTTCAAATGCTTGATATAAGTCGACAGTGCCAGAATAGACATCTGTTCAGGCGCTACCAGCAATATATTAAGCAACTGATGATTGATGGACATGTGCCAATCCAGATTTCCCAGATGATTTACTGTTATCTGATGCTCTTGCAGAACAGACTGGTCTACCTGATGCAAATGCCACTTCGATTTTTTACCCTGCTGGGCATGAGAATCAACCTTGGCACTGGATGCATGCAAAGTTTCTGTTAAATGGAACTGTTCATCATGGCGATATATGCTGATGTTTTTTAAGCTGCCGTCAGGTAACATTTCAGCGACATTCACAATATCATGCCCCTGCTTCAACCAGATACCACTATCTCCGGCACTAATGCTGTTCTGACGGGCATGCAACTGATACTGTTCTGCATAAGGGCCGGTTTTAGGTACAACATATTCACCCAGTAACGCAGCAATAATGGCAAACAGCAAGCCAAACTGCAACATCATGCCAATAATGCTGGCCAAGCTGATACCAGAAGTTCTGATTACGGTAAATTCACTGTCGCTGGCCATCTGATTCAGACATACCAGTGCACCTACCAGCACAGCCAGAGGCATAAGCTCATAAGCATGTGTGGGAATCAGTAATAAAACGTAATACAGCATTTTATTGGCAGTATAACGCCCATCACCAACGTGGCTGATTTCACCCATAATGTCAAAGAAGCTGTATAAGCTTACCAGTGCCAGCAATGCATACAAAGTGCAAATGGACAGTTGGCTAATTACATAGCGATTAAGCAAACGCATCAGGAGCGGCCTCCGAGTAATGATGTAAATGCTGTTTTAAATGGCGCAGATGGACGATTGCGCCAACTCAATAAGAATAAAAACACCAGAAACATCAAAAGATGCATAGGCAATATGCCAAGCCAAAGCGGAATACGACCATTTTCCACCAAATCCCGTAAAAAGGTTAGTCCATTCTGGTAAATTAAAAATACACCAATCGCAATCAGGATATTGTAAGTATGACCGGTACGCGGATTAAAATACGATAGTGGCAAGGCCAGCAAAGCCAGTACGATTACGCTGATCGGTAATGATAAACGCCACATCAGTTCTGCCTTGTAAATGGCTTTATCGCTGGCAAATAGTGCAGCAGTGGGAATGGTGTGCCGGTTTTGTTTTGGATCGATAACCATTGTATTGACGCTGATGACCAGAGTCATTTTGTCAAATGAAGCCCTTTGATAGTCTGCCTGTCCAGGCTGGCCATAGTAGCGGAAACCATCTTCCAGAGTCAGAATACGTTTTTCTCCATCCTGTTTGAACTCGCCACGTTTGGCAAAAATCGTACTGTCTTTGCCATTTTTTTCCTTTTCCCGTACAAACAGATTGCTGGCACGGCCGCTGTCAGGGTCAAATGATTCAATAAAATAAACCCGTGGGTGGCTTTTGCCTATTTCGCGGAATACCCCCGGCTCCAGTAATGACATTTCCTGTTTCTGTTTCAGCAATTCTGCAAATTCACGGCTACGCCACTCTGCCCATGGCTGAATCAGCATCGAGACTACTGCTACCAGAACTGCAAACGGAAGAGCAAATTTCATTAAGGGATAAATCCAGTTTCTTAATGATAAGCCACTGGACAGCCAGATAACCATTTCGCTATCACGCCAGTAACGGGTAAGTACCGTAATAATGCTGATATAGGCAGTTAAAATCAGTAATACAGGTGTCAGGCCAATTGTCCAGAACCCAATTAATGCGGTTACTGCATCAATAGCTACGCGGCCGCTGGCAGCCCTGCCCAGCAGGTTAATTGCTTGCGTAGCCACCAGTACTATCAGCAAAATCACGAAAATGCCAACGGCAGCCCATGATAATTCTTTAATAAATTGGCGTTGATAAATCATAAAATAATAAACACATGTGCAACTGCCGGTATTTTAGTGACAGCCTGCGTTACAATAGGGGGATCCAAAATCAGCTAACGCATGATTCGTCCAGAATATATACAACGCCCTTATAATGGGAGAGGAAAAGATGGAATTTAGCATAAAAACCGAACAATTGCAGCCGCAAAACAATAGTTCTTTACTTATTGTCTGTACTGCAAACAGTAAACACAACAATCCTGTAGCTGGTACTTTATTGTCGCAATTACAGCAGCAACAGAAAGATTTTATTGCCACACATACAGTTGAACTGAACCATGTACAGGCTTTGGCTGTAGTATGCATAGAAAAAGAAGACTATGCCAGCCTGCAAAAGTTGGCTGCTACGGCTGCCAGCTGGGCCAAAGAGCAAACCCGGATTAATGTAGATTTGAGTTTATTGTCTGAAGTCTTGGCACAACAATGGGTACAGGCATTTACGATTGCGGTGGGCGAAGCTGTTTATCACTTTGATGCGTTTAAAAAAGATTCCAAACCAACATCACTTGAATATATTAATTACCACACTGTTCACGCAGTAAATGAATACCTGAGCAAAGGTGAAGCTGTTGTTTATGGTATGAATATCTGTAAAGATCTGGGTAATGCACCTGGTAATTTATGCACCCCGGCCTATCTGGCCTCTTCTGCTGCCAAAATTGCTACTGATGTGGGTGCCAGTGCACGAATTATGGCCGCAGCCGATATTCAGGAAATGGGTATGAATGCTTTACTGGCAGTGGCACAGGGCAGTTCCGCCGGTGCCTATCTTATTGAACTGCAATATCACGGCGCGCCGAATACTGAAGATAAACCGGTGGTTCTGGTAGGCAAAGGTATCACTTTTGATTCCGGCGGTATTTCCCTTAAACCGGGTGCTGCGATGGATGAAATGAAATTTGATATGTGTGGTGCTGCTGCTGTTATTGGTACTTTTGCAGCTGCTGCCAAGCTTAAACTGCCACTGAATCTGGTAGCCGTCGTTCCTGCCTGTGAAAATATGCCTTCCGGTAATGCAGTCAAACCGGGTGATATTATTAAAGCCATGAATGGCTTGAATATTGAGGTTTTGAATACCGATGCAGAAGGCAGGCTGATTTTGTGTGATGCTCTTACCTATGCTGAACGTTTCCAGCCCAAAGCAGTAATCGATGTGGCCACATTAACTGGTGCCTGTATCATTGCACTGGGGCATGTTGCGCAAGGCGTACTGGGCAACAATCAGTCAGTTATCGATCAGATATTACAGGCAGCTGCCAGTATTAATGATAAAGCCTGGCAATTGCCTTTATTCGACGAATACAAAGAACAGCTAAAATCCAATTTTGCTGATTTGCAGAATATAGGCGGACGTGCTGCCGGAACGATTACTGCTGCGGCATTTTTGTCCTGTTTTACCGAAGCCTATCCATGGGCACATCTGGATATTGCTGGTACAGCCTGGCATTCAGGCAACAATAAAGGTGCTACAGGCCGCCCTGTTCCGCTGCTGCTTGAATATCTGATTCAGCAATCCTGAATTTGAGACGATATGGCCACTACTACTTTTTATACTCATATCACTGATCCAGTCTCTTTTACTTGCCGGCTGACTCAAAAAGTATATAAAAGTGGAGCAAGCGTTCTGATCTGGTTAGAAGATGAAAGCAGTATGAGTCGGTTTGATCAAGCTCTGTGGTCGTTTCAGGCCACTAGTTTCATCCCACATGAAATCTGGTCACCGCAACAACCACAGCTGATTGCCGGGCAATTGGTATTACTGGCTCATGGCACAGATTTACCAACAATACAGAAAGATTGGGTGGTTATTAATCTGGCGGATGTTTATTGGTGTGATGCTCCGCAGATACCAGAGCGAGTATTGGAGCTGGTAAGTACTGATCTGGATGAAATAGCTGCTGCACGACAGCGTTTTCGTACGTATCGGGATGCTGGCTTTATTATTGAGCACCATGATATGCGTACACAAAAGTAATGCTATCAGGCATTAAAAAGCGGGTTATCGAGTAACCCGCTTTTTTGTACATACTTTTAATCCAGTAGCTTAGCAACAATGTGCGCTAAAGGTGTATCGACTACTGGCTCCGGAAGCAGATTTTGCAAAGTACGGCTATCCAGAATACCAAACTCTGGTCGTCTGGCTGCTGACTGATAATCAGCAGTGCCAATCCGCTCAACTTTGACCTGTTTGTAACGCTCATCAATTTCAGCAGCTTCAGCAAAAATACGCTGGGCAAAATCTGCCCAACTCATTTGCTGGCTACCAGCAAAATGCATTAATCCGCGCGCAGGATTCGTTAATGCAGCAAGGCGGATAATGGCTTCAGCCAAATCTCCTGCATAGGTGGGACAGCCAATCTGATCGTCTACCACGCGAATAGTCGATGTTTCTAATCCTTTTTGCAACATGATTTTGACAAAATTGTGTCCATGTTCACTGTATACCCATGAAGTACGAATAACAGCGGTATCTACGTGTGCGTTTAAAGCCAGTAACTCTCCTGCCAGCTTACTGTGTCCGTATACATTCAGTGGATTGGGTGCCATATTTTCTGTCAGAATCACATGATGATGGCCATCAAATACCTGCTCAGTAGACAGATGAATCAGGCGTGCGCCAATTGCCCGGGCAGCCTGAGCCAGATTCAATGTTCCTGTTGCATTCACTGCAAAAGCCTTGGCTATATCGGTTTCTGCGGCATCAACTTTGGTGTAACCTGCTGCATTTATAATCACATCCGGTTCAAAAGTTTTCACCATATTGAGCACATTATGTGCGTCAGTAATATTCAGTGTCTGCGAGTCACTGGCAATCAATTCCCAACTTTCCGGCAATCTGTCTCTTAAGCAACTACCTACCTGACCTTTTGAACCCGTTAATAAAATACGCATGGCGAAGCCTTTGTTTTAAAATACCAATAGAATATCAACAATGATGCTAAAAATATGATGTTACATAAATGAAGCACTCAAGCAATGAGGCTTATTGTTACACAACGATAGTTTATTTTCAGCACTGTTTTTATATAAAGTAGAGATTGTTTGAATAAACAGCCCAGTTACAAACCTTATCCCACCGCTCCTGTTAACCACTCCGTACTTTGTTGATGACGTAATGACCAGCGACAATCCTGATCCAAAACCTCTACCGTCACTGTCTGCCATTCAGAATCGATTAAAGCCTGTGGATTTTCCGCTAACTCAATAGCATTGCGTGCTGCTGCTCCGAGAATTTTCGGAGCCTGATAATAAATTATTTCATCTACGGCATCAGCAGCAAGTAAAGCAGAATTCAGGATGGAGCCCGCTTCAACCAGTATCAGACCAATATCGCGTTGAGCCAAAGCAGGCCATAATTTTTGCAAATCAATCTGGCCATGCTGATTGGTTGGCACTGTAAGAATGGAAACATGTGGATAAGGGTCAAAAACAGCTTTTTTAACACTGTCGCTAACCGTGGTAACAATCAAGGTAGGACTATTCACATCATGAATCACCTGATAAGCTGGAGTGATACGCAGCTTACTATCCAGAATGATACGTAGTGGCTGTCGCAATGCAGAAAAACGCCGCACATTTAACTGTGGATTATCTGCCAGTATAGTATTGATACCCGTTAATACTGCACAGCTTTCAGCACGTAATGTCTGCACGTCATTACGTGCAGCTTCACCGGTTATCCATTGGCTCAAACCATTACTCAATGCTGTCTTGCTGTCGAGACTCGCAGCGATTTTCAGCCTGATATAAGGTCTGTGTCTTTCCAGCCTGGATAAGAAACCCAGATTCAGTTCACGTGCCTGCCGTGTATACAAACCACAGTCAACCTGTATACCAGCCTGTTGCAATATGCTTAATCCATTACCTTTGACCAATGGATTAGGATCACTCATGGCCACAACCACGCGCTTGATATGAGCATCAATCAGAGCCTGAGCACACGGGCCTGTGCGGCCGGTATGGCTGCAAGGCTCCAAAGTGACATAGGCAGTAGCATCCTGTGCCAATTGCCCAGCCTGCCGTAATGCATGCACTTCGGCATGTGCTTGCCCTGCCCGCACGTGGAATCCCTCACCGACAATTTGCTCACCACGTGTAATCACGCAGCCTACACGCGGATTTGGGCTGGTAGAAAACCGCCCTTGCCAGGCTAGCTCAAGGGCGGTTTGCATGAATTTTTTATCAAGCTCAGAAAAGCTCATTTTTAACTGTTCTGTACATTAATGGTTTTCAACGTAGCAGCAAGCGCAGCATCACTGGCACTCTCACTGCTGGCACAAACTGAATAAAGATTATTATTTCCAACAAGAGCAACACAACTTTCATTTAGTAAAGTGCCATTTTGCTGATGACTGAAACGGTAGTTCATCCGATTTTCGGTAGCAATACCTACCTTAGTGTTGCTGATGTCTGCATTGTTTTTCAGGCTATCAGCCAAATTTTTGAAATATTCATCTGCCTTGATTTTTATCGCACCCAAATTGTTAACTGCCAAGGTAATATTACTGCCATCATCATGCTGCAACAAAGTAAGGTTATTTACCTGTGCCTGATCTATCCAGTCCTGTGCGCTATCCATTACATCAACAAAACCTCCATCTACCACAATACTGAGCTTGCCATCCTTACTGGTTAGCGTCTGGGTAGATGTAGCGGCAGCAGCGGATACATCACTGCTTGCGACCTGAGTATCACTGGCATCCATCGTCACAGAAGTGTCTTTTTGCGTACACGCAGTTAAACCTAGCAAAGCGATTAGTCCAAACAACCATAAACGAGATTTCAACATGATATATTCAAGCTTTCATGACAAGGCACAATGGTTACAAAGTATAACAAGAATTAGCAGCTAATGCAGCGAACAGGTCCAAAATAGCCTGACAGAATAAATACCTTTAATCTACCTTTTGTAATGCTGCAATCAGTTGCGTAAACTCCGAAACATCGTGAAAGCTCTTATACACAGACGCAAAGCGCACATAAGCAACCTCATCCAGTTTAGCCAGTAAATTAAGAACCATATCCCCAATCATATGACTGGGAACTTCTTTGACCCCCATGTGGTAAAGATTAGTCTCGATTTCGGCTACAGCATTTTCAATACTTTCCCGATCCATTGGCCGCTTATGCAATGCCCTGCTAATACTGGTATAAAGCTTGGCCGGATCAAAAAGCACCTTTTCCCCAGCACGCTTGATAATCAGCGGCATTCGCATTTCCACCACTTCCAGCGTACTAAACCGACTGTCACAGGCAAAACAACGGCGACGACGACGAATACTGTTATTACATTCGCTCAAACGCGTATCAATCACCTGTGTATTATGATGCTGGCAAAAGGGACATTTCATACAAATGCAAATTAATATTGATTGAATTAAATAGCTATTGTGGCAGGCACTACTACGGCTGGCAAGCTCATTTATTTTTATAACAAAACAATATAAACAATTATTGCTGACTTATCCACCTGTGCACATAATCCAGCGCAAAACTTTAGGTAAAATATGGGGATAACTACAATATATTACTGATTTTTATCATGTATTTTTTATTGATTAAAAAATAGGCAATCCACAACAAATGAATAATATTTCAAGTGGCACATAGCTGTCACATGAATGGCAATACAAACAAAAATCAAAAATTAATTAATAAAATCAATCAATAAAATTAAAGAATAATCCCGGACGCTAATAAATTCACCACAACCGATTAATTCAGCCGGATTAAAAGTTCTGATTTATTAATTATTTATATGTGGATTAATAAAGATACGCATTCCGAGAATTGGCACAGTTTACTGAACAAACATGCAGAATAATGATACCGAATCAAAAATCCGCAAAACCCACCGTTCACACCATTGGTGATATTTCAGATACCAGTCTAGACCCTTGTAATAAATATCTACTCAGTTAAATATTTACGCATCAGTAAACAGTTAACCGTAACCTTATTATTGAGAGGTAAGGCACATTCACCAAGCGAAGTATAGCCATTGATCTCATAAAATTTAACCGAATTCAGCGACGCATACAGTTTCAGCATACCCAAACCAGCACGACTGGCAACACTTTCAGCACGCTGCAAAAGTGCTGTTCCCAACCCCTGATTATGCACAAACGGGTGGATATATAAAGCATCCAGTTGAGCATCAACCAAATCCATCTGAAAGAAACCCTGAATATGACCCTTATAATCAACAACCCACAAAGCTTTATTTACATCTGCCATCGTATGCAAATAACTCTCAATATTCAATAATGACAACCACGCTTTTAACACCGTTTCATCATATTTGCGCGCGCAGGTATATTGCACCGCATAGCGATGAGCATTATAAATATCTTCACAGTCCTCCGGCCGCGCCGGACGCAAATAAGTAATAATACTCATATAATCTTCAACCAATGCAGCAATACATGAATTAACCAAAATCGAGTACAGATTTTATATCACTCATACATAATTAAGCAAAACAACATCTTTCATTCAATACAGGCTAGTGCTAGCATATACGGATACATCACATAAGGATATAATATAACATTATGAATATAAAAACCATTTATCTTGCCGGTGGGTGTTTTTGGGGCATGGAAGGCTATTTTAAACGTTTAAATGGCGTGCTGGCCACCCAGGCCGGCTATGCCAACGGCCATACCGATAATCCAAGTTATGAAGAAGTATGTAAACAAAACACCGGTCACGCTGAAACTATAAAAGTCGAATACGATGCAGATGTTTTGCCTTTAACCGACATACTGCGCCATTTTTTCCGTATCGTAGACCCCACTAGTCTGAATCGTCAGGCACATGATATTGGCACCCAATACCGCAGCGGTATTTACTATACTGATACTGCTGACAGAGATGTGATTCAGGCAGCAATCAAAGCCGAACAAGGCCGTTATCAAGCACCAATCGTAGTAGAAAATCTGCCCCTGCAGCAATTTTTTCCGGCTGAAGAATATCATCAGGATTATCTGGACAAAAATCCCCAAGGCTATTGCCATATTGACCTGCAAAAAGCCCGTGAGCCCTTGCCGGAGCTTCCCAAAACTGCAACTTCCACTCAAACTTATGATGCCAAAACTTTTCATAAGCCGGATGCTGCAACTTTACAGCAGCAGCTAGGAGAAGAAGCTTATCAAATCACACAGAACGCAGGCACCGAGCGCCCATATAGCCATCCGTACGATGAACTGTTTGTTCCTGGTATTTATGTCGATATTGTCAGCGGCGAACCACTTTTCAGCTCGCGGGACAAATTTAATTCCGGCTGTGGCTGGCCGGCATTCAGCCAGCCGATACAGTCGGAAGTAGTTAGCGAACATCAGGATAACAGTCTTGGCATGCAGCGAACTGAAGTACGCAGCCATCAGGCAGACTCACATTTGGGACATGTATTCACGGATGGCCCGCAGGAGCGTGGCGGTTTACGTTATTGCATCAACGGAGCCAGCCTGCGGTTTATCCCTTATGATGAAATGGATGCGGCAGGTTATGCGGCATACAAGGATATGGTTAAATAATCCAGTCTTTAATTTCGGGCAGTATGTTAGATACCGCCCGAGATTAAAGCTCAGCCAAAATACCTGAATTGCAATAAGTCACAAATAACGACCGGATATATAGGTAAAAATTAAATCTACACTAAAATTCAGCCCCTGATGCAGACGTCAGTTAGTGATAAAAAATCACCTTAAAGCTTTCAAACAGGTATCATGTAAACCAACCAAATCATAACCTGTCAGGAACACCCCGTTATGCCCTGGAATTTTCCGATATTGCTCACATGGTTGCGTATCCTCATCATTCCTATATTTACCTTATTATTTTACTTGCCTGCAAACTGGATTAGCGATCGCCAGATTATTAACTGGCTGGCAGCCAGCTTTTTTGCCGCAGCCGCAATAACTGACTGGTTTGATGGCTATCTGGCACGCCGTTGGGGACAGACATCCAATTTTGGCGCTTTTCTCGATCCGGTTGCCGACAAACTAATGGTAGCTGTAGCACTGATATTACTGGTAGCCACCGGCCGCACTTATGCCATATTTGCTATGATTATTATTGGTCGTGAAATCACTATTTCCGCTTTGCGGGAATGGATGGCTCAGCTAGGTAAACGCAACAGTGTTGCCGTGGCTAAACTGGGCAAATTCAAAACCGCAGCACAGATGGGTGCTATTTTTCTTTTATTACTGACATCACCCCCACTGGCTGAACCCAATCTGCTGTGGAAACTGGGAAATATTCTTATGCTTATTGCCTGTATTCTGACTATCTGGTCAATGCTTTATTATTTGAAGATGGCTACCAAAGAATTTAAATCCTAAAAAATCATAGTGAAAGCAAAAAACACCTCATTAAACTAGCCAAGAGCCTTGACACAAATTTTTTCATCGATATAATGTTGCTTCTTCATTCAGCACGAATGAGAAACGCGGGAATAGCTCAGTTGGTAGAGCGCAACCTTGCCAAGGTTGAGGTCGCGAGTTCGAGACTCGTTTCCCGCTCCAAAAACATGCTCACATGTATAAAGTGAATCTGCGGGAATAGCTCAGTTGGTAGAGCGCAACCTTGCCAAGGTTGAGGTCGCGAGTTCGAGACTCGTTTCCCGCTCCACAAAACATGCTCACATGTATAAAGTGAATCTGCGGGAATAGCTCAGTTGGTAGAGCGCAACCTTGCCAAGGTTGAGGTCGCGAGTTCGAGACTCGTTTCCCGCTCCAGATTTTGATTTAGTAGTTGCTCTACCCGATTGAGTAAATATTTAAGGCGGGATGGCAGAGTGGTCATGCAGCGGACTGCAAATCCGTGTACGCCGGTTCGATTCCGACTCCCGCCTCCAGATACTAGTAAATAGCCTTTATGGCGGGGTGGCAGAGTGACTATGCCACAGTGTGCAAAGCTGTGTAGGCCGGTTTAAATCCGTGCCCCCGCCTCCAACATAAATTTAATGCACAGTGTGTATTAATATTGATTACTGCCCTGCCCGGGTGGTGAAATTGGTAGACACAACGGACTTAAAATCCGTCGGCTCTTAAAACGGCCGTGCCGGTTCGATTCCGGCCCCGGGCACCATAAAAACAGAAAAAGACCGCTTGAGCTGGTCTTTTTTATTTTATCTTCACTAGTCTTCTAAATATTTATTTATTAATCCAGCTTGTGCGCCTATAAGGATTTCTATTACTGCGCAAAACGCTTCTGAACAAAATTCTGCCTATTTCGTCATATCATACTAGACTGTGAATAACTACTATCACTGCGACAATCAGCTCTAGTGTTAACGCCAAACTACCCATATCAAACTGACTCAGTCTGAAAAATTACCACGATTAAACGATACAAATCAGAAAATATATTTAACTAATCGAATCACTCATTAGCAATAAATCCAGAATGAAATATTATTTTATAATCTCATACAAGTAGATAGGTTAATTTATATACATTTATACTATAGAAAACTCTAAAATAACTGTTCAATACATTTACTAATATAATATAATTAATGATAATATATTTTAATATTACGAAATATATATTAATTATATTTAAATTAACAAATAGAATATTTAATTTTGTACAGGAGTATCTGACTTGAAAAACGCTGTAAAATGGATTGTAATTATTGTTGTTATTTTAATTATATTAGGCATTGTATTTGGTAAGAACGATACTAAACCAGAAATAAATCAGCGTTCTTCTGCTCCGGCAACATCAGCTCCAGCAGCTTCAAATGTAACAGCCCCTGCAACAACTACTGGTAATCATACCGATGTAACAGAAAATGAAGAAGCATTAATTAAAGTTACGTCAAATGAGTTACTGAAAGCCTATAAAGCAAATGAAGTGGCCGCAAATAAAAAATTTAAAGATAAAAAATTATCTATCAGTGGCACTATTAACAGTATTGAAGCCGGATTGGGAGATGAACCATATGTAGTACTTAAAGCTGGCGATGAATTTGAAATAGATATGCCTCAGGCGAAATTGGCCACTAGCGAAGCCGACAAAGCAGCCGACCTGAAAAAAGGTCAAAAAATCAATATGATTTGTACAGGTGCTAGCGAATTTGCTGGTACACCAATGCTGAGTGATTGTATTATTCAATAAGCTAAGTTAATCTGATTGGCCTTTAATTCAAATATATCCTCTCACTTTTATGATTATTAATAACCATAGAAGTGAGAGGATATTTCATTTTCAGCACTCAAAGATTTTCAATATTATGGATGTAAGTACTCTTACATCTTCAAGCGCGAACTTTTAAATAGAAGCTTTGATCACATAATTTATAAAAGCAAGAAGTAAAAACTAAAATATAACTCGGCGTAATAAGTAAATTAACCTTACTGACTGGGAAAGTACTACTAAATTTAATGCCTGACTTATAATTAACAAACGCATGCTCAGAATAACATTAACGTTTCTAAATTATTGAATAATAGATTACAATTAACTTCCAAAACGTTAGTATGAAAGTTTAGGGAGAATATAATATTTGGGTAATATCGTTATAAACCCATAGCCTGACGAATCAGCCTGTTCTTAATCATCCCCGAACAATCAACCAAATTCAGTCCCTGATTACGTAGCCAGCCTATGCCGGGTAAATCATCATTGGCAAACAACCTGAACAGTCCATCACATCCCTGTTGCATCATACGTACTGCCAGCAATCTGGAACGCTGATACTGCTTGA
This sequence comes from Snodgrassella alvi, assembly GCF_002777425.1. Classification (GTDB taxonomy): domain Bacteria; phylum Pseudomonadota; class Gammaproteobacteria; order Burkholderiales; family Neisseriaceae; genus Snodgrassella; species Snodgrassella alvi_B. Next base: position 18,349 of record NZ_MDVC01000067.1, read on the forward strand.
GCAATGACCAGCTACCTATATCACTGGATTGTGCCAGAAGATTACTAAGGCACTGCACATCGGCAAAACCCAGATTAACACCCTGTCCAGCTAGCGGATGAACAGTGTGCGCGGCATCGCCAATCAAAGCAACACGTTGACTGATAACTGTCTTTGGCTGACGTTTTATCAGATCAAATGTGAATACTGGTGTAGTCAGCGTTAGCTCGCCCAGTGTGTAATGGCCAGCCTGAGCAACCTGCCGTGCAAAATCTTCCCCAGCCAGCATAGTCAGCTTTTCTGCATTAGAAGTTGACCAGACAATAGAAATCTGTTGTTGTGGTAAAGGCAGATAAGCGAGAATATCGCCATCACGGAACCATTGATAGGCACAACAATGATGAGGCTTTGCCGTGCTGAAATTGGCCACTACCCCCTGCTGCTGGTAAGGAAAAGCGCCTACTTCGATGCCAACCTGTTCACGCAGCCATGAATTAGCACCATCCGCACCTACCAGTAACTGACTACGATAAGACTTGCCATTTTCAAGTGTTATCTGTGCCGACCAGACATCGGTTTTAACTGACTGTGGCCGGCTTTCTGCTATCGTTACGCCATTTTCTGCCAGTGCCAGCCATATTTTTGCCAGCAGATAACGGTTTTCCAACATATAATTTAAACAGGATACATTTACACTGGTGGTATCAAAGCTGATATGCCCATGATCATCACCATACACTTGTATACGGTTTACTGCCTGTACCCGCTCTTCTGGCCAGACACCTAATTTATTTAAAAACTGCTGGTTAGTTGGACTGACAGCATAAATACGAGCATCCCAAGCCTGAGACAGGCTGCTTAAATTGATTTGGGGCGGCTTTTTTTCCAGCAACAACACTTTTTTACCCTGCTGGAGCAAGGCCAGAGCCAGAGTGGCGCCAACTAGCCCGCCCCCCAGAATAATGACATCAAAATCATACTGCTGCTTACTACTCATATTACTATCCATATTGATAAAACAGTGTCATTTAACCAGATAACTGGAATGCTGGTTCAGGCCGAAAACCAGCTGTCTGGTAAACTGGTGTCTTAATGCAGGTATTGCGCCCAGAATGCCCATAGCAAGACTTTGCCCATATTTCAGCCCGCTATGGGCATGATCAAAGAGCTGTACCAGAATGTGGGTAAAACCAACAACTGCACGAGCATCATATGCACGTGCCTGCGCATACTTTCTGGCTAAAGCAGTATTATCCAGCTCAGCCGAACCAGCATTACCCAATATCTCACTGAGCGTTTCCGCATCGCGTACCCCTAGATTCAATCCCTGAGCTGCAACCGGATGCATGGTTTGAGCTGCATTGCCGATACAGATTACCCGTTGACTGTACACCTGATTAAGCTGACGCAATTTCAGCGGAAAAGTCACCGGCATACCCATCTGACACAATTGACCAAGCCGGTTTCCCATTACAGCCTGTAATTGTTGATTAAACGCATGCACATCCTGCTGCTGGCGCTGTTGTGCTTCCTCGGGAGTACAAGTCCATACCAAACGAAAATCATTACCATAAGGCAGTAATGCGAAAGGGCCATTTCGGGTAAAACGTTCATAGGCAATAGCCTGATTACCCGATTCAAATTTCAGAGTATTTACCAGTGCCTGCTGTCGGTAGTCATGGCTACGCACCCGAATATCCGGCAAGCTGGCCGCCAGATTACCGCCCTCAGCCAGAATCAACCATTGCGCCGTCAGAATATGCTGTTGTTGCTGGTATATACATTGTACTGAAGCCCAATGCGCGGTACTTTGTACTTGCTCTACAGTAGTCTGCCATTGCACAGGTACATGATATTTTTGCAATGCCTTTTCACAGGCATGTAATAGCCGAGCATAATCAATTGTGGCACCAAGATACGGCAAATTAATATCCTGCGCTGTCAGCAATACACGGCCAAAATGTTGTTGGCGCGATACATGCACCTGCTGAATAAAAGTAAAGGTTTCATCAGGCAGATCCACACCAGCCCGCCGGAAAGCCTGAATACTGTGATACGACAAAGCCAGTGTGCGCTGGTCAGTTAAGTGGCTGTTAGCAGCACGCGCTTCCAGCAGTAATACATGCTTCCCCTGCTGCTGTAACATCAGAGCGGCGAGCATACCAACGGGACCAGCACCGATAATAATAAACGGATAATGTGACAATGGCTGCATGATTCACCCCCTTACAAACAGATAAGCTGATTCTAACGTAATTCATCAGTAGAGCAACGGAAATCTGTTTAAAAGCAATAAAGCACTAAGCAACCAGAAGAATATATAAAGCTAACCTAAATAGATAGCTCGCTCACTATCCACAGCCAGACGAAGAGCATAACAATGCTATTGAGTAGCATAGAGATTAGTTTGGGTAACTCGGTGTGGTTACGCCAACTAAGCCATATTAGACTTCAAACAATATAAACTAATTCTGCAAACTGTCAAAATAAAACACCACTTTGCAATGGTGTTTTATGGTATTTCAGTTCATCCTTTTTTGCGCATTAACATCCCGCCAATCAATATAGCCAACAATTGTGCGCTAATCAGGGTAACTGCGGTCATAAACCAGCCACCGCTCTCAAAAGCATGGCCACAAAGCAGAGAACCTGCAAAACCACCAGCATAATAACACATGTAATACAGGCCAGAAGCCAGTGAACGCCCTTCAGTAACATTGGCAGATATATAAGTGATGGTGGAGGATTGCGTAATGAAAATACCACTACTCATAATAGCAAGTGCCAATACAATCAACCATAACGGATGCAACAAGGTTAATAATACCCCGATAATAGACAAACTCATTGCAATTAAAACCGTGAGATTAGTACCAAATTTTATGATTAAACGTGCCGATAGTGGTGTAATAACCATTCCGATTAAATACACAGTAAATATATTGGCTAATTGCGAGCTGGAAAGATTATAGGGCGGCTGGTCAAGATAGAGATTGATGTAGGTAAAACAGCCAACCAGAGAAAACAGTACACAAAATCCCAGTGCACTGGCAGCCAGAACATAGCGGTTATGTAAATGGTGCCAGAGAGTAATCAGTGCTGTTGATACTTGCGGTTTGGCTTCAAATTTTTGCGATGCCGGCAGATTACGCCAAACCAAGATAGCTCCAACTACGCTGATAACACCCATTACCATAAATGCATGCCGCCAGCCCATAAATTCGGTCAGGTATCCCATCAAAAACCGGCCAAGAAAACCACCCAGTACCGTACCGGAAACATAAAAACTCATCAGCCTGATGCGCGCATTACCGGAAAACTCCTCGCCTATATAAGCCAGCAGAACCACAGTTATGCCAGGAACAGCCAGCCCCTGTGCAAAGCGCAACCACCATAATAGACTGATACTGTGAACAAAAGATAACTCAAGAGTAGGAATAGCAATAAAAACAATTGAACCTACAATAAAAACTTTTCGTCCGAATGCATCCGATATCATACCTAAAAACGGAGACATAAATGCCACAGCCAGAATGGTGGCTCCTACTGTAGAACCAATCGCAGCGGCACTTGCCTGAAATTCCTGCATCAATACAGGCAAAATAGACTGAACAGAATAAACCTGAACAAAAGCCAGAGCACCGGTCACCAGTACGGTGATAATTAAGGCCAGATTCAGTCTGGTTTTAACAGAAACTATAGAGGAGTTGGACATAATCAACTAAAACCATTCATTATCATTCTTCAATTACCTGATGTGATTTAAATAATTGAGGATCTGATATTATCAATCATATTTTTTTACATGAGTTAATTTTTGTGTAGCACTGATTATACCCCTTATCGGCGTTGTTGCTTTTCTGGTTTGCGACAATTAAAAAACCAAATAATTTAATCTTTTTAT
>NZ_MDVC01000068.1 GCF_002777425.1 Snodgrassella alvi
ATGGGTTCGTGTTCGATTTCATGAATTCGCTTACCCCATAACTGAAAGCTGCATTCCCACAGTATTTTACCGTTTGCATCGGTTAGCTCTTCTGGACAGCCGTTCAGGTCGGTGTGGAAGTAGCGGATATGTTGTTCATGGTTGCCGTCTGTGTCTATACGTGCCAGTGGTTCGTAGCTGTTCTGGTCGGTATAGATATACAGGCTGGTAGGATGATTCGGGCCAGTTTCCTGAATCATTCTTAAGCCGTCCCAGAGGAAGCGGGTACGGTTGTAAGGTTGGCCGTCGCGGTCTATCTGATGCTTTTCGATACGCCGGCCAAGAGCATCGTAGACATAGCCATAACGCTGGCTGCGGCCTGTTTGTTCGATGCGTACTTCGCTCAGGCGGTGTTCAGCGTCGTAGTGGTAGTGCTGGGTGGCGCCGATGCTCTGTTTGATTTGGGTTCTGCCGTGCTCGTCGTAGCGGTAGTGGTGACTTCTGAAATGCAGGAGCTGATTACAGCGAATCAGGTTGTAGTTGCTGTAGTCTTCTCTGTATTTGCTGTCCAGCAGGTTGGCGGCCGCATCGTATTGCAGGGTTTCCCAGTATCTCTGGTTACGGCAGCCTTCGATTCTGCCGGTGTGATCATAGCGGTAATCGGTCTGGCCGTGTTTGCTGTGTCTTTTGCTTACTAATCGGTCGAGGTTGTCGTACTGGTAGCTGCGTTCGATGAGGATATCAGGCAGGATGGGATTCTGATTGCGCCGTATCTGTTTGCGTTGTAGCCGGCTGTTGCGGTCGTATTTGAACTGGGTGTTCAGGCGTCCCTGGGTGCGTAATATTTCGCGGTGCAGGTTGTCGCGTTCGATGTCGCTGATGATGTGGCCGTCGATGTTTATCTGGTGCAGGTGGCCGGAGCCGTAATAGAGGTTGTTGATGGTGCGCCCATCCGGCAGGGTGGTGGCGATGCGGTTGCCCAGTGGGTCGTACTGGTGGCTGAGGGTGCCCTGTGCGGTGGTTTCGCTCAGTAGGTTACCCAGCAGATCGTAGCTGAAGGTGATGAGGTCGGGTTCTGCTTCTGCGGGCAGGCCGGCTTTTTTGTAGCCGACTTTGATAAGGTTGTCGGCTTTGTCGTACTGGTAGGCGGTGGTGCCGTCGGTGGTATATTTGCCGATGAGGCGGCCGATGGCATCGCGTTTGAAGCGGTGGGTGATTTCGGCACTGCTGCCGGCAGCAAAGTGCACGGCGCTGACGTTATTCAGTGCATCGTAGCTGTATTTCTGTTTACGCCCGTCCAGATCGGTTTGTTCGATGAGGCGGTCGGCGGTAATCTAGGCAAAGCTGCGAGGTAACCACCAGCACAGTCGTTAGAGGTTTGTAGCTATCCGGCAGCCTATTTTAACTACAATTAGAATATAAATTTAATATTAAAAAGTATTTAAATATCAAAATTATATTCTAATTTCTAATCATAACGATGCATATATCTTTTTTAACTGCTCACCATATTTCTTACTATTAGGTATTTTAATTTTTTTCAGGTAAATGTTGAGATTGTCGACGTCGTTAGTAATTAAATAATATTCTAAAAGATGAATGATGAGAAAATTTTTATACGGAGGGCGGCGTTCTATTAGCACATCCTCTTCATCATTGCCTTCTTGTTCATCTGGCTCATTAAGAAAAATACTGAGTTTAAGAGCAGTATATTTTAAAAAAGAATCAAGACTATTAGCTAATATGGTTTCTAAATCAGATAAAGAGGCACCAGATAGATTTATATCATTTGCATCATATTCAAATAATATAGGCGGTAATTCTTCTTCATTTGTAGAAATTTTGTATTTTTTCTCCAACTCATCTAGTGCTCTTCTGTATAAGAAATTATTTATAAATTCATGAATTTCAATAACATTTACCATTTGTCAATATCCTTTATTATTCTCACAAGCTTAGAACCCGTTTTTCTATACTGATCGACGGCTTCATGTTCCCACGGGGTTAATTTTGTAAGATTATCATGATTATGAACGTTTTCACCACCAACTCTCTGCGGAATATCTTTATGATGTAACTCCATCGAAACATCCTTTATTTCATTTGCACCAGTTTTTCTTTTTATTACTTCAACTTGTAATTTAGGTGCCTTACCCTCTTTCATTAATTCTATATTATTTTTCGAGTACATACTAGGATTATTTTTAGCTTCATTTTTCCAAAATTTCTTTCTTGATGTACTCCAACAACTCCAGCCCCACGGATCAATCCAAGTCAACCCATTAGGCGGATATTGATACAGATTAATCTTACCCAGCAACCCAATCGAGATTAGCTGGGTAAAGCGTCCGTAGTTGAATATGTATTTATTCTACTTTTTTCTCATGAAGAATATTAATAAATAAATTATGTATATTCTGGCAAAAAAGTGAATTTTCAATTAATTCAGGCAATACAAGTACATAATAAAATACATTATCAAAATGCAAATTTATATCATAAGGTTCAAAATCCGAATCATTATCGAATTCAAATAGTGTAGCGATTCCATTCAACGTTGTATTTTTTGCCTCGATTCCAAAGCAACCTTCACCATTAATATCCAAATTATAGCCATTCTCAAGGTGATAATCTTGCATTTCATCATTTTTGTAGAAAAATAGAAATTCTTCATCTCGAAAACTATCTCGTTTATATTTATAATTAATAGATGCTATTTTTTTGATCAATGAAGAAAATACATCATCTATCAACTTATTAGTATAAAACCCATACATAACACCTGTCCATTCAGTCATATATTTATCTCCTAAACTATTTGCATCCAGAAGCGCCATGTTTAATATCACCTCGGAGCTTATTATTCGCACTTCTGAGCTGTATATCTTCTTCTATATATAGCCTTAAATATCCATTCTGTCGATCTACTCTTTTAACCTTAGAGCTATCGATTTCAAATGAAATAAAATTAGTACTCTTTTCTTTGGTCAATCCCATTTTACCTCGCAAGCCTGATGATTTTAGCTCCTCTGGAGATAATGTAGTTACATATACACCCTGAGGTTTGCCCTGAATAGAACCTTTTCCTCTAGCACCTGGATCTTTTTTTCTAATTACACCGGATCCCATAATCCCGTTATATCCATCTTTACTTGTGTAGTGATAAACGCGAATAGCATCTAGTCCCCACGGATCAATCCAAGTCAACCCATTAGGCGCATACTGATACAGATTAAACCCACCCAGCAGCCCAATCGGATCTGGCTGTGTAAATCTACCTATATCCGGATCATAGTACCTGAAAGTATTGTAATGTAAGCCGGTTTCTCTGTCTAAATATTGTCCCTGATATCTGAGGTTTTGCTCTATGGGTTCGTGTTCGATTTCATGAATTCGCTTACCCCATAACTGAAAGCTGCATTCCCACAATATTTTACCGTTTGCATCGGTTAGTTCTTCTGGACAGCCATTCAGGTCGGTGTGGAAGTAGCGGATATGTTGTTCTTGGTTGCCGTCTGTGTCTATCCGCGCCAATGGTTCGTAGCTGTTCTGGTCGGTATAGATATACAGGCTGGTGGGGTGATTCGGGCCGGTTTCCTGAATCATTCTTAAGCCGTCCCACAGGAAGCGGGTACGGTTGTAAGGTTTGCCTTCGCGGTCTAACTTTTGTTTTTCGATGCGTCTGCCAAGGGCGTCATAGAGGTAGCGGTATCGTTCGGTTTTGTTGAGCTGTTCAATGCGTACTTCGCTCAGGCGATGTTCGGCGTCATAGTGGTAGTGCTGGGTGGCGCCGATGGTCTGTTTGGTTTGGGTTCTGCCGTGCTCGTCGTAGCTGTAGTGGTGCCCTCTGAAATGCAGGAGCTGGTTACAGCGAATCAGGTTGTGGTTGCTGTAGTCTTCTCTGTATTTGCTGTCCAGCAGGTTGGCGGCCGCATCGTATTGCAGGGTTTCCCAGTATCTCTGGTTACGGCAGCCTTCGATTCTGCCGGTGTGATCATAGCGGTAATCGGTCTGTCCGTGTTTGCTGTGTCTTTTGCTTACTAATCGGTCGAGGTTGTCGTACTGGTAGCTGCGTTCGATGAGGATATCAGGCAGGATGGGATTCTGATTGCGCCGTATCTGTTTGCGTTGCAGCCGGCTGTTGCGGTCGTATTTGAACTGGGTGTTCAGGCGTCCCTGGGTACGTAATACTTCGCGGTGCAGGTTGTCGGAGCCATAATAGAGGCTGTTGATGGTGCGCCCATCTGGCTGTGAATAAAAAAGATTAATAAACTATTTAAATGTTTTGAATTTTGATAGCCAATAATTGCCTTTATCATATACACAACTAATTAAAACATTTCCTTCTGTTTTGATCGTTAATTCACGACTATAACAATACTGTTTTTCAAAAGACCAGTTTATATCAGCAATATCAAGATATTTCATAATAAGTTCAAAACTTGTTTCAGAATATATAATTATATTATTTAATAAAGTAATTGGATGACGAGCTAAATCAAATCCTAAGGAATATATCTTGGAATCAACTACCATTATTTCCAGTGAATCATAAAAATAAGAAAAACCTTCACTTTTGTTCAATTTATCAAAATAATATTTTTTACCCAAATCTTTTTTTTGCAAAATAGAATATATTTCTTTCTCTGATAAGCCTACTTTTAATTCCAAATATATCCCTGTTCTAAGAAAATCAGTTAAGTCCATTAATTTTCTCCAGCATTTTTGAAAATTTAACCATACCCCGTTCAGCCAATTCAATTGACTTTTTATTACTATTTGGGTCATTTAATATCTTTTTAAAATCTTCTATGGTATGAGATATTTGGGTTTTAGTTTGTCCCATAATTTTTTTATCGTTTATCAAACCTTCTATATGCTTGTTAGCTTGATTTATGGATTTTTTACTAATACCTTTCATGTCACCAAACCGCTCCCAGATAAGATTGCCAGCTTTATCTAAACCTAATTTAGCCTCCGTAATCTTTCTTCCATTAATAGATATATCTAAATGAGGTCCTTTAACCCTTACATCATCGAAACGATATGGTTGCATTTTCCCTGTACAGCTCAATCCTAGCGGATCAATCCAAGTCAACCCATTAGGCGCATACTGATACAGATTCAAACCACCAGCTAAACCAATCGGGTCGGGCTGGGTAAATCTACCTATATCCGGATCATAGTACCTGAAAGTATTGTAATGTAAGCCGGTTTCCCTGTCTAAATATTGTCCCTGATATCTGAGATTCTGCTCTATGGGTTCGTGTTCGATTTCATGAATCCGCTTTCCCCATAACTGAAAGCTACATTCCCAAAGTATTTTACCGTTTGCATCGGTTAGTTCTTCTGGGCAGCCATTCAGGTCGGTGTGGAAGTAGCGGATATGTTGTTCTTGGTTGCCGTCTGTGTCTATCCGCGCCAGTGGTTCGTAGCTGTTCTGGTCGGTATAGATATACAGGCTGGTGGGGTAATTCGGACCGGTTTCCTGAATCATTCTTAAGCCGTCCCACAGGAAGCGGGTACGATTGTAAGGTTGGCCGTCGCGGTCTATCTGATGCTTTTCGATACGCCGGCCTAAGGCGTCGTAGACGTAGCCGTAATGCTGGCTGCGGCCTGTTTGCTCAATGCGTACTTCGCTCAGACGGTGTTCAGCGTCGTAGTGGTAGTGCTGGGTGGCGCCGATGCTCTGTTTGGTTTGGGTTCGGCCGTGCTCGTCGTAGCTGTAGTGGTGTTCTCTGAAATTCAGGAGCTGGTTGCAGCGGATGACATTCTGATTGCTGGGGTCTAATTCTATTGGCCGTCTGTGGTCTAATAGGTTAGCAGCAGCATCATATTGCAGGGTTTCCCAGTATCTCTGGTTACGACAGCCTTCGATTCTGCCGGTGCGATCATAGTAGTAATCGGTCTGCCCGTGTTTGCTGTGTCTTTTGCTTACCAGCCGGTCGAGGTTGTCGTACTGGTAGCTGCGTTCGATGAGGATATCGGGCAGAATCGGATTCTGATTGCGCTGTATCTGTTTGTGTTGTAGGCGGCTGTTACGGTCGTATTTGAACTGGGTGTTCAGGCGTCCCTGGGTACGTAATACTTCGCGGTGCAGGTTGTCGCGTTCGATATCGCTGATGATGTGGCCGTCAATGTTTATCTGGTGCAGGTGGCCGGAACCGTAATAGAGGTTGTTGATGGTGCGCCCATCCGGCAAGGTGGTGGCGATGCGGTTGCCCAGTGGGTCGTACTGGTGGCTGAGGGTACCCTGTGCGGTGGTTTCGCTCAGCAGGTTACCCAGTAGATCGTAGCTGAAGGCGATGATATCGGGTTCGGCTTCTGCGGGCAGGCCGGCTTTTTTGTAGCCGACTTTGATAAGGTTGTCGGCTTTATCGTACTGGTAGGCGGTGGTGCCGTCGGTGGTGTATTTGCCGATGAGGCGGCCGATGGCATCCCGTTTGAAGCGGTGGGTGATTTCGGCACTGCTGCCGGCAGCAAAGTGCACGGCGCTGACGTTATTCAGTGCATCGTAGTTGTATTTCTGTTTACGCCCGTCCAGATCGGTTTGTTCGATGAGGCGGTCGGCGGCATCGTATTGAAACTGGTAGTGTTCGCCGTTTTCGTTGATAAGGGCGTTAAGGCGGCCATAGGCGTCGTAGTTAAAGCCGAGTTTGCGTCCGGCAGCATCGATGCGGGTATGCACCAGTCCGCGCGGGTCGCGCTGGTAGTGGGTGCTGTGGCCGGCGGGGTCTGTATAGGTGAGTAGCTGGCCGGCACTGTTGACGCGGTAGTGTTCCTGTCTGCCGTCGGTTAAGGTAACGCCGGTAAGCTGGCCGGCAGCGTTGTAGTGGTATTTGCTGCTGTTGCATTGGGCGTCAACGATGGCGATGAGGTTGTTGTGCCGGTCGTAATTCAGTTCGGTGATGGTGCCGGAGCAGTCTCTGTGCTGAATCAGTTGGCCGTTCTGGTTCCAGCGCAGGTATTTGTTGCCACCGCGAGCATCGGTTATTTTGACGATCTGACCGTGCTGATCGTACTGGTACTGGGTACGCTGTTTGTGGGGGTCGATAACGCTGCGCAGGTTGCCACGCTGGTCGTAGTAGTAACGCCAGGTGCTGCCATCGGGATCGACGCTGATGGTGGGCAAAGCCCAGTGCGGCAGCCACTGGGTTTGGCTGGTACGGCCGAGGGGGTCGGTTTCGGCGGTTTCGCGTCCCTGTTCGTCGTAGCTGTAGCGCCACTTCCCACCTTGCGGATCGGTGACGCTGACCAGTTGCTGGTCTTCGTTCCACTCAAATTCGGTAGTCTGGCCGAGGGGGTCGATATAACGGGTGATTTGGTAGACTTCGTTCCAGTAGTGTTTGCTGCTGCGGCCGATGCTGTCGTGGACGGTGGTGAGGCGTTGTTCGAGATCATACTGGAAGTGATAGTCTTCTAGTCGTTTGCCGTCGGCTTCGCTCCAGTGATGGATGACGCGCCATGCGGTTTCTGCTGCTCCGTCGAAGTGCTGCCACTGGTAATAACACTGTAGGCCGGTAGGCAGGCGGTGGTAAGTCATGCGCCGGCCGTTGTCGTAGGCAAATTCTCTGGTGGGGCGGTTTTCAGCATCGATGACTTGTTGCAGGTCACCCTGTTCACTGTAGTGGTACTGGCTCAGTAGCCGGCTGCTGCCATCGGCTAGTTCTCTTTTGATGTGGGTAACGCGCTGGGGAAGGCGTTTATCCTGATAGTGCAGGGAGATGGTGGCGGTGTTGTTGTCGGCGCTGATGTGGCTGATGCGGCTGTGCTGATCGCGGTAGATAAACAGGTGGTTGTCGTTGCGGTCTTGCAGCAGGGTAAGGCAGAGGCGGTTGGGGTTGTTTGGGTCGGGTTCGAACAGGCGGTAGGTGCCGTCGTCGTCTTCGATGACCCAGCGATTCTGTTCGCCACGGCGGATGCTGATATTTTCACTGACGATGCGGATACCTTCACCCGGCTGCAAGGCTTCGATTTCAAGGCGCCGTCCCTGTTCGTTAATGTAGAAGGCGGTGCAGGAACCGTCTGACTGCGGATTGATTTCCATTTCTACTTCATAGGGGATGCTCCAGCCGGCACCAAACATGTTATGGGTGCGGGTATCGATGCTGCTGTAAAAACGCTGCCATTCGATGGGGAAATGGGCGGGGATGGTGAAGTCGAGCTCTTCGGTGCCGGCAAGGAGTTTGGCACCGGTGGGCAGGTGGACGGGGTTGCCACGGGTGACGGCTTTGGTCGTGCTGGCGATGGCATAGCTGGTGGCGCCATTAATGGCAAGGTTGACCAGCAGACAGCCAATTTGGACACATCTTTTATTGGGACGCTTAAGGGAGGCTAATATACCAACGCCTAAGGATATGGGGTGTTTGCCACTGCGGATCGGGCGCACGACGATGGGTTTGCCACCGATGCGCACGTTGTTGGAAACTCTGACGCCACCCTCGCAGTTGTCGGTGACTTTGGCTTCGCAGGTGCTGCGGTCGTTGCTGCGTACGGCAGGCTGGCCGTTGATGTAGACTTTGCTGGAACCTTCGGCCATGTATTCATATGTGCCGGGTAGATGTGGATGCTTGGCGCAGGTGATTTTGTCGTTATCTTTGGGTACTGCCCGTGGATCGGCTGTAGCTACGGTAGGTCTGAAAATTTCTTTAGCCATTTCCCACAAGCCACTGAGTATGCCTGCGGCTATGTCGAGGAATTCTGTGGGTTGTTGTGGTTGTTCGCCGTCATCGGTCAGTTCGATGCTTGGGTCTATTGTGCCCGCGGCGCGAGCTGCCGGTTTGCTGTTGATACGGGTATTGGGTGAGCCGGTGGTGATTTTGCCATCTTCGTTGAGAGGAAAGATGCTACTGACCCAGTCGGCGAGATTAGATACGACATTATCGCCGCCGGTCATGGCCATGACGATGCCTACGACAAGGCTTAATGCCAGTCCGCCGGTGGTTATGGTGCCAAAAACGAGGAAGCCTGCGGCCGCGGTAATGGCGGCGTAGGTGGCGATTTCTACGGCGGCGCCAACGATGTCTGCAAGCATGGAGGTGTGTAAAAGGATGTCTCCCTCGCGGGCAGCCCAGTAGGCTTCTCCCATGCTTATGTCTCCTTTGGTTGATAAACACAGTTTGTTACCAGTTTATTGCTTTAGTATTTCATGGTTTGGTTTAATTTTGTTAAATTAAAATTATTAAATTAGTTTATTTGTTGATTTATATTAATTTGTATTTATTTTTAGGTAATTTTTGTGTTGTATTTTATCAACGGTGTAGATGATTGAGTGCTGGAAATAATAAAAGCAGCTTTCCGGTAAGGGGTTAGCTGCTTTGGTGTG
>NZ_MDVC01000069.1 GCF_002777425.1 Snodgrassella alvi
CTCGGCTATAAATGGAATCATAAACGTGTGTATCGGGTGTATTGTGAATTAAAGCTTAATCTCAGGGTAAAGCGTAAAAAATGCATTCCTCCACGATGCCCAGAAAGACTATCTGCACCCAGTAAACAAGGTGAATGCTGGTCAATGGATTTTATGAGTGACAGCAGTCGCAATCAACGCAGGTTTAGAACTTTCAATGTGATAGATGACTTTAATCGTGAGGCGTTAGGCATTGATATTGCAGTCAGTTTGCCGGCTGGCAGGATTACCCGTTATCTGGATAAACTGGCCGAATATCATGGCTATCCAATCAAAATACGAGTAGATAATGGACCGGAATTCACCGGAAATACGTTTACTAACTGGGCAAAATCACATGATATAACCATAGATTATATTCAACCAGGCAGTCCATATCAAAACGGGTATATTGAACGATTTAATCGTACCTATCGCACAGAGGTACTAGATTTATATCTATTTAATAATCTGGAACAAGCAAGAAAGGTAACCGAAGAATGGCTAACCAGTTATAACACCGAAAGGCCTCATGAAGCATTAAATAATATGACGCCGATTGAGTATAAAACCCTAAGACAAGCAGTATTATTTTCTACTTGAAGCTTGTACTAAGTTTGGGGTATTTACAGGTGTACAAGCCGCGACAGCAGTGGGGCATTGATATCGGGCTTAGCGCTGAGAAAAGTGGTGATGAAATTGGGTACAGGTACACAGATGCGCCGGATTTCTTTGGGCAGGGCACTGCTACGTTAACACCATTAAGCAGATAATAAAGTTCAATGAGATTAGGATTGGCTATGTTAAATCGTTAATTTTTTAAGCTGATATGGTGCTATCGGTTATCAATCCCAGCCTCACTGATTAGGGAAATCAGCGGATTTTTTGATATATGATTTTTAGAATTGGTACAAAAAAAGAACCCGCCATTAAAATTTATAAGTCTGAATAGGAGAGAAAATCGACATATCCAATGGCGGGGCAGGAAAATAAATAGCTTAGATACTCAATTAATAATATTAACAAATAATTTTATTTTTTTATACAAATATTTTAATAATTTAACCTAAAATGCATCTTCTTTTTAATATATATTTGATTTTTTTAATATTTATACTTGTACAATCAGAATATAGGGGGTATAACAATAAAATACTGCATACAGATTAGTAACTTCAGATAATTTTTTTGTCTGTTTCGTAAGTTTAAATTTAGGAGACAGAAACTGATAGGCGTGTAGACATGGTGACAGTGATGCTGCTATGAATTAAAAGTGGTGAGCTGAATAAATTGAATAAGGCAGGTGAAGGAATTTACTATCCAGGGCTTAGGCAGTATTTAGAGTATTTTATGTATATATTATGTCTGTGTGCTGCCTGAGCAGTCTTCTTGCTGCAAAGTGACAAGATTGGATAGGTGATGACTGATTTTTACACTCAAAATATTAATGAGTGATTATTAACATAATATGCTGACTATAAATTAAAAGCTAAGTTTTGATGCTATTTCATGGTTTTAACATATGTTAATATTTTAAAACAAATTATGCATTTTAATTTATTTTGGCTATACTAGATAAGTATATTTTATTTTTTGTTTGGAATTGTGATTTTATGGCTATTTTGGCTGGAACGAAGACGATTAAGAAAGTAGCCAGAGAACACAGAAAAAGTATTTTGGCATTCAGTACCGGTAAGAATGCGGTTGCTGCTTATCTGGCCATTAAGGATAGTTTTACCCATGTTTATCCTTATTATTTGTATCTGGTGCCAGAGCTGGAGTTTGTGGAAGAACAGCTTGATTTGTATGAGCGGCAGTTTGGTTTCAGGATTACCCGTTTGCCGCACCCTGCGCTGTATCAGATGCTCAAAGCGCATGTTTTTCAGCCATTATGTAATGTAGCGGTGATTGATGAAGCGAAACTGGTGGATTTTGATTATGCCGATATTCGTAAGGTAATGTGTGGGATGTTTGATTTACCGCTGAATACACCGGTAGCGAATGGCACGAGGGTGGAAAAAAATCCGAAGCAGCGAGTGAGTATGTTGCGGCACGGTTCGATTGTGAAGAGTCAATGTCAATATTATCCGGTATGGGACTGGAAAAAGTCTGATTTGCTACATTGTTTTACGCAGCATAATGTCAGGCTTGGAAGTGATTACAAGGTATTTGGCTGTTCTTTTGATAGCCTGGATTTGCGTTTCCTGTTGCCTATCAGGCAGTTTTATCCGCGTGATTATCAGAAGATTCTGGAGTTTTTTCCACTGTGTGAACTGGAAATTTATCGTTGGGAGTGTGCTCATGGAAAAGGATAAAAGCGTTGTGGAGACTGAAATGTCTACGCAGCCTGATTTGGACAGCAATGTACGGAATGTTTCTGAACCGGGGTCTTTCTTGGAATGTTCTGCGCGTGCTGGCAGCAGTGCGGATACGGAGGCACTAATGCAGCTTGGGGAACTGAAGCAGGGGTTTGAGCGAGCCAAGCAGATGCCCAGACAGCTACGTCAGCGGGTTATGGATAGTGAATATTGGTGTACAGTCTGTTTTCAGACACATGAGCAGCTGATGGCTTTTCTTAATGCGGTGGCCATACTTCCTTATGAAAACAAGTATGTTGACGGGCAGTTGCTGGCGCAGAAACTGGGGATTGAGTTGCCGCCGGCAGAGGTGAGATTTCGATTGTCTAATTATGTGGATAAGGATTTTCAGAAGCTGGTCGATAATTAAGAGGCTGGCCTATAGTGGCAGACTGAATAAAATAACCGCCCTGTTCTGATGAACGGGGCGGTCATTTTATGTGGATTTTACAGGGCTGTGCGTTTGTCCCATTCTTTGCTCAGGCGTTTGGCGGAAACGGGATAAGGGGTTTTGAGTTCCTGTGCAAACAGGGAAACGCGCAGCTCTTCGAGCATCCAGCGAAATTCGGCTATGGCAGTGGGTACAGGCTGGTTTTGTTGCTGATATTGCTGTACTTTTGTTTGCCATGTGTCGGTGAGTACTTGAATATCAGCCTCGCGGGCTGCATCACGTGCGGGGTTGCTGCCGTATTTGTCCATGCGTTTGAGCATGGCTTGCAGGTACACGGGTAGGCGTGGCCATTGCTGCCAAGGGATGGCACTGGCAAAGCCGGGATAAATCAGGCTGTTGAGGTGTTGGCGCAAAAGCTGGGTTAATGGGTGTTTCCCTAGATGACTGTTGACTTCGGCATAGGCCTGTGCGGTTTGCAGGGCATAT
Organism: Snodgrassella alvi; assembly: GCF_002777425.1. GTDB lineage: Bacteria > Pseudomonadota > Gammaproteobacteria > Burkholderiales > Neisseriaceae > Snodgrassella > Snodgrassella alvi_B. The sequence goes on from NZ_MDVC01000069.1 coordinate 3,253, forward strand.
TGGTTGACGGCTTCTTTTACTGCTGGCAGACGGCTGCGCGCGCGTTTGAGCTGTTCCTTGAAGGATTTTTCGTCACGTGGCAGTTCATCTTCGCCTATCAGAGCACGGTCAAGAACAGCATGGGTAAGGTCTTCACGTAGGTTGTCAGTGCCAAGATGCTTGAGCAGCATGGCGATTTGAGTGAAATCTGGCAGGCCTTTGTTCAGATCTTTAACCTGTTCTTTCAGGTGCAGGCTCATGAGGGCGAGTACGCCACTGTGATGTGCCTGTTCGGCGGCAGCAGCGGTATCAAATAGGCGTAAGGCGATGCTGCCGTTTTTTTGCTGTTGCAGGCCAAGATAGCCGGTGAGTTGTTGCTCGGCGCGGGCAAATTTGATGCTTTCTGGCAGTTTGCCGATATCCCAGTTGGTGATGTTGTCGCGTTCAAATTCGTTGCTGTTGTCGCGGAAGGTTACCGCAGCTGCCTGTCCGAGCTGTTGTTGCAGGACATTGAGGTCGCGCCCGCTGGCCAGCTCTGCGCCGCTGTCATCTATTACTTGAATGTTGAAATAACAATGTGCTGGTAATTGTTGTGTGCGCCAGTGTTCGATGTCTATCTGGCTGAGCAGGCGCATGTCGCCAGCCTGCCGGGCAATAGCGTGTGCTAACTGGGGCAGCAGCGGGGCATTGATGTCGGGATTGCTGCTGAGAAAGGTAGTGATGAAATCGGGTACGGGTACGCAGATGCGCCGGATTTGTTTGGGCAGAGCTTTGATGAGTAATTGCAGTTTTTCGCGAATCATGCCGGGTACGAGCCACTCAAGCCGCGCGGCACTGATGCGGTTGAGTAGAGGCAGGGGAACAGCTACGGTAACGCCATCCAGCGGGTGATGAGGTTCGAAACGGTAGCTGAGGGCACAGCGGCCGTCTTTGGTGTTGAGGTATTCGGGAAACTGGCTTTCGGTGACGTTGCTGGCTGCATGTTGCATCAGATCGTCACGGCTGAGGTACAGCAGCTTGGGATTTTCGGCTTCAGCCTGTTTGCGCCAGGTTTCAAAGGTACGAATATCGGCCAGTGGCAGGTGGCGATCTTTGCTTTCTACACTGGCTGGCAGACGCTGGTCGTAGAAGCTGAACAGGGCTTCTTCGTCTACCAGTACATCCTGCCGGCGAGATTTGTGTTCCAGCTCGGTGATTTCTTCTATCAGTTTCTGGTTATGCTGGAAAAAAGCTGCTTTGAGGCTGCATTCCTGTGCTACCAGTGCGCCGCGGATGAAGATTTCACGGGCTTCTTTTGGGTTGATGTGCCCATAGGTGACTGGTCGGCGGGGCATAACAGTGAGACCGTACAGGGTAATGCGTTCGCTGGCCACAACTTCGCCGCGTTTCTGTTCCCAGTGTGGTTCGAAGTAGTGATGGCGCAAAAGATGAGGAACTTCGCTTTCAATCCATTCCGGTTCGATTTTGCCAACATCGCGCGCATACAGTCGGGTAGTTTCGGTAAGCTCGGCAGCAATCACCCATTTAGGCTTGCTTTTAAACAATGAAGAGGCGGGAAACAGATGAAAATGGATGCCACGTGCTCCGGTGTAGTCGTGTCCTTCGGGGCTTTTCAGGCCAATATTGGTTATCAGGCCAGTGAGCAGAGCGCGGTGAATCTGTTCGTAACTGGCCTCTTTGGCCTGTTGCCGGTTCTGGCGCTGCTGGCGGCGGGCAATTTGCTGCTGTTTGAGTCTGGCGGATAAATCCTGATCGTCGCTATTGCTGGCTATTGGCTGGGTGGTGTTGTTGTCGGGGATTTGCCGGTAGGCGCTGGCTTTATCGGTAAGCCCCATATCGATGGCAATCTGTGCTAGTTGGTGATGCAGTTCACGCCACTCGCGCATGCGCAGGTGGGAGAGGAAGTATTGATGACACCACTGTATCATTTGCCGGTTGGATAAACCTTTATCGCGTTCACGCTGATAAGAATCCCAGATGTTGAGGTAAGCAAGGAAGTCAGATTGCTTGTCGTTGAAGCGTTCGTGCGCTTTGGCTGCGGCCTCGCGTGCTTCCAATGGCCGTTCGCGCGGATCCTGAATCGACAGGGCTGCTACGATTATCAGCATTTCGGCAACGCATTGTAGGCGTTTGCCGGCCAGCAGCATGCGGCTGATGCGTGGGTCCAGCGGCAGGCGCGCCATTTGTTCGCCCAGTTTGCTGAGCTGGTTGTGTTCGTCTACCGCACCAAGTTCGAGCAGGATTTGATAGCCGTCGTTGATGTAGCGCTGCTCGGGAGCCTGTAAAAAGGGGAAGGCGTTCACATCGCCCAGTTTGAGGCTAATCATGCGCAGGATAACGGCGGCAAGATTGCTGCGGATGATTTCCGGGTCGGTAAAGGCAGGGCGCTGGTTGAAATCCTGTTCGCTATACAGGCGAATACAGATACCAGCGGCAACGCGGCCGCAACGGCCGGCACGCTGGCGTGCAGCAGCCTGGCTGATGGGCTCGATGTGCAATTGCTCTACTTTGGCGCGGGCGGAATAGCGTTTTACCCGAGCCAGACCGGTATCGATAACATAGCGAATGCCGGGTACGGTAAGGGAGGTTTCGGCAACGTTGGTAGCCAGTACGATGCGCCGCTGTTGGCCACCCGGATGAAAGATTTTATGCTGTTCGGCAGCAGACAGGCGCGCAAACAAGGGCAGGATTTCGTCGTTACGGCGCAGCGGTGATTGCTGTAGTGCATGCGCAGCTTCGCGGATTTCACGTTCGCCGGGCAGGAAAATCAGGATGTCACCATTGCCTTCACGTGCCAGCTCGTCGGCAGCATCAACGATGGCATCGTTGATTTCTATTTCGGCTTCGTCTGCGTCGGTGCAGTGCAGGGGGCGATAACGAATTGCTACCGGATAGGTGCGGCCGGATACTTCGATGACAGGAGCGGGTATGCCGTGCAGGGTGAAGTGCTGGCTGAAGCGTTCGGCATCGATGGTGGCAGAGGTAATGATGACTTTCAGGTCGGGACGCCGTGGTAAAAGCTGTTTGAGATAGCCCAGCAAAAAGTCGATGTTCAGGCTGCGTTCATGCGCTTCGTCGATGATAATGGTATCGTAGGCACTGAAAAAGTGGTCAGTCTGGCTTTCGGCCAGCAGGATACCGTCGGTCATCAGCTTGATATAGCTTTCGGGTGCGGTTTTGTCGTTAAAGCGTACTTTATAGCCTACGTTCTGGCCAATCTGGCTATGTAGTTCTTCGGCAATACGTTCGGCTACAGAGCGTGCTGCCAGCCGTCGTGGCTGGGTGTGGCCAATCAGTCCGGCCACGCCGCGCCCAAGTTCGAGGCAGATTTTTGGTAACTGGGTGGTTTTACCTGATCCGGTTTCGCCGCAGACGATAACTACCTGATGCTGGCTGATGGCCTGTTTGATTTCTGCGCGTTTTTCATGTACGGGCAGGGTATTGTCGTATTCGGGTATGGGTAGTTTGGCCAATCGTTGCAGATAGGCCTGATGGGAGCACTGATAACGGCTGTTTACTTTTTCTTCACCGCCGTAACGGGCAGGATTTTTACAGGCTCGTTGCAGATAAAAGCGGTCTTTGCTCAGGATTTGATTAAGTTCGTATGCAGGCATGGCACAGATATTGCCGAAAAATGATTGAATATGCTTATTATAACAAATCTGCTTAAAATGCTTTTTGATGGCATTTTATGGCTGGTTTTTGTGTCTAATCAGGCAATTTGGGAGATAAACTGGCGGATAAGTAGCTGCGCAATTTTCTGTTTTATAGGCACAATAGCTGCTGTAGCAAAGAAAATAGCTTGATACTCTGTTAGCTAATGATATTGTGCTGCGGTGTTCTGGTGTATTAGAACACCTCTGTGTGAATTTTTGGGGTTGTACTGTGCTGGAAACAGGCGGAATTTTCAGTTATGCGAGTGTTGCTGGCGCCAGATTTTCAGGCCAATCATGATGAATACACCAAATAGAAATGTGCATACGAGCCCTAGAAAAATCAACATTATACGTGCCATAGACATGCGTACTGCGGCATCGTCTCCCATAAACAGCCAGATAAACCATGAGGCCAGTATGACAAACAGGACAACGATGGCGGTAATCAGTGAGGTCTGTTTACGTGGGTGGGGAGGATTATTGTTTTGCATGATATGACCTGCTAGAGATGGTGGATAACGAGTGGTTTACTTTTGTGGCTGACAACTTCGGTATCCAGATTAAATATGGTTTGGATATTGTCTATGGTAATTATGTCGTCTGGTGTGCCCTGCATGACAATCTGCCCGTTTTTGAGGGCAACAATATGGTCGGCATAGGCTGCTGCCATGTTGATATCATGGACAACCATGATGGTTGTCAATCCCTGTTCGGTGGTAAGCTGGCGCAGCAGGCGCATCAGCTCGCGGGCATGATACATGTCCAGATTGTTAAGCGGCTCGTCTAGAATAACATGTTTGGTTTGCTGGCAGAAAGTCATGGCTACGAGTGCGCGCTGGCGCTGGCCGCCAGATAGTGCACTCAGATAACGCTGTTGCAGCGGTTCCAGTTCAAAACGCTGCAATGCCTGATCAACAATTTGCTGGTCTTCGGAAGTAACCCGCCCCTGATTGTGTGGATAGCGGCCAAACAGCAATAAATCGCGTACGGTAATTCTACTCTGTATGCTGTTCTCTTGCGATAATATCGCCAGTTTTCTGGCGATGGCGGTAGATTTGCTGTGGCTGACATCAAGTTCGTCAATATGGATGCTGCCCTGTTGCAGCGGCAGCAGACGCGCAATCAGGGAAAACAGAGTGGATTTACCTGCGCCATTAGGGCCAATCAGTGCGGTAATGCTTTTATCAGGTATGTCGAGATTGATATCGCGCAGGATTGCTGTGCCGTTGATGTTGTGGTTAACATTTTTTATGGTAATCATATTGCTGTCAGGTTCAATCAGTAGGCAGAAAAACAGTTAATATAAATAAGCATGTGTCTGAAACAATTTAGCGTTTACGCTTTAATACCAGCCACAGAAAGACGATGCCGCCGCAAAATTCAATGACGACACTCAGTACTCCCTGCATGCCGAGTAAATGTTCAAATAATAGCTGGCCACTAATCAGTACCAGTGCGGCTACCAGAAATGCGGCTGGAATTCGCAGCTGATGCTTCATATTGGGTACACAGGCATTCACCAGTGCACATATCAGTAAACCAAAAAAGCTCACGGGCCCCACCAGTGCGGTGGAAACCGAAACCAGCAGGGCAATCCACAGCAGAATGCTGCGGCTCAGACGCGCATAGTTTATACCTAGTGCAATGGAGGCATTGCGCCCGAGCATAAGGACATCTAGCTGATAGCGCATTCGCCAGATCCAAACAGTGCTGACCAGCATCACGCTGATACCGATTATCAGCATGCTGATGTTTACGGAAGTAAATTGGGCAAAATAGCGGGTCTGCGCAACGGCAAATTGGGTAGGGTCAATCAGGCGTTGTAACAGGCTGTTGAAGCTGCGAAACATGACGCCAAAAATTATGCCGGTGAGTATCAGTCGTGCCAAGTCGCCGTTGCTGTTTTTGGTTAGTGTACGAAACAATAGTAAGGACGCCATCATCATTAGTGGCGCTTCGATAATAAATTTACTCAGTGTGCCGATGCTGGTGTAGCCCACTGCGCCAAATACAAACAGGGTAACGGTTTGCAGTAGCAGATAAAGTGAATCGTAGCCAAGTAATCCCGGGGTGAGAATGGGATTATGGCTCAGGGTCTGGAAAAGCAGAGTGGATACGCCAACCGCATAGGCGACAGTAAGCAGCATGAGCAGTTTTTTGCCGCGCAGTTGCAGAACAAAATCCCAGCTGCCCTTGACTCCGTAGGTCATAAACAGGATGCTGGTAATGATTAACAGAATACTGAGCACGCCGAGAAAACGTGTACCGGCACGGTGTGAAGGCATGGTTGGGTTAAGCTGCATGTACGGAAGGCTTTCTAAACAGCAGGTACAGGAAAATCATGGTTCCGAGAATACCGAAAATCAGGGATACCGGTATTTCATAAGGTGGGTCAATGGTGCGACCGATAATGTCACATACCAGCAAGGCATTGGCACCCAAGAGTGCAACTGCGGGCAGATTCTGTCGTAAACGGTCACCTGCCAGTCGGGAAACAATATTGGGTACCACCAGCCCGATAAACGGAATCTGGCCAACAGTTACCACCACAATGGCGGTAATTGTGGCCACCGTAATCAGGGAAATCCACATCATTCGAGCGTAGTTGATACCCAGACTGGTGCTGATATTCTGTCCCAGACCGGCAATGGTGAGCCGGTCGGCGAGAAAATAGATAAGCAGTGACATTAAACCGGTGAGCCACAACAATTCATAGCGCCCTGCCAGCACGGCAGAGAAATCACCGGCAAACCACACGGCCAATAATTGTAAGGTGTTGGTTTCCACACCAATGAAATTCACCATTGCTTCAATGATGCTGCCGTAAATAATGCCGATTAACGGAATCATCATTTGCCGGTGAGGGGGCAGTCGGCGAAACAGAAGTAAAAACAGAGTCATGCCCAGTAATGCGGCAATACTGGCACAGCTCATTTTGGCTAGCTGGCTAGCCTGTGGCAACCAGATAGATACCAGTAATACGCCAAGTGCTGCACTTTGGGTGGCACCGACCATATTGGGTTCGAGGAAACGGTTACGCAATACAATCTGTAAAACCATGCCGGCTACTGCCAATGTGGCACCGGTGAGGATAATGGCCAGAGAGCGGGGCAGGCGGCTATACAGCAGCAGGGAGCGTGTATCGCTGCTACTAAATAAATCACCCCAATGGAAAGTGGCTGCACCGATGCTGATACTGATAATCAGTAACAATGGCAGCAGCAACAGATTGATTGTATTAATCTGGAAAGAACGAAACATAAGGCACAAAAGGATACAGACAGCAGGTTTGCGCTATTGCCGCGGATTTTTGCGCGACAAAGCGAAACCTGATGGCTGTGGATGGATAATGCGCAGCTTAGTGAGCGAAAGCAGCCTTGATATTGGTCAGGTCGGTTTTCATTTGTTGCACACCGCCGGCAGCCAGATAGGAAGCACTGCTCAGATAAATAACATGGTTTTCTTTCCATGCTTTGGACTGGCGTACCAAATCGTTGTTAAGTACTGCCTGAGCCGTTTTACCTTCTTCACCAATGGCTGCTGTGCGGTCGATAACGAATAACCAGTCTGGATTGATTTTCTGTACATATTCAAAAGATACAGACTGGCCATGCGGTGCTTCCGGAATACTGGTATCTGCTGCCGGTACGCCTACCTGAGTATGTATCCAGCCAAAGCGTGAAGAAGATCCAAAGGCAGAAAGTTTACCAGCGTTTACCATCAGAATCAGTCCAGTCCCTTTTCCTTTGACAGCCTGCTGTGTTTCAGCCAGCAGGTTCTGGATATCATCATGCAGTTTTTTGGCTTCTGTTTCTTTCTTGAACAGCTTGCCATAGCTATCAAGCATTTTCAGTCCATCACCAATCAAATCCTGCCCGCTGTCAGACATATCCATGGTAGGACCCAGCGCAGCCAGCTCATCATATTTAGGTGCAGTACGGCCTGAGATGATAATCAACTGCGGTTTCAGGGCATGGAGGGCTTCCATATCCGGTTCAAACAGCGTGCCGACGTTGTTGACCGTTTCCAGAGTCTGCTGTAAATAAGGTACCAGTACTTTTTTCGGTGCGCCAACAACAGGCACTTTCAATGCCTGTAAATCGTCCAGCGTAGCCATATCAAATACCACGACTTTGGATGGGTTTTCCGGTACTGCCATTTCACCACGGGCGGTATTTACGCTAACCGTTGCGCCACTGACAGCAGCAGAAGCAGCAGTGCTACTGGCAGTGCTATTTTCATTACTTTTTTGACCGCAGGCGGAAAGTAAAGACAGTGCCAGTACGGACAGAGCAAGAGGTTTCCAGCAAGATTTAATCATTTTTAGAATTTCCTATCATTATCGTTTGCAATTATTATACTGCCTGAGCAGAAGTAAGGTCACTTTTCTGGCGCACAGCGCTTATTTTTCGATAAATTTATGCCGTGCCTCATGATAGCTTTCTTCATTTTCTCCCTGACGCCAGTAGGGAACAGCATAGTGGCGCTGGGATGGTAATTGCCATTGTGTGCGCAGTAATTCACGTAGTGGTTTAACCAGTGTTGCTTCGCCCGCAACCCAGGCAAAATCATCACAGGCAAGGGGGGCAAAAGTACTTACAAGTTTCACCAGTGCCGGAATCTGGCTTAAATCACCGTAAAAGGTATGCAGACGCATTCCGGCGGGCAGGGAAACGGTAGCCGGTAAATCCTCTGCTTGGGGCAGCAACAGCACAACATCGCCACTTGCATAAGGCTGTATACCGGCAAGCAGTGATTCAATGGCTGGCAGGGCAGTGATGTCGCCGGCAAACAAATAACGGGCAGCCGTTTTCAGCATCGGATTCGGGCCGCCGGGGGAGGAAATACCGAGTACATCGCCCAGCTGAGCCTGTTCGGCAAATGCGGAAGCGGGGCCACTGTCGCCATGTTTTACAAAATCAATACTAATTGTGCATGCCTTAGCATCATAATCACGGATAGTATAGGTGCGCACAATCGGTTTGTTATCCGGTTCGGCCCAGTTAAAGCCATGGCCTGAAAATTGGGGCAGTTGTGGTGTTGTCTGCCCGGGGGGCGCCAGAAAAATTTTGATGTGAGCACCGTTAAACTGGTGTGGATACTCGGCCAGTTCTGCACTGTGCAAAACCAGCCGGCGCAGATTAGGACTTAAATCGATAATCTTGTGTACGCGTACCAGATAAGCGTGATGTGGTGAACGTTTATTCATTATTATTGCCGGTTTATGGGGTCAAAAAGTGCCAGTTGCAGGCTTTTTCCAAACATACTGCCATGATTTTCATAAGGGAAATGGTCATGTCTGATGGTTAAATCAGTGTATTGCTGTAATTCGTTAATCAGTTTTTCAGTCATGCTGCCCTGTCTGGCAGTGAGCTCATTGCGTATTTTGATACGCGCTGCTATCTGAGGATTTTTAGGCATTTTATCTACCTTAAGCTTACTGTTTAAAATCCACAAACTACTGGCAGACAAGGCAACCTTGCGCTTGAGCATGTCTGTTGCTTCCTGTTGAAGCAAATATCCGTGTAACCATACAGACGGATCAGCAGCGATATAGTGCTGAAAAAGATTAGGCCGGGTAAGCAGGGTATGCAACACCATCAGCCCACCATATGAATGTCCCCATAGTGTTTGTGCATTAATATCAGCCGGCGCTATCTGCTGTACTGCCGGCATAATTTGATTCTGGATTAAATCGAGAAATATATCAGCACCACCATTTATTCTGCTTGAATCCAGCGGGTCGGTATTGTCATCATCTGGTGCTATGGTGTAATCATAGGCGCGAGCCTGTGCGTCAAAGCGGTTATCGGTAGCATAGCCAAGCAGTACCAGTACCGGAGGCTGAGCCTGTGTGGCCAATGTTTGCATGTTCGCCGGAGTAAGAAAGTCCAGCACAGCATTGCCATCCAGTGCGTAAAAAACAGGAAAACCACTGGCAGGTGCTTTCTGGTCTGGAATGGCTATATAAACACGATAATGGCGCTGCCCGTCTGCCGAGGTAAGCGGCAGGGTAGTAAAGTGATAACCACTGTGCTGCTGTTGTAGTACAGCAAGATTGGCTGTTTGATGCAGATTGGGCTGTGCTTTGGCTGTGTTGTGCAAGATTAAGGCCGTAAAAAACATTAATAGAAAAATAATAATCTGGCGCATTTTTAATCTTTCCGTCAGTTGACTGGTTCTACAGAACATATGGAGACAACAGGATGACAGTGAAGTAAGATTTTGTTGCTGCATTGCAAAAAATGATGAAATAGGTGTTAAAAAATGGCCAGATCAGATTGTTTCGTTAAAGCATATTGCTAATTAATAAATCATGTTTAACCTATTTGATATGGTTGTTTGGGATTTCAGGTAAATAATAATCATTACTGTTTATTACTATAACTGATTTTCGTTTTCAAGTCATGATAAAACATCATTTTCATTACCCAACAGCTTGCCTGAATGGCAAGCTGTTGGAACAAAATATCAGAAAGAAACTTTCATATTGCCCCAGACTGCACGACCACGTTCATTATAAGTATAGGCTGTACCACGCAGAGTAGAAGCGTAGATGCGTTTATTGAAAATATTCGACATTCCGGCGCGGAGATTAATATTTTTATTAACGGCATAACCGGTGGAAATACCCCAGATACCATAACTGCCGATTTCTTCTCCACTCAGACCAACAGTACCCTGTCCGCCATTACCATGTCCGGCTTCAACCGGATTGACCGGGACAGTGCGGGGTTTCTGACGACCATAATAAGTATAGGTCAGTAAAGTGTCCCATTTTTCAGTTGGAGCCCATGCAAGAGATGAGTTTATTGTATATTTAGGAATAATGGATAGAGGATTACCGGTTTCCTTATTTTGGGAATTAAACATATAAGTGAAATTATTTACCCATTTCCATTGTTTGGAGAACGGCAGCGTCAGATTACCTTCCAGTCCTTCCACCAGTGCCTTGCGGGTATTTGTCCATTCAAAATAGTCGTAGCCACCCGCGCGTGCAGTCACATCAGTACTACCGGTAAAAATAAGCTGCCGGCCAGCCTCAATCTTGTTTTTATAATCATTGCGGAAATAAGTCAGAGAAGCCAGATAGCCAGCTTTATTAAATTCGAAGCCTAGCTCCTTATTAATACTGGTTTCCGGTTTTAGCTTACTGTTACCAATCAGATAACAGCCACGACCACTGCCTGAAGAAGTGGCACAGCCATTACCTTTGCTGTACAGCATATAACTTTCCGTACTCTGATACAGATTCGGAACCTTGTATGCGCGCGCAATACCACCCTTAATCAGCCAGTTTGGATGGAGTTGCCAGGCCATGTTTACACCGGGGCTAATATTTCCGCCAGTTTTATTACTATGGTTGTAGCGCAGCATCGGCACCAGCTTTAACTGCTCGGTGAGGCTGATATTGTCTTCTACATAGCCAGCCCAGCTGCTTAGCGCAGGCGTATGATTGGCTGCTGCCGGATAAATCGCATTGGGTAAAGGAATGCGGCGCAGGCCATCCGGGTCATCCAGCCTATCGTGCTGATATTCTGCACCCATAGTCAGTACATGCGGCATACCCAGAGTAAAAGGAAAGTTTACCTCACCGGCCAGACGTTTAGTGGTCATGATGCTGTCGGCATAAGTAATATCCTGACTGCCCAAATCCTGACACAGGCCTTCCGGCCCGCCAAACAATGCTTCTGAGCAATGACTATTGGTGGTTTTATCGTATTGTGCTACCAGCTTGCTGTCGCCCCAGTCCCAAACCCCCTCATGCGTCAGCGCAAGACTCTGGCGGTATAACCGGCGCGTTTCCTTACCATATAAGCTTTGAGTGTAATCAGTTTGCACATTGTTCGGGCCATCACCGTTGTAGCGATTGCCCTGCCGGCTATAAGTAGCATCCAGAGTTAATGCCTGCACAGGTGACAGGCGCCATGCCAAACGTCCGCCCACGTCTTTATTAATCAAACCCTCTTGTCCGGCAGCTACAGATTTACTGCCTTTATCATTTAAATCCTGATTAATATATGGCGAATCGGCATCGGTACGGTTCAGATTCCCATATACCCGAAATCCCAGAACATCTTTAATGATTGATCCGCTTAAATCAAAATCTATACGCTGAGTGTCACCTTCCTCTTTGTCTGCCGCTAAATTCATAAAGGCATTAATCGCACCGTGAAACTCATTGCTGACTTTTTTTGTCACTACATTAACTACACCGCCAGCTGCACCGGAACCATAGCGTGCTGCGGCTGGCCCGCGAATCACCTCAATCGACTGGATTTCTGCTGCCGGTACCCAATTACTGTCACCAATAGTATCTCGCTCACCGCGCCAGCTCATGCGCGCACTGTTGCGTGCAGTAACAGGCCGTCCATCAATCATAATCAGCGTATTTTCCGAATATCAATCTGGCGTTTATTGCCATGCTGCCCAGAAGCAGTATTGCCGGTAAGATTCACCCCCGGCATCGTGCGCACCAGTTCGGAAATATCATTTACCGGCACTTTACGTTCAATATCCTTGCTATCGAGTTTGGATACACCAAGTGACTGTTTAACCTGCTGCTCGGCTGTTACATAAACATCTTCCAGCCTTGCCGTACCATCCTGTGCATACGCAGTGCTGCCAGCAAAAAACAACGGAAATAAAGCCAGTTTAAAAGAGGGAGATGGGTGTTGAGACATACAAATCAGAATACAAAAGAAAGTTTGTTAACAATACTAATGATGACTATTATTGCTATAATTTACAATTGAAACTGTAATCAGCTAACTAAAAAATACAAATAAATACTTATTAGGTATAATAATTTCCTATGGTTACATAATTAAGTTTAATGTGACAAAAATTGACAGCTTTAACAAAAGCTTCAGCTTGTCCAAAAATTAACAAGAGCTTACCTATAAAATAAACTATTTATTCACAAAGAAATTCTGCTGATCACCCTTTTTCATGCACATGCAGCTTAGTACTGGCTAAGGCAAAGAGAGAAAAGCTGGCAATTCATCGTAGCATGCAGGAAAATAGATAAAATTCAATTAAAACAGATAATAATCATCATGAAGACAAAAATAACGCTCTATCTCTATCCATGCATTGCCATGTTGTTATTATTTGTAAGCCCACTACCTATCTATGCTGGAACTTTAGCTTCAGATATTCCTGTTTCTGATAACCCAGTAATGGTGTTACCGGTTACTCAAATCTGTGCAGGCGCACCATGGCCAAATATTGTATGGATACACGTACATGATAATGAAGAAACCGCGCGCCAGACCGCCTTGCATGCGCTAAGGCAAATCCAGCAAGGCTGTTTACTGGATTTTCGCCATGAGGGTAACCGAGAAGTCAGCATACAAAATAGTCAGGTAAGCTATCAATTTGATCCTAATAGAATTTTTACTCCAAAGGGACGCCAGAGTGCACTGAAATGTCGTCAGGGCAACTGCATTCTGGCTCAAGAGCAGCTAAATCAGGTTGCCAACAATTTTCTAAACCAGTATCTGATCCATACCCATCTTATCGTTGCAGTACATAACAATCATTTGAATGGCCTGTCTGTGCGTAACTACATGCCTGGCGCTTCAATGGCACAGGCGATGAGTCAGATTGCCATCAACCCAAACAGCGACGCGCACGATTTTTTCTATGTGACCACCCAGCAAGCGTTTAATTTTCTGGCCAGCCGTAACTTCAATGTGGTTTTGCAGAATAGTCAACAGGTTCACGACGATGGTTCTTTGTCTGTGTGGGCGGCACAGCGGCAGATTGATTACATTAATATCGAAGCAGGGCGGGGACACATAGCTACCCAGCTGGCTATGCTGGCCGCAGTATGGACGTATATGCAGCAGTATTATCAAATGTAATTTATGTTTTAAAACTAATGGATTTGCAATCTATATCAATACGAAAACGCAATACATGCTAATGCTAGTTACTGCAATACTTAGAGTGTGACTAAGATTGGTAATTTGTTTTAATTCGTTTAAATACAAAGTATTATAAATATAATTCCATGTATAAACAGATTAATACACAATTTTTTCAAAATTGGCACGGATTGTGCTTGTACTTATATTGAAGTTAGCGGTAACAATATTTGCAGAATATTGTTATCTGTAGCTGAAAAAATTTAAAATTTGTTGTTAGTTGTTTTAAACTCTTAACTTTAGGAGCAAAGAATGAAATCATTACAAAAAGGTTTTACCCTGATTGAGTTGATGATCGTTATCGCGATTATCGGTATTCTGGCAGCTATTGCTGTACCTCAATATCAGAATTACATTGCGCGTTCTCAAGTGACACGCGTTATGGCCGAGGCTGGTGCTTTAAAAACTACCGTTGAGACCTGTATTCTTGATGGGCGTACCACCTTGGGTGTAGGTACTGATAAATGTCAGTTAGGTGCTACTGGTTCTAATTTGGTAGACGGCAAAAAAAATGAGGGAGATGCTGATTTGCCGAAAGGAATTGGTGTTCCTCAAGTTACGATGCCGAAAGAAGGGAAGTCTGATGCCAAAATTGAAGCTAAATTTGGTAACAATGCTGCAACTACGTTGAAAGGCAAAACATTGACTTGGGAACGTGATGATAATGGCACTTGGACATGCACTACTACTGTAGATGCTAAATATGCTCCGGCTTCTTGTCCAGTTAAAGGTGCTGGTGGTGCTGGTGCTTAATTAAACGGAATAGCTATCTAAAATTGTTTATTAATACAATTGTAAAATTAATATTAAATATTTTCAGTTATTAATAACGATTTTATGCTCTTAAATAAAGAGAGGCAGTATTATTTTGCCTCTCTTTATTTTTTTAATCTATTAA
>NZ_MDVC01000070.1 GCF_002777425.1 Snodgrassella alvi
CGCACAAGATACATATTATGTTGGTCATATTAAAGGGATTGGGAAAATATACCAACAAACGTTTATTGATACCTATTCAAGACTGGCGTTTGCTAAAGTATATACGGAGAAAAACAGTTTAGTTGCTGCGGATATGCTCAATGATAAAGTGATACCATTTTTTGATAATGAGCAGGTAGCGCTTTTACGAATTCTGACGGATAGAGGAAGTGAGTATAACGGTCATAAAGAGCGTCATGCATACGAACTGTATCTGAATTTGGAGGATATAGAGCATACGAAAACAAAAGCTTACAGTCCGCAAACGAATGGTATATGTGAGCGGTTCCATAAGACGATGAAGACCGAGTGTTATGATATTATGTTTAGACGTAAAATATATACAGAACTGAAAGAGATACAACAAGATATTGAGCTTTAGCTAGAGTTTTACAATCGGGAAAGAGCACATTCAGGGAAATACTGTTATGGTAAGACACCTTGGCAAACTTGGGTAGAGACAAAAGGACTGGCTAAAGAAAAGCACCTAGAGAATTTATTTTACTCATCAGACAGTCATTGTGTTAGAACGAATGCCGATGAGTAGGTAGTGTCTGTCAGATTAAGTTTGAGCTAGTACAAATTCCTTTCCTCTATCTGAATGAAATGGATTTAATGATGTGGTGGTTGCTTATCCGGGCTTAATGCAGACATCACTAAATCTGCTGTTTTATGTTGACTGATACCATAACCGGCAATCTGTCGATTAGATAAATTCAGTAATACACATGAATAATTACAGCGATGGTTAACACGAATATAGGTTAAGTTTGCCACTATAATATGCTGTATGCTATCTATATTAAACTGACGTTGTAAATGATTAGCTGTTGCTGCGCTATTGTTTGTCGTCTGATGTTCTCGATGTCGTTTAAGCGTATACTTTGATATCAATAATAGCGACTTCATTACCCGGGAAATATAACAACTAGAAACGCTGATGCCCGTTTGTTGTAAGGCAAAAAAATGAATTTACCTGATTCCAATCTCTAAGCAGCAACATAATGCCGCTATAGCATAACAATGTTGGTTTGCTTTTAGGATTTTGATTTTCGTCCCATTCATTATCAGCGCAGTCTGCTTTAGGGTATCGTTTTTTATCTGTAGCTGCTTAAGCTCTTTTTGTAAGGCAAGCAGTTCATTTTCTGCTGGAGTGCGGTTATTTTTAGTTTTGAATGACCGCTTTTGTTTGTTTGGATTATCCAGTGGTTTAAAACAGATGGCATCAAATCATATTCTCATACCAATTTACTGCACGATTTCCCCTGCTGATAAAGTTTAACCATTTGAGCTTTGAAATTAGCACTAAAAGTCCATCGTGCACGCTTTGGTTGATTCATCATCTTTTCTTTTTTAGAGTTAAGTTTACTTTATCCCCTAAAAATTTGTATGAGTTAGTGTGGCGTATCCAACTAGATAGTGAAAGTCTTAAAATAATATTAGAAACTGGTATTACTATAAATATCTATTAAATTTTCTAATAATTTGAGATACTATATTTTAAAAAGCATAATGTTCTATTATTAAGTAAACAACCGTTGATATTGTTGTCATTAGCAACGGTTAACTTAACTGGTTATTCAGCAGTCAACCATGTAATCTATACGGTTTGAGGCTGAAATCATTTCTAAACTGTCTACAAGACGGTGAACTTGAAGCCAATATATTATTTCCTTTGGTATCTTTCTTCCTACAGTGTGACAAGTATGATAAGTTTTATCTGGGAGATATAGGATTGGAATTTTAGCCAATTGTTTGTTGGTCAGCGGTAAGTGATGCAATTATTTTTCTTTAGACGGGATTATTGGGTACACTTGATGCTGTAATAGTAATAGGTAATACAATGATAGGTTTGATGATAGTTACCCATGAGACTGTAGGACAGGCAAATATGCAGTTGATTCAGCATATTTTTGGTTCTGTGCCCGATAATGTTTCTCTGATTGGGGTACGCAGTAGTGATTCGCTTGAAAGCATACATACAGATGTAGTAGAAAAGTTGGCTACTCTGGATTATGGCCATGGTGTGCTGATTCTGACGGATATTTTTGGTGCTACGCCGTGTAATCTGGTATGCCGGCTGATTAATCGTGACAATGTTATTGTGCTTACCGGACTTAATGCTCCGATGTTGATTAAGGCGCTACAAAATTTTGCTAAAGCGGATGATGTGTATAAATTTGCTGAAGAGGTTAAAACAGCTGCTATTGCCGGCATTATGACTATTTCTAATCAGGATGAGCTGTGACATGATAAAGAAGGAAATTGAGATTGTTAACAAGCTTGGTTTGCATGCACGGGCTTCGAACAGGTTTACGCAGGTAGCCAGTCGTTTTCAATGTGAGGTGTGGGTTACACGCAAAGACCGTCGGGTTAATGGTAAAAGTATTATGGGTCTGATGATGTTGGCTGCTGCTCAGGGGAGTGTAATTGAACTGGAAACTGACGGTGTGGATGAGAGTCAGGCGATGCAGGCACTGGTTGAGCTGATTAACAATTATTTTGGTGAAGACGAATAATGTGTATTGTACTGCATGGCGTGGCAGTAGGTGCTGGGGTAGCAATTGGTCGAGCCCATCTGGTGGTACGGGGTATGGATGATGTGCCCCATCGTGAGCTGTCGATTGAAGAAATACAAGCAGAAGTTGCCCGTTATGAGCAGGCGATTAAGACGACTCGCCGTCAGTTAGAGCAGTTGCGTACAGATATTCCACAAAATGCACCTTCAGAGCTGGGTGCGTTTATTTCTCTGCATCTGATGCTGGTTGGAGATGTGAGTCTGTCGAGAGAACCTATTGATATTATTGAGGAGAAATGTGTTAATGCTGAATGGGCATTAAAGTTGCAAACAGATAAGCTGGCGGAACAGTTTGATGCAATTGAAGATAATTATTTGCGTGCGCGCAAGCAGGATATGTTGCAGGTAGTGGAGCGGATTTTTAAGAATCTGATTGGACTATCTACTGAAGTTGTTACTGAAGCTGAGGATTTTGAAGAAGATACGATTCTGGTTGCTCATGACTTATCACCGGCAGACACGATTTTTTTTAAAGACAGTCGTATTGCGGCTTTTATAACTGATGCTGGTGGGCCAACCAGTCACACGGCAATTCTAGGACGCAGTTTGGATATACCATCTGTGATTGCACTGGGCTATGCGCGGGAATTGATTAACGAAGATGAGCTGATTATTGTAGACGGCACTATGGGCGTGGTTATTATTGCGCCTGATAATATCATTTTGAAGGAATATCGGCGCCGTTTACGTGAGTTTCGCAGTTTGAAACGGCAATTAAATAAACTGAAAAATACGGCTGCGACTACGCAGGATGGAATCAATATTGAGTTGTTGGGCAATATTGAAAGTGCTAATGATATTAAGGCATTGCATAATTTAGGTATTGACGGCATTGGATTGTATCGCAGTGAGTTTTTTTATCTCAACAGGGATACTTTGCCTACAGAAGATGAGTTGTATGCGGAGTATGCGGATGTGGTTAAAAAGCTGAAGGGCAAGCCATTAACCATACGGACGATTGATTTGGGGGTGGATAAAAATCCACGCTGGTTTGGCCCCAGCAACGCTATGAATCCGGCTTTGGGTTTGACCGGTATCCGTTTGTGTTTGGCAGAACCGGTGATGTTTCGTACCCAGATGCGCGCAATTATGCGTGCTGCTGTTCTGGGACCTGTGCGCATGATGTGGCCGATGATTTCTTCGGTGACGGAAATACAGCAATGCTTAACGCATTTAAATACGGCCAAACAGCAGCTACGCGACTGTTTTGAAAAATTTGATGAGAATATTCAGGTTGGCGCAATGGTGGAGATTCCATCGGCTGCGTTGACGGTTAATTCTATTCTGAAACTGATTGATTTTGTTTCAGTTGGTACGAATGATTTGATTCAATATACGCTGGCGGCTGACCGCAATGATGAAAGTGTGAGTTATTTATATCAGCCGGGACATCCTGCGGTATTGAAGTTGTTATTGCATATTATCCGTACTGCGGCACGTTTGAACAAACCGGTGTCGATTTGTGGTGAAATGGCTGGTGATGCTAAATATACGCGGTTGTTGATGGCGATGGGATTACGCTGTTTTTCGATGAATGCAAATAATATTCTGGCGGTAAAAAATCAGATTATTCAGAGTGATTTGCTGATACTGGAAACTGAGGTGCAAAAGATATTACGCAATGATGATCCAGATAAAGCATTAAAGTTATTGAAAAAATTTAATTCTTCACATGAATTGGCTGATTCTGTGGATTGAAATAAATAGTTTTGTCTGACTTAGCACAGTTTAACTGCGTTTAATGGTTATCTTTATATAATCAATTCATCAGTATTGTTGTTGCCTGACAGTCAGTATTGAGTAAGTAGTGTTTTCCCGCAAATTGTCCACCGATATTCCCTCCCTTGGTATCGGTGGTTTTTTTATTTGTCTGCTGGAATGTTATTTGCATAAATTATTGTAATCTGGCTGAATGCGCAATATGTTATTGCGGTATTGATGTACCAGTTTGGCTAACTGAGCGGCCAGAATGATTAATTGCAGGCTGGTGTCTTGAGTAAACTGTTATAATAGCGGTCTATTTTTATACAATAAATTGATGATTCATGATGCAAGAACATTACTGTCCCGAGAAGATTGAACCGGCTGCGCAGGCACGCTGGCAGGAATACCGTTTATTTAACGCTGAAGATTTTAGTCCCAAACCAAAATATTATTGTCTGTCGATGTTTCCTTATCCATCAGGCAAGTTACACATGGGGCATGTGCGTAACTATACGATTGGTGATGTACTGAGCCGCTATCGTTTGCTTAATGGTTTTAATGTGATGCAACCAATGGGCTGGGATGCATTTGGTTTGCCAGCTGAAAATGCGGCCATGAAGCATCAGGTGGCACCGGCACAATGGACTTACGACAATATTGCTTATATGAAAAAGCAGTTGCAGAGTCTGGGCTTTGCCATTGACTGGGAGCGGGAAATTGCAACCTGTACGCCGGAATATTATCGTTGGGAACAGTGGCTGTTTGTGCGTTTGTTTCAGAAAGGCATTATTTACAAGAAAAACGGTACGGTTAACTGGGATCCGGTGGATCAGACGGTGCTGGCCAATGAGCAGGTTGTAGATGGTCGTGGCTGGCGCTCTGGTGCTATTGTGGAAAAGCGTGAAATCCCGATGTATTACTTCAAGATTACGGATTACGCCGAGGAATTGCTTAATGGTTTGGATACGCTGGAACACTGGCCGGAACAGGTTAAGACGATGCAGCGCAACTGGATCGGCAAGTCACGTGGTATGCAGGTGCGTTTTGCGCTGGCTGAAGACAGTAAAGCAGGTTTAACGGGTGAATACGCTGATTTTGTACAGGTATACACTACGCGTCCAGATACGCTGATGGGAGCGACTTATGTTGCTGTGGCAGCGGAACATCCTCTGGCTACAGCTGCTGCTACCGATAATGCTGAGCTACAGCAGTTTATTGCTGAATGCAAGGCAGGTTCTGTGGCTGAAGCGGATATGGCTACGATGGAGAAAAAAGGTATGCCTACCGGACGCTTTGCCATTAATCCGTTGAATGGTGATGTACTGCCGGTGTGGGTGGCCAATTATGTGCTATGGGGCTATGGTGACGGTGCGGTGATGGCTGTGCCGGCACATGATGAACGTGATTTTGAGTTTGCCACTAAGTATCAACTGCCAATTAAACAGGTTATTGCATCTACTCAAACTACTGATGGATTTAGTGCGCAGGCGTGGCAGGAATGGTATGGCAGCAAGGAGCAGACGCAGTGTGTTAACAGTGGTGAACTGGATGGTCTGGATTTTCATGCCGCTTTTGAGCGCGTAGGGGAGATTTTGCAGGCTAAAAATGCCGGCGCACCGAAAACACAATATCGCCTGCGTGACTGGGGTATTTCACGCCAGCGTTATTGGGGTTGTCCGATTCCGATTATTCACTGTGATGATTGCGGTGATGTTACTGTGCCAGAAACGCAGTTGCCGGTTGTGTTGCCTGAAAATGTAGTGCCGGATGGCGCGGGTTCTCCGCTGAGCAAAATGCCGGAATTTTATGAAACTAGCTGCCCGTGCTGTGGTAAACCTGCCCGCCGTGAAACGGATACGATGGATACATTTGTTGAATCCAGCTGGTATGCAGTGCGCTATGCTTCACCACAGTGTGATACGGCTATGGTGGATAAGGAAGCAGCTAATTACTGGATGAATGCTGACCAGTATATCGGCGGGATTGAGCATGCTATTTTGCACTTGTTGTATGCACGCTTCTTTACTAAGCTGATGCGGGATGAAGGTCTGCTGAATGTTGATGAACCGTTTGCACGTTTGCTTACTCAGGGTATGGTAGTCTGTGAGACGTATTACCGTGAAGGAGCTAATGGCAGTAAAGAGTGGATTGCACCACAGGATGTGGATTTGCAACGGGATGATAAAGGCCGGCCACTGGCTGCAACTTTGAAAGCGGACGGCAAGCCAGTTTGTATTGGCGGCATTGAGAAGATGTCTAAATCGAAAAATAATGGTGTGGATCCGCAAGAGCTGATTGACCGTTATGGTGCTGATACTGCACGTCTTTTTATGATGTTTGCTGCGCCACCAGAGCAATCTTTGGAGTGGTCAGATGCTGGTGTGGATGGTGCTCATCGTTTCCTGCGTCGTTTATGGCGTACGGTGTATGATTATTTACAGCAGGGCGCCAGTGTAACGGCGTTTGCGGGTAATCAGGACGGGCTGTCATCTGAATTGAAAGCGTTGCGCCTGAAATTGCACACTACGATTGCCAAGGTAACAGATGATTATGGCCGTCGCCAGCAATTCAATACAGCCATTGCTGCGGTGATGGAATTGCTGAATCAGTATGATCGTACTGATTGTGGTTCGGAGCAGGGACGGGCTGTGGCACAGGAAGTGCTAGAGTCAGTATTGCGTCTGTTATGGCCAATTGTGCCACATGTGTGTGAAACGCTATGGAATGAATTGTCTGCGCAGCAAACTTTGTGGGATGCTGCATGGCCTCGTGTTGATGAGGCTGCACTGGTGCAAAATGAGATTACTTTGATGGTACAGGTAAATGGTAAGCTACGCGGACAGATTACGGTTGCGGCTGATATCAGTAATGATGAAGTACAGGCCGTAGCGCTGGCTGAACCAACTGTACAACGATTTGTGGACGGCAAAACTCCGAAAAAGGTGATTGTGGTGCCCAAACGTCTGGTAAATATTGTTGTCTGAGTATTACTGAGACTGAGGATAAAAAAGACATGTTGTTAACATGTCTTTTTTTGTATGGGTAAGCTTTTGCTGGATTGAGAATACGGACAGTTCATTGGCTGTCCATATTAATTAAAGCTTAAGGTAGGGTATAAGCAATTAGGTAATCGCCCATTCTGGTACCAAATGAGCTATGACCACCTGCCATCTGTACTACATATTGTTTGCCGTTAACTGCGTAAGTCATGGGTGTTGCCTGTCCACCGGCAGGTAAGCGGGCTTCCCATAACAGCTTACCATTGCTGGTGTCGTAGGCTCGCAGATAGTCGTCCTGAGTGGCACTGACAAACATGACATTACCAGCTGTTGATATTGCACCACCTAAGCCGGGTACGCCGATTTTCAATGGTGGTAATTCGAATAATTTTGGTAGGCTATCGCGAATGGTACCGATACGTTTTTTCCACACTATCTGATTGCTTTGTAAATCCACTCCGGCAACAAACCCCCATGATGGCTGTTTACAGGGCAGGCCTAGTGGTGACAGGAAGGGATTTATTTCCACACCATAAGGGGCACCATACATTGGTTGCATGCCATTTTCAGTACCGGCACCCTGTTTTTGTTGCGTTCTGTCTGGATTGGTGGGAATCAGGCGGGAAACAAATGGCAGACCTATCGGATTCATCAATGCAATTTGGCGATCCTGATTGACGGATATGCCGCCCCATTCAAATACACCCAGATTTCCCGGGAAAACCAGTGTGCCGTTTTCAGAAGGCGGGGTATAGATGCCATCATAATTCAGACGTTTAAACTGAATACGGCAAATGAGCTGGTCAAACATGGTTGCTCCCCACATATCTTTATCGGTGAGCTTGTCTTTTGGTGTCAGATTCAGCGCTGAAAATGGCTGGGTGGCAGAATAGTGCTCACCTTGCGTAGGATTACCATATTTCAGGGTTTGCGGTACTGGTTTTTCGGTTACCGGTACGATGGGTTGGCCGGTTTCACGATTGAGCACGAAAACATTACCGGTTTTGGTGAGGACGTAAATGGCCGGAACTCGTTTGCCGGATGGCAGGGTGAGATCCATTAATGAAGGTTGTGCCGGTACATCCATATCCCATAAATCATGGTGGGTGGTCTGATAGTGCCACAGCAATTTGCCGGTGGAAGCATTCAGTGCCACGATAGAATTGGCATAACGCTCTTTTAGTTTGTCGCGATGGCCGCCCCAGATATCAGGTGTACCTACGCCGGTGGGCACATAAACGATATTGCGTTGCTGGTCGTAGGCCAGTGGCGCCCATGCATTGGGTGAATTATGCACGAAGGTGGTGTTTTCGCCCGGCATGGCATTCGGATTTTCGGCACCGGTATCAAACACCCATTTTAATTGACCATTATTGACATCATAACCGCGTATCACGCCTGATGGTTCTTTGGTGGAGAGGTTATCGGTAACTGAACCGCCAATAATAATGGTGCTTGGTGTGACTATAGGTGGTGATGTTGGGTTGTAGCCACCCAAAAATGCGTAAGGCATTTTTGCTTGCAGGTTAATTTCTCCCTCAGTGCCGAAATCTTTGCATTTCTGGCCATTATCTGCATTAACAGCAATCAAACGACCATCATTGACTGGTAACAGCACTTTTCGCGGGCATATGGTTGATGCTGTGGTTTCGCTACTGTTTGCTGTTGTGGCGTCGTAATAGCTGACGCCTCGACAGGTAAGATGCTGAAAGGTTTTGTTACTACGCAATTTCGGATTAAAGCGCCATAACCGTTTACCACTAGTGGCATCCAGTGCGTCCAGAAACTGGTGTGGTGTACAGATAAATAATTTATTGCCGATTTTGATTGGGGTAAGCTCGTTGGTGGTTTCGGCTGAGTCATTATCGGTTTTGAAGTCACCGGTATGATAAGTCCAGGCAACTTTGAGCTGGTTTACGTTGCTGGTATTAATCTGGGTTAATGGTGAGTAGCGGCTGCCGCTCTGAGTGCGGCCATAAGCTGGCCAGTCTTCTGCCGCAATATCATTGGTATCTGCGGCTGGTATCGGCTGGGTACGTGTGATGGTGCCATTGATCTCTTGCGGGTCGTGATTAATGCTGTAAAGCATGATGCCTAGTATGGTAGTTAAAACTATGGCAATAGCTGCTTTACTACTGTGTTGTGTGGTTAACTGACGTGTTGACCAAGGCGATAGTAGCCACAGGCCTAAGAGAAACAGGATATCAAACCGTGGTGCCAGTGCCCAGAAGTCAGTACCGGATTCCCATAATCCCCAGCCCAATGTTGCGATGAGTATAACGGCAAAGTACCACAGGCTATTGCTGCAATTGCGCTGATAAAGGAAAGTGAACAGCCCAAGTGCTAATGCAAGAATAGCGTAAAAGGGTGAACCGCCCAGACAGATTAACCAGACTCCTCCTATGAGCAGATAGAGTGTAACCAGCCATAGAATTATTTGGGTAATGATTCTGGCGATGGAGTGAGTTGATTTATGTGTGTTCATTATGCCTCTATAAGTTGATTTTAATAAAAATTTCTTTGCAGTATGGAAATGATTATAGTCAGCAATAATGATTATGCAAATGTAGGCTTAAATGAATATTAAAAAATTAATTGTTTGTAGTTGTTATATTTTTTATATTATTAGCAATAGGTTAATTTTTTTATTTTTTGTGTGAATTATCTTTTTGTTAATAGATTATTTGTAGTAGTCTTTATTTAATCTGACATTTAGTGTATTTTAAACCAACAATGGAGTGTCAGTAATGAATCAATCTGCAAAAATAATTAAACCTAAATTAGGACTTTTAGAACTCGCTAAACAGTTAGGTAACGTTCAGCAAGCCTGTAAAGTCTTGGGGTATAGTCGCGACAGCTATTATCGCTTCAAAAAACTCTATGAACAGGGCGGAGAATTAGCTCTTCAGGAAATAAGTCGCAAAAAACCTATAGAGAAAAATCGCGTAGAGCCTCATATTGAGCAGGCTGTAGTTAATATGGCTTATGAATTTCCAGCTTATGGCCAACATCGGGTTGCTAATCAGCTACGTCTGCAAGGAATAATGGTCTCTGGCAGTGGTGTACGTTCAATCTGGTTACGCCACGATTTAGAAAGCTTCAAAAAAAGACTGATCGCTCTGGAAACAAAAGTAGCTCAGGAAGGGCTTGTGTTAACAGAAAGCCAGCTACAGGCTTTAGAGAAAGCGAAAGCAGCGCGAGAGGCACAGGGTGAAATTGAGACCCAGCATCCTGGATACTTATGCGCACAAGATACATATTATGTTGGTCATATTAAAGGGATTGGGAAAATATACCAACAAACGTTTATTGATACCTATTCAAGACTGGCGTTTGCTAAAGTATATAC
>NZ_MDVC01000071.1 GCF_002777425.1 Snodgrassella alvi
ATTTAATAGCTAATTTCTTTGCTTTATGCAATTTTTTATAAAACCGTGATATTGAACCTGGCCTAATAATAGCTCTTTCACCATCAAATATCATCCCTAAATATTGTAGATAACCTTTTTTACTTATGCTCATACCCATAATATTATCTTTTTCTAACATAGGCATAACAATTTTAATATGGTTATCAATTTTTTTGAAAAACACAATTTCCGTTTTAGATTCTTGAATCTGCAATTTTTGACTTTTAACCAATTGAGAAATGTAGTTTTGAATATCTTTTAATAATTGAACATTATCACCAGGAATAATTATAAGAATATCATCGCAATACCTGAAGTACATTGCATTAAAACTTTCCAAATATCTTTTACTTGCAATATCAAACTCCAGCATATAAATATTTGCGAGTAAGCCACTCAATGGAGAACCTTGCGGAATGCCTTTGTGATAATTAACTCGAATTAGATTAGCATTGCTAATTCGATTTCTGAATTCTGCTGCATGCTTGCAAAGGGAAATTAAAGGCTCATTTACATATCGACCAGCCCTTTTTTGTTTTCTTCTTCGCAACATAGTCCGTGAAATATTTAATGCATGTAATGCGTCATCCAATTTCACATATGAGTAACGAGAAAGGCTTTTGTAAACCGCATAATGATCTGCTGGAAGCTTGCCACTGTAAATATCCAAAACATTAAGCCAAGCGTCTTTCAATACATCATAATTTAGATTATCAAAAAATTTCTTTATATCAAGACATAAACAAAAGCAACTTTCCTGTTGTTTAATAATATCAAAGGCATCTTTAGCAAAATGAATATTCGACTTACCGATCGAACTATCTCCATCAAGTCGGATTTTACGAAAAGCTAGTATATTATTTTGTAACTCTTCTCTAATCAATCTATCTTCGTATTTTTTACCTAAAATATAGGCGTAATATGAATAGATAAAACTATCTTTATGTGAAGCATAAGAAATATTTCTAATTTTAGGAGGTAGTTTTTTTACAGCTCTGCAATCATTTAATCGTTGCAATTTTGGAGTTTTAGTCTCAAACTGAATAAAAGGCAAAAATTGATGGGCTACTACTTTTGAAGAGATATCTGATTTAGATTGAATAGTAGATTCCAAGCCTATCAAGTGAAAAAAATGATTGTTTAGATTTACATTATTCTGTTCTTTATTAAAGCCTTTAGTTAATGGCTTATCAAAATGCAAATAACGCCTAGGTTTAAACCAAGAATAATTCAAATCTAAATTTTTTATTTTTTCCTTTGACATGATATTAAAGGTGAAAAAATTAAAGATATTTATTAAGGGGTGAGGGCTTGATCCCGTCCATCTACAGCCCCCCACCACGTTAAATTTGCATTCATTTGAATGCAATCTGTTCTATA
Organism: Snodgrassella alvi; assembly: GCF_002777425.1. GTDB lineage: Bacteria > Pseudomonadota > Gammaproteobacteria > Burkholderiales > Neisseriaceae > Snodgrassella > Snodgrassella alvi_B. Next base: position 1,402 of record NZ_MDVC01000071.1, read on the forward strand.
CGAAGAACGCGACGGATAATTAAATTGATACAATAACCATGTTAATAATTTCTTATGGCTTAAACTTTATGTTTTCTGTAGAAATAAACTTTACGTTTAAGATTCAAATATTAACCCTCAGAACCTATGTTCTGGTAAGCCCATTACTATTATCTATTCACAAATAACAGTAATTGCTGCATATATAATATCAAAAACAACACATTTCTACAATATGTTTGGATACTTCATCAATAACTATTTATACCTTGACTAAATTTAAATAAATTGTTTAACTTTGATATTAGCAAAATTTGATACTTCAAAAGGAGAAACCATGAAAGCCGTCAGATTACACGCCAAAAATGATATACGTATAGACGAAATCGAAAAACCAAAGCCCAAAGCTGGTGAAATACTGATTAAAATCGGTGCAGCAGGTGTTTGTCATTCCGATTTACACCTGATTCATATGGGCATACCTGACGGAGCACCGCCATTTACCCTCGGGCACGAAAACGCCGGCTGGATTGCCGAGCTGGGCGAAGGAGTTACAGACTTTCAAATAGGTGAAGCCGTCATGATCTATGGACCGTGGGGCTGCGGCCACTGTGCACCCTGTCAGCAATCCATGGAAAACTACTGTGAACACCAGTCCGAATCTCCCATTCTCGGCGGTGGTCTGGGTACTAATGGCGGCATGGCCGAATACATGATTGTACCGTCCAGTCGTTTACTGATTCCCCTGCATGAATTGCAACCAGAACAAGTTGCCCCCCTTTCCGATGCAGCATTAACCCCATACCATGCAATCAAACGTTCCGGCAGCAAAATAACACCCTCATCCTTCGTCTTTGTCATTGGCATTGGCGGTTTAGGACATATGGCCGTACAAATCCTGAAAAAAGTATATTCTGCCACCATTATTGCTGGTGATATTGCCGACGACAAACTGGAATTAGCCAAAAAATACGGTGCTGATTACGTAGTCCGCACCGATAGAAACACCAATAGCGTCGTCGAAGAAGTTACCCACATCACTGGTGTCAAAAAATGTGCTGTTGTCCTCGACTTTGTGGGTAATAATCCAACTTTGGCCTTAGGTGCACAAACAGTTGGCTTAAACGGAGACTGGACAGTAGTCGGGCTGGGAGGCGGCAAACTAGATTGGCACTGCATGAACCAGCCATGGGGCGCATCACTGTGTACACCTTATTGGGGTTCACGCGTCGAACTGATGGAAGTACTGGATTTGAAAAGAAAAGGCCTTATCGACATCGAATACACCACCTATTCTCTGTCTCAAGCCCTGGAAATATACGACAAACTCTCTAAAGGACAAATCAAAGGCAGAGCCGTACTGATTCCTTAACCTCTTTAACAACATAAAACGGGCTGAGGGATTTTATCAACCTCAGCCCATTTTACATATAAAACATCCACCCGCTTATAACTATTTAAACTTAATCATTCACCATCTAAAAAATCATCCAGTGCATTTTGTATAGAAGGAAACCACGCCAAAAAAGGCGAGTCCATTTCCGCAATAACCTGTTCGGAATAATATTTTTTCTGATCTAATATATTCTTAATCACATTATCTTCATAAATATGATCCAGCGTCACCACAGCAAACTGATGCTCACCTAATCGTTCAATAATATTTGCTCGACATAAATAATCATTATATTTCAATAAAACCTTATGTTCTATAAACATAGCTCACCCGCAGTCACATAATTTGTTCATTCAACTCCAAATAAACTACACATCTATCCGTTCATAACACCACTGATTAAACTTATCCTAAAAGCTAGAACAAATTGCAGATATTCTCGCTTATTTGAATCCACATACCGCATAAACTTCTTATCATCATTATTAATTCCAGCTAACAAAGTAGCCAGATAAACTGGTAATTTTTCCAGTTCAAAAACCATATTGAGTAAATCATTTATCCTATAAATCATCCTGACAATACAGACAAATCTTTTACAGATTTTCAATCACCACATTTCACAATCTAATTTTTTAAGTATTACCAAACTCTATCAAATTAACCGCAAATATAAACGATTCAAAATTAACCTGCCTGATTATTCTTTCAGCAGAAAACATATAACAAATAAATATCAGTTCATCTGCAGAAATAATATTCGGGTAATAATGAAAAGATAAAATATGTATGCCCTCCTCGAATCCTTTTCCGGTAAATATCAAAATACAGTTTTAAACCCTTACCAACAGACCCACCACACTCAAATATCGCCTTAAAAACTACATCAAATACCTTATCTTTTTTACTTATCCCATACACCTCTTGGTATAGAAAAAAATCATTAGTTTAATAATACGCAGCAAATACAGAATTCTCACCCTACACAAAATCATGCTTCACCAACTAGAACTAGCCATAATTAAGCAGATCTTTTCATATCAATTACCAGCTCAAAAACATAGCAAAAAAACACAACTTGAATACAGATACTTGCAATATGCAAACAACAAACCATATCATACTATTGTATTATTTAATCAAACTTTATAAATGCAGCACAAATTATCAACACTCACAACAAACAGATAACTTACCTCTTATCAACAAAATTAAAACTAGCAATTAATATCACCAACCAGCCAAATTAAAATAAATCAACAAATAGAAAACCAAAATGACGAACAAAACCAGCCAGACCAGTAAATTTCTAAGCTACATATTAAGACACCAGCCCGAAGCCATAGGTCTTACCCTAAATCCAGATGGGTGGGTAAACATCGACACTTTAATCAAACAGGCAAATCTACACGGAGAAACATTAAACAGAGAAATAATTGACCAAATAGTACAGACCAGCGATAAAAAACGTTTTACCATTTCCGAAAATGGCCAGAACATCCGCGCAGCGCAAGGACATTCCACCAAACAGGTTGATATAGCATATAGCGAGCAGAAACCCCCTGAATTTCTATATCACGGTACAGCTACAAGATTCTTAAACTCAATAAACCAGCAAGGGCTGCTACCGGGAAGCCGCCACTACGTACATCTGTCTACCGATGCCAAAACCGCAACCACAGTCGGCGCGCGTCATGGAAAACCCGTTATTTTGCAAATAAACGCTTTAACCATGTTTCAAGCAGGCTATAAATTCTATCTAGCTGACAATGGCGTATGGCTAACCCAAACCATACCGGCAAAATATTTCCATTTATATCAGCACAGAAATCAGCCTGATGCAACAGTATCAGACTTATAAATAGCCCTAAGAGTACAACCACAGAATAAGAGCAGAAAATATTAACCTATTCAATATCAAAATTTTTAAAACAAAGCGATTCAAATACTATCCCTTTATCGCCCCAGTAAACATAAATCTCAGAATTCATGCCAAATACAATACTCATATCAAACATATTTCAAAAACTTATAATTTTGATTTTAAATTTTCCAAAATTTCAATCGAAGTATTCAACTCATCGAAAGGTTCAAACTGATCCCTTATTTTATAAAGCACAGGCAATAAAGCAATATCACCCAAATCTCCTGCCGCCTCAACCAAGTCATCATATACCGGTTCCTTACCTAATTCATTCATCAATACCTGAGTTACCCGTTTATCACGCAACTTAGCCAAACCAACCATTGCCTCAAAGCGAACATCAAAATCACCATCCTGCAACAATAAAACCAGGCAGTTTCTAACCTCAGGAGTATCATATCCGTTCATATGAACAGCAAATACAGCCCAATCTCTTACTGAGCTATGACTATCGTTCAATAGCTTGATTAACAACGGTATTGATGACTCATTATTAAAAGTTGATAAAGCAAAAGCCGTACTTTCTCTCACATTTACAGATTTATCCAATACTGTGTTTTTAGCCAATTCCAATAACAAACCGGCATTTTTATTATTCCGGCGACAACGATGCCCAAAAGACGACACCGCATAAGAGCGGACTAAAGCAGATTTATCAGTTAAAGCTAAATGGCCAAGTATTTCAAGAGATACTTTTTCCTCAAGCGTAGATAACTTGATTTGGCCTAAAATAAAAGCAGCTAATGCTCTGCGCTTATAATTACCATCTGAACAATCCATCTGAGCCAGTTTAATAACCCTGCGCCCACCCTCTAGCTGTAACATTTTTGCAGCTTCCATAGCCAGCATAAAATCATTATGACCCAGCAAAGCAATCAACTTATCTTCCGGCAGATTTCGACATCGCTCCCAATACTGAAACTCAATATCCTCTTTCTTCTTACTATAAGCAGATCTTGCCATTAAAATACTCCAGAACTTTTACAACACATTCTCATCCCGTATTTCATCATAAGCACAAAATTTAATTTCTAACTTTGCCCAATCCTCACCAATAAACACAACATATCAAATTCAATTTTTATCTAACAACATAAACTTCAAAAAGCATATCCATAACAACCCAAAACATAACTACAACTTAAAACTCATAACTAAAAAATTGAAAAATCATTGCCAGCAAATCTTAAAAATAACCATTGATTCATAACTCATCCTTATTTTCATTATTAGATAAATACAAATATTTAAATTTATTATTTCTGGCTAAATTGATATTTTCATCATTTAAATAAATAAACTTAACAACCTCCCCGCTCATCAACCTCTTCACCTCATCAAATGACTTCACCTTATACCGAGAACTTATAATCAAATCTCCATCCTCAAAAGGTACCTTCTCCTTATCGTTCCTTTGCGATGATTGCCATGATAAAGGCAATATTTTTCTTATTCCCAATACCTTGCAGACCCCGGGACCATCACCATACCAACATCTTTCATATGCACCAGAAAAATCATTACCAATTTCTCTTCGAGTTTCCGAATTAAAAAATGCACATCCAGCTCCGTTAGCCAAGCTCACATTCTTTTTTATCTGTCGATAAAGCTGTCTTCTGCTATTTGCATAAATTAAACAGAATTCCTCATCAATAGAAAAATCCTTCTGCTGTTTATTATCTTCCGCAGCTAACATAGTACTAACCATATCAATCACAAACCACCCCATTACATCATCTCCATTGCTTTGGCTAGATAATCATTACCATAATCATAATAATCCAACTCTACCTCATCGCCCTGCGCAAACCTTGCCGCATTTTTCAGACTATCTGTATAAAATAATGAATAAGCCAGTTCACAACCACTATCTGAAACACTATCGAAAACACCATCTACTTTAGTTGTTATCGAACAAAATTTTCTAGTACCAAGTAATACTTTCCTGACTTTCTTATGCTGCCGAATAATAATTTGTTGATTTTGCTGCTTAAGAAAATCTATTTTTGCCATTACCTTTTCCCTGAGTTCATCATTATCCCTAAATTTAAAATAGTAGTATTCCTCTTCCAGAATAAATTCACCTTGTTCTTCCAATCTTGTTCCATCTTCTACCATCAAAAAAATAAAACTTACTGAGCCAGCTTCCATTAATACCTCTCAACACCATAAGTAAACAAAACATTTTTAACTTAAAAATCATGCCAATCAATTTACCAATCGCGCTATCCATTGGCACCTGAGCATCTTATTATTACAACATCAGCAACTACCATAGCCTATTTTTTTAACTGGCACATACTTTCACAAACAGCACATACAAACAGATACCAGAACAGCATCTTCTTAATAATTTCAGATATATACTAAATATATCCATTGCCACTCTAAATAGCTATCTCAATAAAACTAATCAATATCACTTAGTTCCGGATATTGCTCATATATCAGGTCTAAAATATTTACCTGAAGTTCCCCGATTGTCATCCCCACAGCTCTTTTCAGCATTTTATATTCAGCTTCAGATAATTGCCCCTCAGTTTCCAGAAGCAATTTAGACAATAACCTTACTATCTCCATTGATACATCATTTATCCTAATCGCCGTAGCCTTTTGTATAATAGATGCCCCACTATTCAAACCACGATACTAACCAGAAAGACTCAATTAAAATATAACTACCCACCAGAAAATCGTAAGACCCAACATAGCCATTCACTTGGCAAAATCAACTACGTATTTAACCTTTACCATAAAGCTCATCAATCAACTGATTGTATTCTAAATAATAATCTCTAAACCTTTCCTTATCATACAAACGTTTATATAGATATGTTCTTCTGTAAATTGCATATAAAGTATCTTTTCCACTATAGTTATCCATTTCCCAATCTTTAATGTCTATTTCCCATTGTTTGAGTGTAAATAATTGAATTTTTTCATAGTCAGACAAAAAATTTAATTTTTTTATTAATACAGTTTCTCTCAATCGCGCAATAGTCATATAACGATAAATATATTCATTGCTCAGTTTATTTTTATCCAGATTAGTCTTGAATTTTTCATTTCTCAAAATCCTGAATGCATGCCGAGCCAGACAAAAACGATGGGGGCTTTTCCAGTCAACAGGTCTACCTAACTGCTTCAAATGTTTATCAGCTCTGATCACACATTCTTTCTTATCCGGTTTTTCAATATAAAAGTCAAAAAAAGAGTAAGCCTCAAGAGTATCTAATCTATAAACAACAATAGCGACTTTAATGCCATTATCAACATCGTCTACATCCATAGTATATGCTTCAAAATATTCATTTATTCCTACACGAATGAGTACTAATTCAAAATACTTATGATTTAAATATCTATTACACATGCATTACTCCATTAATTTACAAAGAAAATCAATTAAAAATAACACAACCCATTATAATAAATAGCTATATCGATAACCCTACCCCTATAACATAAAATCATCCTGCTAAACTGGATTAATATCTGTTACATATAATCTTAGCCAAATTTCCCCCAGCTAAGAAACCTACTAGTCAAACTATAAACACACAATTAAACCTAACCAATATAAAACCATGTCATAACATTATATAATGGCATATTTTTGGCCAGCCTTTAAACCTAAACTTATTTACATAAAAATCTTAATTAATCAAGTTCTTTAGGTTTAAGATGCGGGTGATTGATATATATATTTTTTAAAACATCCCAATATATAATACTCATCAATTGAGCAACAACCTTACGATAAGCAATAAATTCGTTTTCAGAACAATACTCTTGTACCTGCAATAATGATTCATCTAACTCACGCGTTGTTTTTAAAAGCAAATCACTAATATTTTGAGCAACTACTTGATTTTCTATCATATAAGTACCCCTTAGCAGTCATTGTCTTCCCAATGCCTTCTTCCGCAAATCCAAAACTTAAATCCATTATTTCCACTGAGTAAAGCTTCTTCCAAACACCTTTCTCAGCCCATCTTCCTAACTATACAGCATCATTGCTCTTCAAACTCTTCTCACTTCTCCTCATTCCCATCAATAAAACCATAATATAAAACAAGCTCCCTCTCAGTCCAACGGCAATACCCTTTATCCCCCAATCACTGCCGGTTTTATAGCACTGCCTACAGTCTCTCCCATTGTCGCGTCTGTTACGCCACTGCTAACTGTTCCCACACCAGACAATACCAAGGTATATCCAGCTTTGCTTAATCTTTCTCCCACAGCGATACCTACAGCACTACTAGTCGCAGCATCCATTACAGATATCACTTTAGCACCTCATTCAGCTCCCTGTGTATAACCTCTTTTAGATTTATTTAGTACACAACCCCAATACGATAAACCATATAGCCCGCACAACTGCAAACTCCCATCTGCTGTACTAGCTTAAACTTAATCTGACAGACACTACCTACTCATCGGCATTCGTTCTAACACAATGACTGTCTGATGAGTAAAATAAATTCTCTAGCTGCTTTTCTTTAGCCAGTCCTTTTGTCTCTACCCAAGTTTGCCAAGGTGTCTTACCATAACAGTATTTCCCTGAATGTGCTCTTTCCCGATTGTAAAACTCTAGCCAAAGCTCAATATCTTGTTGTATCTCTTTCAGTTCTGTATATATTTTACGTCTAAACATAATATCATAACACTCGGTCTTCATCGTCTTATGGAACCGCTCACATATACCATTCGTTTGCGGACTGTAGGCTTTTGTTTTCGTATGCTCTATATCCTCCAAATTCAGATATAGTTCGTATGCATGACGCTCTTTATGACCGTTATACTCACTTCCTCTATCCGTCAGAATTCGTAAAAGCGCTACCTGCTCATTATCAAAAAATGGTATCACTTTATCATTGAGCATATCCGCAGCAACTAAACTGTTTTTCTCCGTATATACTTTAGCAAACGCCAGTCTTGAATAGGTATCAATAAACGTTTGTTGGTATATTTTCCCAATCCCTTTAATATGACCAACATAATATGTATCTTGTGCGCATAAGTATCCAGGATGCTGGGTCTCAATTTCACCCTGTGCCTCTCGCGCTGCTTTCGCTTTCTCTA
>NZ_MDVC01000072.1 GCF_002777425.1 Snodgrassella alvi
CATGACGCTCTTTATGACCGTTATACTCACTTCCTCTATCCGTCAGAATTCGTAAAAGCGCTACCTGCTCATTATCAAAAAATGGTATCACTTTATCATTGAGCATATCCGCAGCAACTAAACTGTTTTTCTCCGTATATACTTTAGCAAACGCCAGTCTTGAATAGGTATCAATAAACGTTTGTTGGTATATTTTCCCAATCCCTTTAATATGACCAACATAATATGTATCTTGTGCGCATAAGTATCCAGGATGCTGGGTCTCAATTTCACCCTGTGCCTCTCGCGCTGCTTTCGCTTTCTCTAAAGCCTGTAGCTGGCTTTCTGTTAACACAAGCCCTTCCTGAGCTACTTTTGTTTCCAGAGCGATCAGTCTTTTTTTGAAGCTTTCTAAATCGTGGCGTAACCAGATTGAACGTACACCACTGCCAGAGACCATTATTCCTTGCAGACGTAGCTGATTAGCAACCCGATGTTGGCCATAAGCAGGAAATTCATAAGCCATATTAACGACAGCCTGCTCAATATGAGGTTCTACGCGATTTTTCTCTATAGGTTTTTTGCGACTTATTTCCTGAAGAGCTAATTCTCCGCCCTGTTCATAGAGTTTTTTGAAGCGATAATAGCTGTCGCGACTATACCCCAAGACTTTACAGGCTTGCTGAACGTTACCTAACTGTTTAGCGAGTTCTAAAAGTCCTAATTTTGGTTTAATTATTTTTGCAGATTGATTCATTACTGACACTCCATTATTGGTTTAAAATACACTAAATGTCAGATTAAATAAAGACTACTACACCTAAGACAAGCAGTATTATTTTCTACTTGAAGCTTGTACTAAGTTTGGGGTATTTACATAAGCCGGTTTCTCTGTCTAAATATTGTCCCTGATATCTGAGGTTTTGTTCTACTGATTCGTGTTCGATTTCATGAATCCGCTTTCCCCATAACTGAAAGCTACATTCCCACAGTATTTCGCCGTTTGCATCGGTTAATTCTTCCGGTACTTTCTAGTATTAATAAATAGCCTTTTATTTTGTTAAATATTTATTGACTAAACATTTTTCTTAATAAATTATGATAATTTTACCCCTAAATACCAATTCAAGACGTATAAAGATTTAGATCTAATATTGTTTAGATCTTACTTATCTGTATTTTCATCTTTTCTAATACTTTTTCTAAATTCATCTAGTCCTTCCGAACTCAAATCTTTAATATAGATTAATGTCGCTATGCCAGTTTTATTATTTACTTCTTTTAGCCATTCACAAAAATTATCAAATATAATATCGTCACATTCCTCTTGATATAAAAATCCAGTTTCTGTATGTGAGATCTCTAATTCCTCTAAAGCATCAATAAATTCCTTTTTATTTTTAATGAGCCAACTCATAGGTAGTTTAGTCATAATATCCATTAGCTTTAGTTCATCATCATAATCTAAATAGGTTGGTTTATTTTTCAAAAAATTGTATAGTATATTCTCGTTCATAAATTAATATCCTGATCCATCTAATGGAATATGAGCTGCATTTCTATCACGTTTAAAATCTCCCCATGTTCCATCTGTTCTATAACTTTGCTTATTTTCAGTATTTGTAATCCTAACCGTTGGGCCATTTGCTGCATTAGCTGTTGGCCATTTTGCTTTTGCAGCAGGATCCATGCCATGTCCATGTACTTCGTAGTTTTCATTCTTATACTTAAATCCACCTGTTGGGAAACGCTTAGGATCAGCATGCCAAGTATTTGGTATTCCTCCTTGTGTGGCCCATGCATCTATGTCTGCTTTATTTACCCTCCTATTTCTAACTAATTCTGATGGATCAGTTGGGCGTTTGGTAAAACGTCCTGTTTCATTATTACGCCAACGATTCAACTTACTATTAAAACTACAGCTCAACCCAAGTGGATCCACCCAAGTCAACCCATTAGGCGCATACTGATACAGATTAAACCCACCCAGCAGCCCAATTGGGTCAGGCTGGGTAAATCTACCTATATCCGAATCATAATACCTGAAAGTATTGTAATGTAAACCAGTTTCCCTGTCTAAATATTGTCCCTGATATCTGAGGTTTTGCTCTACTGATTCGTGCTCAATTTCATGAATCCGTTTTCCCCACAGCTGAAAGCTGCATTCCCACAGTATCTTACCGTTTGCATCGGTTAACTCTTCCGGACAGCCGTTCAGGTCGGTGTGGAAATAGCGGATATGTTGTTCTTGGTTGCCGTCTGTGTCTATACGTGCCAGTGGTTCGTAGCTGTTCTGGTCGGTATAAATATACAGGCTGGTGGGGTGATTCGGGCCGGTTTCCTGGATCATTCTTAACCCGTCCCACAGGAAGCGGGTACGGTTGTAGGGTTGGCCTTCGCGGTCTATCTGATGCTTTTCAATACGCCGGCCAAGGGCGTCGTAGACGTAGCCGTAGCGCTGGCTGCGGCCTGTTTGTTCAATGCGTACTTCGCTCAGGCGGTGTTCAGCATCGTAGTGGTAGTGCTGGGTAGCACCGGTGGTCTGTTTGGTTTGGGTTCTGCCGTGCTCGTCGTAGCGGTAGTGGTGTCCTCTGAAATGCAGGAACTGGTTACAGCGAATCAGGTTGTGGTTGCTGTAGTCCTCTCTGTATTTGCTGTCCAGCAGGTTGGCAGCGGCATCGTATTGCAGGGTTTCCCAGTATCTCTGGTTGCGACAGCCTTCGATTCTGCCGGTGTGATCATAGCGGTAATCGGTCTGGCCGTGTTTACTGCGTTTTTTTACTGAATACTCTGTCTAGATTTGTACTACAATTTACTCTTATGAATAGACTTTAATTAGTAATTAAAATCAAATGACTGAAAAAATACTTTTGTAATTTTTTTCAGTCATTTAATAACGAATCAATATCTTCTTTAAGTTAACAAATATTGTACTAATTTTGATTGCTCTAACCTAGGTAATAAATTACACGCTAAATTAATAGATTAATAACTAAAATTTAGCTTTAGATATTTAAAGAGGTTAATAATATAATTTTCATTAAAAATCCATGAACGCATCATTTTCGTAGTAAAACATAAAAGACTTGAATAAATCTTCTAATGATGCATTATCTAATTGCTGTTTAGCATAATCAATAACATCTTCAATACTAGCACCATCTAAAGTCTCTATCCAACCATCATTTTTAACTTGCTTTGGTAGGTATTCATCCGAATCTGGAGGAAAATCCCAACTATCCAATGAAAAAACACCTAGTGTATCAAGGTTCCAAGTAGTTTTATCTGGAGGAAGATAAAACCAAGTTTGAGGGATTTTATCAGGATTAGAGAGCACTTCTCGAATTGATATCAGTTTCATATTTTTTCTCACTATATAAAGTATTATCAACACTTACCACCAAGTTTTTTAAAACCCCCTTTCTGATTTGGATGTAAATTACCCTGTACAGGTCCAGGCGCTTTATGTTGAGATCTTGGTATAAGCTCTATTTTTGTTGGATCATGAGCATTATGATGCCATGAGTGTTCAGGTGGACTTGTCCCTTTAAACCCGCCTCTGGGGCCTGGTTGTACATGAGCCACAACCTCTGGAGGCAACATTTTAGCAAAATCTGGGTTATTTTTTAACACATTATAAAGTTGTTCATTAGCATTTTTAAAATGCTGCGCCCTAGTACTAGTTTGTATATTTTCTGGAATTTCTGTTTGATACCAAACACTATAACCAGAACTGGATAATGGTCTACCGGAAGCATCTACACCAGATAAGTCTTTTTTAGCACACCCCCACGGATCGACCCAAGTCAACCCATTAGGCGCATACTGGTACAGATTCAAGCCACCCAGCAGCCCAATCGGGTCTGGCTGGGTAAATCTACCTATATCCGGATCATAATACCTGAAAGTATTGTAATGTAAGCCGGTTTCTCTGTCTAAATATTGTCCCTGATATCTGAGATTCTGCTCTATGGGTTCGTGTTCGATTTCATGAATCCGTTTACCCCATAGCTGAAAGCTGCATTCCCAAAGTATTTTACCGTTTGCATCGGTTAGTTCTTCTGGGCAGCCGTTCAGGTCGGTGTGGAAGTAGCGGATATGTTGTTCTTGGTTGCCGTCTGTGTCTATCCGCGCCAGTGGTTCGTAGCTGTTCTGGTCGGTATAGATATACAGGCTGGTGGGGTGATTCGGGCCGGTTTCCTGAATCATTCTTAACCCGTCCCACAGAAAGCGGGTACGGTTGTAGGGTTTGCCTTCGCGGTCTAACTTCTGTTTTTCGATGCGTCTGCCAAGGGCGTCATAGAGGTAGCGGTATCGTTCGGTTTTGTTGAGCTGTTCGATGCGTACTTCGCTCAGGCGGTGGTCAGCGTCGTAGTGGTAGTGCTGGGTGGCGCCGATGGTCTGTTTGCTGGCAGTTCGGCCATGCTCGTCGTAGCGGTAGTGGTGTCCTCTGAAATGCAGGAGCTGGTTACAGCGGATGACATTCTGATTGCGAGGGTCTAATTCTATTGGCCGTCTGTGGTCTAACAGGTTGGCGGCCGCATCATATTGCAGGGTTTCCCAGTATCTCTGGTTTCGGCAGCCTTCGATTCTGCCGGTGTGATCATAGCGGTAATCAGTCTGGCCGTGTTTGCTGTGTTTTTTGCTTACCAGTTGGTCGAGGTTGTCGTACTGGTAGCTGCGTTCGATAAGGATATCGGGCGGGATGGGATTCTGATTGCGCCGAATCTGTTTGCGTTGCAGTCGGCTGTAATAATTATATTCTTAAAATAGCTTGCGAGATTAATTCAATTAAAAAGCCTGAGCGATAAGACTCAGGCTTGTGTGGTAGATTAGTGTAAAGCTTACCAACTATTTGCGTGTTGATATTAGAATTTAAACACTCCTATGTATTTAAGACCGTTATAGCTGTCTTTATAGGGTTTTTGAAGTTTGAATTCGCTATCATACTTGCTCTCAGCCGTATACCAAATTACAGCATTTGCTTTAGTTATACCCAGTTTGTTACAGGCCTGAACTATCTGGTTCTTGCAGTCCAAGTCAGTGGTAATCAATTGGTCAACAAGGGTTGTAATGTCAACCTCCTCTTTCAGCGGTTCTGGATAGCCGATAAAATCCTCGTCGTACCAGTCATTACCTGTATCTTTACAAAAGCCACAAATTTTATATTCAGGACTACCTAATTCTTCAGTAAAATCCAGCTCAAAATATTGGTTGAACTCATCAAGCGGCATATGGTTTGTTCCTATCCACAGGTGGGAATCACTTGTTGGATCAAATGCCTTGAGTGGATATTTAGTATCCGCGTTAAATTCGCCTATATATTTAAGTCCGTTATAATTTTCTTTATAAGGTTTCTCTACCTCTAGATTTAATGATGGATTATTATTAATGTACCAAAATACCGAATTAGCTGTTGTGACACCTAATTTAATGCATTGTTCACGGATTTTTTTCTTTTCACTTTCATTTACTTCTATTTTATCAATAATCAAATTGATATCCTGAGGCGAAGAAAGTCTATCAGGTATAACCAGCCGATCTGTCATATAAACAAGTTCGCCTATATCAGCACAGAATAAGCATGACGGTGTAACTAAATCAAAGGGCATATCTTCTATTTCTTCGAAATAGTGTTGATATTCTTCATCTGATGAAAAATTATTGCCTATCCATAGCTGGATAGTAACTTTATTCAAATCAATTTTACTCATGATTATTACTCCTAAATTGATTAACATTTGGATTTATATCTCATATGCTTTTTATGCATATCTTTTATAATTTTTTGTGCCTCTTTTTTTGATGTGGCTCCGTTTAATTGTTCCATTAGATCAATATGGAACCATCTGCCAGCACGAGAGCCATGATGAGCACCTTCAAGGATTTCTCCTGTTTTTCCATGTTTAACACCGGTAAAATAAATATCTTTTGTAGACACGGTCATTGCTTTTAATTCCTGAGCGGTAAAGCCTAATGACTTGGCTTTTGCTGCTAGACTAACAGGGAACATTTCATGCTTACCGTCACCATTTCGTAAAGCATCTTTTACAGATCCAATATTGGAATAGTGGTTTCTTTATCCTTGTTTTCTTTGATAATCATTCAGTTAAATAAAAAAAGGGTAATTTCGTTTTCTTTTGGCTATCTGCTTAACGAAGTGGTTCTGGTAATCGCCGTGTCAGGGGACGTAATTTTTCTCTGTCATTCCATAAACCAGGGAATACTTCAAACTTCAGATCATCACGGTTAATACCTGTATCAAAATAGCGGCAGAGACGGTCTCTTAAATCTACATCGCCCCACATATTAGTCAGTTCATATTGTTCAATAAGCTTACGATCCTGTGGAAGAGTTAAATCTTCTTTGATAATTGGTGCTCTAGTTGTACTTAAAATGCCATTAGCATCAGGGACGAGGTCTATTAGTTTTCCTCCTAAAAAATGAAAATTAAATCTGTCACCTTTGTAGTGCCCATAATCTAAAATTGTATAGGGTTTAATCCAATATCTTTCGTTGGGCTTTGAGCTGGGTATTACTGTAGTGGATTTTATTTTCCCCTGAATTAATGACTTATTAATTACATTCCCAACAAAAACTCTGAACAATGGTTCTATTTTATTTAAATCTAAATTTTTCCATGCTCCATCTGAATTGAAAATATCATAAAAACGCATTTCAGGGCTGGTTAGCATCTGTCCAATTGTGTATAAATTATCACGTAATTGGATATTGACTAGATCATTTTTCTTCCAAACAACACGCTTAGCCATAATTAGCATCGACCTCTTTTTTTAGGAACACTCTTTCGACCTTCAAGATGTTTATCGGCGGCTTCAAGATAAGCCTCTCTGTTAGCATTATGCAAA
The DNA here is from genome assembly GCF_002777425.1 of Snodgrassella alvi. Lineage (GTDB taxonomy): Bacteria > Pseudomonadota > Gammaproteobacteria > Burkholderiales > Neisseriaceae > Snodgrassella > Snodgrassella alvi_B. The sequence goes on from NZ_MDVC01000072.1 coordinate 6,849, forward strand.
CCAACTGGATGTTGTTTATTTGCAGTACCTTCAAGACGACCAAGCTCTTCAA
>NZ_MDVC01000073.1 GCF_002777425.1 Snodgrassella alvi
ATTTTCCCAATCCCTTTAATATGACCAACATAATATGTATCTTGTGCGCATAAGTATCCAGGATGCTGGGTCTCAATTTCACCCTGTGCCTCTCGCGCTGCTTTCGCTTTCTCTAAAGCCTGTAGCTGGCTTTCTGTTAACACAAGCCCTTCCTGAGCTACTTTTGTTTCCAGAGCGATCAGTCTTTTTTTGAAGCTTTCTAAATCGTGGCGTAACCAGATTGAACGTACACCACTGCCAGAGACCATTATTCCTTGCAGACGTAGCTGATTAGCAACCCGATGTTGGCCATAAGCTGGAAATTCATAAGCCATATTAACTACAGCCTGCTCAATATGAGGCTCTACGCGATTTTTCTCTATAGGTTTTTTGCGACTTATTTCCTGAAGAGCTAATTCTCCGCCCTGTTCATAGAGTTTTTTGAAGCGATAATAGCTGTCGCGACTATACCCCAAGACTTTACAGGCTTGCTGAACGTTACCTAACTGTTTAGCGAGTTCTAAAAGTCCTAATTTAGGTTTAATTATTTTTGCAGATTGATTCATTACTGACACTCCATTGTTGGTTTAAAATACACTAAATGTCAGATTAAATAAAGACTACTACAATTTAGATCCGTATATGCAGTTTTCCTGGCGTTTTCTGCCTAAATGGCATTTAGATGGTGGCTTGCGCTATAGTGATGTGCATTTTAAGTCGCAAGACCATTATCTGGCTAATGGTGATGATAGCGGTAATCTGCGTTACCATAAATTACTACCCAGTATTGCTCTGAGCTGGAATTTCCGTGATGATGCGGCTGCGTATATTGCTTATGGCAAGGGTTTTGAAACGCCCACTTTTACTGAAATGGCGTATCGACCTGATGCTCAGGCCGGTTTTAATCTCAACCTTAAGCCTTCTAGTAATAACACGGTGGAGGCAGGGCTGAAATTTGACCAGCAATGGGGGGTGTTTTCAGCGACAGTTTTTCACACTGAAACCCATAATGATATTGTTTCTGCAGTGTCAGCTGGCGGCCGCAGTACTTTTCGTAATGCTGACCGAACCAAAAGATATGGCGCTGAATTGGACTGGCAAAAGACGTTGTGGCAGGATTTACAGGCGCGAGCCAGTTATTCATATGTTGATGCCAAATTTGACAGTGATATACCGGTTTTGGGTAAGGCTGTAGCTGTCCGCAAAGGAAATAAAATTCCTGGCGTGGCTCAAAACCAGCTCTATTTCGGTTTGCAATGGCAGCCGCAGCAGGGATGGCTGGGGGGAATGGATATTCGCTATATGGATAAAATATACGTGAATGACAACAATAGTGATTACGCATCTGCCTATGCTCTGGTATCGACCAATATTGGTTATGAATGGGTTCATCGAGGGTGGACACTAAGTAGTTATGCACGCATTGATAATTTGTTTAATCGGCGTTATGCAGGTTCTGTAATTGTAAATGACAGTAATGGGCGTTATTTTGAACCCTCGCCTAAACGTGCTTTCAGTACAGGTATTAATATCCGCAAAGCTTTCTGATGTAAACAAAAAGCACTGATTGAATCAGTGCTTTTTGTTTGGTAGTAGCATAACAGAATATTGGTAATCTACCGGTAGAGAATAATTAATCCTGCTGAATGCCGGCGATTAACCAGTCTTGCTGGCTGCCTACAGGTTTGACAAAATGCCATACTTCGCTGAATGGTTGCTGTGCACTGCCCAGCTCCTCACTTACTAAACCGCTAAAGCGAACGCTGGCAATGTACTGGCCGTTTTCCTGAGTACTGTCTACAAGATCGGCATTTAGATCACTAAATTCGGCAGTATCCTGATTGTTGATAATATCATTACGGATATCAGCAAACATATCTGGTGTAAAGTAACGGCGGATTTCTTCCAGATTGGAAGCATTATTCATTGATTGCACATGATTAAAGCGCTGGCGGGCAAAGCGCAGGAATGCCTCCAGATTACTTCCGTCTGCCATACCTGACATGTTGGTTTGCATCGTATTGCCATTAGCAGCAAGATTCTGACCAAATATATTGGTACGACTACTATTGCTGTTATTATTGAGAGAAGTGAAATCACTGGAATTCTGATGATTACTGTAAGGTGTATTTGCCTGATTATTTTTTTTGCTGGCAAAACGGCGATACAGATAAAAACCACCAAGTGCGATAATCAGTAACCATATCCAGCTAAACCCGCTTTTACGTTGTGGTTGTGCCAATTGCTGATCGGCATTAGCAGAAGGGTTAACTGCTGCATCACCAGTATTGGAATCGTTGTAATTGGCTTCAGTGCTTGCTGCCGGCGCACCTGGTTGCTGCTGATTATGGTTAGCCATTGCATGGCCAGCCAGTGCACCAATAGCAGCACCAGCTACGCCCGCACCGATTATCCGGCCTGTGCTGTTTCCACGTGACTGGGATTGGTTGGAATAACTATTCTGATTGCTGTTGCGATAGTCGCTACGTCCTGAATTAGAATAAGAGCGCGACATGCCCGCATTATTACCCCCGCCAAGCCGGCTTGAGGAGGAATTGGCATAGTTGCTGCGGCTGGATTGATAAGATGGGCTATTGTTGTATGAGCTGGAATAGTTAGAACGCGACATACCGCGATTACTACCGCCACCAACTCGTTTGGCTTCAGCTAGTGGACTCAGAGTCAGGCTGAGAATAACCGCAGAAGCAATATAACGTAATTTTCGATTGTCCATCACTTGGATACTTCCATATCTAATATGTTAAAACTAACTTTACTGTACATAGCGCTGAAAAATAAGATTTCAAGCAAAAAAATACTCCTTATTTAAGCTATTTTACGGTTTCATGGTTGCTTTTGCGATTAAAAATACACATTTTGTATGTAAAAAATTTATTCATTGAGTGCGGTATAAAAGTGATTATTGTTTGAACCTTGGCAGAAATACAGTAAAAAATTTTACTGACAATGATAGAGTAATATGGATAACTATTTGTTTATTAATATAGGCAGGTAAAATTGTTTTCAAAAATATAGTTTAGCCGATATAAATTTAGGATAAAAAGAACCCTCTGTGCCAAGGGGAGAAGCAGCAGAGGGCCAAAATAACGTTTCGACAAGAGAATACTGGAAAAGCTTTTTAAATCTTTGTGTTATACGCTTGTTATTGCGTATGGACATTATCTTAATGACTTAGACTGTTTTTTGCAGCGAAAGTTCTTATAGTTTTGTTATATTTTGTAATTTTTCTTCTTTTGAAATCCCGGCAGAGTAAAGTTGTAATGATAAGCGAGTAAACGGCTTAGTACCCCGCTGATAAACAGCAGGTTAATACTCCATGGCGTAACCATTTTCCAGTGATCCAGCAGACATAATAGTAGGCCGAGTAAAATGGCAATCGTGCCGTAGATATCACTGCGCAGAATAATGGGCACTTCATTGACCAGAATATCGCGCAGGATGCCGCCACCTACCGCGGTTACAAATGCCAGTGTAACCACGCCAAACCAGTTTAATTCCAGCGCCAGCCCAACCTGCGCACCAGTTAAACTAAACGCCGCCAATCCCAGTGCGTCGGCTACCACAAACCATATGGCCAGAGCTCGATGACGCTGATATTGTAAATGAAACACCCATGACAATAAAAGTGTAATAAATATAGTCCACAATGCTGTATTGCTTTTAAAAATCATGGGAATATGACCAACCAGAGCATCGCGCATCATCCCGCCACCTACCGCAGTAAGCAAAGCCACAATCACTACACCAAGAATATCCAGTCTTTTACGAAAACCAACCAGATAGCCAGACACAGCAAATGCAACTGTTCCTATGATGTTAATCAGTTGGAAAATAAGATCAGTATTGTGCATGTTACATTTGGTCAGATTCTGGTTGAAAAAAACGCCAGCCACCGATGGGTAAATCGTCAGCCTGCCATGAACCAAAGGCGCAGCGATGTAAGGCAATAACACGGTTACCGGCAGCGGCAACCATGCGTTTAACCTGATGGTATTTACCTGATGTGATGGTTAGCAGCAGAGTATGGGCGTCGATTAGTTCGGCAGCTTCAGCTTGTACTGTTTCATTATCGTCATGTAACAGTACCCCGTTTTTTAAAACAGTACACAGCTTGTCGTCTGCCGCATGCTTCAAATTAACCCGATAAATTTTTGGCAGCTTGTGCTTGGGGGAAGTACAGCGATGATTAAACTGGCCGTCATTAGTCAGAATCAGCACGCCAGTTGTGTCTGCATCGAGCCGGCCGACAGCCTGCATATCAAGGTGGCGCAAGGGTTCTGGCAATAAACTGAAAACACTTGGATAATACTGCGGCTTATGTGAAGTTTCATAATCGGCTGGTTTATGCAAGAGAATATAAAAATGGGGAAGAGGTACCGGTGTCAGATTTACATCATCAATTTTCAGGCTACTCACAGTCTGTGGATCAATATCCATGCGTGTATCAGTACAGACCATATCATTAATTTGTACGGCAGCATCGGCAATTAATGCCTGACATTGCTTGCGACTGCCCAAACCCTGTGCTTGCAGGTATTTTAATAATTGCATAACTAATCGACCTAATTGGCTGCTTATCTTCCAAATAAATTAAAAAAACAGTAATGTATCCAGCAAAAATAGCGGGATAAGCATAACTGCAGACCATACCATGTAGCCAAAAAAGCCTGGCATGGTAATACATTGTTGCTCGGCAATGGCTTTTATCATGAGATTGGGTGCATTACCAATATAACTGAGCGCGCCCATAAATACTGACCCCATGGAAATAGCCAGTAATGTTTTAGGAAAGTACTGCATTAGTAGCCCTGCATCACCACCGGCAAGATTAAAAAACACCAGATAGGTCGGCGCATTATCCAGAAAGCCCGACAATAACCCGCTCATCCAGAAATAGAGTGCATTTACCGGTTCACCATTGTGCTGAATCAGTTGTACCAGTGCCCGAAAATTGCCCGCTACGCCTAGTTGCAGTATCGCCATCACGGGTACAATGGTAATGAAAATCCCGATAAACAGTTTAGCCACTTCCCGCATCGGCGCCCAATTGAAGTCATTTTGCTGACGCAACTTGGGTGGTGTTAATTTCAGTCCACATAAGGTAATTATTAGCAGTAAACCATCACGTAACCATGCGAGCAGACTAATCTCAATTCCGTAAACATGCCACACAGGTGTATTTTTGCATATGCCTGAAAACAGGATTACGCCTGTTACGGCAAGCAATAGCACCAGATTAGCCTTGCCCTGAATAGTTAACGAGGGTGTGGTTTGTTGTGCTACCAATGTGGCTTTTGGTTCATGGTGCCATAAATAGGAATCAATACAAAAGAATAGCAACAGTAAAATCAGAGTATTAACCAGTACTGGTAATAACATATGGCCTAAGGTCCATTGAAAACCAACGCCTTTCAGAAAGCCCAGAAATAGCGGCGGATCGCCAAGTGGCGTTAATCCGCCACCAATATTAGCTACCAGAAAAATAAAAAATACGACAACATGAGTACGATGATGCCGTTGTGCGTTGGCACGCAATAATGGCCGGATAAGCAGCATGGCTGCGCCGGTTGTTCCCATCAGGCCAGCCAGCAACGTACCTGTAGCCAGAAGTGAAACATTCAGTCTGACACTGCCAGTGCCAATGTTCTGAATTACAATGCCGCCAGACAGGGTATATAACGCCAGCAACAAAAGTATAAAAGGAATATATTCCTCTAGTAACGCATGTACTGTGAGAGAAATACTGGTTGATACACCATAGTGCCAGCTTAGAGGCAGCAGAAATAAACCACACCAGAGAGTAATAATTTTACCGCTATGTGAATGCCATAGATTTGGCAGCAGAATTGGGCACACAGCAATGGATAGCAGCGTACCGGCAAAGGGAATACACCACCACAGGCTTAATTCTCTAACAGGCAGACTGGCAGCCAGCGCAGGTAAGGGAGTAGAAATACAGATGACTACGGCTATCAACTGTAATATTTGACCATTCTGGCGTAACAATGAAATGGCTGGCTGTAAATAATGAGATTTAACCGGCGGCATTCTATATTCTATTTTATTTAAACAGCAGTGATTTTAACAATAAAACCATACAAGGTTGAAGAATTGCTTGCTGGTTTGAATAGCTGTTATTGAAGATGATTGAGGGCTAAGGGTATTATGTTATTAGCTACACTTTATAAATGTAAAAATATAAGTTGCTGTGATTTTGTAGATAAGTAAATATTCGACCAAAGCCTGATGTGTTCTTGTGCTACAGCTTAATGCTATTTTTGTTTTCGCATCGGATATTCTATTCCCAACTTTGCCCAGCCTTCAGCACCCATCTGGCGTAATAGTGCTTTATTGCGTTCATAAATGGTTGCAGCGTCAGGAAATGCGGCAACAGCCTGATCAATACTGCTTTCCCGAATCAGGTGCAAAATAGGATAGGGACTGCGATTAGTATAATTACTGATGTCATTATGTGGTTCATCGGCAAATTGAAAATCAGGGTGGAAGGGGGCTATCTGTATGGTGCCATCTGCATTAACATCCTGTAGTACCTGCTCTGCTAGTGTTGCCGCATCCAGAAAAACATCAAAATCAGTGAATAGTTGTGGCTCAATTACTAAAGTGGTTTCAATTTCAATTGCTGGGGTTTGCAGCAACAGCAGGATTTCCTGTTCGAGTAATTCGAGAAATGCATCCAGATGTCTGGCATGACTAAGTGTAAATCGAAGCCTGTTTAAATTGTAGGGCTTTCGGGCAAATGGGCAAAGATTCAGGCCGATAACAGCCTGTTCCAGCCAGTGGCGACAGGCTGCAATAATATTTTCATCAGCATTAGAAATTACAGTCATAAACCCTTATTGCGCCTGAGATTGCAGATACAGCAGTCTGGCTTGAATCGATGAATGGATAAAATTGCTATCAATCATGCTATTGCGCTTCTTATTGCTGCTATTGGCTGATATCCAAATGCTCTAGCGGTAATGAAGTAGTAGCCTTGATTTCTTTTAACACAAAACTGGATCTGGCATCTTCCACTCCAGGTGTGGCCAATAGTGTTTCAAGTACAAAATAGGAAAAAGCATTCATATCGGAGAAAAATGCCTGAAGAATATAATCTGTTTCGCCGGTAAGTGCAAAACAGTTTAACACTTGTGGCCAATGTTGCACTGCCAGAGTAAATTCATCTCGGGATTGCTTGCTTTTATTAACACGTACACGGATAAATGCCTGTAAACCAAGTGCAACATTACACGGGTCTAGCAGGGCTGCATAGCGGCGGATAATACCAGATTCTTCCAGTTGTTTTAACCGGCGCAAACAAGGCGAGGGCGATAAAGCTACTCGTTCGGATAGTTCAACGTTGCTAAGACGACCGTTGTCTTGTAAAACTTGCAGGATTTTAAGGTCGGTTTTATCTAAAAAACTTATTGCCATAATGCAAGGATCCTGGGATTTACTACCGCGTTAATGCTACTGGCGGAGATAAATAAATAAAGTAGGTTTATATTGTAAAATTGCACATAATTACAAAAATCAATGTTATTTTGACATTAATCTAAATTTAATACTAGTTATTCTAAATGATTTTTGTTTATCTAGCTCTCTTAATTAGATAAAAGTTGCTGATAACAATCTGTTTTCACTGGAAATACATATTCCATTTTAAAGTTGTACAGCATTGATGCTCTAACTTGTTTTCAGTTTACACTGAAAACAAGTACCAAAAGCAATTATTAAAATAATATTATTTAAGATAGCAATTAAATATAGCTATATCAGCTATACATATAAATTATTCAAATTATTGAATTATATA
>NZ_MDVC01000074.1 GCF_002777425.1 Snodgrassella alvi
GCTGGCTTTTTTATTAAACGACTAACCGCCTACTGGCGGTATTTTTATGGAGTAAATTCACCATGCTTAAAGCATTTAAATGGTTACACTGGTTGCTTGATTTACGCTTTTTACCGGATAAATTCCAAGATTGGTTATTTGGTACCGGCACACGAATAATTGAGGTACTAAGCGGGTTTGCCATGCTGGGGTTTGCCCTTGTATTTGCACTGCATGGCGAGGAGATGATTAAAGAGGATTTATATGAAAAATTCCTACATCTTCATCCTAAGATATTCGTGGCCATCTTGGTATTTGTGGCAGCAGGGCAGCTATTTGCTGCCTTTTTTCATTCCAGCCGCAGCAATATCCTATCTGGCTGTTTCCTGATCTGGTCGGCATTAATCTGGGTTGTTATATCCGGGGCATTTATCGCAGCATACCCGCCTTTGTCTACAGGCATGACCACCTATCCCATTATTGCCATCATCTGCGCCCTTGCCGGCAGGAATCTAATCAAACACACCAAACGGGTAGAAGACAAAAAAGGCGGTGAATAATGGACGAGGCTTTCACACTAGCCAATTGCTTTGCCCTTGCTGGCGGCTTTCTAGGCGCGCTGGTGGTGTCTGATTACAAACGCTATGGGACAGTACTAACCGTTACGTTCATCATCATAGGCATGGTTTTTGCGGCAGCATTAACGGAATATTTCTTCACGCAGAACCACCCGTGGCTATTTGCCGGTGCTGGTGTATTTGCCGGTATGGCTTCCACATCTCTACTGGATGCGTTCAAGGCCACCGCACCAAAGATGGCACAAAAGCTGATTAATGCGGTTTGTAACAGGGCAGAGAAGATGATTGGTGATAGAGACGACGGGCAGAAATAGGTGGCCTTATCGACAGGCTTTTTAACATAAAAAAATTGCCCTCAGGGACTCGAACTCCTTAGGGCATTCGTTATTCAAACGAGGCTTTAAACAACATGGCCAATGATAAACGATTTACGTTTAAGTTTCTAGGAATTCTTATGGAAGCTATTAATTTTACACCTAAAGAGTTGCGTAAAACGATGTGGACGGCAGCACTTATTCTACTGTTACTCATTTTCGCATGGCGACTGCCTGAAATAATCAGCGCGATTAAATAGTGGTGATTTTTTAAAACAACGACGATGCGGCCATTACGGCTGCTTTTTTTATGTGTGAAAGGTTTTTAATATGTACAAATTAAGCCAGCGCTCTTTGGGAAATCTGCAAGGAGTAGACGCTAATCTGGTTAAAGTGGTTAAGCGAGCCATTGAAATTACTAAACAGGATTTTATGGTAACTGAGGGTTTGCGCAGCCGTGAGCAGTGCTGCATTAACTACGGCAAAGGGCGAACAGCACAACAATGTTCTATCAAAGGCGTGCCAGCTAAATACGCCCAGCCAAGCTTGAGCAAAGTAACCTGGTTAAATAATCCGTTTGCGAGCAAGCACACCACAGGCAAGGCGGTGGATTTAGTGCCGTATCCGGTAGATTGGAATGATTTAAAGAAATTTCGGGTAATCGCCGAAGCTATGAAACAAGCCGCAGCAGAATTGGGCGTAAAAATGATCTGGGGTGGGGATTGGGCAAAGACTAAAGACTATCCGCATTTTGAGGTGTAGCGATGAGAAATATTAATTACCTGGCAGTAGGCGCTTGGGCTTTGCTTGTTTTGATGGTGCTGTTTGCAGTGCTTAGCTACGGCAGTAAGCAGTACCAGAAAGGCTATAGCAAGGGTGCGGAAGAAGTTCAGCACCAGTATCAGGAAGCTTTGGCCAAACAACAGGAGGCGGCTAACAAAGCCAGCCAAGAATATGAGAAACAGAAAGCGAAGAATGAGGTAAAACAAGATGAACGACAAGCACAAGTTACAAAGATTGTTAAAGTTCCTGTGTACACTAATGTGTGTCTGGATGCTTCAGGGGTGCGCATCATCAACGAAGCAATCAGCAGTCGCTAGTATTCCAGCTAACCTTACTGAGCCATGCCCTGCATTAAGCCCGTTAAACGGGGCTACAGGCGCAGACATCTTGCCGTGGGCAGTTGGGGTAGTAGGGAAGTATAACGACTGCGCAAGGCGGCATAGCGCGCTAGTAAATGCTATTCAGTAAAGCGTGTAAGCAAAGAATCAACCGTTGTGAAGATCACAACGGTTGAAATGTATTACCTGGTACCCAAATCGTTCATATTTACTCGTAACTATTTAATAATTAATAATTTAAGGTGGTACCCAAACCTATGCATCATACACAAGCCGCATCTAACCGTTTGGGGTTGATATTGTATGTGTTAGAAATTCAGTTGTTTCGGAGATCGGAACAACTGCTGATAAAGAAAATCAAACATCTAAAATGCATTAAATGTGTGACAATTCTGTGACACGAAAGTGATATAATATGCGCCGTTATGGCGCGTTATGTGTTTTACGAAATCCAAAGGAAAGCTAGAAAATACGGTATTTGTGGCGGTATGTAGCTGTATGATGTTTTATGTACATAATGGCATGTGTTGCATGCTACTGGCACCAGTTTAATGCATTGATTATCAAAATATTTTATAAAAGTAAATTCATCTGTTTTCGATAGAAAAATGCCACCGTGCCCAACTGGCCAAATCGTTTTGGCAGGTTTCTGAATATATATTTAATAAATTATTGATTGCTATACAGGCCGAAGCAGAAAATTTTGCTAGTCCGTATTAGCTGCTTATCCTGTTACTGTGCAGTTTCGTTTAAATGTGCGTAACGTTGTGCCAGTACCGCACAGATCATCAGTTGCAACTGATGAAAAATCATCAGTGGTAACAGCATAATCCCTACTATGCTGGCAGGGAACAGGACATTGGCCATAGGAACACCATTGGCCAGACTTTTCTTGGAACCGCAAAAAACAATAGTAATTTCATCAGCGCGATTGAAGCCTAGCGAGCGCGCAACCAGTGTATTGATACATATAACCAAAAATAGTATCAGCAGGCTCAGCATAACAATCATACCGATTGAACCTAAGTTAACCTTATGCCATAAACCTTCAACTACCGCATCACTGAAAGCAACATAAACCACCAGCAGAATTGAGCTACGGTCAGTACGGTTTATCCATACTTTGTGTTTATGAATCCAGTTGGCAATCAGTGGCCGCGCCAAATGGCCTACAACAAAAGGCAACATCAGTTGCAACAGAATCGATTCAATTGCGGCTGTAGTATCAACGCTGTTGCCGCTGGTAGGCATCATCAGACCAATCAGTACTGGTGACAGAAAAACGCCGAGAATGCTTGAGGCTGAAGCACTGCACACTGCTGCGGCCACATTTCCACCGGCGACAGAAGTGAAAGCAATTGCAGATTGCACCGTAGCAGGTAGTGCACACAAATACAGAAAACCCAGATAAAGCTCAGGAGAAAGCCAGTGCGGTACCAAAATCCGCAAACCTAACCCGATTAGCGGAAACAATATAAACGTACTGCAAAATACCACCAGATGTAGCCGCCAATGCCTGATGCCTTCTGTAATAGCCTGACGGGACAGTTTGGCACCATGCATAAAAAACAGCAGAGCAATGGCAATGGTGGTCAGATAGCTGAAAAATGTTTTTGCGCTGCCCTGACAGGGCAGAACAGTAGCAGTGCCTACAACAGTTAGCATCGCCAGTAAAAACGGATCAATATAAAATTTTTTGAGCAGATTATTCATGGCAGTAACCGTTATGCAGGCGTATTGTCACCAAAGGCATTATTTTAGCGTAAAAGACTTGATGAAAAATAGCAGGTAAGTGAGTTAAAAAGGATTAATCTGGCCAACAGTGGATTGGAAGGGCAACACATTTTGAATAACAAAAGTAAAGAGGAATTATTTGTTAGATTCCGTAGGAGAAAAATAGTTTAACGAAGAATATAACCGTTTGTGATTGTAGCAATAAGCATAGGCTGCAAAAATTTATTGCAATTTTCGGAGGATGTACTAGCTCAAACTTAATCTGACAGACACCACCTACTCATCGGCATTCGTTCTAACACAATGACTGTCTGATGAGTAAAATAAATTCTCTAGCTGCTTTTCTTTAGCCAGTCCTTTTGTCTCTACCCAAGTTTGCCAGGGTGTCTTACCATAACAGTATTTCCCTGAATGTGCTCTTTCCCGATTGTAAAACTCTAGCCAAAGCTCAATATCTTGTTGTATCTCTTTCAGTTCTGTATATATTTTACGTCTAAACATAATATCATAACACTCGGTCTTCATCGTCTTATGGAACCGCTCACAGATACCATTCGTTTGCGGACTGTAGGCTTTTGTTTTCGTATGCTCTATATCCTCCAAATTCAGATATAGTTCGTATGCATGACGCTCTTTATGACCGTTATACTCACTTCCTCTATCCGTCAGAATTCGTAAAAGCGCTACCTGCTCATTATCAAAAAATGGTATCACTTTATCATTGAGTATATCCGCAGCAACTAAACTGTTTTTCTCCGTATATACTTTAGCAAACGCCAGTCTTGAATAGGTATCAATAAACGTTTGTTGGTATATTTTCCCAATCCCTTTAATATGACCAACATAATATGTATCTTGTGCGCATAAGTAACCAGGATGCTGGGTCTCAATTTCACCTTGTGCCTCTCGCGCTGCTTTCGCTTTCTCTAAAGCCTGTAGCTGGCTTTCTGTTAACACAAGCCCTTCCTGAGCTACTTTTGTTTCCAGAGCGATCAGCCTTTTTT
>NZ_MDVC01000075.1 GCF_002777425.1 Snodgrassella alvi
TTTACCCAGCCAGACCCGATTGGTTTAGCTGGCGGATTGAATCTGTATCAGTATGCGCCTAATGGGTTGACTTGGGTCGATCCGTGGGGGTTAATGAAATGTGGCCTTACAGGGAAGGAAGTTGGCAATGCAACTAACTTACCTATCATTAAGCGTGGTAGCCCTGAATGGAAGAAAGCAACTGAAATAATTCAGAGAGGTGGTAAATCCAATTTTAGAGTGAAGGATAAAGCTACTGCTGAACAACTGTTAAAAGATGCTAGAGGAAAGATAGAGATTCAGCCTACTTACTCTGAAATTCCATACAAAAAAGGTTATGAACATCACCCTAATGAATCGCATACAATAAATGCACCAGAGAATAATATACCCCACATAAAATGGAAGGATTGGAGTTTGGGTAAAAAATCTGGTGGAGCTGGGCATATATTTTATGAATAAAAAATTATTAACCATTGATGAAAAAAAATATCCTATTGCATGGAGATTTAATTCTAAAGATTGCTTGCTATCTTTTGATGAAAAAAGACAGATTATTTTTCTTGATACGGAGGAATCTAGTAATTTTTGGGATGTGACATTCCCATTTAACCATTTAATGAAAATGCATTCGTCATTTTGTTCTGTTATAGAAAAAATTAATTTGGATTTTGATCATCCTAACGAATCTTCTTTATTTTTCAAGAATAAATTAACAGACATTTCATTTGCTTTTTTCTTTTGGGGGAAAAAAGCGAGTGCGATTGTACCAGTGGATATTTTTGTAAAATCATGGGATGATTTTTTTTACCCAAGTGATGAAACAAGTATTCTTTTAATTCCCAATGGAAATAAAATGATTTTCTCTTATGAAAAAACATTTTTTTACGCAAATATATCCTTTTGATAAAGATTCAGAAAATACCAGTTGCTGATGTTACCAACTTTATTTTAGCAGATTATAGTTAAGTAAAACTGCAACCTGAGTGTAATAATCAATCTACTTACGTCCACCATTATACCCACAAAAAATTAATTGTTTAGACCAGCGAACAGAATAAATGCCCGTAGCACGTCACCCAAATCAAACAAGCACAGCGTGACGGCAACACCGACCACACTGAACGCGACAACCTGTACCGCGAAGTATCACGTACTCAGGGACGCCTGAACACCCAGTTCAAATACGACCGTAACAGCCGTCTGCAACGCAAACAGAATCCCATCCTGCCTGATATCCTGCTCGAACGCAGCTACCAGTACGACAACCTCGACCGGCTGGTAAGCAAAAAGCCAAACAAACCGCCATCGGCATCAACGCTACTACTACTACGCCGACCACCGCCTAAGTGAAGTACGCATCGAACAGCTAAACAAAACCGAACGATACCGCTACCTCTATGACGCCCTTGGCAGACGCATCGAAAAACAGAAGTTAGACCGCGAAGGCCAACCCTACAACCGTACCTGCTTCCTGTGGGACGGGTTAAGAATGATCCAGGAAACCGGCCCGAATCATCCTACCAGCCTGTATATCTACACAGACCAGAACAGCTACGAACCACTGGCACGGATAGACACAGACGGCAACCAAGAACAACATATCCGCTACTTCCACACTGACCTGAACGGCTGTCCAGAAGAACTAACCGATGCAAACGGTGAAATACTCTGGGAATGCAGCTTTCAGTTATGGGGAAAGCGGATTCATGAAATCGAACACGAATCAATAGAGCAAAACCTCAGATATCAGGGACAATATTTAGACAGAGAAACCGGCTTACATTACAATACTTTCAGGTATTATGATCCGGATATAGGTAGATTTACTCAGCCCGACCCGATTGGTTTAGCTGGTGGTTTGAATCTGTACCAGTACGCGCCTAATGGGTTGATGTGGATTGACCCACTTGGATTATGTTTTAGTAGTGTCAAATGGAAAAAAGGACAAAGTATTTGGAAAAAAGGCAAGTTAAGCGAACACTATAATAAGCATGTTGTAAAACAGAGCGAATTTGGTAATATTAGTATGAAACAATATCACGAGCAAATGGAAAAATTCTTAATTGAATCATCTCACAATTTTAAAGAAGCAAAAATTGGTAACCAACTCATTAAATTTGATCCAAATACAAATAGAGTACTTATTGGTCATGCGAAAGATAGAGAAATTCTTTCATTTTATAAAGCTCAATCAAGTCTTGTTAAAAATGACCCTTTCACCGATGCTATCAATGAAGCATTACGGAAAACAGGACTTTCAACAACGGATGTTATTTATAAATGAAAATAATAAGTAGAAAATTAGCATTAACTCATTTGGCTATAAATGAAATTACACAATGTTCAGAAAAAGATATTGATAATATTCTTTTTGCTGATTATTTTAATGAAGAAGGCGAGCATATAGAATATACAAATATTTATAATGATTCTATTCAGGAGTTTCTATTAAATTATTTTATTGATGTAAGATTAAAGGGATATTCTAATAAATATTTACAACAATTTCTTACCGCCTTATACAAAGAAAATTTTTCTATTGTCGGGGATGAAGATATTTTGGAAATATGCCCTTGTTGTCGTTATTTAACTTTAACCAGTCGAGGAAATTATGACATTTGTCCATTATGCTATTGGGAAGATGATGGAAAATCATTTAATGAATTAGATAATTACAGTTATGTAAATCATTCGACTCTTAGAGCATATAGAAAAAAATTTGAAGAGAGAAAACTTGAATTAAATAATATACCATATAAATTAGCAAGTAGTATTGCTGAGTAGATATAGAGCTATACCAACTTTACCTACTATAAATATACTTACATCAGCAAAATACTCTGGGAATGTAGCTTTTAATTATGGGAAAGCGGATTCAGGAAATCGAACACAAACCCATAGAGCAGAATCTCAGATATCAGGGACAATATTTAGACAGAGAAACCGGCCTACATTACAATACTTTCAGGTATTATGATCCGGATATAGGTCCAGCCCGACCCGATAGGCTTAGCTGGCGGGTTTAACCTGTATCAGTATGCGCCTAATGGGTTGACTTGGGTCGATCCGTGGGGATGGTATGCTGGAGAAGGAACTCGTGGTTTAGGGAAATATCATGTCTTCCATCAGCACACATTAGATCCCTCAGAATACACTCTTTCTGATACTGAGCATTTTAAGAGAGCGAATCAGTCTACTTATGAACGTATGCAGAGTGATCCTGCTTTTAAGAGAGAAATGCAAACTAAATATCCGGGAATTGTAGAGCATGTACAACCAAACTCAAAAGGTAAATTTAAGAGTGGATCTCCACCAAGTATGACATGGCATCATGAAAATAAAGAAGGAATATTGAGCTTAGTTGATCGAAAAGACCACAATAAATATCATAAAATATATCACCCTGATGGTTCTGGTGGTCGCAAAAAATGGGGTGGTGGTACAATTTGTCGTAAATAATAATTGGAGATTATGAATGAAAATTATTGAAGGTATCAATGGGCTATTAACCATTTATAAAGATCGTCCTGAATTATGGTATTTTTTATTTACAAATATTAAGATAGGTAATAAAAAAAAGGATATAAGAGAAGGTACTTTTTACCTTCCTGAAACTGATGATGATGATGATGAAATGAGTGAGTTGTGTGATAACTACCCTGATAAATACCGAGATTGGTTAGAATATCAAACTTTTTTAGATATTATTGACAATAAATTAGATCATCATCCTAATGCTACAAAAGAAGATTTATTAGATGCTATTATTTATTACCTTGAAAATGATGATTTTTTAGATTAATAAAACTGTAATAGTAAGATTTACCGTTGTCAATCGCATTAATGCAGCCTATTTAAAGCAGTTTTTATTGCTAAAGAGAGATTATGAAGAAATTTTTAGAATTACTAAATAAAAAAGGTATAAAGTATCTCATTCAAGACAATAAAATCACTGTTGATGGTAATTTAAATTTAAGAAACAGAGGAATTAAAGCATTACCTGAGAACTTATCTATTAACGGTGATTTGATTTTAACTCATACAAAAATTGAAGCACTACCTAAAAATTTTTCTGTTAGTGGTGATTTAGATTTAAGAAATACAGAAATCAAAACTATACCTGAAAAGGTATCTACTGGAGGTTATTTATATTTAACAAATACGGAAATCAAAGCATTACCTAAGAATTTTTCTATTAGTGGTAGTCTAAATTTAGCAAATACAGAAATAACAGCACTACCAGAACGCCTATCTGTTAAAGGTGATCTAAATTTAACAATGACAAAGATCAAAGTATTACCTAAAAATTTATTTATTGGAGGTAATTTATATTTAGGGTTTACTGAAATACAAGCATTACCTGAAAATTTTTCCATTAAAGGTGATTTGGATTTAAAATTCTCAAAAATCAAAATATTACCTGAAAATTTATCGATTGGAGGTAAATTAAATATAGAATCAACAAGTATTCGAGAATTACCTGATAATTTATCTGTTGGCACCGGTTTATATTTAGATGTAGATAAAGTACAAAATATAGTTTATCACAAAAACTGCGAAGATAACCCGCAAACAATTTTTGCTTGTTGGGTTAATAACGGATTCGCTATTCAAATGAATGACTTTTTTGGCACATTTCAAGAGTTTGAAAATATGGTTGATGAAAAGTATTCAGAAGAAATTTCTATAGAATACAAAAAATTGGCAAATACATGTATAAAAGAGTTAACTGAAAAATTAAAAATACTGTAGTCTTTATTTGGTAAGGTTGATTAAAAGAGCAAATATATCGGGGAAGGACGCAAATAGAAATATAGCTATGGCCAGCAGGGGAACCTGCTGAGCGAAACCACCGCACAGGGCACCCTCAGCCACCAGTACGACCCACTGGGCAACCGCATCGCCACCACCCTGCCGGATGGGCGCACCATCAACAACCTCTATTACGGCTCCGGCCACCTGCACCAGATAAACATCGACGGCCACATCATCAGCGATATCGAACGCGACAACCTGTACCGCGAAGTATTACGCACTCAGGGACGCCTGAACACCCAGTTCAAATACGACCGTAACAGCCGGCTGCAACGCAAACAGATACAGCACAATCAGAATCCCATCCTGCCCGATATCCTGATCGAACGCAGCTACCAGTACGACAACCTCGACCGACTGGTAAGCAAAAAACACAGCAAACACGGACAGACCGATTACCGCTATGATCACACCGGCAGAATCGAAGGCTGCCGTAATCAGAGATACTGGGAAACCCTGCAATACGATGCCGCTGCCAACCTGCTGGACAGTAAATACAGAGAAGAATACAGCAACTACAACCTGATTCGCTGTAACCAGCTGCTGCATTTCAGAGGGCACCACTACCGCTACGACGAGCACGGCCGAACCCAAATCAAACAGACCATCGGCGCAACCCAGCACTATCACTACGATGCAGAACACCGTCTGAGCGAAGTACGCATTGAACAGCTCAACAAAACCGAACGATACCGCTACCTCTATGACGCCCTTGGCAGACGCATCGAAAAACAAAAGTTAGACCGCGAGGGCAAACCTTACAACCGTACTCGCTTCCTGTGGGACGGGTTAAGAATGATTCAGGAAACCGGCCCGAATCACCCTACCAGCCTGTATATCTATACCGACCAGCACAGCTACGAACCACTGGCGCGCATAGACACAGACGGCAACCAAGAACAATATATCCGCTACTTCCACACCGACCTGAACGGCTGTCCGGAAGAGTTGACCGACGAAAACGGCGAATTACTGTGGGAATGCAGCTTTCAGCTATGGGGAAAACGGATTCATGAAATCGAACACGAACCCATAGAGCAGAATCTCAGATATCAGGGACAATATTTAGACAGAGAAACCGGCCTACATTACAATACTTTCAGGTATTATGATCCGGATATAGGTAGATTTACTCAGCCAGACCCGATTGGGCTGCTGGGTAGTTTTAATCTGTATCAGTATGCGCCTAATGGGTTTACTTGGATTGATCCACTTGGATTACATGTATCACACGGAATTGATGTTCTCGCTGATGACTGGGCAACTAAAGGTGCCCATGCTCATATTGACAAAATGGAGATTGCAATAAAACCTGGAAAAAATGGTGAAATAATTTACAAACCTGTATTTAGCAATACGAATGCAGAATCAATTGCTTGGAAAAAAGCTACTAATAAATTAGATGATTATTTATCAAATCCTAGAAATAAAGCAAAAGTTGTCGACTATTTGGAAAATGCCAAGGTCAGGTGGCCACGTAAGGGAGCTGAATGGAACCATTTACAAAAAGCATTGAAAAAACATGACATAGTAAAAGGAAAACTTGGCAAAATGAAAAAGATAGGGTGTTAAATATGGAAATGTTAAATATAGATATTATTGATATTATTAACAATGGAAGTTTTTTAAAGTGTCTACCGTCTTTAAAGAGAGACATTTTTTTTCATTGTTGTCAAATAGAAACGATGAAATCAGCAACTTTGTATACTGCTAAAATAGGATTCTTTGATATAGAAATAGGTATTTATAAAAAGGAATATAATGACTACGAAATAATTAATTTATCTGACGATAAAAAGGATTCTAATTATATAGCTATTCATGATATGCATGGAATAATGACAATGAATTTCAATAATATATTACAGTCCAACATCATCCAATTACTACCAGAGTATAAAGTAAATCATATAAATAATATAGAACAAATGGAAATATGTTTCTGTAGTGGAAGTACTATAATTTATCAGGATACCGATTTACCACC
>NZ_MDVC01000076.1 GCF_002777425.1 Snodgrassella alvi
GGAAGCGGGTACGGTTGTAAGGTTTGCCTTCGCGGTCTAACTTCTGTTTTTCGATACGTCGGCCAAGGGCGTCATAGAGGTAGCGGTATCGTTCGGTTTTGTTGAGTTGTTCGATGCGTACTTCGCGCAGGCGGTGGGCAGCGTCGTAGTGGTAGTGCTTGGGGCTGCTAACGATTTGTTTAGTCTTGGTACAACCATGTTGGTCTTAGCTGTATTTTAAGTTATATCTTAAAATAATTTTTCTATTAACTTATCCGATTTTACTAATCGCTTGATTAATTTGATATTCTAAGCTGCTTATATCATTAGTAAAATTGCTATATATTGGTTTTTCCCAATCAAAATCTTTTATTAAATAAATATAAAAGCAGCCATTTATATTGAAAGATGGACGCCACCCAATATCTAAAATATATCCATTAGGATACTCAATTTGCAGCATATCTTCTTTTAAAGCATCTAATTGCATTGAAAGAGGAATATTTTTATTTAATGAAAATTCGTTAAATACAATTTTTCCTTTTGGGTTAGATAAATCAATATTCATTATTTCAATAACCTCATATATTCATTTAAAGAAATTGGATGGCCATGAATTGTATTTGCACTAAGTTCAACTCTAATCCATTGTGATGGTTTACCTTCACTTGCCCCAATAACTGTACCCATATCTTTTACTTTCCATTGTTTCCCATTAGTAACAGGCATTCCAGTATGGAATACATCAAACTCTAGTGTCTTAATATCAACATCAGGTTTATATTTTGCAGGCCCTGATTTAGTTGATTTAATTACATCTTTCCATGATTGATTCTTTGGAGGGAAATGTTTATAGTCATGCGTTGTCCAATTTGGCTTAGTTTTAGGTTCACAGCTTAGCCCCCACGGATCAATCCAAGTCAACCCATTAGGCGCATACTGATACAGATTAAAACCACCCAGCAACCCAATCGGATCTGGCTGAGTAAAGCGTCCTATATCCGGATCATAGTACCTGAAAGTATTGTAATGTAAACCGGTTTCTCTGTCTAAATATTGTCCCTGATATCTGAGGTTTTGTTCTACGGATTCATGTTCGATTTCATGAATCCGTTTTCCCCATAGCTGAAAGCTGCATTCCCACAGTATTTCACCGTTTGCATCGGTCAGTTCTTCCGGACAGCCATTCAGGTCGGTATGGAAATAACGGATATGTTGTTCTTGGTTGCCATCTGTGTCTATCCGCGCCAATGGTTCGTAGCTGTTCTGGTCTGTATAGATATACAGGCTGGTAGGGTGATTCGGGCCGGTTTCCTGAATCATTCTTAACCCGTCCCACAGGAAGCGGGTACGGTTGTAAGGTTTGCCTTCGCGGTCTAACTTCTGTTTTTCGATACGTCGGCCAAGGGCGTCATAGAGGTAGCGGTATCGTTCGGTTTTGTTGAGTTGTTCGATGCGTACTTCGCTCAGACGGTGTTCGGCATCGTAGTGGTAGTGCTGGGTTGCGCCGATGGTCTGTTTGGTCTGAGTTCTGCCGTGCTCGTCATAGCTGTAGTGGTGCCCTCTGAAATGCAGGAGCTGGTTACAGCGGATGACATTCTGATTGCTGGGGTCTAATTCTATTGGCCGTTTGTGGTCTAACAGGTTGGCAGCGGCATCATATTGCAGGGTCTCCCAGTATCTTTGATTGCGACAGCCTTCGATTCTGCCGGTGTGATCATAGCGGTAATCGGTCTGGCCGTGTTTGCTGTGCTTTTTGCTTACCAGTCGGTCAAGGTTGTCGTACTGGTAGCTGCGTTCGAGCAGGATATCAGGCAGGGTGGGATTCTGATTGCGCCGTATCTGTTTGTGTTGCAGCCGGCTGTTGCGGTCGTATTTGAACTGGGTGTTCAGACGTCCCTGGGTGCGTAATACTTCGTGGTGCAGACGGGTGCATTTATTTTAGAATTTATGTTATTTTCTTATATATACATCCTTATATTGCAGTACTTTTTCTTTGTATAAAGAAGTGCTTATATAAGAGTTTAAATAACTTTGATTTAATTTACTATACCCATCCTCATTTAGTTTATCTGTTTGCCAATCACAAACAGGACATATTTCAAAAATAGAATCTTCATAATTCTTGAAAACAATGTATCTACATGAGATACAAGCAACACCAGTAATTTCACTATCTGGATGATCAATTATTTTTATATCATTACCGGTAATTTCTTTTATTTTGTTTTCTAAGTATTTATTTCTAATTAACGATGATAATTTATAACTATCTAAAATATCATTATTGTAAATCTGTTTCTTAGATAGAGCCATAGATTGCTCATCAATTATTCCATTTTCATATAAAAAATTTATTCTATCATCTAATTTTAAAGTAAATAAAGAGTTGTAATTTAAAAAATTAACTACTTCACTATGAAGGAATTCTATACACATTATTTTTCTCGCGCTAAATCAATTGCATCTTGGAATGGAGTTTTGCTTCTCCCATCGTCCTTATAATAAGTTCGGATTTCTCTTTTGCTCATATGACCTACAAAAATTTCACCAGTATTTTTATCATGTCTAATTACAAAATTTCCAACCTTTGCCTCTTGCATTGATGATGTTAAAGGTTTGGTAGCAAATTCTTTAGCTCTTTTTAGGTATTGATTTTGATTAATATTGCCAAATTCATGTCCATGTTTTTCATAATGTCCTTGTAATCCAGTTTTACCTGTTAATGAGTTTTTCTTTGGATTAAAGCCTTTCCATTTAGCAGAACCAGCAATGCCACAATCCATTAATCCTAACGGATCAATCCAAGTCAACCCATTAGGCGCATACTGATACAGATTAAATCCACCCAGCAACCCAATCGGATCAGGCTGAGTAAATCTACCTATATCCGGATCATAATACCTGAAAGTATTGTAATGTAAGCCGGTTTCTCTGTCTAAATATTGTCCCTGATATCTGAGGTTTTGCTCTACTGATTCGTGCTCAATTTCATGAATCCGTTTCCCCCACAGCTGAAAGCTGCATTCCCACAGTATCTTACCGTTTGCATCGGTTAACTCTTCCGGACAGCCGTTCAGGTCGGTGTGGAAATAGCGGATATGTTGTTCTTGGTTGCCGTCTGTGTCTATACGTGCCAGTGGTTCGTAGCTGTTCTGGTCTGTGTAGATATACAGGCTGGTGGGGTGATTCGGGCCGGTTTCCTGAATCATTCTTAACCCGTCCCACAGAAAGCGGGTACGGTTGTAAGGTTTGCCTTCGCGGTCTATCTGATGCTTTTCAATACGCCGGCCTAAGGCATCGTAAACGTAGCCATAACGCTGGCTGCGACCTGATTGTTCAATGCGTACTTCGCTCAGACGGTGTTCAGCATCGTAGTGGTAGTGCTGGGTTGCGCCGATGGTCTGTTTGGTCTGGGTTCTGCCGTGCTCGTCGTAGCGGTAGTGGTGCCCTCTGAAATGCAGGAGCTGGTTACAGCGAATCAGGTTGTGGTTGCTGTAGTCTTCTCTGTATTTGCTGTCCAGCAGGTTGGCGGCGGCATCATATTGCAGGGTTTCCCAGTATCTCTGATTACGGCAGCCTTCGATTCTACCGGTGTGATCATAGCGGTAATCGGTCTGCCCGTGTTTGCTGTGTTTTTTGCTTACCAATCGGTCAAGGTTGTCGTACTGGTAGCTGCGTTCGAGCAGGATATCAGGCAGGATGGGATTCTGTTTGCGTTGCAGACGGCTGTTACGGTCGTATTTGAACTGGGTGTTCAGGCGTCCCTGAGTACGTGATACTTCGCGGTACAGGTTGTCGCGTTCAGTGTGGTCGGTGTTGCCGTCACGCTGTGCTTGTTTGATTTGGGTGACGTGCTACGGGCATTTATTCTGTTCGCTGGTCTAAACAATTAATTTTTTGTGGGTATAATGGTGGACGTAAGTAGATTGATTATTACACTCAGGTTGCAGTTTTACTTAACTATAATCTGCTAAAATAAAGTTGGTAACATCAGCAACTGGTATTTTCTGAATCTTTATCAAAAGGATATATTTGCGTAAAAAAATGTTTTTTCATAAGAGAAAATCATTTTATTTCCATTGGGAATTAAAAGAATACTTGTTTCATCACTTGGGTAAAAAAAATCATCCCATGATTTTACAAAAATATCCACTGGTACAATCGCACTCGCTTTTTTCCCCCAAAAGAAAAAAGCAAATGAAATGTCTGTTAATTTATTCTTGAAAAATAAAGAAGATTCGTTAGGATGATCAAAATCCAAATTAATTTTTTCTATAACAGAACAAAATGACGAATGCATTTTCATTAAATGGTTAAATGGGAATGTCACATCCCAAAAATTACTAGATTCCTCCGTATCAAGAAAAATAATCTGTCTTTTTTCATCAAAAGATAGCAAGCAATCTTTAGAATTAAATCTCCATGCAATAGGATATTTTTTTTCATCAATGGTTAATAATTTTTTATTCATAAAATATATGCCCAGCTCCACCAGATTTTTTACCCAAACTCCAATCCTTCCATTTTATGTGGGGTATATTATTCTCTGGTGCATTTATTGTATGCGATTCATTAGGGTGATGTTCATAACCTTTTTTGTATGGAATTTCAGAGTAAGTAGGCTGAATCTCTATCTTTCCTCTAGCATCTTTTAACAGTTGTTCAGCAGTAGCTTTATCCTTCACTCTAAAATTGGATTTACCACCTCTCTGAATTATTTCAGTTGCTTTCTTCCATTCAGGGCTACCACGCTTAATGATAGGTAAGTTAGTTGCATTGCCAACTTCCTTCCCTGTAAGGCCACATTTCATTAACCCCCACGGATCGACCCAAGTCAACCCATTAGGCGCATACTGATACAGATTCAATCCGCCAGCTAAACCAATCGGGTCTGGCTGGGTAAA
>NZ_MDVC01000077.1 GCF_002777425.1 Snodgrassella alvi
TGTGAAGTAAAAGTTAAACGAGGAGCACAGGGTCAACCTCTTTCAGCAAAAGCGACAGTTTCAAGAGCTGATATAGGCTCAGGCACAGCAACTAATCCTTCTTCAAGAGCATTTGCCAGAAGATTAGGTAACGCAGATGATGATGCGGGACATATTTTAGCGAAAATATTAGGAGGTTCAGGAGGTATAGATAATGTTTTCCCTCAGTTAAAAGGAATAAATCGTGGTCAATATCGAGCTTTTGAAAAAATAATTAAACAGTATATTCAAGAGCATGGAACCGTGGATATTAAATGGAATTTTATTTATGGCAAAGGAGGCACAAGACCAACCGTAATAGAATACTCAGTTTTTCAAAATGGGAAGAATGTGTTAAATAATATTTTTAAAAATTAGGTAAACTAAATGGATATTGAAATTGCGAAAAATATATTAAAAGAATTTATTATTGCGATGAATCATTGGGAAATACTTTGCTATCCAAAATTAAAAAGTGATTCTTCAGAAGAAGCTTATTTACAAATGACTAAAGATTTGAATTTTATATTTAATAAATTTTGTACAAAAAAAGAGCGAAAATATGGTCGACAAGCTGCATTATCTTGTGGAAACCCACCAGAGTACTCACCAGATGAAGAGATACTAAAAATAGAAGAACTCAAAGGTAATAAAGTAGTTATTTACACTCAACAACAAAATCGTGCAAAAAGTCAATTTCGTTATACCTTGCATTACAAAAAACATGAGTGGCGTATTGATAAAAAAGAGGTATATGATAAGTTTGATAATAATTGGGACAAATATCCATTGTAATAATTACTAGAATTCTAGCGTAAATACGATTAAATGTCTGGAAAAAGCAAGATAATAACTAAGCATCAGATATATCAATCATTGTTTTAATTTAAATAATCTAATTATGATTGATTAAATATATTTTTAAAAATCCAATGTAAGGAATTATTTTGTATTTATTTAGGAGTATGACTTAGATAAAACAGAAGGTATTATGGGTCTAGGAATGACTCAAGGGTAGATGCTTTTAACGAATAAGAGCCAGTCAAACTTGAATTAATTAGGAGTGTACTAGTAAAAAAATACCTGGACAGGCAAACGCAGAGAAGAATACAGCAACCACAACCTGATTCACTGTAACCAGCTCCTGCATTTCAGAGGGCACCACTACCGCTATGACGAGCACGGCCGAACCCAGACCAAACAGACCATCGGCGCAACCCAGCACTACCACTACGACGCCGAACACCGCCTGAGCGAAGTACGCATTGAGCAAACAGGCCGCAGCCAGCGTTATGGGTATGTTTACGACGCCCTTGGCCGGCGTATTGAAAAGCATCAGATAGACCGCGAGGGCCAACCCTACAACCGTACCCGCTTCCTGTGGGACGGCTTAAGAATGATTCAGGAAACCGGCCCAAATCACCCTACCAGCCTGTATATCTACACTGACCAGAATAGCTACGAACCACTGGCGCGGATAGACACAGACGGCAACCAAGAACAACATATCCGCTACTTCCACACCGACCTGAATGGCTGCCCGGAAGAACTGACCGATGCAAACGGTGCAATACTGTGGGAATGTAGCTTTCAGTTATGGGGAAAGCGGATTCATGAAATCGAACACGAATCAATAGAGCAAAACCTCAGATATCAGGGACAATATTTAGACAGAGAAACCGGCTTACATTACAATACTTTCAGGTATTATGATCCAGATATAGGTAGATTTACCCAGCCAGACCCGATTGGGTTGCTGGGTGGGTTTAATCTGTATCAGTATGCGCCTAATGGGTTGACTTGGGTCGATCCGTGGGGGTTGATGCCATGGAACTGGAATCCTAATGGAATGGGACACCATCTAATTCCACGGAACAAGGCTAACAGCATTGGTCTGACTGAGCTTGGAACTAAGAGAAATACACCAACATTTTTTCCTGATCCTTATAGCCCGGGAATGCATGAAGAGCTGCATAGAGCAATTAAAGGTGATATAGGCAAAATTCAAGGACCATGGACAGGAACGGCAGATGACTTATTCCATGCAACAAGTCGTAATTTAGATTCTGTTTCCTATATAAAAGGTGATTTAAAAATTCCTTCAACGGGTGAAGTTTTAGCAAGAAATGTAACTCCCAAAGAAGCTCATGCAAAATTATTTAAATGGTTTAATAATAAACAAGCGCGTAAAATTTCAGGAGGTAAATGTGGTTAAGACAATAAACGTTGATGTTGATTTTAACGGGATAATTATTTTCGACTATCCAGGGATACTTGCCCCCTTTGGAGGGAAAATAGATAATGGAGAAAATATTCTCAAGGAATTTACTACAACAGACAAAGGAGATTCTGTGCTTGATGGAGGAATTGCCTTACCTATCATGGGCATTGATGATGGTGGCTATGTTGTTCGTTTGTTTTTAAATGAAACTCCTTGTAATGAGAATAGATCCATTATATTCAGTGATAAATATTTTTATCTTAATGTTACCGGGGATTTATATATTGCTGACATGTCAGTTTTTTGGGAATGGGAAGAGTATACTGGTTGGAATAATGCTGATATTCCTAAAGGAATATATAAAGTCTGTCTGGAGGGCGTAATTTTAAAAAAAGATGGTGATATTTTTTATTGCTATGATTTGATCTTAGAAAAAACAAGTAAACTTGGTAGAAGAGAAGTTGAACCACGCTCAGATTCCAGACTTTATTAAACAAAATTTGAGTAAAATATTTTTAAGAGATGTTGTAAAGAAAAATAGGGTAGGGTAATTAATGATCTCATTTTAGATCTTGTTTATTTTGTAGCTACAACTAATAATGAGTTCTGTTACCTATTTATAAAATAAATTGATTCATTAAAATTTTTCAATTTCTAAGCAGCATAATTCATTTTATTAATGCTTGTTATATTGCTAAATGATTGAGTCATCAGTCGAGAAAATTTTGCGTTTCTTTATGGCGTAGCATATTACACTTATTTAAGTGACTATATAGCATTTATGAAATAAATTATTTTACTAATTTCCTTATGAGAAAGCAAAGAATAAACAGACCATAGGCAGCATCCAGCACTAACACTACGACGCCGAACATCGCCTGAGCAAAGTACGCATCGAACAAACAGGCCGCAGCCAGCGTTACGGCTACGTCTACGATGCTCTTGGCCGGCGTATCGAAAAACATCAGATAGACCGCGAAGGCCAACCCTACAACCGTACCCGCTTCCTGTGGGACGGCTTAAGAATGATTCAGGAAACCGGCCCGAATCACCTCACCAGCCTGTATATCTATACCGACCAGAACAGCTACGAACCATTGGCGCGGATAGACACAGACGGCAACCAAGAACAACATATCCGCTACTTCCACACTGACCTGAATTGCTGCCCAGAAGAACTAACCGATGCAAACGGTAAAATACTTTGGGAATGCAGCTTTCAGTTATGGGGTAAACGGATTCATGAAATCGAACATGAATCAGTAGAGCAAAACCTCAGATATCAGGGACAATATTTAGACAGGGAAACCGGCTTACATTACAATACTTTCAGGTATTATGATCCGGATATAGGTAGATTTACTCAGCCAGACCCGATTGGTTTAGCTGGCGGATTGAATCTATATCAGTATGCGCCTAATGGGTTGACTTGGATTGATCCGTGGGGCCTGAGTAAAAAATGCATGGGTGTAAAATCATCAGGGCATCATGTGCCTGCTGTTCGTAAATCCAAAGGCCGTACATTTGAAGTTTCCCGATCTGATAAGACTCGACCTACTTTATTCCCTAAGGGGAAAAATCCTGAGCATGATCACTGGCGCTTACATAATGCAGAAAGAGAGATTATTGGACCACGACAAGGCGATTTTATAGGTTCAGATAAACAACTGTTTGATGCATATCGTAAAGCATATTCAGGCTTAGATGACATCAAAGTAGATGTCAAATCACCAAATGGGACTTATAATTTAGGCACTAATGTAACACCATCTAAAGCTGTCGACTTAATGGAAAGTTGGCTTAAAGAACAAGGACTAATGAAATGAATAACAAAAATCTTATCGAAATTGATGATTATTTATCTGTTCTAACAAATTTCGATTTTTTAAAATTATTAGACGTAGATAATGCATTGGATCTAAGAGATGAACCTAAATTTGATAACCAGTGGATGAGTGTCTTTAATTCTTTGAAAATGTATAGTTTTAAAATGGATGAAATTAAATTTATTGATATGTTACGAGAAAAGGCTTTTAAACAATCTTTTAAAATAATTAATAATTCTGAAATATCTTCCCGAATTTCTGACGATATTGAGATAATAGCTAAGAGTTTTATTGCTAGG
>NZ_MDVC01000078.1 GCF_002777425.1 Snodgrassella alvi
AAGCATAGAACTAGTCGATAGCAGCGAACAACCGCAACAACCCACAACCTTCATCGATATTGCTGCTGGCATCTTTGGTGGTGCAGCACTAATAGCCAAAGAAATGGTCAGACCCACCGTTGCCTCTCCAGACCCACGGGCTGTCCCTAAAGAAGACGACAAAATCATTTGCCACAAACACCCATCCTCATTCTCCGATCTGGGTAGCAAATACTCCGAGAAATTACCAGATATCTCACCACTTGGCATTATCGAAGGCGGTATCGACATACTCAGCGCAGGCTGGGGCACATTAACCGGTAGTGCCGAATACATGGCCGAAGGCTCCAGCAAAGTCTACATCAACGGCCAGCCTGCCGTACGCAGCAACGACCGCAGCACCTGCGAAGCCAAAGTCACCGACAACTGCAAAGGTGGCGTCAGAGTTTCCAACAACGTGCGCATCGGTGGTGAACCCATTGTCGTGCGCGAAATCAAAAGCGGCAAACATCCCATCAACCTGATAGTTTCCGTAGCAACAGCGATATTGCGTCCCGGAAAACTGTGTACCAAAATAGTCTGCTTTGGGAAAGATTTTTTCACCGGTGTTGCTCTCAGCCATCTTACAGCACAAGGGACAAGGGCTGCATCAACTGTTTTTCTAGGCAATCCCGTCCATCTACCTACCGGCGCCAAAATACTTACAGACCAGGAAGAACTCGACTTCACCATCCCCGCCCATTTCCCCATCGAATGGCAACGCTTCTACAGCAGCAGAGACGAACGAACCCATAACATGTTCGGCGCCGGCTGGAGCGTCCCCTATGAAGTAGAAATGGAAATCTCCCCGCAGCCAGACGGCTCCTGCTCCGCCGTCTACATAGAAGAACAAGGCCGGCGCCTTGAGATCGAAGCCTTGCAGCCGGGCGAAGGCATCCGCGGCGTAAACGAAAACCTCACCATCCGCCGTGGCCAACAGAATCGCTGGATCATCGAAGACGATGACGGCATCTACCGCCTGTTTGAACCCGATCCCAACCAGCCTAATCGCCTCTACCTCACCCTGCTGCAAGACCGCAACGACAACCACCTGTTTATCTACCGCGATCAGCACAGCCGCATCAGCCACATCAGCGCCGACAACAACACCGCCACCATCTCCCTGCACTATCAGGATAAACGCCATCCCCAGCGCGTCACCCACATCAAAAGAGAACTAGCCGATGGCAGCAGCCAGCTACTGAGCCAGTACCACTACAACGAACAGGGTGACCTGCAACAAGTCATCGATGCAGAAAACCGCCCCACCAGAGAATTTGCCTACGACAACGGCCGGCGCATGAACTACCACCGCCTGCCCACCGGCTTGCAGTGTCATTACCAGTGGGATAGCTTCAGCGGATCAGATGGCATCGAATGGCGCGTCATCCGTCACTGGAGTGAAGCCGATGGCAAACGTCTGGAAGACTACCGCTTCCAGTATGACCTAAGCAAACGCCTGACTACTGCGTATGACAGCCTGGGTCGAGTAAGCCAGCATTACTGGAACGAAGTCTATCAACTCACCCGTTACATTGATGTCCTAGGGCAGACCACCGAATTTGACTGGAACGAAAACCAGCAACTGATCAGCGTCACCGATCCGCAGGGTGGGAAGTGGCGCTACAGTTACGACGAACAGGGACGTCAAACTGAAGAAACCGACCCCCTCGGCCGTACCAGCCAAACCCAGTGGCTGCCACACTGGGCTTTACCCACCATCAGCGTCGACCCCGATGGCAGCACATGGCGTTACTACTACGACCAGCGCGGCAACCTGCGCAGCGTTATCGATCCCATGAAACAGCGTACCCACTACCAGTACGACCAGCATGGCCAGATAGTCAAATAACCGATGCCCGCGGTGGCAAAAAATACCTGCGCTGGAACCAGAACGGCCAACTGATTCAGCACAGAGACTGCTCCGGTACCGCCACCCATCTCTATTACGATGCATCAGGCAATCTCAGCAGCATCTCCGACGCCCAATGCAACAGCAGCAAATACCAGTACAACGCCGCCGGCCAGCTTACCGGCGTAACCTTAACCGACGGCAGACAGGAACACTATCGCGTCAACAGTGCCGGCCAGCTACTGACCTATACCGATCCCGCCGGCCACAGCACCCACTACCAGCGCGACCCGCGCGGACTGGTACACACCCGCATCGATGCTGCCGGACGCAAACTCGGCTTTAACTACGATGCCTATGGTCGCCTCAACACCCTCATCAACGAAAACGGCGAACACTACCAGTTTCAATACGATGCTGCCGACCGCCTGATCGAACAGACCGATCTGGACGGGCGTAAACAACAACTAAGCTATGATGCACTGAATAACGTCAGCGCCGTGCACTTTGCTGCCGGCAGCAGTGCCGAAATCACCCACCGCTTCAAACGCGATGCCATCGGCCGCCTGATCGGCAAATACACCACCGACGGCAACACCGCCTACCAGTACGACCAAGCCGACAACCTTATCAAAGTCGGCTACAAAAAAGCCGGCCTGCCCGCAGAAGCTGAACCCGACCTCATCACCTTCAGCTACGACCAGCTGGGCAACCTGCTGAGCGAAACCACCGCACAGGGCACCCTCAGCCACCAGTACGACCCACTGGGTAACCGCATCGCCACCACCCTGCCGGATGGGCGCACCATCAACAACCTCTATTACGGTTCCGGCCACCTGCACCAGATAAATATCGACGGCAACATCATCAGCGACATCGAACGCGACAACCTGCACCGCGAAGTATTACGCACTCAGGGACGCCTGAACACCCAGTTCAAATACGACCGCAACAGCCGGCTGCAACACAAACAGATACAGCGCAATCAGAATCCCATCCTGCCTGATATCCTGCTCGAACGCAGCTACCAGTACGACAACCTCGACCGATTAGTAAGCAAAAAGCACAGCAAACACGGCCAGACCGATTACCGCTATGATCACACCGGCAGAATCGAAGGCTGTCGTAACCAAAGATACTGGGAAACCCTGCAATACGATGCTGCCGCCAACCTGCTGGACAGCAAATACAGAGAGGACTACAGCAATTACAACCTGATTCGCTGTAACCAGCTACTGCATTTCAGAGGACACCACTACCGCTACGACGAGCACGGCAGAACCCAGACCAAACAGAGCATCGGTGCTACCCAGCACTACCACTACGACGCCGAACACCGCCTGAGCGAAGTACGCATTGAGCAAACAGGCCGCAGCCAGCGTTATGGGTATGTTTACGACGCCCTTGGCCGGCGTATTGAAAAGCATCAGATAGACCGCGAGGGCCAACCCTACAACCGTACCCGCTTCCTGTGGGACGGCTTAAGAATGATTCAGGAAACCGGCCCGAATCACCCCACCAGCCTGTATATCTATACCGACCAGAACAGCTATGAACCACTGGCGCGGATAGACACAGACGGCAACTATGAACAACATATCCGCTACTTCCACACCGATCTGAATGGAGCACCGGAAGAGCTAACCGATGCAAACGGTGAAATACTGTGGGAATGCAGCTTTCAGCTATGGGGTAAACGGATTCATGAAATCGAACATGAATCAGTAGAGCAAAACCTCAGGTATCAGGGACAATATTTAGACAGAGAAACCGGACTACACTACAATACTTTCAGGTACTATGATCCGGATATAGGACGCTTTACCCAGCCAGACCCGATTGGGTTGCTGGGTGGGTTTAATCTGTATCAGTATGCGCCTAATGGGTTGACTTGGGTCGATCCGTGGGGTTGGAGTTGTACTCCCAATAAAATTAATTTAACGAAAGCTGGTGTCAAACATGTAAAAAATAGACATGTTGGAAATAAAATTGGTTGGGAGCATAAAAGTAAATGGACTTTGAATAATGCTGAAATGAAAAGTACTGTAAGAAATGTTTTTAGGAAACCAGATAGAATAATCAAAGATGGTGACCGATTTATATATGAAAAAACAATGCCTAATAAAATAGTAGGCGTCACTCCCGAAGGTACCAACTTAAATAAAGCTAGAGTTGTAGTGGAGTCTAATGGTGATTTAGTTACTGCCTTTCCACAAGAAGTATTTAAAGATATGAAAGTAACAGATATTTTAATTTTTTCAAAGCAGAGGTAATTATGGGATTGGATATATTAGTAATTTTTGAGAATGGAGATAATAATAATTTTGTTATGAGTGAAGAACTACATTCTGAAATATTTAGCTCATCAACCCGCTGGAGTAGTTTTAAAGAGTTAAAAAAAATAAAAGATTACTATAAAGTAGATATTAATTTTAATTCTAAGAGTTCCAATAGCTTTTTGTCTGAATTGGTTGAAATTAGAGAAAGGATTAAAACTAAGAGGAATGAACTTGATAAATTAATAATTAATCTGGATAAAAGGAAAATAAAAAAATTAAGGATAACTGGAGATTAAAATTCATTAAATGTGTTCAACATTATAAATAATTTTGCAGCATTATGCGATTTATACAGGTGCTGAAAAAGTGTATTTGACCAGAGTATGGAAAACATCAGATAGACCGCGACGGCCAACCCTACAACCGTACCCGCTTCCTGTGAGACGGGTTAAGAATGATTCAGGAAACCGGCCCGAATCACCCTACCAGCCTGTATATCTATACCGACCAGCACAGCTACGAACCACTGGCGCGGATAGATAAACGAGGTAATGAACCAGAAAGGGTAATGTACTTCCACACCGACCTGAATGGCTGCCCGGAAGAACTGACCGATGCAAACGGTGCAATACTGTGGGAATGTAGCTTTCAGTTATGGGGAAAGCGGATTCATGAAATCGCACACGAATCAGTAGAACAAAACCTCAGATATCAGGGGCAATATTTAGACAGAGAAACCGGCTTACATTACAATACTTTCAGGTATTATGATCCGGATATAGGCCGCTTTACTCAGCCGGATCCGATTGGTTTAGCTGGTGGTTTGAATCTGTATCAGTATGCGCCTAATGGGTTGACTTGGACTGATTCATTAGGACTAAGCGGTGAAAATGTATTTATACATTATACGAATCTAGCAGGATTAGAAGGAATCCAAAATACTGGTATAATAGAAAAAAATACAAAAGGTAAGGTTTACATTACTGATATTTTAATGCCCCCAAAAGATGTAATGACTAATATTTTCTTAGATCAAGCAACTCATTCAGGAAGAGGGGATTATGCAATAGTTTTTAAAGTTAACGAAGCACAAATGGCCAATATAAAAAGGTCATCAGAATTAGAGTTCTATCATACAGGTAAAATTAAATTAGAAAGCTCTCAAATAATTCATATAGGTAAAAATCCTTATGGAAGATTTAATAGCCTAAAATATGATAAAAGACTTAAAATGATGCAGAATCAACTAAAAGCTAGAGGAAGTTGTTAACATGAGTAATACTACAGAAAAATGTTTAGTTTTAAAACAAAGCGAAATCAACGCTTTGAAAAAACTTATTATGTACATTAAATTTTCATGTGAAGAAACAGAATCGCTATTATATGCAGGTAGCCCACTAATTAACAATATATTTGATAAATTATTGGAAATTGATGATTTTAAAGAAGAATCTAAAAATTTTTATAAACAGGAAGATGTTACTAATGAGCAATTTATACGTAAAAAAATACAAAAAGATCAGGATGAAACGTTAAACAAAGCAGATGAAGACTTGAAATTAGAATTGTTTAAAGCATGCTTACATCCTTTCTCTTTAAGTAAAGATTTTTAAATAAAATATCATTTTAGCTGTTACTATTCCCTAAAATAGTACAGCCCAAAAGTAAAAAAATCCTCTGGTTTAATGATTCAATGGTTGAGGAAATTAATTCGAACATTAAATTTATAAAGATTCTTTAATAAATGCTGACGGTAAATATGAAATACTCCTTAATATAAGGCGTATTTAAGTTCTAATATCAACACGCAAATAGTAACTAAACTTCAAGGCCTATTTAATCTTCCTTC
>NZ_MDVC01000079.1 GCF_002777425.1 Snodgrassella alvi
ATTAAGGCACTTCTCCATAATCATTTTTTAAGACATTATATTCTATATTTCAGTTGTAATTCTCAATTCTATAAGAAAAATTATACGGTTAGTATTATTCATGTTTACAAATATGTCATTCGATATATTTCCCTAAGTGATAAATATCAGTTGCCTCTTTATTCATTTCTAAAGAACCTAAAGCGCCTAAATCCAAACTATATATATTATCAGACTCATTATTTTTCTTGACGTATATAAAATAGCCTATATCACCATCTTGACCTATTAAAAAATAATTGGGTTCAATGTTTTGTATACTATATACATCATTTCTTTCTTGAATGTCATATATGTTATATATGTATATATATTCTTCTTTTTCAGTGATTAATTCATACGGCTCTTTATCTTGGACCTCTTCTGACAAAAATCGTACATATAAACTTGGAAATTTGATATTCATTTCTTTTTCAAGAATATACAATATTTCTATAATTGATTTCTTTTCCATAAAAAATTTACCATTCAATTAATATTCTATAAGTCAAAAAAAGGATTATTTATATTAGCATTTCTAATGCTATCGAAATATTTATAAGAATCATTTAACGCTTTTTTTGCTTGTGCTTTAGGTACACCGGCGTCAAGCATTTCCCTGTAACTTATGTTGAATTCTTGTTTTAAGGTTGTATTCCATCCTCCATTAAGTGATCTTCTAGCTCTTTGTGCTTGACTAATGTTAGCATGTGGTAAACCAGAAGAAGATTGTAATAATGTCGCTGGTGCAGCATTTCTTCGATAACTAGTTATATTTCTTTTAGCCCAAGCGTCTTGTATTGGATGATGGCTTTGTACGAAAGCATCAGATCTAGTGTTTCTATGGCCTAAAGCTCTATTTGCATTAGGAGATAAGTTACCATGTATGTCTACATCACCTTTTTTATAGCCATTTGGAGCTTTACATATTAACCCCCACGGATCCACCCAAGTCAACCCATTAGGCGCATACTGATACAGATTAAAGCCACCCAGCAATCCTATCGGGTCTGGCTGAGTAAAGCGGCCTATATCCGGATCATAATACCTGAAGGTATTGTAATGTAAGCCGGTTTCTCTGTCTAAATATTGTCCCTGATATCTGAGGTTTTGCTCTATGGGTTCGTGTTCGATTTCATGAATCCGTTTCCCCCAGAGCTGAAAGCTACATTCACACAGTATTTTACCGTTTGCATCGGTGAGCTCTTCCGGACAGCCGTTCAGGTCGGTGTGGAAGTAGCGGATATGTTGTTCATGGTTGCCGTCTGTGTCTATGCGTGCCAGTGGTTCGTAGCTGTTCTGGTCGGTGTAGATATACAGGCTGGTGGGGTGATTCGGGCCGGTTTCCTGAATCATTCTTAAGCCGTCCCACAGGAAGCGGGTACGGTTGTAAGGTTTGCCGTCGCGGTCTATCTGATGCTTTTCGATACGCCGGCCTAAGGCATCGTAGACGTAGCCGTAACGCTGGCTGCGGTTTAGTTGTTCGATGCGTACTTCGCTCAGGCGGTGTTCAGCGTCGTAGTGGTAGTGCTGGGTGGCGCCGATGCTCTGTTTGGTTTGGGTTCGGCCGTGCTCGTCGTAGCTGTAGTGGTGTTCTCTGAAATGCAGGAGCTGGTTACAGCGGATGACATTCTGATTGCTAGGGTCTAATTCTATTGGCCGTCTGTGGTCTAACAGGTTGGCGTGGGTAGCGCCGATGGTTTGTTTGGTTTAGATTCTGCCATGCTCGTCGTAGCGGTAGCGGTGTCCTCTGAAATGCAGCAGTTGGTTATAGCGGATCAGGTTGTGGTTGCTGCTGTAGTTGGGTAGGTTGGCAATAACTTTTTGTGAATGCTGAGTTTAAGATCTATTGTTATGAAGTCTATTCTCATTTAAGTTATAAATTATTTATTCTTTGGATCCCAAAAAGATTCATCAGAAATATAAATTTCATTTAATTTCAAGTCCAATGGGATATGTTCTATATAATCTGCTATTTCATCATATGGTGATGGAAGCGTAAAAGACATACCATAATCTTCATTAACAATAAGTGTCCCATTAAGTATCCGTTGACTGTTTGTTAATAAAGTAAGTTCTCTCATTGTGATTCCTGCATATAATTTATTTTTATATTTGCCTTTGTAATTCTGATTGCATCCGATGGAAATAATCTTACCATCAGAATCAGTGGAAAATATTAGCGTACCATTATTTAAAGAATATCCATACATTTTTTCACTAAAAGGAAACGCTGTCATATATTCTTTAATTTTAACAACAAAATTTCTGTATATTTCATCTAGATAATAATCAACGTGATGAGCTAATTCAATATTACCTATTGATTTATAACTTATAATATCTGCATTGAAATCTATCATGATTATTGTCCATTCATTAGCTTACCATCAATATAAACTGGTGAGTCTTTAATACGATCATAGTTTTTAAATTCCCCGTACCCGATTCTTCCTAAAACCTCATCTGAGCCTTTGCCAGTTGATTTATATACTTTCCAATAATCATTACCATGTATATTAGGTTGAGATGCAGAACCGCCTGGATGATAATCCAATCTATATGTTACACCAGATTTTGTTTTTTTAACATAAACAATATGTTGAATAGCATTCTGATTTTTAGATTGTGGATTAGTTACAGTCCAACCTTTAGATATCAAATAATCATGAACATCACTAGCTTTTTTCCCAGTCAAACGATTTATCCAACGTGTGGTTACACTATTTCTACGTTTAAATCCTTTGGAAGATCCACAACTCCATCCTAAAGGATCAATCCAAGTCAACCCATTAGGCGCATACTGATACAGATTAAAGCCACCCAGCAATCCTATCGGGTCTGGCTGGGTAAAGCGACCTATATCCGGATCATAATACCTGAAGGTATTGTAATGTAAGCCGGTTTCTCTGTCTAAATATTGTCCCTGATATCTGAGATTCTGCTCTATGGGTTCGTGTTCGATTTCATGAATTCGCTTACCCCATAACTGAAAGCTGCATTCCCACAGTATTTTACCGTTTGCATCGGTGAGCTCTTCTGGACAGCCATTCAGGTCGGTGTGGAAGTAGCGGATATGTTGTTCATGGTTGCCGTCTGTGTCTATGCGTGCCAGTGGTTCGTAGCTGTTCTGGTCGGTATAGATATACAGGCTGGTAGGATGATTCGGGCCGGTTTCCTGAATCATTCTTAAGCCGTCCCACAGGAAGCGGGTACGGTTGTAGGGTTTGCCTGCGTTGTCTAGCTGATGTTTTTCGGTACGCCGGCCAAGGGCGTCGTAGACATAGCCGTAACGCTGGCTGCGGTCTGTTTGTTCGATGCGTACTTCGCTCAGGCGGTGTTCGGCGTCGTAGTGATAGTGCTGAGTAGCAACGATGGTCTGTTTGGTTTGGGTTCTGCCGTGCTCGTCGTAGCGGTAGTGGTGACTTCTGAAATGCAGGAGCTGGTTACAGCGAATCAGGTTGTAATTGCTGTAGTCTTCTCTGTATTTGCTGTCCAGCAGGTTGGCGGCAGCTGTAGTAGTCTTTATTTAATCTGACATTTAGTGTATTTTAAACCAATAATGGAGTGTCAGTAATGAATCAATCTGCAAAAATAATTAAACCAAAATTAGGACTTTTAGAACTCGCTAAACAGTTAGGTAACGTTCAGCAAGCCTGTAAAGTCTTGGGGTATAGTCGCGACAGCTATTATCGCTTCAAAAAACTCTATGAACAGGGCGGAGAATTAGCTCTTCAGGAAATAAGTCGCAAAAAACCTATAGAGAAAAATCGCGTAGAACCTCATATTGAGCAGGCTGTCGTTAATATGGCTTATGAATTTCCTGCTTATGGCCAACATCGGGTTGCTAATCAGCTACGTCTGCAAGGAATAATGGTCTCTGGCAGTGGTGTACGTTCAATCTGGTTACGCCACGATTTAGAAAGCTTCAAAAAAAGACTGATCGCTCTGGAAACAAAAGTAGCTCAGGAAGGGCTTGTGTTAACAGAAAGCCAGCTACAGGCTTTAGAGAAAGCGAAAGCAGCGCGAGAGGCACAGGGTGAAATTGAGACCCAGCATCCTGGATACTTATGCGCACAAGATACATATTATGTTGGTCATATTAAAGGGATTGGGAAAATATACCAACAAACGTTTATTGATACCTATTCAAGACTGGCGTTTGCTAAAGTATATACGGAGAAAAACAGTTTAGTTGCTGCGGATATGCTCAATGATAAAGTGATACCATTTTTTGATAATGAGCAGGTAGCGCTTTTACGA
>NZ_MDVC01000080.1 GCF_002777425.1 Snodgrassella alvi
AGGTTGTCGTACTGGTAGCTGCGTTCGAGCAGGATATCAGGCAGGATGGGATTCTGTTTGCGTTGCAGACGGCTGTTACGGTCGTATTTGAACTGGGTGTTCAGGCGTCCCTGAGTACGTGATACTTCGCGGTACAGGTTGTCGCGTTCAGTGTGGTCGGTGTTGCCGTCACGCTGTGCTTGTTTGATTTGGGTGACGTGCTACGGGCATTTATTCTGTTCGCTGGTCTAAACAATTAATTTTTTGTGGGTATAATGGTGGACGTAAGTAGATTGATTATTACACTCAGGTTGCAGTTTTACTTAACTATAATCTGCTAAAATAAAGTTGGTAACATCAGCAACTGGTATTTTCTGAATCTTTATCAAAAGGATATATTTGCGTAAAAAAATGTTTTTTCATAAGAGAAAATCATTTTATTTCCATTGGGAATTAAAAGAATACTTGTTTCATCACTTGGGTAAAAAAAATCATCCCATGATTTTACAAAAATATCCACTGGTACAATCGCACTCGCTTTTTTCCCCCAAAAGAAAAAAGCAAATGAAATGTCTGTTAATTTATTCTTGAAAAATAAAGAAGATTCGTTAGGATGATCAAAATCCAAATTAATTTTTTCTATAACAGAACAAAATGACGAATGCATTTTCATTAAATGGTTAAATGGGAATGTCACATCCCAAAAATTACTAGATTCCTCCGTATCAAGAAAAATAATCTGTCTTTTTTCATCAAAAGATAGCAAGCAATCTTTAGAATTAAATCTCCATGCAATAGGATATTTTTTTTCATCAATGGTTAATAATTTTTTATTCATAAAATATATGCCCAGCTCCACCAGATTTTTTACCCAAACTCCAATCCTTCCATTTTATGTGGGGTATATTATTCTCTGGTGCATTTATTGTATGCGATTCATTAGGGTGATGTTCATAACCTTTTTTGTATGGAATTTCAGAGTAAGTAGGCTGAATCTCTATCTTTCCTCTAGCATCTTTTAACAGTTGTTCAGCAGTAGCTTTATCCTTCACTCTAAAATTGGATTTACCACCTCTCTGAATTATTTCAGTTGCTTTCTTCCATTCAGGGCTACCACGCTTAATGATAGGTAAGTTAGTTGCATTGCCAACTTCCTTCCCTGTAAGGCCACATTTCATTAACCCCCACGGATCGACCCAAGTCAACCCATTAGGCGCATACTGATACAGATTCAATCCGCCAGCTAAACCAATCGGGTCTGGCTGGGTAAAGCGTCCTATATTCGGATCATAATACCTGAAAGTATTGTAGTGTAAGCCGGTTTCTCTGTCTAAATATTGTCCCTGATATCTGAGATTCTGTTGTATCGGGATGTGTTCGACTTCATGAATCCGTTTTCCCCAGAGCTGAAAACTGCATTCCCACAGTATTTTACCGTTTTCGTCGGTCAACTCTTCCGGACAGCCATTCAGATCAGTGTGGAAGTACATTACCCTTTCTGGGTCATTACCTCGTTGACACGATTCATAATATCTTTCTTTAAGCACTCAGCATAGTTGTTTAGCTGTAACTTCTTTACTCCAAGTTATTTTAGTATGTATATTTAAGTCAATCACCTCATGTCTGATACTTTTGCTATTTTCTATTTATATCTAGATTAGGTTCTCATTCAACTATTCTATCGCTTGCTGAGTGGAGTAACTTCGGCAGGAGTCCAAATTGACCGTTTCCATTGTATGAAGTTATTAGTTAGAATTTCTTTTATGTAACTTTCAAATTTAGAATTAAAGTATTTATCAGATGTTATTGTTATTTTAAGAGTATAATGTTCATCACATAATAACTCACTAAGCCTATCAATTTTGTCGATAACGGCAATACTAAAATTATCCAATTCCGCTCTAGCAATATAACGACCTTTTTCATCTTTACAGGATAATTTACATTTAAATGCCAGTTCTATCTTAGTCAGCATTTCTTTAAATGAATTATTACTATCAATCAGTACAAAAGTTAACCGTCTTTCATTTATATTCATAAATCTATCATCCTTGAAAAAAATTTAACGTTGAAATATTAAATCCAACTATTATCTCATAAAAACAAAAAATTCGTTTTTATTTACAGCCAATTTTGCGCTGAATGTCACCCTTTCGAGCAAATTCCATTAACTCGTGAGTTTTAAAAATTCTAAAACCAAAGGGTTCTTTTTTTAGCCCCGGAAAAATTAAACGTAATTTACGGTCTATAGATGCTTCTATTTCCTTCATACCTTTAATTTCTGAAGCATCACGACGTCTGTTTGTATATACCGGATCATGAGCTAAATAATCTGATCGAATAAAAGCATCTACATCGAAATTATTTAAATCTATGGGTCTGGATATACTAGGGTCATGAGCTTTACTAATACCACTAGCAGCACTTCCTCTATAACCTATTTCGGCATTAGGATCAATTGCTTGTATTGCTGGCAAGTGTTCTCTAAGAATATCGTCAATTTGTTGTTGAACTCTATTTAAACTACTTAACCCCCACGGATCCACCCAAGTCAACCCATTAGGCGCATACTGATACAGATT
>NZ_MDVC01000081.1 GCF_002777425.1 Snodgrassella alvi
ACCAGTTATAACACCGAAAGGCCTCATGAAGCATTAAATAATATGACGCCGATTGAGTATAAAACCCTAAGACAAGCAGTATTATTTTCTACTTGAAGCTTGTACTAAGTTTGGGGTATTTACATTCAGAGTAGATTTAACCAAATGAAAAAAGATGGGTTCTTTAAAAAATTACATAGAAAGGGATGTTAATGAATAATTTTTTTAAGATTACAACTTTTCTTTCAAATGATAAAAAATATTTATTTAGTAATTGTTGTTTTTTATCTAATGATATTGTTATTGGTGATTATGAACAAACAGTATTAGCAGGAACCTTAAAATTATCATTCACTGATTTGCTTGACAGATTGATGAATTATAAATTAATAAATTTTAATTCAAATGAGATTAATAAATTTTTTAATATTTTTTCAGGTGATATAAATAATTCTTGCTTACCTACTTGTGTTGAATCATTCGATGGAAATTTTGGTATTTTATGCTTTATAAATAATGAAGAATATTTAGTTGTAAAAAAATGGGATTGTCCTATTCTTATTAAAGTAAAAATAAATAAGCAGGATTATATTGATTGTGTTCTTAAAGCAATAAAGAAGATAGATGGATAAAAAAATAATAAACTAATTGCGACAATGAAATTAGTTATTCAGTGTCTAATAGTTTTGGTTTTAATTACGACACTTATGATAGCCTCAACGCTCTCATCAACGAAAATGGCGAACACTACCAGTTTCAATACGATGCTGACGACCGCCTGATCGAACAGACCGATCTGGACGGGCGTAAACAGAAATACAGCTACGATGCACTGGATAACGTCAGCGCCGTGCACTTTGCTGCCGGCAGCAGTGCCGAAATTACCCACCGCTTCAAACGCGATGCCATCGGCCGCCTGATCGGCAAATACACCACCGACGGCAACACCGCCTACCAGTACGACCAAGCCGACAACCTTATCAAAGTCGGCTACAAAAAAGCCGGCCTGCCCACAGAAGCCGAACCCGACCTCATCACCTTCAGCTACGACCAACTGGGTAATCTGCTGAGCGAAACCACCGCACAGGGCACCCTCAGCCACCAGTACGACCCACTGGGCAACCGCATTGCCACCACTCTGCCGGATGGGCGCACCATCAACAGCCTCTATTACGGCTCCGGCCACCTGCACCAGATAAATATCGACGGCAACATCATCAGCGACATCGAACGCGACAACCTGCACCGCGAAGTATTACGCACTCAGGGACGCCTGAACACCCAGTTCAAATACGACCGCAACAGCCGGCTGCAACACAAACAGATACAGCGCAATCAGAATCCCATCCTGCCTGATATCCTGCTCGAACGCAGCTACCAGTACGACAACCTCGACCGATTAGTAAGCAAAAAGCACAGCAAACACGGCCAGACCGATTACCGCTATGATCACACCGGCAGAATCGAAGGCTGTCGCAATCAAAGATACTGGGAGACCCTGCAATATGATGCCGCTGCCAACCTGTTAGACCACAAACGGCCAATAGAATTAGACCCCAGCAATCAGAATGTCATCCGCTGTAACCAGCTCCTGCATTTCAGAGGGCACCACTACAGCTATGACGAGCACGGCAGAACTCAGACCAAACAGACCATCGGCGCAACCCAGCACTACCACTACGATGCCGAACACCATCTGAGCGAAGTACGCATCGAACAACTCAACAAAACCGAACGATACCGCTACCTCTATGACGCCCTTGGCCGACGTATCGAAAAACAGAAGTTAGACCGCGAAGGCAAACCTTACAACCGTACCCGCTTCCTGTGGGACGGGTTAAGAATGATTCAGGAAACCGGCCCGAATCACCCCACCAGCCTGTATATCTATACAGATCAGAACAGCTACGAACCACTGGCGCGGATAGATAAACGAGATAATGAGCCAGAAAGGGTAATGTACTTCCATACCGATCTGAACGGCTGTCCGGAAGAGCTTACCGATGCAAACGGCGAAATACTGTGGGAATGCAGCTTTCAGCTATGGGGGAAGCGGATTCATGAAATCGAACACGAATCAGTAGAACAAAACCTCAGATATCAGGGACAATATTTAGACAGAGAAACCGGCTTACATTACAATACTTTCAGGTATTATGATCCGGATATAGGTAGATTTACCCAGCCCGACCCGATAGGCTTAGCTGGCGGGTTTAACCTGTATCAGTATGCGCCTAATGGGTTGACTTGGGTGGATCCACTTGGCCTAAGAAAATGTACAACAGGTTTTAAAAACGCCAATGATGCGGGGCGAGCAGCACTTAGTAAATATAATCCAATGTCGATATTCAAAAATCGTGAATATGGTGGGATCATATTTAAAGCAAAAGATGGTACTTATGGCTATACAAGGGGGCGACTTGGTTCGGGTAGAACTGCACCAACATTTAAAGAATCAGCAGGAGGTTTACCTAAGGGCTCAACACCAGTTGGTCAATATCACACACATGGTGATTACTCTGATATTAATTTTAATCGAACGAATAAAGCTGGTGATGTTCATAATAGTGATAAATTTTCTAATAGTGATATTAGCATTCATAATCGTGCTAATAAAACCTTTCCTAATTATACCAATGTAT
Source organism: Snodgrassella alvi (assembly GCF_002777425.1). Lineage (GTDB taxonomy): Bacteria > Pseudomonadota > Gammaproteobacteria > Burkholderiales > Neisseriaceae > Snodgrassella > Snodgrassella alvi_B. The sequence continues at coordinate 2,622 of NZ_MDVC01000081.1, forward strand.
TAGGAACACCAAGCGGGAGCTTTTGGAAGATATTTGGTAAAGTTAGTGGGCCAGATGATGCTATACCGTTATAAGGAAGTGCATATTATGTGTGAAAACTACATTTTTAAGCTTGATAAAAGATATACCCCTTTTCTATTTAAAGCTATAGAAGCAGCCAAAAATAGTGAGTTTGTTTCCAAATGTAAATATGATATTAATAATTTTTATATTTCTTTTAGTAATCATATAACGATAAAAAAAGAGATTAGATATTATACAATACGTTTCTATTCAAAAGAGATTACGCAAGATAATTGGATGGATGTTGGAGTTGGTGGAATAGAAATAGATGATATAAATGTTGATATAAATGTTGATACAGGTGAAGTAATTTACGTTTATGGGAGTCGCTGACCAGTTGATCGGTAAATACAATAATAGAAAGGTTCAAAGCGATTATCTATAAGATTTAACCATTAGAATTTAAATAAAAAATGCCAGTAGCACCCAGAATTCTAGCTACAACGCCCTTGGCCGGCGTATCGAAAAACATCAGCTAGACCGTGAGGGCCAATCCTACAACCGTACCCGCTTCCTGTGGGACGGGTTAAGAATGATTCAGGAAACCGGCCCGAATCACC
>NZ_MDVC01000082.1 GCF_002777425.1 Snodgrassella alvi
AGTATCTCTGGTTGCGACAGCCTTCGATTCTGCCGGTGTGATCATAGCGGTAATCGGTCTGGCCGTGTTTGCTGTGTTTTTTGCTTACCAGTCGGTCTAGGTTGTCGTACTGGTAGCTGCGTTCGAGCAGGATATCGGGCAGGATGGGGTTCTGATTGCGCTGTATCTGTTTGCGTTGCAGCCGGCTGTTGCGGTCGTATTTGAACTGGGTGTTCAGGCGTCCCTGAGTGCGTAATACTTCGCGGTGCAGGTTGTCGCGTTCGATATCGCTGATGATGTGGCCGTCGATGTTTATCTGGTGCAGGTGGCCGGAGCCGTAATAGAGGTTGTTGATGGTGCGCCCATCCGGCAGGGTGGTGGCGATGCGGTTGCCCAGTGGGTCGTACTGGTGGCTGAGGGTGCCCTGTGCGGTGGTTTCGCTCAGCAGGTTACCCAGTTGATCGTAGCTGAAGGTAATGAGGTCGAGTTCAGCTTCAGCAGGCAGGCCGGCTTTTTTGTAGCCGACTTTGATAAGGTTGTCGGCTTGGTCGTACTGGTAGGCGGTGTTGCCGTCGGTGGTGTATTTGCCGATCAGGCGGCCGATGGCATCGCGTTTGAAGCGGTGGATGATTTCGGCACTGCTGCCGGCAGCAAAGTGCACGGCGCTGACGTTATCCAGTGCATCGTAGCTGTATTTCTGTTTACGCCCGTCCAGATCGGTCTGTTCGGTGAGGCGGTCGGCAGCATCGTATTGGAACTGGTAGTGTTCGCCGTTTTCGTTGATGAGGGTGTTAAGGCGGCCATAGGCGTCGTTTGTTTATTATTGGGCGCATATTTAAATTATGCTGAACCATAATTAAATGGGAGAAGATAAATCCCACCGCGTATTTTAGGCTAATATGTAGTAGTCTTTATTTAATCTGACATTTAGTGTATTTTAAACCAACAATGGAGTGTCAGTAATGAATCAATCTGCAAAAATAATTAAACCTAAATTAGGACTTTTAGAACTCGCTAAACAGTTAGGTAACGTTCAGCAAGCCTGTAAAGTCTTGGGGTATAGTCGCGACAGCTATTATCGCTTCAAAAAACTCTATGAACAGGGCGGAGAATTAGCTCTTCAGGAAATAAGTCGCAAAAAACCTATAGAGAAAAATCGCGTAGAACCTCATATTGAGCAGGCTGTCGTTAATATGGCTTATGAATTTCCTGCTTATGGCCAACATCGGGTTGCTAATCAGCTACGTCTGCAAGGAATAATGGTCTCTGGCAGTGGTGTACGTTCAATCTGGTTACGCCACGATTTAGAAAGCTTCAAAAAAAGACTGATCGCTCTGGAAACAAAAGTAGCTCAGGAAGGGCTTGTGTTAACAGAAAGCCAGCTACAGGCTTTAGAGAAAGCGAAAGCAGCGCGAGAGGCACAGGGTGAAATTGAGACCCAGCATCCTGGATACTTATGCGCACAAGATACATATTATGTTGGTCATATTAAAGGGATTGGGAAAATATACCAACAAACGTTTATTGATACCTATTCAAGACTGGCGTTTGCTAAAGTATATACGG
>NZ_MDVC01000083.1 GCF_002777425.1 Snodgrassella alvi
CAAATTCAGATATAGTTCGTATGCATGACGCTCTTTATGACCGTTATACTCACTTCCTCTATCCGTCAGAATTCGTAAAAGCGCTACCTGCTCATTATCAAAAAATGGTATCACTTTATCATTGAGTATATCCGCAGCAACTAAACTGTTTTTCTCCGTATATACTTTAGCAAACGCCAGTCTTGAATAGGTATCAATAAACGTTTGTTGGTATATTTTCCCAATCCCTTTAATATGACCAACATAATATGTATCTTGTGCGCATAAGTAACCAGGATGCTGGGTCTCAATTTCACCTTGTGCCTCTCGCGCTGCTTTCGCTTTCTCTAAAGCCTGTAGCTGGCTTTCTGTTAACACAAGCCCTTCCTGAGCTACTTTTGTTTCCAGAGCGATCAGCCTTTTTTGAAGCTTTCTAAATCGTGGCGTAACCAGATTGAACGTACGCCGCTGCCAGAGACCATTATTCCTTGCAGACGTAGCTGATTAGCTACCCGATGTTGCCCATAAGCAGGAAATTCATAAGCCATATTAACGACAGCCTGCTCAATATGAGGCTCTACGCGATTTTTCTCTATAGGTTTTTTGCGACTTATTTCCTGAAGAGCTAATTCTCCGCCCTGTTCATAGAGTTTTTTGAAGCGATAATAGCTGTCGCGACTATATCCCAAGACTTTACAGGCTTGCTGAACATTACCTAACTGTTTAGCGAGTTCTAAAAGACCTAATTTTGGTTTAATTATTTTTGCAGATTGATTCATTACTGACACTCCATTATTGGTTTAAAATACTCTAAATGTCAGATTAAATAAAGACTACTACAAATCAATTACCAGATAAATGTTTCAATACATTAAATATTCAACACTCGCTGAGTAAAAAAAGGGGGCCGTATGATAATGCAGTGACGCAAGCAACATTTAAGAGGATTCAAACTGAGCTTGTTAAAAGAAAAAAGTTCATGACAATCCAAAAATTATAACAAGCCTTTGCAGCTTATGCTTATTGGTACAAACACAAACGATTACATTCATCGTTAGGCTATTTGCCTCCCATGAAATTTAACAAACAACTACCCCTTTAATTTTATTGTTTGAATATGCATATCCATTCCATTATATTCGTATGCAGGCAAATAATATCGTCAACACAGTAAGCACAGTTGATAAAGAAATTTTGCAATACAATCGTTATCCAATCTGATATACACTAAATCTTTTTTAAGAATGACCAGCATGCCGCTGCACATTGCTCTCTACCAGCCCCAAATACCCGCCAACACCGGCAACATCGCCCGTACCTGCGCCGGCACTCATACCAGCCTGCATTTGATTCACCCGCTGGGCTTTTCCACTGACGATAAAATGCTCAAACGCGCCGGGCTAGATTACTGGCCTCACGTAGACATTCATTACCACGACAGTCTGGAAGCCTTTATAGAGATGACGGAAGCTCAAACTAATGCACAGGTATATTTGATAGAAACGTATGGCACGCGCAATTACACTGAGTTTGATTTTAGTGACAGCTCACAGGAGATTTATTTTTTATTCGGCCGCGAAACAACTGGCCTGCCTGCAGAATTCGCTCGGGCACGTAGCTGTAACTGCCTGCGCATTCCCCAGTCGGAGCATATCCGCTCTCTGAACCTCTCCAATGCCGCCGCAATTGTGCTGTACGAGGCATTGCGGCAGCAGGATTTTAATGGGCTTGGCTAATTCACTCTATATACAGTAAGCACAAATACAAACAGCAGCATCAAGGCTGCTGTTATGTTTTGCTAGCAGGCATCTATATTCATTGCCTTCTAGCCTTTAGCCAAAGCAAGAAACCCGGCTGATCTCTCAACCGGGTTCTTCTTATGGGGAGTCTGGCGGTGTCCTACTTTCACATGGGCATCCATACTATCATCGGCGCTAGGTCGTTTCACGGTCCTGTTCGGGATGGGAAGGCGTGGGACCAACCTGCTATGGCCGCCAGACATTAAACTGTCAAATCAGAAAGCCTTAATCTTGGTGATGTGTATTCATCAGTAAGCTTTTATCATTTCTTCTGTACATGCTCTCATGTATGAAGTCCTTCAAATGATAGAGTCAAGCCTCACGAGCAATTAGTATCGGTTAGCTGCAAGTGTTACCACTCTTCCACACCCGACCTATCAACGTCCTGGTCTCGAACGTCTCTTTAGAGGGATTAAATCCCTAGGGAAGTCTCATCTTCAGGCGAGTTTCACGCTTAGATGCTTTCAGCGTTTATCTCTTCCGAACTTAGCTACCCGGCGATGCGACTGGCGTCACAACCGGTACACCAGAGGTTCGTCCACTCCGGTCCTCTCGTACTAGGAGCAGCCCCCGTCAAACTTCCAACGCCCACTGCAGATAGGGACCAAACTGTCTCACGACGTTTTAAACCCAGCTCACGTACCACTTTAAATGGCGAACAGCCATACCCTTGGGACCGACTACAGCCCCAGGATGTGATGAGCCGACATCGAGGTGCCAAACTCCGCCGTCGATATGAACTCTTGGGCGGAATCAGCCTGTTATCCCCGGAGTACCTTTTATCCGTTGAGCGATGGCCCTTCCATTCAGAACCACCGGATCACTATGTCCTGCTTTCGCACCTGCTCGACTTGTCGGTCTCGCAGTTAAGCTACCTTGTGCCATTGTACTATCAGTCCGATTTCCGACCGGACCTAGGTAACCTTCGAACTCCTCCGTTACTCTTTGGGAGGAGACCGCCCCAGTCAAACTGCCTACCATGCACGGTCCCCGATCCAGATGATGGATCCGGGTTAGAACCTCAAAGTCACCAGGGTGGTATTTCAAGGACGGCTCCACAGATACTAGCGTTTCTGCTTCTTAGCCTCCCACCTATCCTACACAAGTGACTTCAAAGTCCAATGCAAAGCTACAGTAAAGGTTCACGGGGTCTTTCCGTCTAGCAGCGGGGAGATTGCATCTTCACAACCATTTCAACTTCGCTGAGTCTCAGGAGGAGACAGTGTGGCCATCGTTACGCCATTCGTGCGGGTCGGAACTTACCCGACAAGGAATTTCGCTACCTTAGGACCGTTATAGTTACGGCCGCCGTTTACTGGGGCTTCGATCCGATGCTTGCACATCTTCAATTAACCTTCCAGCACCGGGCAGGCGTCACACCCTATACGTCCACTTTCGTGTTTGCAGAGTGCTGTGTTTTTATTAAACAGTCGCAGCCACCTATTCTCTGCGACCTCTAACGGCTTACGGAGTTAATCCTTAACCATCAGAGGCATACCTTCTCCCGAAGTTACGGTATCAATTTGCCGAGTTCCTTCTCCTGAGTTCTCTCAAGCGCCTTAGAATTCTCATCCTACCCACCTGTGTCGGTTTGCGGTACGGTTTCATTCAAACTGTAGCTTAGTGGCTTTTCCTGGAAGCGTGGTATCAGTCACTTCGTGTCCGTAGACACTCGTCATCACTTCTCGGTGTTAAGCACCCGGATTTGCCTAAGTGCTCCACCTACCGGCTTAAACGATCTATTCCAACAGATCGATGACCTAACCTTCTCCGTCCCCACATCGCATTTGAATCAAGTACAGGAATATTAACCTGTTTCCCATCGACTACGCATCTCTGCCTTGCCTTAGGGGCCGACTCACCCTACGCCGATGAACGTTGCGTAGGAAACCTTGGGTTTTCGGCGACAGGGCTTTTCACCCTGTTTATCGCTACTCATGTCAACATTCGCACTTCTGATACCTCCAGCATGCTTCTCAACACACCTTCTTCGGCCTACAGAACGCTCCCCTACCATGTCAGTTATCTGACATCCGCAGCTTCGGTTACAGATTTGAGCCCCGTTACATCTTCCGCGCAGGACGACTCGACCAGTGAGCTATTACGCTTTCTTTAAATGATGGCTGCTTCTAAGCCAACATCCTGGCTGTCTCGGCCTTCCCACTTCGTTTACCACTTAATCTGTCATTTGGGACCTTAGCTGGCGGTCTGGGTTGTTTCCCTCTTGACACCGGACGTTAGCACCCGATGTCTGTCTCCCGAGGAACCACTTGATGGTATTCTTAGTTTGCCATGGGTTGGTAAGTCGCAATGACCCCCTAGCCATAACAGTGCTTTACCCCCATCAGTGTCTTACTCGAGGCACTACCTAAATAGTTTTCGGGGAGAACCAGCTATCTCCGAGTTTGTTTAGCCTTTCACCCCTATCCACAGCTCATCCCCGCATTTTGCAACATGCGTGGGTTCGGTCCTCCAGTACCTGTTACGGCACCTTCAACCTGGCCATGGATAGATCACTCGGTTTCGGGTCTACACCCAGCAACTAATCGCCCTATTAAGACTCGGTTTCCCTACGCCTCCCCTAATCGGTTAAGCTCGCTACTGAATGTAAGTCGTTGACCCATTATACAAAAGGTACGCAGTCACGGATTACTCCGCTCCCACTGTTTGTATGCATCAGGTTTCAGGTTCTATTTCACTCCCCTCCCGGGGTTCTTTTCGCCTTTCCCTCACGGTACTGGTTCACTATCGGTCGATGATGAGTATTTAGCCTTGGAGGATGGTCCCCCCATCTTCAGACAGGATTTCGCGTGTCCCGCCCTACTTTGCGTATACTTAGTACCACCTCTGAAATTTCGAATACGGGGCTTTCACCCTCTTTGGCCAAGCTTCCCAGCTTGTTCTTCTATCTCAGTGGCTATCATATACAGGCTCTTACGCGTTCGCTCGCCACTACTTGCGCAATCTCGGTTGATTTCTTTTCCTCTGGGTACTTAGATGGTTCAGTTCTCCAGGTTCGCTTCTCTGCACCTATGGATTCAGTGCAGGATACCATGCTTATACATGGTGGGTTTCCCCATTCGGACATCGCGGGATCACAGCTCTATTGCCAGCTCCCCCACGCTTTTCGCAGGCTTACACGTCCTTCTTCGCCTATCATCGCCAAGGCATCCACCTGATGCACTTATTCACTTGACTCTATCATTTCAAGAACCTCTTGACTTCGCCATCTCCACCGTTGACTAGTGAATATGACTAAGGCCTTTACTCTCATAAAGCTTACTGCTTTGGTTGTCTGAACAACGCCTTTTGTTTTCGTTGTTCAGCGATACAATCATCACCCAATTCTTTCAGCACTTTCTTCTTCATCTGTTTCCAGATTCCGATTCCTGTGCCTCAATCTTTGTTTGTTGATTTCGGCTTTCCAATTTGTTAAAGATCGATGCGTTACTTCGCAAATTAAAGCTAGCTTCTGCTTCGTCTGTACTCAGACTAAACTACCTTTAATTTCCAAAGTATCCTGATTTAACTTCCCTCTTCCTACAGAGTCGTGGTGGAGGCAAACGGGATCGAACCGATGACCCCCTGCTTGCAAAGCAGGTGCTCTACCAACTGAGCTATGCCCCCGCGTCCTTAAATATGTGGTGGGTCTGGGAGGACTTGAACCTCCGACCCCACGCTTATCAAGCGTGTGCTCTAACCAGCTGAGCTACAAACCCAGTTTATTCAGTCTCTTCTCGCATCTTTTCAGTTTACCGATAAGTGTGAATGCGAATCAGCCTCTTCTTTTCTCTAGAAAGGAGGTGATCCAGCCGCAGGTTCCCCTACGGCTACCTTGTTACGACTTCACCCCAGTCATGAAGCATACCGTGTTAAGCGACCTCCTTACGGTTAGTCTACCCAATTCTGGTATCCCCCACTCCCATGGTGTGACGGGCGGTGTGTACAAGACCCGGGAACGTATTCACCGCAGTATGCTGACCTGCGATTACTAGCGATTCCGACTTCATGCACTCGAGTTGCAGAGTGCAATCCGGACTACGATCGGCTTTCTGAGATTGGCTTCACCTCGCGGCTTCGCTACCCTCTGTACCGACCATTGTATGACGTGTGAAGCCCTGGTCATAAGGGCCATGAGGACTTGACGTCATCCCCACCTTCCTCCGGTTTGTCACCGGCAGTCTCATTAGAGTGCCCAACTTAATGATGGCAACTAATGACAAGGGTTGCGCTCGTTGCGGGACTTAACCCAACATCTCACGACACGAGCTGACGACAGCCATGCAGCACCTGTGTTACGGTTCCCGAAGGCACTCTCCTATCTCTAAGAGATTCCGTACATGTCAAGACCAGGTAAGGTTCTTCGCGTTGCATCGAATTAATCCACATCATCCACCGCTTGTGCGGGTCCCCGTCAATTCCTTTGAGTTTTAATCTTGCGACCGTACTCCCCAGGCGGACAATTTCACGCGTTAGCTTCGCTACTAAGGCATCTAGTACCCCAACAGCTAATTGTCATCGTTTAGGGCGTGGACTACCAGGGTATCTAATCCTGTTTGCTACCCACGCTTTCGAGCATGAACGTCAGTGTTATCCCAGGAGGCTGCCTTCGCCATCGGTATTCCTCCACATCTCTACGCATTTCACTGCTACACGTGGAATTCTACCTCCCTCTGACACACTCTAGTCACACAGTTTCAAATGCACGTCCCAAGTTGAGCTCGGGGATTTCACATCTGACTTATTTAACCGTCTGCGCTCGCTTTACGCCCAGTAATTCCGATTAACGCTCGCACCCTACGTATTACCGCGGCTGCTGGCACGTAGTTAGCCGGTGCTTATTCTTTAGGTACCGTCAGCACTAGATGGTATTAGCACCCAGCTTTTCTTCCCTAACAAAAGTCCTTTACAACCCGAAGGCCTTCTTCAGACACGCGGCATGGCTGGATCAGGGTTCCCCCCATTGTCCAAAATTCCCCACTGCTGCCTCCCGTAGGAGTTTGGGCCGTGTCTCAGTCCCAATGTGGCGGATCATCCTCTCAGACCCGCTATGGATCGTCGCCTTGGTAGGCCTTTACCCCACCAACTAGCTAATCCAACATCGGCCGCTCAAATAACGCGAGGTCATAAGATCCCCCGCTTTCCCCCTCAGGGCGTATGCGGTATTAGCCATCCTTTCGGACAGTTATCCCCCATTACTCGGTACGTTCCGATGCATTACTCACCCGTTCGCCACTCGCCACCAGAGAGCAAGCTCTCCGTGCTGCCGTTCGACTTGCATGTGTAAAGCATGCCGCCAGCGTTCAATCTGAGCCAGGATCAAACTCTTATGTTTAATCTTAGCTTGTTGCAATCTCGAAGTTCCCTCCGAAATCACTGGTCTGCTTCAAAGTTATTGACAAGTATATGTCTATATATCTCGTCTCTCTGAATCAGTGTGAGGCTCATCCGCACTCACACTTATCGGTAATCTGTTCTGTTAAAGAGCGTTGCTTTCGACTGCGTTCTACTTTAAACTGTTTAGTTCGTTTCGTGTCGCGTCATCAGCGAAGAA
>NZ_MDVC01000084.1 GCF_002777425.1 Snodgrassella alvi
GCCAGCTACAGGCTTTAGAGAAAGCGAAAGCAGCGCGAGAGGCACAGGGTGAAATTGAGACCCAGCATCCTGGATACTTATGCGCACAAGATACATATTATGTTGGTCATATTAAAGGGATTGGGAAAATATACCAACAAACGTTTATTGATACCTATTCAAGACTGGCGTTTGCTAAAGTATATACGGAGAAAAACAGTTTAGTTGCTGCGGATATGCTCAATGATAAAGTGATACCATTTTTTGATAATGAGCAGGTAGCGCTTTTACGAATTCTGACGGATAGAGGAAGTGAGTATAACGGTCATAAAGAGCGTCATGCATACGAACTATATCTGAATTTGGAGGATATAGAGCATACGAAAACAAAAGCCTACAGTCCGCAAACGAATGGTATATGTGAGCGGTTCCATAAGACGATGAAGACCGAGTGTTATGATATTATGTTTAGACGTAAAATATATACAGAACTGAAAGAGATACAACAAGATATTGAGCTTTGGCTAGAGTTTTACAATCGGGAAAGAGCACATTCAGGGAAATACTGTTATGGTAAGACACCTTGGCAAACTTGGGTAGAGACAAAAGGACTGGCTAAAGAAAAGCAGCTAGAGAATTTATTTTACTCATCAGACAGTCATTGTGTTAGAACGAATGCCGATGAGTAGGTAGTGTCTGTCAGATTAAGTTTAAGCTAGTACAACCGCTGCCAGAGACCATTATTCCTTGCAGACGTAGCTGATTAGCTACTTATTTCCTGAAGAGCTAATTCTCCGCCCTGTTCATAGAGTTTTTTGAAGCGATAATAGCTGTCGCGACTATATCCCAAGACTTTACAGGCTTGCTGAACATTACCTAACTGTTTAGCGAGTTCTAAAAGACCTAATTTTGGTTTAATTATTTTTGCAGATTGATTCATTACTGGCACTCCATTATTGGTTTAAAATACACTAAATGTCAGATTAAATAAAGACTACTACATATAAAAATGAAATAACTACACAGTGAGCACAAATTGATAAAGAAATTTGCAATACAATAGCTATCCAATCTGATATACACTAAATCTTTTTCAAGAACGACCCCAGAATGCCATTGCATATTGCCCTCTACCAACCCCAAATACCCGCCAACACCGGCAACATCGCCCGTACCTGTGCCGGCACTCATACCAGCCTGCATCTGATTCACCCGCTGGGCTTTTCCACTGACGATAAAATGCTTAAACGCGCCGGGCTAGATTACTGGTCTCACGTAGACATTCATTACCACAACAGTCTGGAAACCTTTATAGAGATGACAGAAGCTCAAACTAATGCACAGGTATATTTAATAGAAACGTATGGCACGAGCAATTACACTGAGTTTGACTTTAGTGATAGCTCGCAGCAGATTTATTTTTTATTCGGCCGTGAAACAACTGGCCTGCCTGCAGAATTCGCTCGGGCACGTAGCTGTAACTGCCTGCGCATTCCCCAGTCGGAGCATATCCGCTCTCTGAACCTCTCCAATGCCGCCGCCATTGTGCTGTACGAGGCATTGCGGCAGCAGGATTTTAATGGACTTGGCTAATTCACTTTATATAGAGTAAGCACAAATACAAACAGCAGCACCAAAGCTGCTGTTATGTTTTGTATCAGGCATCTATAATCGTTGCCTTCTAGCCTTTTTACAAAGCAAGAAACCCGGCTGATCTCTCAACCGGGTTCTTCTTATAGGGAGTCTGGCGGTGTCCTACTTTCACATGGGCATCCATACTATCATCGGCGCTAGGTCGTTTCACGGTCCTGTTCGGGATGGGAAGGCGTGGGACCAACCTGCTATGGCCGCCAGACATTAAACTGTCAAATCAGAAAGCCTTAATCTTGGTGATGTGTATTCATCAGTAAGCTTTTATCATTTCTTCTGTACATGCTCTCATGTATGAAGTCCTTCAAATGATAGAGTCAAGCCTCACGAGCAATTAGTATCGGTTAGCTGCAAGTGTTACCACTCTTCCACACCCGACCTATCAACGTCCTGGTCTCGAACGTCTCTTTAGAGGGATTAAATCCCTAGGGAAGTCTCATCTTCAGGCGAGTTTCACGCTTAGATGCTTTCAGCGTTTATCTCTTCCGAACTTAGCTACCCGGCGATGCGACTGGCGTCACAACCGGTACACCAGAGGTTCGTCCACTCCGGTCCTCTCGTACTAGGAGCAGCCCCCGTCAAACTTCCAACGCCCACTGCAGATAGGGACCAAACTGTCTCACGACGTTTTAAACCCAGCTCACGTACCACTTTAAATGGCGAACAGCCATACCCTTGGGACCGACTACAGCCCCAGGATGTGATGAGCCGACATCGAGGTGCCAAACTCCGCCGTCGATATGAACTCTTGGGCGGAATCAGCCTGTTATCCCCGGAGTACCTTTTATCCGTTGAGCGATGGCCCTTCCATTCAGAACCACCGGATCACTATGTCCTGCTTTCGCACCTGC
>NZ_MDVC01000085.1 GCF_002777425.1 Snodgrassella alvi
TAAAATAAATTCTCTAGCTGCTTTTCTTTAGCCAGTCCTTTTGTCTCTACCCAAGTTTGCCAGGGTGTCTTACCATAACAGTATTTCCCTGAATGTGCTCTTTCCCGATTGTAAAACTCTAGCCAAAGCTCAATATCTTGTTGTATCTCTTTCAGTTCTGTATATATTTTACGTCTAAACATAATATCATAACACTCGGTCTTCATCGTCTTATGGAACCGCTCACAGATACCATTCGTTTGCGGACTGTAAGCTTTTGTTTTCGTATGCTCTATATCCTCCAAATTCAGATATAGTTCGTATGCATGACGCTCTTTATGACCGTTATACTCACTTCCTCTATCCGTCAGAATTCGTAAAAGCGCTACCTGCTCATTATCAAAAAATGGTATCACTTTATCATTGAGTATATCCGCAGCAACTAAACTGTTTTTCTCCGTATATACTTTAGCAAACGCCAGTCTTGAATAGGTATCAATAAACGTTTGTTGGTATATTTTCCCAATCCCTTTAATATGACCAACATAATATGTATCTTGTGCGCATAAGTAACCAGGATGCTGGGTCTCAATTTCACCTTGTGCCTCTCGCGCTGCTTTCGCTTTCTCTAAAGCCTGTAGCTGGCTTTCTGTTAACACAAGCCCTTCCTGAGCTACTTTTGTTTCCAGAGCGATCAGCCTTTTTTTGAAGCTTTCTAAATCGTGGCGTAACCAGATTGAACGTACACCGCTGCCAGAGACCATTATTCCTTGCAGACGTAGCTGATTAGCTACCCGATGTTGTCCATAAGCAGGAAATTCATAAGCCATATTAACGACAGCCTGCTCAATATGAGGTTCTACGCGATTTTTCTCTATAGGTTTTTTGCGACTTATTTCCTGAAGAGCTAATTCTCCGCCCTGTTCATAGAGTTTTTTGAAGCGATAATAGCTGTCGCGATATATCCCAAGACTTTACAGGCTTGCTGAACGTTACCTAACTGTTTAGCGAGTTCTAAAAGACCTAATTTTGGTTTAATTATTTTTGCAGATTGATTCATTACTGACACTCCATTATTGGTTTTAAATACACTAAATGTCAGATTAAATAAAGACTACTACAATTAAGGCACTTCTCCATAATCATTTTTTAAGACATTATATTCTATATTTCAGTTGTAATTCTCAATTCTATAAGAAAAATTATACGGTTAGTATTATTCATGTTTACAAATATGTCATTCGATATATTTCCCTAAGTGATAAATATCAGTTGCCTCTTTATTCATTTCTAAAGAACCTAAAGCGCCTAAATCCAAACTATATATATTATCAGACTCATTATTTTTCTTGACGTATATAAAATAGCCTATATCACCATCTTGACCTATTAAAAAATAATTGGGTTCAATGTTTTGTATACTATATACATCATTTCTTTCTTGAATGTCATATATGTTATATATGTATATATATTCTTCTTTTTCAGTGATTAATTCATACGGCTCTTTATCTTGGACCTCTTCTGACAAAAATCGTACATATAAACTTGGAAATTTGATATTCATTTCTTTTTCAAGAATATACAATATTTCTATAATTGATTTCTTTTCCATAAAAAATTTACCATTCAATTAATATTCTATAAGTCAAAAAAAGGATTATTTATATTAGCATTTCTAATGCTATCGAAATATTTATAAGAATCATTTAACGCTTTTTTTGCTTGTGCTTTAGGTACACCGGCGTCAAGCATTTCCCTGTAACTTATGTTGAATTCTTGTTTTAAGGTTGTATTCCATCCTCCATTAAGTGATCTTCTAGCTCTTTGTGCTTGACTAATGTTAGCATGTGGTAAACCAGAAGAAGATTGTAATAATGTCGCTGGTGCAGCATTTCTTCGATAACTAGTTATATTTCTTTTAGCCCAAGCGTCTTGTATTGGATGATGGCTTTGTACGAAAGCATCAGATCTAGTGTTTCTATGGCCTAAAGCTCTATTTGCATTAGGAGATAAGTTACCATGTATGTCTACATCACCTTTTTTATAGCCATTTGGAGCTTTACATATTAACCCCCACGGATCCACCCAAGTCAACCCATTAGGCGCATACTGATACAGATTAAA
>NZ_MDVC01000086.1 GCF_002777425.1 Snodgrassella alvi
TATTTGAAGAAAAAATTGCTATTCATTTAAATATTAATAATTTAGATGATTTTTTAAATAGTATATTTAGATACAATCAAACTTTTGATTTATCATTATTGTTTTTAGAACCTGAAAGGATACTGGTTATTAATGATGATGAATATGAAGTACATCTTCATTATTGTATAAACAATTAGAAATATGCAGTTAGGGCACACTAAAAGAGCTGACTAACGAAAACGACGAAATCGTCTGGGAATGCAGCTATCAACTTTAAGGTAAGCGGATTCATGAAATCGAACACGAATCAGTAGAGCAAAACCTCAGATATCAGGGACAATATTTAGACAGAGAAACTGGCTTACATTACAATACTTTCAGGTATTATGATCCGGATATAGGTAGATTTACTCAGCCAGACCCGATTGGGCTGCTGGGTGGCTTTAATCTGTATCAGTATGCGCCGAATGGGTTGACTTGGATTGATCCACTTGGATGGAGTTATAGTACATGGCAGATCCATTCACCTGGCTATAATGATATTGTCCAAAAAGGCTTGCATTTTTATGCTCCTGGAAGTGTTGAATTATCAGTAAGACCCGATCACAAAGGCGGTATAACCTTTACTAATGCAATTCCAAATGAGAGAGGTAGTCTAAAAGTAACAAAAGCCATCATACTAGCAAAAGAACGCTTTGAAAATGATATGAAATTTAGAAATGATATTTTAAATAAAGCCAATGAAGGTGTACGTTCTGTTTTAGCTCATGCCAAAACAGAAACAGGAACTTTGCGTAATTTAGCTAATGGTAGATCAAGAGAGCTCCGTGATATTGGCCGTAATGTACAAAGATATAATGCTAAGATAGGTTGCTAATAATGAATGAAGAATGGAAACCCATATTTCAAATAGAGTTAATGGATATTATTAACAGTCTACACATTAAAAAATTGCATGTCGGATCATCTGATTCTCTTATTTATGTGTACTAGCTTAAACTTAATCTGACAGACACCACCTACTCATCGGCATTCGTTCTAACACAATGACTGTCTGATGAGTAAAATAAATTCTCTAGGTGCTTTTCTTTAGCCAGTCCTTTTGTCTCTACCCAAGTTTGCCAAGGTGTCTTACCATAACAGTATTTCCCTGAATGTGCTCTTTCCCGATTGTAAAACTCTAGCTAAAGCTCAATATCTTGTTGTATCTCTTTCAGTTCTGTATATATTTTACGTCTAAACATAATATCATAACACTCGGTCTTCATCGTCTTATGGAACCGCTCACATATACCATTCGTTTGCGGACTGTAAGCTTTTGTTTTCGTATGCTCTATATCCTCCAAATTCAGATACAGTTCGTATGCATGACGCTCTTTATGACCGTTATACTCACTTCCTCTATCCGTCAGAATTCGTAAAAGCGCTACCTGCTCATTATCAAAAAATGGTATCACTTTATCATTGAGCATATCCGCAGCAACTAAACTGTTTTTCTCCGTATATACTTTAGCAAACGCCAGTCTTGAATAGGTATCAATAAACGTTTGTTGGTATATTTTCCCAATCCCTTTAATATGACCAACATAATATGTATCTTGTGCGCATAAGTAACCAGGATGCTGGGTCTCAATTTCACCTTGTGCCTCTCGCGCTGCTTTCGCTTTCTCTAAAGCCTGTAGCTGGCTTTCTGTTAACACAAGCCCTTCCTGAGCTACTTTTGTTTCCAGAGCGATCAGCCTTTTTT
>NZ_MDVC01000087.1 GCF_002777425.1 Snodgrassella alvi
GAGACAAAAGGACTGGCTAAAGAAAAGCAGCTAGAGAATTTATTTTACTCATCAGACAGTCATTGTGTTAGAACGAATGCCGATGAGTAGGTAGTGTCTGTCAGATTAAGTTTAAGCTAGTACAGCTAATAATCTTGTGACAGTTTATTAATAAAACAATCAAATGATTCAGATACTAAAACTAATTCTTTTTCATCCATCAACCATATATATATTTCTCCATAATTTTTATCTTTTAATGAAAGTAAAAAGCAATTTCCACCCTCATCATAAGCAAAAGGAATCATATATTTTAAATTAGAAAATTCATCAATTAAGTTAGCATAAATATCTTCTATAGTTAAATCACCATATTTTATTGGATTAAAGCCACCCAATAAAAAGAAATTATGTTCACCGTTTTCGGGAGGGTAACCACCATTAAATTTAATATAAAAATTAATAAATGAAAGTGGAATCTCTTTATCAAAATATTTGCTAAATTCTTCAAGTTCTTCAAAAGATAATTGTTTTTCCGATTCTTCGAGTATTAGTTGCATTTGCTATTACCCTTTCTAGCTGGAAATGTATAATTTTTACCAGTAGTTGCTTTATATTGACTAACTCCACCTGAATGGTTTATTCCTTGGTGTGCTTTCTTTTCAACGAGTTGCATTGTACCTTTATTAGTAACAGGATCATAATCATCAAGATGATGCCAAACATATCCTCTTGGAGTTGTTTTCTGCTTTAGTCCTGCTTGTTTGTTAGCAGCTTCAAAATCTTTAAGATAATCACCGGTATATTCGATTGTTACAATAGGGTTGATTCCCGGTCGTTTATTATATAGTGCATTACTGCCTGAATAATCTAATCCACCTCCTGAAGTTTTAATTACTCCCGTATAGCCACGTTCTTTCAGTTTAGTTATTGAATCTACTGCTAAGCCCCACGGATCAATCCAAGTCAACCCATTAGGCGCATACTGATACAGATTCAATCCGCCAGCTAAACCAATCGGGTCTGGCTGGGTAAAGCGTCCTATATCCGGATCATAGTACCTGAAAGTATTGTAATGTAAGTGTAACTACCCCCTAAAATAGTACAGCTCTGAAGTAGAAAATTCTCTTTATTAACCCATAGAGGATTTAAACATGAAAAAAATGACTGAACATCAGATTGTATCCATTTTAAAAGAAGCTGAAGCCGGTATTCCTGTTAAAGAACTTTGCCGTAAATATGGCATCGGTAATTCGACTTTTTATAAATGGCGGGAAAAATACGGTGGTATGGAAACCTCCGATATCAAACGTTTAAAGGAGCTGGAGGCTGAAAACCGCAAGCTTAAGCAGATGTTTGCCGAGCTCAGTTTAAAATCTCAGCTTCAGGAGGAAATCATAAAAAAGCTATAGTGCCTACCAAGGCACGTAAAGCTTGGGCTGTGCAATTACAAGAAAGTCATCCTGTTACTATTGCTATGAGCTGTACTAGCTTAAACTTAATCTGACAGACACCACCTACTCATCGGCATTCGTTCTAATACAATGACTGTCTGATGAGTAAAATAAATTCTCTAGCTGCTTTTCTTTAGCCAGTCCTTTTGTCTCTACCCAAGTTTGCCAAGGTGTCTTACCATAACAGTATTTCCCTGAATGTGCTCTTTCCCGATTGTAAAACTCTAGCCAAAGCTCAATATCTTGTTGTATCTCTTTCAGTTCTGTATATATTTTACGTCTAAACATAATATCATAACACTCGGTCTTCATCGTCTTATGGAACCGCTCACATATACCATTCGTTTGCGGACTGTAGGCTTTTGTTTTCGTATGCTCTATATCCTCCAAATTCAGATATAGTTCGTATGCATGACGCTCTTTATGACCGTTATACTCACTTCCTCTATCCGTCAGAATTCGTAAAAGCGCTACCTGCTCATTATCAAAAAATGGTATCACTTTATCATTGAGCATATCCGCAGCAACTAAACTGTTTTTCTCCGTATATACTTTAGCAAACGCCAGTCTTGAATAGGTATCAATAAACGTTTGTTGGTATATTTTCCCAATCCCTTTAATATGACCAACATAATATGTATCTTGTGCGCATAAGTATCCAGGATGCTGGGTCTCAATTTCACCCTGTGCCTCTCGCGCTGCTTTCGCTTTCTCTAAAGCCTGTAGCTGGCTTTCTGTTAACACAAGCCCTTCCTGAGCTACTTTTGTTTCCAGAGCGA
>NZ_MDVC01000088.1 GCF_002777425.1 Snodgrassella alvi
TGGAAACAAAAGTAGCTCAGGAAGGGCTTGTGTTAACAGAAAGCCAGCTACAGGCTTTAGAGAAAGCGAAAGCAGCGCGAGAGGCACAGGGTGAAATTGAGACCCAGCATCCTGGATACTTATGCGCACAAGATACATATTATGTTGGTCATATTAAAGGGATTGGGAAAATATACCAACAAACGTTTATTGATACCTATTCAAGACTGGCGTTTGCTAAAGTATATACGGAGAAAAACAGTTTAGTTGCTGCGGATATGCTCAATGATAAAGTGATACCATTTTTTGATAATGAGCAGGTAGCGCTTTTACGAATTCTGACGGATAGAGGAAGTGAGTATAACGGTCATAAAGAGCGTCATGCATACGAACTATATCTGAATTTGGAGGATATAGAGCATACGAAAACAAAAGCCTACAGTCCGCAAACGAATGGTATATGTGAGCGGTTCCATAAGACGATGAAGACCGAGTGTTATGATATTATGTTTAGACGTAAAATATATACAGAACTGAAAGAGATACAACAAGATATTGAGCTTTGGCTAGAGTTTTACAATCGGGAAAGAGCACATTCAGGGAAATACTGTTATGGTAAGACACCTTGGCAAACTTGGGTAGAGACAAAAGGACTGGCTAAAGAAAAGCAGCTAGAGAATTTATTTTACTCATCAGACAGTCATTGTATTAGAACGAATGCCGATGAGTAGGTGGTGTCTGTCAGATTAAGTTTAAGCTAGTACACGGCAGCATCATATTGTAGGGTTTCCCAGTATCTCTGGTTACGACAGCCTTCGATTCTGCCGGTGCGATCATAGTAGTAATCGGTCTGCCCGTGTCTGCTGTGTTTTTTGCTTAGTCATCTTCTAAGGCGAATCTAATTGCTTCTTTTACTCTTTTGTTTTTCTTGTTTTTAGGTAAGAATTCTTCGCAATTTAATAGTTTATTGAATTCGTTCTCTCCCAGTATATCCTTGACGTGACATAATATTATATCAAGGCCTGAAACAGGGTCTTTAGCATGATCAGATAGATCCAGCGACAGATACCACTTTTTTAAAAATTTGATTGCCTTGTCTTTATTTATTTTTAACATTAGCTCAAAAGCAGGCAATTGCATTACTTTAGTTTTAATTAAAAATTCAAGTAAAGGCGTAGCTGTTGCAACGTCTGCATGATCAATAAAATCTTGTTTTGCTTTTTCATCTGATATTTCCTTGAGTAAATTATTGTATGCACGTTCATGCTCTAGCAATGTATCAATTAACATGGATTTTTACCTTATACTTTTGTGAATTTATCTCTATATTTTTCTTACTTATAGCACATTTATCTGTCTTCATCTTGCTCTAATGCAAATTTAATGGCTTCTTGGACTCTTTTATTTTTTTTGTTTTTGCGTAAGAGTTCTTTACTGTTTAATACTTTCTCTAGCTCTTCCTTGCCCAGAATATTTTTTATATCCGCAAACATACCCTTTAAGTCTACCACTTGGTCTTTTGCATGATTAGCAAGATCCTGAGACAGATACAGATCTTTTATGAGCGTTAGTGCTTTATCCTTATTAATTTTTAACATTAATTCATACGCAGGTAGCTCTGTACCTAAAACTCTTAATTTAATCAAATTTTCAAGAAGAGATGTAGCAATCGAAACATCTGTATGTTCGATAAAATATTGCTCCTCCTTATCATTTACTATTTCTTTCCATAACTTCTCTTCCGCGTCTTTATACTCTTGTAAAGCATTAATCAGCATTTTTTAACCCGACCTTTATTTATAATTTCATTAGTAGAAATGTTATCCTTAATTTTCCAGTCCATCACTCCTCCCTTAGTTCGTCCTTTTAATTCTACATTTTTACTTTCAGTATTTATATCTACATAGTAATCTGCCCCTAAAGCTCCTGTACTCCTTTTTATGGCATCTCGATTCACAGGTTTAACTTTTACAGAAGTTGCACTTATCCCTCCTCTGCTATCGTTGGGATCAAATGTAAACCCTTCATTTGTAAATATTTTAAATTCCTTTTTAGACATAAAGCGACGAACAAGACCAGGATTTTCAGGTATACCATCTTTAAGTTTACTGCCTGCTAACCCCCACGGATCGACCCAAGTCAACCCATTAGGCGCATACTGATACAGATTAAACCCACCGGCTAAACCAATCGGATCCGGTTGGGTAAAGCGACCTATATCCGGATCATAATACCTGAAGGTATTGTAATGTAAGCCGGTTTCTCTGTCTAAATATTGTCCCTGATATCTGAGATTCTGCTCTATGGGTTCGTGTTCGATTTCATGAATCCGCTTCCCCCATAACTGAAAGCTACATTCCCACAGTATTTTACCGTTTGCATCGGTAAGCTCTTCCGGACAGCCGTTCAGGTCGGTGTGGAAGTACATTACCCTTTCTGGCTCATTACCTCGTTTATCTATCCGCGCCAGTGGTTCGTAGCTGTTCTGATCTGTATAGATATATAGGCTGGTAGGATGATTCGGGCCGGTTTCCTGAATCATTCTTAACCCGTCCCACAGAAAGCGGGTACGGTTGTAGGGTTGGCCTTCGCGGTCTAACTTTTGTTTTTCGATGCGTCTGCCAAGGGCGTCATAGACGTAGCGGTATCGTTCGGTTTTGTTGAGCTGTTCAATGCGTACTTCGCTCAGGCGATGTTCGGCGTCGTAGTGGTAGTGCTGGGTATGGCTGGCGGTTTTGATTACTTTAGTTTCGCTAACTAGAAATTATTTTTTATCCTTTTGTTTTGTTTCTTTTAAATAGAAATCTAAATATTTTTTAGGTCGTTCTTTGAATGCTCGGGCTTTGCCACATTCATATGCTGCATTAAAATATTTATAAGCTTCATCATATTGACCTAATTCATAATAAACCATGCCAAGATCAATATACGGGCCTGTATCAATATCAGAACTTGTAGCTGCAAGCTTAGAATGCGCCCAAATTTTGGCATTTTCATAGTCTTTTAAATTAAAATAAGTTGTATAAAAAGAACCTGATAACCATAAACTGATCAATTCCCATTCTAATTTGGGCTCTGGTAGAAGCGCCCATGCTTTCTGATAATTTTGTAAAGCTGAGGAATAGTTTTTATTTACATTAAAAACATTGCCGTCCTCTACAATAGATATGATACTTTGCTCTAAATCAGGATCCACATTTGAAAGTTCTTTCATACTTATCTCTCTTTATTAAAAATAGGATGATTTTTCAGCTGGTCCAATAAAATCTTCAGGTTTTTTATACGTTTGTCCTAATTTTGCCCCTTGTGAACGATTATGTCTAAAGTATTCTAATTCATAATTATTAGGATCTCTCATAAAACCTCTAACATCTTTAGATTTAGGCCCGTGGAATCCACCTGTCTGATTCCAATATGCAACTGCATCAGTTTTGTGAGCCATATCTGCATCTTTAATATTGTACCATTTTCCATCGGTAGAGCTTTTAAAATACATATCATTACCTTCACCAATAATACGCTTCTCCCCACGCATTCGATTGATAACTTCCTGCCCTGTTTTGCTTTTCTTGCTTGGTGTTCTTCCCATGAATCTAAGACGGCAACTACTCCACCCCCACGGGTCAATCCAAGTCAACCCATTAGGCGCATACTGATACAGGTTAAACCCACCCAGCAACCCAATCGGGTCTGGCTGAGTAAATCTACCTATATCCGGATCATAATACCTGAAAGTATTGTAATGTAGGCCGGTTTCTCTGTCTAAATATTGTCCCTGATATCTGAGGTTTTGCTCTACTGATTCGTGTTCGATTTCATGAATCCGCTTTCCCCATAACTGAAAGCTACATTCCCACAGTATTTTACCGTTTTCGTCGGTCAGCTCTTCCGGACAACCGTTCAGGTCAGTGTGGAAGTAGCGGATATGTTGTTCTTGGTTGCCGTCTGTATCTATCCGCGCCAGTGGTTCGTAGCTGTTCTGGTCGGTATAGATATACAGGCTGGTAGGATGATTCGGGCCGGTTTCCTGAATCATTCTTAACCCGTCCCACAGAAAGCGGGTACGGTTGTAGGGTTTGCCTTCACGGTCTAGCTGATGCTTTTCAATACGCCGGCCAAGGGCATCGTAAACATACCCATAACGCTGGCTGCGGCCTGTTTGCTCAATGCGTACTTCGCTCAGGCGGTGGTCGGCGTCGTAGTGATAGTGCTGGGTTGCGCCGATGGTCTGTTTGGTCTGGGTTCTGCCGTGCTCGTCATAGCGGTAGTGGTGGCTTCTGAAATGCAGGAGCTGGTTACAGCGAATCAGGTTGTAGTTGCTGTAGTCTTCTCGGTATTTGCTGTCCAACAGGTTGGCGGCCGCATCGTATTGCAGGGTTTCCCAGTATCTTTGGTTACGACAGCCTTCGATTCTGCCGGTGTGATCATAGCGGTAATCGGTCTGCCCGTGTTTGCTGTGTTTTTTGCTTACCAGCCGGTCGAGGTTGTCGTACTGGTAGCTGCGTTCGATGAGGATATCGGGCAGGATGGGGTTCTGATTGCGCTGTATCTGTTTGCGTTGCAGCCGGCTGTTGCGGTCGTATTTGAACTGGGTGTTCAAGCGTCCCTGAGTGCGTAATACTTCGCGGTACAGGTTGTCGCGTTCGATGTCGCTGATGATGTTGCCATCGATATTTATCTGGTGCAGGTGGCCGGAGCCGTAATAGAGGCTGTTGATGGTGCGCCCATCCGGCAGAGTGGTGGCAATGCGGTTGCCCAGTGGGTCGCAGTAATAGTGTAACAGGCTGCTCTAGGTACCGGTTCTTCTTAACTAGCCACTAATCTTTGTTATTATTAAATAATTAGTTGATTAATTAATGGATGAGCAAAAAAATTAGAGTAATTTTGCCAAATTTATATTTACGTTCTAAATGTATCATTATTTCGATAATAATTTATTTCATCAATCAGCCATTTATTATCATGCTCAAAGTCTGATTTATTTTGGATTATATAGTCTAATGAACCAACCAGCATCCATCCTCTTAAATTTAATCCTTTAACGACAAGAGGCATTTCCATATCTTCTTCATCAAGATATATCTCATCGTCATCTAAATTTTGAATATAATCCCATGGAATATAATAAAACTCTGTATGTTCTGGATTACTATTCCACGAATTTAAATTTGCATAAATCCATTCTCCTTGGTCTAGAAGAGAAAGGTTCTTTATTAATTCATATATAGATTTAAAACTATTCATTGGTATCCTCAAATTTTATCTACAAGACGAACCACCGCCCCATGACTTCCTTCCTCCATAGCCTTTAGGGTGATAATCAAGATGTCTAGAGTTATGATCTTTCTTGTCAACTAACTGCAATAACCCACCGACTCTTTCATGATGGTGCCATGTAGTTGACCAACCAATCCCAGTCGGTGCTTTCCCAGGGAAAGCTCCTCGTTTGCCTGGTGAAACTTTCTCAAAAATTCCTGGATATTTACTTTCAAGAGAAGCCTTAAGTTGAGGATCGTTTTTCATTCGATAATAAAGTTGTCGATTAGCTTCTTGGAAATGTTTCCTATCACTCATACGATACATATCTTTCGGTAAGTAAGCTTCGTCATAAACGTTATATACACCAGGGGCATTTATACTTGCTAACCCCCACGGATCAATCCAAGTCAACCCATTGGGCGCATACTGATACAGATTAAACCCACCGGCTAAACCAATCGGATCCGGTTGGGTAAAGCGGCCTATATCCGGATCATAATACCTGAACGTATTGTAATGTAAACCAGTTTCTCTGTCTAAATATTGTCCCTGATATCTGAGATTCTGCTCTATGGGTTCGTGTTCGATTTCATGAATCCGCTTCCCCCATAACTGAAAGCTACATTCCCAGAGTAATTCGCCGTTTGCATCGGTAAGCTCTTCCGGACAGCCGTTCAGGTCGGTGTGGAAGTAGCGGATATGTTGTTCTTGGTTGCCGTCTGTGTCTATCCGTGCCAGTGGTTCGTAGCTGTTCTGGTCGGTATAGATATACAGGCTGGTGGGGTGATTTGGACCAGTTTCCTGAATCATTCTTAACCCGTCCCACAGGAAGCGGGTACGGTTGTAGGGTTTGCCTTCGCGGTCTATCTGATGTTTTTCGATACGTCTGCCAAGGGCGTCATAGAGGTAGCGGTATCGTTCGGTTTTGTTGAGTTGTTCAATGCGTACTTCGCTCAGGCGGTGGTCGGCGTCGTAGTGGTAGTGCTGGGTGGCGCTAATGGTCTGTTTACTGGCAGTTCTGCCGTGCTCGTCATAGCGGTAGTGGGTGCTGTGGCCGGCGGGGTCGGTATAGCTCTATAATTAGCTAGTAGTATTTAATAATATGGAACATATAACATAATTTTCTATGTGATTATTGTCCTAAGTATGGGATATTTACAATCGCATTCTCCAAATATTTAATCTCCAGGTTTTTCCCAGTATTTTGTTTTTTCTATTGCTCTTTCAATGTCGTCCATATCATCGTCTCCAAGTTCACGATTAAACTTATGTAATAATATCCCTCTAGCAACAAGTAACTGATTAGCAATTCTATTTTTTATAATGAAGTGTGCAATTTCTTTTTTAAAGTCACATTCTCCATCTTTAGTATTTATTTTTTCTTCATAATAGTGTCCAATTTGATTTAATGAGATAACAAAGTAATTAATAGTTTTTATAATTTCAATAGCTTCTTTTCCTGTTAGTACTATACTTTCATTATCTTTCAATAACATATCACTTCCTTTGAACTATTTTTGCATTTTCTGACAAGGTTATATCCCCCTTAACTGTTAGCTCTTTTGTATGATAAGCAGGATTAGTTTTCCATTCTAATCGCGAGGATAAGACGTCAGTTTCAATATAATCTCTGCCTTTACCTGGTTTAATCCCGTATTTATCTTCAGCTTTTATCTGACTTAATGGTTTTTTATTAGCTGGTTCTACATAAACTCGCCCATTATCTTTAGCCCTGATTACTCCGTCTTGTTTAATAGCATTTGATCCCTTGCGGTTTGTATAGTGGCGTACTCGTGTTGTACCACCACAAGTTAATCCCCACGGATCGACCCAAGTCAACCCATTAGGCGCATACTGATACAGATTAAATCCACCCAGCAGCCCAATCGGGTCTGGCTGAGTAAATCTACCTATATCCGGATCATAATACCTGAAAGTATTGTAATGTAAGCCGGTTTCCCTGTCTAAATATTGTCCCTGATATCTGAGGTTTTGTTGGATGGGGATATGTTCGATTTCATGAATCCGTTTTCCCCATAGCTGAAAGCTGCATTCCCACAGTATTTCGCCGTTTGCATCGGTTAACTCTTCCGGGCAGCCGTTCAGGTCGGTGTGGAAGTACATTACCCTTTCTGGGTCATTACCTCGTTTATCTATCCGCGCCAGTGGTTCGTAGCTGTTCTGGTCGGTATAGATATACAGGCTAGTGGGGTGATTCGGGCCGGTTTCCTGAATCATTCTTAACCCGTCCCACAGGAAGCGGGTACGGTTGTAGGGTTTGCCTTCGCGGTCTATCTGATGCTTTTCGATACGCCGGCCTAAGGCGTCATAAACATAGCCGTAACGCTGACTGCGGCCTGTTTGTTCGATGCGTACTTCGCTTAGACGGTGTTCGGCATCGTAATGATAGTGCTGGGTAGCACCGATGGTCTGTTTGGTCTGGGTTCTGCCGTGCTCATCATAGCTGTAGTGGTGCCCTCTGAAATGCAGGAGCTGGTTACAGCGAATCAGGTTGTGATTGCTGTAGTCTTCTCTGTATTTGCTGTCCAGCAGGTTGGCAGCGGCATCGTATTGCAGGGTTTCCCAGTATCTCTGATTACGACAGCCTTCGATTCTGCCGGTGTGATCATAGCGGTAATCGGTCTGGCCGTGTTTGCTGTGTTTTTTGCTTACCAATCGGTCGAGGTTGTCGTACTGGTAGCTGCGTTCGATGAGGATATCGGGCAGGATGGGGTTCTGATTGCGCTGTATCTGTTTGCGTTGCAGCCGGCTGTTGCGGTCGTATTTGAACTGGGTGTTCAGGCGTCCCTGGGTGCGTAATATTTCGCGGTGCAGGTTGTCGCGTTCGATGTCGCTGATGATATGGCCATCGATGTTTATCTGGTGCAGGTGGCCGGAACCGTAATAGAGGTTGTTGATGGTGCGCCCATCCGGCAAGGTGGTGGCGATGCGGTTGCCCAGTGGGTCGTACTGGTGGCTGAGGGTGCCCTGTGCGGTGGTTTCGCTCAGCAGGTTACCCAGTAGATCGTAGCTGAAGGTGATGAGGTCGGGCTCTGCCTCTGCGGGCAGGCCGGCTTTCTTGTAGCCAACGTTGATAAGGTTGTCGGCTTTGTCGTACTGGTAGGCGGTGGTGCCGTCGGTGGTGTATTTGCCGATGAGGCGGCCGATGGCATCGCGTTTGAAGCGGTGGGTAATTTCGGCACTGCTGCCGGCAGCAAAGTGCACGGCGCTGACGTTGTCCAGTGCATCGTAGCTGTATTTCTGTTTACGCCCGTCCAGATCGGTCTGTTCGATTAAGCGGTCGGCGGCATCATATTGAAACTGGTAGTGTTCGCCGTTTTCGTTGATAAGGGTGTTAAGGCGGCCATAGGCGTCGTAGTTAAAGCCGAGTTTGCGTCCGGCAGCATCAATGCGGGTATGCACCAGTCCGCGCGGGTCGCGCTGGTAGTGGGTGCTGTGGCCGGCAGGGTCGGTATAGGTCAGTAGCTGGCCGGCACTGTTGACACGGTAGTGTTCCTGTCTGCCGTCGGTTAAGGTAACGCCAGTAAGCTGGCCGGCAGCGTTGTACTTGTATTTGCTGCTGTTGCATTGGGCGTCGGAGATGGCACTGAGATTGTTGTACTGGTCGTAATTCAGTTCGGTGATGGTGCCGGAGCAGTCTCTATGCTGAATCAGTTGGCCGTTCTGATTCCAGCGCAGGTATTTTTTGCCACCGCGGGCATCGGTGATCTGAACTATCTGGCCATGCAGGTCGTACTGGTAGTGGGTACGCTGCTTTAGAGGATCGATAACACTGCGCAGGTTGCCGCGCTGGTCGTAGTAGTACCGCCAGGTGCTGCCATCGGGGTCGACGCTGATGGTGGGTAAAGCCCAGTGCGGCAGCCACTGGGTCTGAGTGGTACGGCCGAGGGGATCGGTTTCTGTGGTTTCGCGTCCCTGTTCGTCATAGCTGTAGCGCCATTTCCCGCCTTGGGGATTGGTGACGCTGACCAGTTGCTGGTCTTCGTTCCACTCAAATTCGGTAGTCTGGCCGAGGGGGTCGATGTAGCGGGTGATTTGGTAGACTTCGTTCCAGTAATGCTGACTTACTCGACCGAGGCTGTCATATACAGTGGTGAGACGTTGTTCGAGATCATACTGGAAACGGTAGTCTTCCAGACGTTTACCGTCGGCTTCGCTCCAGTGGCGGATAACGCGCCATGCGGTTTCTGCTGGCCCGTCGAAGTGCTGCCACTGGTAATAGCACTGCAAACCAGTGGGCAGGCGGTGGTAGTTCATGCGCCGGCCGTTGTCGTAGGCAAATTCTCTGGTGGGGCGGTTTTCAGCATCGATGACCTGTTGTAAATCGCCCTGTTCGTTGTAGTGGTACTGGCTCAGTAGCTGGCTGCTGCCATTGGCTAGTTCCCGTTTGATGTGGGTGACGCGCTGGGGATGGTGTTTATCCTGATAGTGCAGGGAGATGATGGCAGCCTTGCTGTCGTCACTGATGTGGCTGATGCGGCTGTGCTGATCACGGTAGATAAACAGGTGGTTGTCGTTGCGGTCTTGCAGCAGGGTAAGGTAGAGGCGATTGGGCTGGTTGGGATCGGGTTCAAACAGGCGGTAGGTGCCGTCGTCATCTTCGATCACCCAGCGATTCTGTTCGCCACGGCGGATGCTGATATTTTCACTGACGATGCGGATACCTTCACCCGGCTGCAAGGCTTCGATTTCGATGCGCCGTCCCTGTTCGTTGATGTAGAAGGCGGTGCAGGAGCCGTCTGACTGCGGATTGATTTCCATTTCTACTTCATAAGGGACGCTCCAGCCGGCACCAAACATGTTGTGGGTGCGGGTATCGATGCTGCTGTAAAAACGCTGCCATTCGATGGGGAAATGGGCGGGTATGGTGAAGTCGAGCTCTTCGGTGCCGGTAAGGAGTTTGGCACCGGTGGGCAGGTGAACGGGGTTACCGCGGGTTACGGCTTTGGTCGCGCTGGCGATGACATAGCTGGTGGCGCCATTAATGGCGAGGTTGACCAGCAGACAGCCAATTTGGACACATCTTTTATTAGGGCGCTTAAGGGAGGCTAATATGCCAACGCCTAAGGATATGGGGTGTTTGCCACTGCGGATCGGGCGCACGACGATGGGTTCACCACCGATGCGTACGTTGTTGGAAACTCTGACGCCACCCTCGCAGTTGTCAGTAACTTTGGCTTCGCAGGTGCTGCGGTCGTTGCTGCGTACGGCAGGCTGGCTGTTGATGTAGACTTTGCTGGAACCTTCGGCCATGTATTCATATGTACCGGGTAGATGTGGATGCTTGGCACAGGTGATTTTGTCGTTATCTTTGGGTACTGCCCGTGGATCAGCTGTAGCTACGGTAGGTCTGAAAATTTCTTTGGCCATTTCCCACAAACCACTGAGTATGCCTGCGGCTATGTCGAGGAATTCTGTGGGCTGTTGTGGTTGTTCGCCGTCATCGGTCAGTTCGATGCTTGGGTCTATTGTGCCCGCGGCGCGAGCTGCCGGTTTGCTGTTGATACGGGTATTGGGTGAGCCGGTGGTGATTTTGCCATCTTCGTTGAGAGGAAAGATGCTACTGACCCAGTCGGCGAGATTAGATACGACATTATCGCCGCCGGTCATGGCCATGACGATGCCTACGACAAGGCTTAATGCCAGTCCGCCGGTGGTTATGGTGCCAAAAACGAGGAAGCCTGCGGCCGCGGTAATGGCGGCGTAGGTGGCGATTTCTACGGCGGCGCCAACGATGTCTGCAAGCATGGAGGTGTGTAAAAGGATGTCTCCCTCGCGGGCAGCCCAGTAGGCTTCTCCCATGCTTATGTCTCCTTTGGTTGATAAACACAGTTTGTTACCAGTTTATTGCTTTAGTATTTCATGGTTTGGTTTAATTTTGTTAAATTAAAATTATTAAATTAGTTTATTTGTTGATTTATATTAATTTGTATTTATTTTTAGGTAATTTTTGTGTTGTATTTTATCAACGGTGTAGATGATTGAGTGCTGGAAATAATAAAAGCAGCTTTCCGGTAAGGGGTTAGCTGCTTTGGTGTGCTTATTGGTTAACCTGGGCAGTTAGTTCTCGTGTTTCATGGAAACGGATATCTGGCCAGCACTCTTGTTACTGCACGGCATAAAAAACCGGACAGGCGTTGTCTGTCCGGTGTGTGATTTCAGAAAAACGAATTGAGTCCGAGAAAAATCAGCACAGAAAGTAGGGCAGCAGATGGCAGGGTAATTATCCAGGCCAGTGCTATGGGTTTCATTAGCTTCCAGTTGGCATTGTGATTAACCAAACCAATACCTAATACGGCACCAACCAGAATGTGTGTACTGGATACTGGTAATCCCATTAGTGTAGCCAGCATCACAATTGCAGCTGAAGACAGCTCTGCGGTGAAACCGGATGCTGGGTGCATTTTGGCCAGATTGGTACCCACTGTCTGAATAACTTCTTTGCCGATAAACCACAAGCCGACAATCAGGGCAACACCAAAAGTTATCATTACTGGTGCTGGAATCGGGGTATTGGTATCCATGCCGATATCACCGGTACGGATAATATCCATAATGGCTGCGAAAGGGCCTACTGCATTGGAAATATCATTGGCACCATGACTGAACGCGAAACCGGCGGCCGTAAATACCTGCATCCAGCTGAACATCAGAAAGGTGGATTTGCTCAAATCCTTACGCTTCAGTGTTTTGGCGTAAATGAATGTGGCCATCCAGATAAGTGCGCCTATCATGATGATTAACAGAAAATTGGTAACCACAGACAAGCCAAGATGCAGATTGGTTAACCCTTTAAATAACAGCATAGCGGTAATCATCATGCCGCCACAGGCTGAAATTAAAGGTACCCAGCTATGTAGTGCTTTGAAAGCATCAATACTGTTTTTACGGCTTTCGATATCAGCCAGCCCTTTATAATAATCTGATTCCAGCTCTTCTGTGCTGTAATCAGGGTCGCTATAATTTTCGGCATCTCGGGCAATTGCTGAAGAAATCCTGATTTTTTCTGTTTCGCTTAAGTGTTCAAACCAGGCTTTGTGTTTTTCTTTATATGCTTTTTTTTCCTGTTTGATTTGCTTCAGGGCAATGCTCATGCGGTCGTTATAATCGAGTACATGTTTTTTTATCTGGCTAAAGAGGATAAATGACAAAGCTCCGCCTAAAACCGGAGAAATCACCCACGATAGGCCAATTTCACCCATTTTATTCCACTGGATTAGATCTAAAGCGCTGCTGTTACCAGTTACCAGATAGCCCAGACACAACCCGCCTCCAACCAATCCACCAATCAGGGAATGTGTGGTGGAGACCGGTAGGCCTTTTTTCGAAGCAATCAGCAGCCAGATAGCCGCAGCCAGCAATGCAGCCAGCATGACGTTAATGCATTGTGATGGTGCCAAATGCATGGCACCAAGGTCTATAATACCGTGACGAATGGTTTTGGTAACTTCACCGCCGGCAATTACTGCACCTGATACTTCAAAAACTGCGGCGATACCCAGTGCCTGTGGTATTGTAAGGGTTCCTGCACCTACGCTGGTGCCAAAGGAGTTGGCAACATCATTACCGCCGATATTGAATGCCATGAAGGCGCCAAACAGGGTAGCAATGATGAATAACAGCGGAGAGTGATGATTGGTGTAACCCAGTCCCCAATAGATAAAGTAGGCAATTGTGCCAAGTAACAGCGCTGCAAAAGTGTAATTAACCCGCATAATCAGGGGTGAGCGTACAGAGGATGTGTCTGAGGCCATAATGTATTTATAAAGTGAAAAATTCAGAATAAATATATGCTACCGTTACAGAACGGAGGCAGTGCTGTGTGAAAAACTGTCATTATAAAGATTTTTATTTCAAAAGGAGTAAATTATGTTTTCAAATTCGTTTTTACCTATAGCTGCTCCCCTGAAGTTTTATGCTGTTGTTCCCTCTGCGGATTGGGTAGCTCGAATGGTGGATGCAGGTGCCAATACTGTACAGCTACGTAATAAGACCGCGATTGGCTCTACATTGTACCGTGAAATTGAGCGTAGTGTAGCCTATGCAAAAGATTCGCCTACGCAATTATTTATCAATGACTTCTGGTGGGAGGCTGTAGACTGTGGTGCCTATGGGGTACATCTGGGACAGGAAGACTTGGAAAGTGCTGATCTGGTTATGATTCAAAGTGCTGGTTTGCGGTTAGGTGTAAGCACACATTCTACTGATGAGTTGACAAAAGCATTAGCAGTAAAACCAAGTTATGTTGCTTGTGGCGCAGTTTTTCCCACTAAAACCAAAACTATGCCCAGCCAACCGCAGGGTTTGGACAAGCTCAGACAATACGTTGTTCAGGCTGGTAGTACGCCAACGGTTGCCATTGGCGGTATTGACTTGAGTAATGCTCGCGAAGTATTGGCTACTGGCGTAAGTTCGCTAGCAGTGGTACGGGCTGTCACTGAAGCAGCTGAACCAGAAAAAACAGTTAAGGCTTTTCAGGCGCTTTGGCAGGAATAAAGACAGCCTGCCAGTAAATCCTTGGGAATCTAAGATTGTAAGCATAATTTACTGGGACTCAAACCGCTTTAGGAATATTGATATTTACAGGTACATTATTTAGGGCAGAATGGATATAAAACCGTAATAATCGCTATAAAGCAAAATATATCAGCTATACTGGTAGCAGGATTTTCCTGATTTCCTGATAATCTGCTGCTGCCAATTGTTATGTCAAAATTATTTCTTTCCGAACCAGAAACATCGAAAACAGCTATAGGTGTTTTACTACTCAATCTGGGCACGCCCACAGCGCCTACACCTCAGGCAGTGCGCCCCTATTTACGTGAATTTTTATCTGACCAGCGCGTTGTTGAATTGCCGCGTTGTTTATGGCAGCTAATTTTGCGCGGGATTGTTCTGCCTATTCGTGGACGTAAAAGTGCCCATGCTTACAGCACTATCTGGCAGGATAGCGGCTCGCCGTTATTGACCGGTACCCAGTCTCTTACCACAGCGTTAGCCAAAATCATGCCCAAGGGCATTATTACCCGTTTTGCCATGACTTATGGGCAGCCTAGCGTGGTTAATGTTTTGCAGGAAATGAAACAGCAGGGTGTGCAACGTTTGCTGGTATTACCGTTATATCCGCAATATGCAGGCTCCAGT
This sequence comes from Snodgrassella alvi, assembly GCF_002777425.1. GTDB lineage: Bacteria > Pseudomonadota > Gammaproteobacteria > Burkholderiales > Neisseriaceae > Snodgrassella > Snodgrassella alvi_B. The sequence continues at coordinate 14,404 of NZ_MDVC01000088.1, forward strand.
AGTGGTGCTGCACTTGATCAGGTATGGCGGGTGATGCTTAAGCAGCGTGTGCAAATGGCGGTGCGCAGTATCACCAGCTTTTATGCTGACAGCAATTATATAAAAACACTGGCCAGACATATTCAGGCATACTGGCAGCAACATGGGCGAGGGCAGTGTTTATTACTGAGTTATCATGGGATTCCACAGGCGCAGCATCAGGCCGGAGACGAGTATGTTGAGCATTGCACCACTACAACCCGTTTGCTGGTGGCTGAGCTTGGACTGCAAGAAAGTGAATATCGACTGGCATTTCAGAGCCGTTTTGGTTACGCGCCATGGGTAGGCCCAAGTACACAGGATTTACTTATCCAGTTACCTCAGACTGGAATAAGCAGCCTCGATATAGTTTGCCCGGGCTTTGTTACCGATTGTCTGGAAACACTAGAAGAAATTAATATTCGCGGCAAAGCAGATTTTCTGGCGCATGGCGGAAAGCAATTTCAGTATATTCCATGCATGAATAGTGAACAGGAATGGGTAGAAATATTGGCACCATTGGTTAGGCAGCATTTACAGGGTTGGCTGTAATCACATATCGATATCTGTATTAGATAATAAATACGCCATAGTATTGTATCTATGGCGTGTTTAAGTTAGCAGTTTAAGCCGCCTCAGTCTGACTAATAATACGAGCAATCAAAGCATTATCTTTACCATGCATCTGTGGAATCTGTACTTCTATCCCGTTACCGGCAGCCACTTCCACCGGATAGCCCTTACGTGTCATTGCTTCAAGCTGAATAATCTGATTACCGCTGGGGTGAATAATTTCCAGCTGGTCACCAACACTGAATTTATTTTTTACCTCAATCGTTGCCCAGCCATCAGCATTTATAGCGGTAACCTTGCCAACATACTGGCTTTGTTTCGATAAAGAATGGCCAGACAGGTAATTCTGGTATTCCTGAGTCTGATGGCGTTCCAGAAAACCAGTGGTGTAACCACGATTGGCCAAACCTTCAAGTTCAGCCAGCAGCGCATAATCAAAAGGTTTACCTGCAACCGCATCATCAATAGCACGCCGGTATACTTGTGCTGCACGGGCAACGTAGTATACCGACTTGGTGCGACCTTCCACTTTCAGTGAATCCACACCGATTTCCGCCAGTTTCGCTACCTGTTCTACCGCACGTAAATCTTTGGAATTCATGATATAGGTCCCATGCTCATCTTCCATAATGGGCATCATGTCACCCGGGCGGTTTGCTTCCTCAATTAAATACACTTTATTTGCCAGCGGATGCCGTTGCTGCTCATTCAGGCCGAGCAAGGTATCCTCAGCCAGACTTTGCGCCTGTTTAAAATCGAAATCGCGCAATAATTGTGCATCACCACTGTCACTATCCATCGTATTATGTACCTTATAATCCCAGCGACAGGCATTGGTACACGTACCCTGATTAGGGTCGCGGTGGTTAAAATAACCGGAAAGCAGGCAGCGGCCAGAATAGGCGATGCATAAAGCACCGTGAACAAATACTTCCAGCTCAATATCCGGGCATTGCTGACGAATTTCAGCAATTTCATTGATACTCAGTTCACGTGACAGAATAATCCGCTCAATACCAATACTTTGCCAGAATTGTACTCCCCATGCGTTGGTGGTATTGGCCTGAACAGACAAATGTATTGGTACTTCCGGCCATTTTTCGCGCACTTTCATAATCAGCCCGGGATCGGCCATAATCAGGGCATCTGGCTGCATGGCAATAATTGGTTCCATATCGGCCAGATAAGTTTTCAGCTTTGCATTATGTGGCAGAATATTACTGGCCAGAAAGAATTTTTTGCCACGCGCATGTGCTTCAGTAATTCCCTGTTCCAGTATTGGCAGATGTGCAAATTCATTATTGCGTGCCCGCAGTGAATAACGCGGCGTACCTGCATAAACAGCATCTGCGCCGTAGTCAAATGCGGCACGCATCCGCTCCAGTCCGCCAGCGGGCAATAATAATTCCGGTGCTTTCATGAGTGTGCAAACTTTCCTGATGGTTTTGAATACTTTTAGGCAGCCGGCTTTATTAAAGCCGGCTGCCTAAAAGTAAAGTATCTGTTATTAACAGAATTATCCGCTTTTTCCCAAACAGGGTCAATTGTTATGCCGTATCAGGCTATAATTGACAGTACGTATAGTCGATGTGAAAACTGGTCATGTCCAATAACCGCATTAATCATCAACCCTCTTTTTTGCTCGCCTCACGCCCGTGGAGTGAAAGCAGCCTGCAAATAGAAATATTTTCCCGGGATTATGGCAGGGTGGTGATGCTGGCACGCAGTGCCCGGCGCAGACAAAGTGAATTACGTGGTGTGCTTGTTCCGTTTATGCCCCTGCAGCTATCTTGGTATGGTAATAATGAACTAAAAACCTTACACCGTGCCGAATGGGTAGGAGGATGGCCGCAGCCGCAGAATCAGTCCCTATTCAGCGCTTTGTATGTGAATGAGCTGGTGCTGAAACTTACAGCCCGCGAAGACCCTTTACCTCAGATTCATGCAGCAATGCATACCGTATTGCAAAGTATCGCCAGCGGTGAACATTTATCAGCGCTGCGGTATTTTGAATGGTCATTACTGCGCACTTTAGGCGTAGCACCCGATATCAGTCAGGATAATCAGGGACAGGCAATTATTGATTATGAGCGCTATTGGTTACGAGCCGAACATACACCAGTGTTATTAATGCAGGCACAGTTATCTGCACAAGAAAACGGGATTGTTGTCCATGGCCACACACTTAACGCCTTAACCTCCCAGACTCTGGCTGCCCAGCCTCAATGGCACTCAGAAGCGATTCGTCTTACTCGCATGCTTCTCGATTTTCGCCTGCCTGAAGGCATAACCAGTCGACGGGTACTGAAACAGTTGCAGCAATATACTGATTAATATATAAGTATAGGTTGATTATTGACCAGTCTGAAAATAATGGAATTGCTCAATTATAGATGTTTACTGTACAAATCTGATAAAAAATGTGCTGTAAATCAACTCTGAATATTTGCATAACTTACAGGCAAAAAAATACAGCCATAAACGGCTGTATTTTTATTTTGGTCGGAGTGAAAGGATTCGAACCTTCGACCCCTTGCACCCCATGCAAGTGCGCTACCAGACTGCGCCACACTCCGACTTCGTAAGGAAAGCGATTATAAGTGTAATCGTTTTACTTAGCAAGTACGCTATTCAGATTATCTATTACTTTTTCGATTTGCTGACGGGTTTCGATGGCATCTATGGCCGGATTACCATCAGCATCCACCTGATTACGTGTAAATGGGTCGATATATGGTGTAAAGCTATCGCGCAATTGTCGAATTTTAATTACATCAGCACGGGTATAATGCTGGCCGCCATAGCCAACGACAACACCGTGTATCTGCTGCCAGACAGAAAACTGTTCAGCACTGATGTCAGCAAGACGGCATAGTTCATCAAGGGTGAAATACCGTTGTGCTGGAATAGGTAACAGTTGCTTAGGCTTGTTTTCCATTATAGTGATCAACCATGCCTTTCAATTTTTGTGATGCGTGGAATGTGACAACGCGTCTGGCTGAAATTGGTACTTCTTCGCCGGTTTTAGGGTTGCGTCCCGGGCGTTGTGGTTTGTCGCGCAACTGGAAGTTACCAAAACCGGAGATTTTGATTTGTTCTCCTTGTTCCAGAGTGCTGCGAATTTCTTCAAAAAACAGTTCTACAATTTCTTTGGCATCATGTTTGCTCATGCCAGCAACTTTGTCTACGAGAATATCTGCAAGTTCAGCTTTTGTCAGCGTCATATCAAAATTTCTTTCATTAAAGAGGGCGTTATTATCCCCAAATTAGTGTGTGTTTTCAAGTGTGTAAATTTTTGACCAAGTAGCTTGTGTAGCTATGATTTTAGGTGCGTAATTGTGCACCAATTGTACTCGCTATATCAATGAATTTTGTCATTATTTCTTCAACTTCTTCATCTGTTAGTGTTTGCTCAGCACTTTGCAGGATAACTTTTATAGCTATACTCTTGGTATTTTCAGCCATACCTTTACCGCGATAAACGTCGAATATTGATATTTCTTGGATTGCTGGATGATTTACTGTGGCTAGAGTGCTAATTAATTGGTCGGCAGTAGTTTGCTCCGATACGATAAATGCCAGATCACGCCGTACTGGCTGAAACTTGGATACGGGCTGATAAGTAATTCTGGCTTGGGTTAAAACGGCACTTAAATCCAGTTCGAATAAAATGGGTGACTGGGGTAAATCATATTTTTGTGTCCAGCGTGGGTGTAGCTCACCGATAATACCAACTACTTCGTTATTAATTATGATTTCAGCAGTTCTGCCCGGATGCAGAGCCGGGTGTTGTGCGGCACGATAATCCACTGTATGTGCGCTTAATAAGCCAGCAACATCGTTTTTGACATCATAGAAATCAACATTTCGTGTTGTTACTGCCCACTGTTCAGGTAGAACTGAACCATAGGCCAGACCGGCAATTTTTTTTGTCTGAATGTATTTTTCGTCATGTTTGTGAAATACTCGTGCCACTTCGAACAATCTTACTCGGTTTTGTTTACGGTTAAGATTGTTGTGCAGTATTTCAATCAGTCCACCAAACAGGGTGGAACGCATGACGCTAAGCTGGCTAGCTATTGGATTTTGCAAGCGAATTGGGTTGGTATTGCCGGCCAGATCATGTTCCCATGCTTCTTCTACAAATGCATAGCTGACTACTTCCTGATAACCGCTGTTTGCCAGTTGATGGTAAATGCTGAACAGGGGTTTTTGTGTTTCTGGTAAGGCCACCATGTTTAATTTACCATTGGTATGGTCGTCTGGAATATTTTCATAACCATAAACGCGGCCAATTTCTTCAATCAGGTCGGCTTCGATTTCAATATCAAAACGGAAGCTGGGTGAAGTAACCATAAAACCATCATCACAGGATTGCGGGTTAAGCCCTAAATGTTGCAGGATAACGCCAATATCTGTGGCCGCAATGGTTACGCCCAATACTTTTGCTACTCTTGCTGTGCGCACTTTGACCTGTTTAGAGGCAGGTAAGATACCTGTTGCTTCGGTGATTACACCAATATCGCCGCCGCAGATTTCTTTTATCAGAGTGGTTGCGCGTTCGATAGCCTGTTGCTGTAAATTGAAATCTACGCCCCGTTCAAAGCGAAATGATGAATCGGAACCAAATCCGTATTGACGGGCTTTGCCGGCAATAATGTCTGGTGTAAACCAGGCACTTTCAATAACGACATTCTGAGTATCATCTGTAACTGAGCTGGTGGCACCACCCATTAATCCGGCGATGCTCAATACCTGCTCTTCATCGGCAACCACCAGTGTATTATTGCTTAGGGTAACTGTTTTGTCATTCAGGCAGGCCAGCGTTTCGCCTTCATGGGCACGGCGAACAATTAGTTTACCGGTGATTTTGTCTGCATCAAACATATGCATTGGCTGTCCCAGCTCAAGCATAACGTAGTTACCGATATCAACCAGTGCGTTGATACTGCGCAGGCCACTGCGTTCCAGCCGCTGTTTTAACCATGCTGGTGTAGTGGCTTGTGCATTGACTCCGCGGACTACACGGCTGAGAAAACGGCCGCAGTCTTCCGGAGCATCGATGCTAACAGGCTGGCTGGCATCTGTTGTTGGCTGGTTAGGGATGATTTCTATCGGGCTTAGTGCTGTCTGGGTTAGGGCGCCAACCTCGCGCGCTATGCCTTTTATGCTCAGACAATCTGCCCGGTTGGGAGTAATTTTCAGGGTAAGCAGATTATCATCTAAATCCAGATAATCGCGAATGTTATTACCAATGGGTGCATTGGCAGGCAAAATCAGTAGGCCGTTTACTTCATCTTGCAAACCCAATTCTTTGGCAGAACAAAGCATGCCGTTGGACACCTGGCCGCGCATTTTGGTGGGTTTGATTTTGAAATTACCCGGCAGGATGGCGCCAGGCAAGGCGCAGGGTATTTTGATACCAGGCTGTACATTGGGTGCGCCGCAAACGATTTGTATCAATTCGCCCGTACCTGCATCAACCTGAGTAATGTTGAGCCGGTCTGCATCAGGATGTTTGATTACAGATTTAACTTCAGCAATGACTACGCCGCTAAAGGCAGGTGCTGCCAAAGTGGTTTCTTCTACTTCCAGTCCGGCCATAGTCAGTAAATGTGCCAGTTGTTCGGCTGACAATTCAGGATTAACCCATGAATATAACCAATTTTGAGAAAATTGCATGATGCTTCCAGTATGTATTCTGTTGCGGTTTAATCCAAAAGTGTGGTGATTAGCCAGTAATGACGATTTGCACGATTATTAAATCAGTATGGATGCTGCATCTTCACTTTTGGGATTAATGTTATTTGCTGATGAATCTGTGTCGGTTGTTATTCAGCCGTAGGCACTATTCAATCTGAAAAATTCATCAGTAGTAGGTATCAGGTTATTTATGGCTTCGATATTAAAACTAAAATCAGAAACAAAATATAATGGACTTGATGCCATGGTTTTGTTCCCGCCCTTTAATTGTCTATTGGTTAGGTGACAATTAGTTTTAATCCTGAAACTGTTTCAGGAAGTTTAGGTCGTTATCGAAAAACAGGCGTAAATCGTTGATACCGTAGCGGAGCATGGCAAAACGATCCAGACCGATACCAAAAGCAAAACCTGTGTATTTTTCAGCATCTATGTTGACATTTTTCAGTACGTTTGGATGTACCATGCCGCAGCCACCCACTTCGAGCCAGCCACGTTCACCCATTATGTCGATTTCTGCCGAAGGTTCGGTAAAAGGGAAGAACGAGGGACGGAAGCGTACCTGTAAGTCATCGCGCTCAAAGAAGCGGCGGATAAAGTCGGTAAATACGGCTTTCAGATCAGCCATGGTAACGCCTTCTTCAATCCACAGGCCTTCTGCCTGATGAAACATGGGAGAGTGCGTTGCATCTGAATCTACCCGGTATACACGTCCCGGCGCAATAATGCGGATTGGCGGTTCTTTTTTATCCAGCATGTAACGAATCTGGATAGGTGAAGTATGGGTACGCAATACGTTACCATTTTCTACATAGAAGGTATCCTGCATGGCGCGAGCCGGATGATTGGGCGGGATGTTTAAAGCCTGAAAGTTGTGAAAATCGTCTTCGATTTCCGGCCCGTCTGCTACGGTAAAACCCATGCTGTGAAACAGTTCTACAATGCGTTGCAAGGTTAGTGTAACTGGGTGCAATCCACCCAGATTCTGTCCGCGTCCGGGCAGGGTAACATCCAGTGCTTCAGCGGCAAGCTGTTGTTGAAGTTTTGCTTCATTCAGGGCATCGCGTTGCTGGTTATATGCAGCCTGAAACTGGTTTTTGCACTCATTAATGTGCGCACCTGTAGTTTTGCGTTCTTCTGGTGTCATTTTTCCCAGAGTTTTTAATAAGGCATTGAGTTCACCAGTTTTACCCAGATAGCGAGCTTTTACTAATTCTAATGCAGGTAAATCAATGGCTGAGTTAACGGCAGCGATGCCTTCGGCAACGATGCGGTTGGCGTTTTCCATAACGAGATTCTTTACTTAAAAATAAAACGAAGGAGTGTTTTTATGCTCTTTGTCTTGCTGTTGAATACGCTGGAATTTGTATCAATACCGAGCCTGCAATGGGCAAAACGGGCAATATAACACGCTATAATAAAATATGTGCTAAAAGGTTATTTTAACGCGAAATTCGTGTGACCAACAGTGCTAAACGATGGTTTTGACAATGATTGGGCTTATTTGACAAGGCAGGAATACAAAAAAAGGAAACCGAAGTTTCCTTTTTTACAAAAAACTGACTATCAGGCCAGTGCAGCTTTTGCCTGTGCTGCCAGTTGCGCAAATGCAGCCTGATCAAAAACAGCCAGATCAGCCAATACTTTGCGGTCGATAACGATGGCAGCTTTTTTCAAGCCGTTCATGAATTTGCTATAAGACAAGCCATTCTGGCGTGCTGCTGCATTAATACGCACAATCCACAATTGACGGAATTGACGTTTGCGCTGACGACGGTCACGGTAAGCATACTGACCGGCTTTCATTACTGCCTGTTTGGCAATACGATAGACGTTTTTACGACGGCCGCGATAGCCTTTGGCTAACGCTAAAACTTTTTTGTGACGGGCACGAGCGGTAACACCACGTTTTACGCGAGGCATAGTTCAAACTCCTTAAGCGTAGGGTAACATTTTATGAATAGAAGCCATATCGCGGTCATTCACCAGAGAGGTGCCACGCAATTGACGTTTATTTTTGGTGGTTTTTTTCGTCAGAATGTGACGTTTGAACGCATGAGCGCGTTTTACACCACCGTTACCCAATACTTTGAAGCGTTTTTTCGCGCTTGATTTGGTTTTCATTTTCGGCATGGGAAAACTCCATTGTTGTTGGATCAGGCGAGGGGTGGCTGTAAACAGCACTTTAACCCGCACACCACGGTTTTTGCCGCCTAAATATTGATTTGCGCACAGCGGCGATGCACAAAAAAGCGAATTATAATATACCTGTGTTGGTAAGGCAATATGGCAGTCATTATCGACTGTTAAGGTCTTATGAGCTGGTTAAGATTATAGGCCGATATATGAAAAGCCTCATTTTATATAGATAAAATGAGGCTTTTATGAGACAGGCTGAAATTCAGTTAATGATTATTTCTTTTTTGGTGCAATAATCATTACCATTTGGCGACCTTCCATTTTAGGAAACTGCTCAACGGTGCCAATTTCTATTAAATCAGCTTGAATACGCTTGAGTAGTTCTGCGCCCAGATGCTGGTGTGCCATTTCGCGTCCGCGGAACCGTAAGGTGACTTTTACTTTATCACCGTCAGTCAGAAAGCGGCTGATGTTACGCATTTTGATCTGGTAATCACCTTCATCAGTACCAGGGCGGAATTTGATTTCCTTAACTTGCACCTGTTTCTGTTTTTTGCGCTGCTCATCGCGTTTTTTGGATTGCTCGTATTTAAATTTACCGAAATCCATTAATTTGCAGACGGGCGGCTTGGCGGTAGGGGCGATTTCCACCAGATCCACATCATGCTCTTCAGCCAGTTTCATGGCTTGCTGAGTAGATACTACACCCAACTGTTCACCAGTTGGACCAATCAAACGCACTTCTTTAATGGTGATTTCACCGTTGATGCGTGCTTCGCGTTCTTGAGCGATGGTCGTACTCCTTATTCACGTTTAATGAAGAGACAAGGTTTCCTGTTTCAGCTGGGTAATGAATGTCTCAATATCCATCTGACCCAAGTCTTCGCCGCCGCGTTTGCGTACGGCAACCTTGTTGTCCTGTTTTTCTTTCTCGCCTATAACCAGTTGGTAAGGTAGGCGTTGCGTACTGTTATCTCGAATTTTGTATCCAATTTTCTCATTACGCAAGTCTAAATGCACACGAAAGCCTTCTGCGCTTAAACGAGTGGCAAGTTGCCGACAGTATTCGGCTTGTGCTTCGGTAATATTCATGATTACCATTTGTACCGGTGCCAGCCATAATGGGAATGCGCCGGCATGATGTTCAATCAGGATACCGATAAAGCGTTCAAGTGAACCCAGAATGGCACGGTGAAGCATTACCGGGCGGGCGCGGCCATTTTCTTCGGTTACATATTCGGCGCCCAGACGTTCTGGCAGCACGAAATCCAGCTGGATGGTGCCGCATTGCCAAGAGCGGCCTAATGCATCTTTAATGTGGTATTCCACTTTGGGGCCATAGAAAGCACCTTCACCGGGCAATTCTTCCCAGGTAACACCACAGGCATTCAGGGCATCACGCAATCCCTGCTCGGCTTTGTCCCAGATTGCATCAGAGCCAGCACGTTTTTCCGGGCGCAGGGATAATTTGACGGCTACGTCGTTAAATTCAAACTGACGATAAATACGCATTACCAGTTCGTTGAATGCTTTGGCTTCGCTGACAATCTGGTCTTCTGTACAGAAAATGTGTGCATCATCCTGTGTAAAGCCACGTACACGCATCAGGCCATGCAGGGCACCGGAAGGTTCGTTGCGGTGGCAGGAACCAAATTCGGCCAGGCGCAATGGTAAATCGCGATATGAACGCAGACCCTGATTAAAAATCTGGATATGGCCGGGGCAGTTCATAGGTTTAACGGCATAAACACGTTTTTCCGATTCGGTAATAAACATGTTTTCCTTGTAGTTATCCCAGTGACCGGATTTTTCCCATAGGCTGCGATCCATAATCATGGGTGTTTTGATTTCCTGATAGCCGGCGGCAGAAAGTTCGCGACGCAGATGCTGCTCAATAATCTGCCATAGTGACCAGCCTTTTGGATGCCAGAATACCATGCCCGGCGCTTCGTCCTGCAAGTGGAATAAATCCATTTGTTTGGCCAGTTTGCGGTGATCGCGTTTTTCTGCTTCTTCTATGCGCTGAATATAAGCGTTCAGGTCTTCCTTACTTGCCCATGCTGTTCCATAGATGCGTTGCAGCTGTTCGTTTTTGGCATCTCCGCGCCAGTAGGCGCCGGAAAGTTTGGTTAGTTTGAAATTTTTCAGGAAGCGGGTGTTAGGAACATGTGGACCCCGACACATGTCTACGTATTCCTGATGATAATAAAGACCCATTGCTTTTTCATCTGGCATGTCTTCAATCAGGCGCAGTTTGTAGTCTTCATGGCGCTGTTTGAATACGCTGATGACTTCGTCACGCGGAGTAACTTTTTTGATTACATCATAATTTTGTGCAATCAGTTCTTTCATGCGTGCTTCGATAGCTGCGATGTCTTCGGGGGTAAAGGGGCGCTCGTACCAGATATCGTAATAAAAGCCATCCTCAATTACCGGCCCGATAACCATTTTGGCTTCAGGATATAGCTGCTTAACGGCATGACCGACCAAATGGGCGCAGGAGTGGCGAATGATTTCGACACCTTCTTTATCTTTTGCGGTAATGATGCTGACCTGTGCATCTTCTGTTACCTGATCACATGTATCTACCAGCTTGCCATTAATTTTCCCGGCAATGGCGGCTTTGGCCAAGCCTGCACCTATGGAAGCGGCAATGTCGGCTATGCTTAAAGGCGCTTCAAACTGACGGACAGAACCGTCTGGCAGGGTAATGTTTAACATGCATACTCCACAAACAACAGACCAGGCTCGCTTGTTACAAGTGAGAAAATAAGATGGCTGCTTTTGATTATATTTATAAATTAAAGGGATAGATATAAAGCGATAGTTACTGGTGAACTTTCGCTTCGGGTAAGGAATTTATTTTAACGATTTGGATTTTGCTTGGCAATGCTTGTCCGGCGAAATGTGGTGGTTTCGGCTATAATCGGGTATTCTGTCATAATTATTGTCATTAAATTAGTTATATGCTGAAATTTACTTTACAGCGCACAGATGGTTTTGCGCGTCGTGGTACTCTGGAATTGAATCATGGCACGGTGGAAACACCAGTATTTATGCCGGTTGGGACATATGGTTCAGTTAAGGCCATGTCGCCACGTAATCTGGAGGAAATCAAGGCACAGATTATTCTGGGTAATACTTTCCATTTGTGGTTACGGCCGGGTCTGGATGTTATTCGTGATTTTGGCGGGTTGCACGATTTTATTGGCTGGAACCGGCCGATGCTGACTGATTCTGGCGGTTTTCAGGTGTTTTCTCTGGCGCAGATGCGTAAGTTAACGGAAGAGGGCTGTACTTTCCGCAGCCCGATTAATGGAGACAAGCTGTTTTTGTCGCCTGAAATTTCCATGCAGATTCAAACGGTATTGAATTCTGATATTGTGATGCAGCTGGATGAGTGTCCAGACGGTAATGTAGACGCAAAAGAAGCTGAGAAATCTTTGCAAATGAGTCTGCGCTGGGCAGAGCGCAGTAAAAATGAATTCGAGCGCTTGAATAATCCGAATGCTTTATTTGGTATTGTTCAAGGTGGTATGTATGAGGATTTGCGCGAGCAGTCGCTGGCAGGACTAGAGGAAATCGGCTTTCCGGGCTTGTCTGTAGGTGGTTTGTCTGTTGGTGAACCGAAGCCGGAAATGTACCGTATTTTACGGGCTATTGGTCCTAAGCTTCCTGCACATAAACCACATTACCTGATGGGTGTCGGCACACCAGAAGATTTGGTGTATGGTGTGGCCTATGGCATTGATATGTTTGATTGTGTGATGCCAACCCGCAATGCGCGTAATGGCTGGCTATTTACCCGTTTTGGTGATGTGAAAATCCGTAATGCGATTTATCGCCACGACCAGCGCCCATTGGATGAAAGTTGTGACTGCTATACCTGCCGTAATTTCAGCCGTGCTTATCTGCATCATTTGCAGCGTGTAGGCGAGATTCTGGGTGCTCAGTTAAATACCATTCATAATTTGCGCTATTATCAGATACTGACGGCAGAAATGCGGCTGGCCATTGAGGCGGGTAAATTCAGTGAGTTTCAAACGCGCTTTCATACTGATCGCGCCCGCGGCGTACTGTAATCAAATTTTTTGGTATTGGTGCTGCTTTTGTATTACCGATGAAGATGATGGGGTGCTGATGGGAGGTAATGTGCTGTCAGCAATTTCTTTGGATATTGTTGAGTATAGTGGAGAAATAGTATGGGAGAGAAAGTTTGGTCAGGCCGTTTTCATGAACCGGTAAGTGAGCTGGTGAAGCAATATACGGCATCAATAACATTTGACCAGCGTTTGGCTCAATGTGATATTCAGGGCTCGCTGGCACATGCGCAGATGCTGCAACAGGCTGGTGTGTTGAGTGCGGAGGATTTGTCTGCAATTAAAGCTGGTATGCAGGAAATTTTGCAGGAAATAGCTGCCGGAAAAGTTGAATGGTCGGTTGATCTGGAAGATGTTCATATGAACGTGGAACATCTGCTGACCCAGAAGGTAGGCGATGCTGGTAAGCGGTTGCACACGGGGCGTAGCCGTAATGATCAAGTGGCTACCGATATTCGGCTGTGGCTGCGTGAAGAAATTGATCACATTGTGGCACTAATCAAGGATTTGCAGTCTGCGCTGGTTGATTTGGCTGATAAAAATGCAGAAGTGGTGATGCCAGGTTTTACGCATATGCAGGTAGCACAGCCTGTTAGTTTTGGCCACCATATGCTGGCTTATGTTGAGATGCTGGGTCGTGACAGTGAACGGATGCTTGATTGTCGCCATCGGGTTAACCGGATGCCATTAGGAGCTGCTGCACTTGCCGGCACTACGTTTCCGATAAAGCGTGAAGTCACTGCGCAATTGCTCGGTTTTGAAGCAGTTTGCCAGAACTCTCTGGATGCGGTATCTGACCGTGATTTTGCTATTGAATTTACTGCTGCTGCGTCGATTCTGATGATGCATCTGTCACGCCTGAGTGAAGAGTTGATTTACTGGATGAGTCCGCGCTTTGGTTTTATTGATATTGCAGACCGTTTCTGTACTGGTTCCAGCATTATGCCGCAGAAGAAAAACCCGGATGTGCCGGAACTGGTACGTGGTAAAAGTGCCCGTGTAGTAGGCCATCTGATGGGATTGATTACTTTGATGAAATCACAGCCGCTGGCTTATAACAAAGATAATCAGGAAGACAAGGAGCCGCTTTTTGATACGGTAGATACTCTGGTAGATACTTTGCGTATTTATGCGGATATGATGCGTGGTGTTAGTGTGAAGCCTGAGAATATGCGTGCTGCTGTGTTACAGGGTTTTGCGACAGCAACTGATTTGGCTGATTATCTGGTTAAAAAAGGTTTACCGTTTCGCGATAGTCATGAGGTAGTTGCACGTGCGGTGCGACTGGCGGAAGAGCAGCAGCAGGAATTAAGTGAGTTACCATTGAATGTGCTGCAATCATTTTCCAGCCTGATAGATGAGGATGTTTATCAGGTGCTTTCTCCTGAAGGCAGTCTTAATGCGCGTAATCATGTTGGTGGTACAGCGCCAGCGCAGGTACGTGTGCAGGTGGCACGCTGGCGTGAGTATTTACAAACTGTTTAAATTTTATTAGCTAATTTATAAATCAGGCAGATAAATTTCTGCCTGATTTTTTATTTTCTTTGAAGCTCTTTGACAAAGTTTGCTTTAGCCAAGTATTTATCTTTAAAGAATATTATAAAATATTTGTTTTATTATCAGCACAATTTCTATTCGATTAATTTTATCATTAAGGTAAGAAGAAGTCGCATCCTGAGGGGTAGTGTCAGAATATTTTTAGATGGTTATCCTGCCTGTGCGCAGGTAATGCTTCAGGATTGTATGATTAAGCTAAAGATTATTGTTTTTTGAAAATAGTTTGCGTTTACTGATTTATTTGGAAAATATAAGCACTTTATAACAGACTAGAAAACTATTTCCGACATGTTGTTAATTAATGTTATTAATTTTTTATAATATTTCATCAATACTAAATGCTGTTTTAGTATTTTTACAACAAATGCAATTTATGTAAAGCAAAATGATGCAGAATATCTGGTTATTTGTGCTTGATTCATTTACAATTATTAACTTAATTTTATTTTTGTCTTTATTTTTAAAAGGGCTGTTATGAGATTGCAGATTACAAAAATGATTTTGGCACTGGCTGTTGCCGGGCTGGTGTCAGCATGTGGAAACAAGATAGAGGAATCACCTGACAAGATGGTACGTTCTGGTATGCAGCGCATGATGAAAGAAGATAATCAGTTTAATTTCAGTGGTAGTTATAGACTGGAAATGGGTAATCGGGCAGGCGCAAGCACTGCGGATAAAAATTCAGAAGCAATTACAGTACAGTCAAGTGATTCTTCCGAAGAGTTTTTAGAAGCTGAACCAGATTATTATAAACAGCAAATGGAATCAGTTAACAGGATGATGGGGCTGATTAGCAAATCATTCTCAATACCATTTACTGGTGCAGTGGATATGCGAAAAGGGCGTATGGAAGTGATTCCAGAGTTCCGCTATGAAGGAAAAAATGCATTGATTTCTTATAAATTTCCTGTTTATGTGGACTTCAATAATTTGTCTGTATACATGGATGCTTCTGCTATCACTAATGTATCAGATGTTATGAATGAACAATCCAATCCTCAATTGGTAATCGGTGACAGATACGTGCAACTGGCTGTGCCGCAAGACAGAGTACAGCATTTGCCTATTGCTGATTTGTTGAAAAGTATACCTAAATCTGTAGATGATGGTTATGCTGTAATTAAATCTAGTGAATTTAGTAAAGTAAGTGTAGACGAATTCGGAAAAGAGCTGGAGGCTAAACATCAGGTTAAACTGAATTCGTCTTATGCTGAAAGCCTAAAATATAATGCTGCCATGCTGCAAAGTCTTTCTCAAGCTTTGAAACAGGCTGCTTCCAAAGCTGGTTCGGATAGTAAATATCAGCCTCAGGACTATGCAGTATTACAAAAAATCATTGATGCATTGGCGTCAATCTATTCAGATGATAATGATGGTGCATTGGCAGGTACACCAATTGGTAGTTATATGGCGCAATTTAAGAATAAATCTATTCCAATTGTAAGCAATTTCTATTTTGACGCTAAAGGTCGAATTATAGGAGTACGCTATCAATGTGAGGTGCCGCTGGATGATATTAAAGAGCTTAAAGGTCCGATGAAAATAGATTATAAATTCCAACTGGAATATACTGGAAACCCGAAATTTACCATGCAGCCTACGCCGCAGAATTCGGTTAATATTGGATCTCGACTGCGTTTATATTAACAATTAAATAATCTGAATTATTTGATTTAATTAATTTTCAGGCCAGTATGCTTTGCATGCTGGCTTTTTCATATTGTGAAATCATTTATTTTTATGTGCAGTTTGAGTATTGAGATTGGGATGGCTACATAAGATAGCTGAATATATGGCTGCTATTGTTCTTGTGTTATTAAATTGTTCAATACTAATATATAAATTAATATCGATAAGCTGATAATTGGCCAGATAAAGTACGGTATGGCACAAGCAAACTTTGTATCGCAGAATGGTGGCTTACTGCTATGTGATTGTTAATGCTGGTGTATTGTAACTATAGGCGTCAATTGCCTATGTATTTTGTTTCAGTAGGACAATTTAAACTATTATTCTGATAAGTTTGCTTATTTTATATTGTGTTTTGATTTGTATTTTATCCGCGCGGATGATGCTGTTGTACTAGTTGTTTCAGACGTTCATTGGCTACATGGGTATAGATTTGGGTGGTACCTATATCGGCATGCCCCAGTAATAGCTGAACTACGCGCAGATCAGCACCATGGTTAACCAGATGAGTGGCAAATGCATGGCGCAGGCCGTGGGGGCTAAGGTGATGAATACCTGCCGAACTGGCATATTTAGTGACAATCATCCATGCCAATTGGCGACTAATGGCGGTTTTTTTCTGGCTGACAAATACAGCATCACATGCTCTTCCTTTGAGTAAAGCAGGGCGAGCATGAGTAAAGTAATTTTGTAGCCAGTCTGTGGCTTCTTCACCTAGTGGTACCATACGCTGCTTGTTTCCTTTACCGATGGTACTAAGCAAACCACTCTGTAAATCAATTTCGTTAATGTGCAAATTAACAGCTTCGCTGACGCGTAAGCCGGTAGCGTACATTAGTTCCAGTAAGGCCTTATCGCGCAGACCATGTGGTGTTTCGGTATCTGGAGCAGCTAGAAGAGCATCTATTTGGCTTTCGGAAATGATATCAGGCAGATGCTGGCCTTTTTTGGGCATTTGTAGCTGCTCGGTAGGTAAATCCTGACGCCGGTTGTATTCCTGCATCCAGCTAAACAGACGTTTACATGCTGACAGTGCTCGTGCCTGTGATGATGGTTTTTCACTATCGATAAATATTGCATCAGCCAGTGACAAAGCATCTACGTTGAACCAGTTCAGATGCAGAGGCTGTAAGCGGCGTGCAATTTTGCTCAGGTCGCGCCGGTAGCTTTCTAGTGTGTTAAATGCCAGTTGTTCGCTTAGCCATAAGTGCTCAAGCAGTGATTCAATTGGTTCGAGCAGCTCTGGTGGTAAGGGTTCGTTTACCATGTTGCTCCCTCATGGGCGAGTAACCAGCGTTTAATATTGAGTTCGAAAGGATTATTACTCAGGCTAAACCCGCCCAGACCATTGGCGGATACAACCCGATGGCAGGGGATAATAATTGGCAGGGGATTTTTGCCACAGGCCTGTCCAACTGCTCTGGCTGCGCTGCCCAGTATACGGGCAATATCGCCGTAGGTGGCTACCTGCCCATAGGGAATACTGGCAATTGCCTGCCATACTCGCTGCTGAAATACAGTGCCAGCAGATGAGGGAGGATAGTTAAATGTTTGCAGTTTGCCAGAGAAATAGGCATCAAGCTGTTGAGCCCAGTATCCTGTCAGCCCAGGCAGGGTTGCTGACATGGCTGTTTGCCAGTGGATTGCCTGTAGTTGCTGCTGCTGATTAAAATCCAGTATTAATGAGCAGCAGGGCGCGCGATAGGAATAGCTAGGCATGTTGTTGTAGGGTATCTAAAACGGTTTGGGCGTGGCCGGCGGCTTTAACTTTGCGCCATTCATGAACAATATTGCCATCCTGATTCAGGATAAATGTGCTTCTTTCAATACCAAATACTTTTTTGCCATACATGTTTTTTTCTTTGAGTACGTCAAACTGGCGGCATACTGCTTTTTCACAATCTGACAACAGGGTGATGTTGAGTCCGTATTTGCAGATGAAATTGTGATGGCTTTTTTCTGTATCGCGGGAAATGCCGATAACGTTATAACCTAGCTGCTTGAATTGTGGTAGGAGTGTACTGAATTCCTGTGCCTCGGTGGTGCAACCGGGGGTATTGTCTTTCGGATAAAAATAAACCACGGCTGGCAGGTGTTCGATAATGTTGAAGTTGTTGCCTTCTGCATTGGGCAAGCTAAACAGCATGGGTTTTGACATTGTATATTTTCCTTTGTAAATATTTTGTTACTGAAGTTAGTTGCGGATAAAGGCAGTAATCAGGGGATCGTTGCCAATCAGGCGACTACAGTGTCCATGAATGTGTGGATTAAAGGTGGCACCTGCGGGCAGGGTATCGGCAGAATAAAAATGTTCACCGGGGCCAAAACGACGGGTGGTGCCATCACGCAGGCCGATTTCCATGATTCCCTGTAACACAAACAGCCATTGCGGCTTGCCGGTACAGTGAAAATCACTTTCAAAACCAACCGGGCTGTGACGTAATTGTAAACCTTCTGCATTTAACCACGGTGATAATTGGCTTTTTTCATTGCCTTCGGTTAATTCGATTTTTTCTTCTTTGAAGCGGGCATAGCCATCGCTATCGGTATATAAAATAACTTTAGTAAATGTTGTCATGGTTTTATCTGATGTGTTGATGGTAAAAATCAGTGCAGGGTATGGTAACTCTGCACTGATGAGTCAATTAATCAGCCGATAACGCCAAGGTTGTCATCTTTGGATGGGGTTGCGTTATGCCGGGGTAGTAGCCATAAGGTTGCAATGATGTCTAAGAGGTAGATAGACGCCAGCAGACACAAGGCTGCATAGAATGACCATTCTTTAACGAGAAAACCGATAACCAGTGGCCCGAAACCACCTACACCTCGGCCAAGATTGAATAGTACATTCTGGGCAGTGGCCCGGACATGTGGTGGAAAATTATCAGAAATCAGTGCACCATAGCCGCCAATCATGCCGTTTACAAATAGCCCCATAATGGCACCGCAGATCAGTAATGCGGTTGGATCCTGTAACTGGGCATATTGTGCCACCATGATGAAGGAACCAATCTGGTAAATCAGGAAGATTTTCCAGCGGGCAAAGTGATCGGCCAGGAAACCAAACAGCCAGATACCGATAATCATGCCGATTACGGTGACCGCTGTCCAGTTACCGGAAGCGGTAAGGCTAAAACCCAGTTTATTAGCCAGATAACTGGGCATCCAGATCATTAATCCGTAGTAACCAAAGTTTTGTACCGCACACAGGATAAAAATACCCAGACTGATTTTGGCTGTCTGCCGATCTTTAACCAGTAAGCTCAGGCGTGCTGAAAATGACAGCTCGCCTTGGGCTTTGTGTTCGCGGGTAAACTGTTCTGGTTCGCTGGTATCATGACGAATAAAGTAAGACGCCACAGCTGGGAATAATCCCACGAGAAACATGCCGCGCCAGCCGATAATATTGAGCAGGAATGGGGTGATAAAAGCCGCTGCCAGTACACCCAACTGCCAGCCAATGCCGACAAAAGCTGAGGCACGGTTGCGTTTTGCAGCAGGCCATACTTCAGCAATCATGGCCATGCCGATACCAAACTCACCACCTAAACCCATGCCAGCCAATGCACGGTAAATCAGCAGGTCGTAATAACCCTGCGCAATGGCACACAGGCCGGTAAATACGGCAAACATAAGAATGGTGAGCGATAACATACGTACCCGGCCAAAACGGTCGCTCAGATGGCCAAACACGATACCACCGATAACGGAGCCGATTAGGGTCCATGTTACCAGTGAACCAGCCTGTGAGGTGTTCAGTCCGAGGTCGTTACTGATAGCACTGAGCATAAAGCCGAGTATCAGTAAGTCAAAACCATCCATAGCGTAGCCGCTGATTGCGGCTACCATGGCTTTTGCGGGAGTTAATTTTTTTCTTGGTTGATTCATAGTGGGCTTATTGTCGGGAATCTAAAATGTTAATAATGGGTTTGCCTGTTTGTACAGATTGAGTAATTTCACCAGTCTGTACTAACGTTGTCGTGGAAGAAAAATTTTCGCGGTCAAAAGCAATATCGCCACCATGTGGCAGTTTCTGCCCCTGTTGCAGGCCGGTGAAGTTGAATAATCTATAGTCTGCCAAATGTGAAGGTACTACATTTTGCAGGGCTGAAAACATGGATTCAATGCGACCAGGAAACTGCTTATCCCATTGTTGCAGCATGTCTTTAATTACCTGTCGTTGCAAATTGGGCTGCGAACCACACAGGTTGCATGGAATAATTGGAAATTCCTGCATTTGTGCATAGCGAATCAGGTCTTTTTCCTTAACGTAGGCTAATGGTCTGATAATGATGTGTTCACCATTGTCAGATAACAGTTTTGGCGGCATGGCTTTGAGTTTGCCACCGTAGAACATATTCAGAAACAGGGTTTCCAGAATATCATCGCGATGATGACCCAAAGCTATTTTGGTGCAGCCATTTTCTTTGGCCACGCGATACAGAATGCCACGGCGCAAGCGACTGCACAGGCCACAGGTGGTTTTACCTTCATCTATAACCCGTTTGACTACGCTATAGGTATCTTCTTCGATGATTTGAAAAGGTACGCCCAGACTACGCAGATAGTCGGGTAAGATATGAGCCGGAAAGCCGGGTTGTTTCTGATCAAGATTAACGGCCAGAATTTCAAATTGTACTGGAGCGGATTTCTGTAGTCTGAGCAGAATGTCCAGTAATGCATAGCTATCTTTGCCGCCAGAGAGGCAAACCATGATTTTGTCGCCCTCTGCAATCATCTGGAAGTCATTAATGGCAGCACCAACCTGATGACGGAGTCGTTTGACTAGCTTGTTGTTTTCGTATTCACGTTTGGGTGTATGAGACATGGATGCAGCACTAATTTAAGCAAATAGCTGCCATTGTACAATAATTAAAGGTCGGCTGACGTAGCTCAGCCGACCTGTGTTAGATTTTACAAGCGTTAAAAGGGGATTTTAGCCTCTTTTTTCCGGTTCTTTATCCAACTGAAATACTTGATGGAGCACCCGAGTAGCTAGTTCCAGATATTTTTCATCAATTAACACGGAAACTTTTATTTCAGAAGTCGAAATCATTTGAATATTGATATTTTCTTTAGCTAGTGTACGGAACATGGTAGAAGCGATGCCAACATGTGAGCGCATACCCATGCCGACTATGGATACTTTACATACGGTATCATCGCCACAAACTTCACGTGCGCCGATTTTTTTCTGTACTTCATGCAGAATATCCAGTGTATTCTGATAATCACTACGTGGTACGGTAAAAGAAAAATCTGTGGTACCGGCAGAACCGAAATTCTGAATTATCATGTCTACTTCAATATTGGCATCAGCCACAGCGCCGAGTATCAGGGAAGCCATTCCCGGCGTATCTGGTACACCACGCACATTAATTCGTGCCTGATTTTTATCAAAAGCAATACCGGATACTGCCGCATGTTCCATCATATTTTGATCCTCTTCAAACGTAATTAATGTGCCTTTGCCATTGTTTTCAAGACTGCTTAACACGCGCAGCCGCACTTTGTATTTACCGGCAAATTCTACCGAACGGATTTGTAATACTTTACTGCCCAGGCTGGCCAGTTCCAGCATTTCTTCGAATGAGATGGTACTGAGGCGCCGTGCTTCAGGTACAACGCGCGGGTCGGTAGTATAAACGCCATCTACATCGGTATAAATCTGGCACTCGTCGGCTTTTAGTGCCGCAGCCAGGGCAACTGCTGAAGTATCTGAACCACCACGGCCAAGTGTAGTAATATCATTATTGGCATTAATACCCTGAAAACCGGCAATGATGACCACCTTGCCAGCATTCAGGTCGGTGCGGATACGTATATCATCTATTTCATCAATCCGCGCTTTGGTGTGGGCGCAATCGGTTTTAACTGCTACCTGCCAGCCGGTATAACTTTTGGCATCTACGCCAATGCTGTGCAGTGCCATGGCCAGCAGGCCGATTGTAACCTGTTCGCCGGTTGATAACACAACATCCATTTCACGTGGATTGGGTTTTTCCTGAATTTCATGTGCCAGTGCGACCAGACGGTTGGTTTCACCGCTCATGGCGGATACAACCACGACAACATCATCACCATTGGCTCTGGCCTGTGCTACACGACGCGCTACATTTTTTATACGCTCTACAGTTCCTACTGAGGTACCGCCGTATTTTTGTACGATTAACGCCATAACACTGCTTGCTTTCTGAGTTGTTTTAATGTCAAAAAAGGAGAGACTGTGTTAACACTGCCTGCTTGATTTTCCTTTAGGGCGTTCTTTTTAGCATTTTTATCATGTAAAAACAAGCCGCTGAATCAGTATTTTGTCAGATTCAAGCGGCCTGTTTTAAATAATTTTTAAATTCAGAAAATAGGTAATTGTATTTGTATGAATTAATTGGCAGCCAGTGCTTGTTGCTGGGCGGCAAGAATTTGCTCAATTCCTTTTTGTGCCAGACTGATTAAATCATTTAATTGCTGAATACTGAATGTAGCACCTTCGGCAGTGCCCTGAATTTCAACCAGTTGCTGTGAAGCAGTCATGACTACATTGATATCGGCATCACAGGCCGAATCTTCGGGATAGTCCAGATCGAGTAGTAGTTTGCCATTAAGGGTGCCAACTGAAATAGCGGCTACGGCTTCACGAATCGGGTTTTCACTGATTACGTCACGGGCAAGCAGTTTGTTAACAGCCAGCGACAGGGCAACAAAGGCACCGCTGATGCTGGCCGTACGTGTACCACCATCAGCCTGAATGACATCACAATCAATCAGTATCTGGCGACTGCCCAGTTTTTCCATATCCACAACTGCGCGTAATGAGCGGCCAATCAGACGCTGAATTTCCTGAGTACGGCCAGACTGTTTTCCTGCTGCGGCTTCGCGGCGCATACGTCCGTTAGCTGAAGCTGGCAGCATTCCATATTCTGCTGTCACCCAGCCGTGTCCCTGATTTTTGAGAAAAGCAGGAACATTTTCGTCAATGGTGGCAGTGCAGATTACTTTAGTATTGCCGCAACTAATCAATACGGAGCCATCTGCATGTGCTAGAAAGTGAGGAATAATACTAAGCTTCCGTGGTTCGTTATCAGCACGCTCAGTGCGATTGGGTATAGAGGTATTTTTCATTATGGCCGCTTTGATTGAGTGATTGTTAAAGAATTATATAGTCAGTGTGCTGCTATTGATACTAATTAAGCCTTTTGTAGATGAAAGGGTTTTCGTTATACTTGATTTAATTGCCAGTTTAG
The DNA here is from genome assembly GCF_002777425.1 of Snodgrassella alvi. GTDB lineage: Bacteria > Pseudomonadota > Gammaproteobacteria > Burkholderiales > Neisseriaceae > Snodgrassella > Snodgrassella alvi_B. Next base: position 37,421 of record NZ_MDVC01000088.1, read on the forward strand.
ATATAACCAGGCAGGAAAAAACGGTTTAAGGAAAATATTATGTTATACAGTATGACTGGCTATGCAAATGCTTCAGGACAGTTTGGGAATCGTCAAATCAGTATTGAGCTTAGGGCAGTTAATCATCGCTATTTGGATGTACAGTTTAAAGTTGCAGAAGAATTACGCCGGTTTGAGGGGCAGATGCGCGAATTAATTAACGCGCAGGTAGCAAGGGGTAAACTGGAGTGTCGCGTACAGATTAAGCAGCTCCCCAGCCAAAATACTGAGGATTTACCCATTGATCACAAGCTGGTAGAGCAACTGGCAGCATTTAATCATCAGATACGCCGTCAGTATAAAGATTTAGGTAAATTGACGGTTGCAGATATTCTGCATTTTCCCGGGGTAATTGTTGCGACAACGGAAGACGAAGACGTGCTGCTCAATGGGCTGCTGACGCTACTAAAGCAGGTATTAACCGAATTTAAGACAGCACGGGCGCGGGAGGGGGAAAAACTCCAGCAGCACCTGCTGAGCCGGCTCAATGATATGAGTGATATTGTGGCTGCGATGCAGCAGCTGTTTCCGCAGTTATTGCAGAACCATATGAATAAGGCTGAAACCCGCTTGCGGGAAGCAGTGGCACAGGTAGATGCAGAGCGACTGAAACAGGAATTTGTTCTGTTTATGCAAAAGGCGGATGTTGACGAGGAGCTGAATCGTTTAAATACCCATATTACTGAAGCACGGCGTCTTATAGAGGAACATCGTGGCAGTGTGGGCAAGCGTTTGGATTTTCTGATGCAGGAACTAAACCGCGAGGCCAATACTCTCGGTAGCAAGGCCATAGCAATTGAATGTACTCAGGCTTCAGTGGGTCTTAAAGTGCTGATTGAGCAGATGCGCGAACAAGTACAGAATATTGAATAAACACTAGTTGTTATTATAGTGATTAACACCAGAATTACCTGTATGAGCTAACCGGCAATTCTGGTTTTTTGTTGGTTGCATCACTATATGAAAACAGATTATTAAAAAGGCAGATTAATCATGCGTTTGGCTGCTTCGATACATTCTTCAACACTGGATACCAGTGCAATCCGCACATAGCCGGCGCCGGCATTGCCGTATGGGGTATTGCGGGCAAGATACCGTCCCGGTAGCACACGAATAGCGGCTTTTTGCCATAATTTTTTGGTAAAGGCCAAATCATCACCATCGGGTACGGATAGCCACAGATAGAATGATGCATCGGGTTTCTGTATGGCAAATTTGCGCTGTAATATTGGAATAACTTTCTCGAATTTTTCCCGATACAGATTGCGGTTGGCAATAACATGTTCTTCATCGTTCCAGGCGGCAATGCTGGCATGCTGAACGGGCACACTCATGGCGCTGCCATGATAGGTACGATAAAGCAGGAAATTGGCCAGAAGTTTACTGTCACCAGCTACAAAGCCGGAGCGTAAGCCAGGTGCATTGGAGCGTTTGGATAAACTGGTAAACATAATAAGGCGGTCAAATGTTCTCCCCAGCTGTGTGGCTGCCTGTAATACGCCTAAAGGTTTGTTGTCATCATCAAAGTAAATTTCCGAATAGCACTCATCCGAAGCAATCACAAACCCGTATTCATCCTGCAAGGCAAATAATTTCTGCCATTCTTCCAGATTCATTACAGCACCACTTGGATTACCCGGAGAGCATACAAATACCAGCTGTACTTTAGACCATGTATTGTTATCAATTTCTTGCCACTGCGGCATAAAATGTGGTGCCCGGCAATTAACATATTCTACGCGTGCGCCTGCCAGCAGTGCTGCGCCTTCATAAATCTGATAAAACGGATTTGGGCTGATAACCACTGGCTGAAATTTACTATTGCTATCAATAATGGTTTGGGTAAATGCAAACAAGGCTTCGCGACTACCTAAAACGGGCAGCACTTCTGTATCTGGATTAACATTCAATCCTGCATAACGGCGTGTCAACCATTGGGCACAGGCCTGACGCAGTTCTGTGATACCAGCTGTAACCGGATAAATAGCAAGTCCGTCCAGATGTTGAATCAGAGCATTGGTGAGTACAGGTGGTGTGGGGTGTTTTGGCTCACCGATATGTAATGATATTGGTTGTAGATTGGCTGGCGGTTCGAGGCCGTCCATTAATTTACGCAAGCGGGCAAAGGGGTAGGGCTGCAATAATTCCAATTTGGGGTTCATGGTGGTAAACATAAATAATTGTAAATGCTCTGATACTACCATCAATCAAATGGCCACGGCAGTGAGTAGTGGTTATTTGTCGGGCAAATATAGTATTTGTTGACTAATTGAGTGATACAAAGCAGTGTTATAAATATAAAGCCACATTAATGTGGCTTTAACATGGTTGGTAAAATATCAGGCAGATTTTTGTACTGTTTGCATATTACCAGTCAGCAAGTAGTCAATGGTTTCTTTCACACTGCGTATGGTATTCCCGAATGGCAGAGGATCTTTACCACGAAAGAATAAACCTTTATCAGTTTCGCCACGCCAGGCAGCGGCAATCTTCAGGTCAATACAGAACTGGCCGACTTTTTCCAGTCCGTCGCGCAGACCGCATACCGACAAACAGTTAATACCCTGAGTGCAGCGTCGCGGGTCAGCCTTGGCATTGGCCTGTAAAATACTTTCGCGTTTCAGATAGCTATTAAGAAACTTGGTTTTAATACCACGTGCCGGTAAACCGGCTACAGACATAAATTCTACTATTTGTTCACCCTCTGCACCGGCTAAAATTTTCTTGAAATTAATATGTGCATCACCTTCCTGAGTAACAGCAAATGCAGTCCCTATCTGTACGGCAGCAGCACCCCATTCTTTCAGGGCAGTGGTGATTTTCTGGAAGTTGGCCATACCGCCAGCCACTATTAATGGAATTTTTTCCCGTTCCAGATCAAGTTTTTTGAACAACTCGAAAGTTTCTGCGAGTACGCGTTTGAATTCAAAACGCTCATCATTCACGCCGGCAACAGTGGCCGCTCCCAAATGACCGGCTGCATGAGCTGGGTGTTCAATTACGATTGCATCGGGCAGGCGGTTTTTTTTCATCCAGCGCTTGAGTACTATGGCTATCCCTCGGGATTCAGACAGGATTGGCATTAAGGCAACATCAGGAAAATTTTCTGTCATGTCGGGTAGATCCAAAGGCAGACCTGCCCCCATTACAATTGCATGTGCTCCTGATTCACAAGCTTGCCGTACCATGGCCGGATGGTCTTTAACTGCTTTCATCACATTGACTGCAATCATGCCACGTCCTTGCGACTGGGCTAATGCAGACTTAATTTCACGATCCAGAGCAATCCGGTTTAAAGTGTCGTATTTCTCCTGTGTTGGATTTTGCTGAGATTGCTCCAGCAAATCGGGATGCAAATGACGTAAGTCTACACTGGCAATCGTACCTACGCCATTTTCACGTGCTACTGCACTGGCCAGACTGGATGCAGATACGCCTATGCCCATGCCGCCTTGTACAATTGGTATCAGGTGATGATTGCGAATAATCAGTGGTGCAAATTTCTGCATATTGCTTCCTGCCTCTTGATGTAAATTAGTAATACTTCATGGCGCCACCTAAGCTAAAAGCCTGTAATTACTACCGGAAACCAATTAAACTTATACTTAATCCGGTTGGCTTTTATAAATTAGTGTATATACTCTATTCTTGCATAAAGCCACTGTCAAGAGAATCAAAGCGACTTAATGGTTTTAGATTTGACTTTGATACAGGTTTTGTAGAATTTGTACGACATGGTTAGGTAATGTAAGGATTGGCTGTTAAGTCTTAATGCTTAGAGAAATCATCACCAACTCATGTTATATTCACGCTATGAGCATGAATCAGGTAATCGCAACAGGGTAAATAACTAATGGTTACATGTAATGCACAGCGGCGTGCCGTTTTAGGTGCGCTGGTTTTATTTCTGTCAGCCTGTGGTACGGGTAGTCAAAAAAGAGTTCAGCTGGGCCAGCAGCGCCATCTGGCTCCAATCAGGATTACCAAAATCAGCCACCGGCAGGGAAGTCAGGAATTGTTGTTGCAAAGCATGAGCCTAATTGGTATGCCTTACCGTTATGGCGGCAGCACGCGAGATAACGGATTCGATTGCAGCGGTATGGTGCAATATATTTACCAGCAGGCATTGCAGGTTAATCTCCCTCGTACCGCGCGTGATATAGCTGCTGTTTCCACACCAATCCGCACGCGAGATTTGCAGGTTGGGGATTTGGTATTTTTCAATACCTCGGGACAGGCTTATTCACATATAGGGTTGTATATCGGTAACGGTAAATTTATCCATGCTCCTTCCAGTAATGGTGTGATTCGTACTGCCAGGCTGGATCAACCCTATTTTAGCCAGCGTTTTACAGGTGCACGAACGCTGTTTGCCCGCTAATCAAAAGAATTAACTATTCTTTTTTATGACTAAGTAATCACAGTAAACAGGACAATAACATGAGTGAGCAAGATTTGGTATTGGTACTCAATTGCGGCAGTTCTTCCGTAAAGGCTGCGGTAATGGATGTAGCCGAAAAAGAAGTTTTAATGAGCTGTCTGGCCGAAAAAGTAGGCAATACTGATGCTTTCATTACCTTCAAAATAAATGGTGAAAAACATAAACATGCCTTAACCGGTGGTCACGACCATGTTGCTGCCGTAATGGCCTTGCTGGAACAGTTAAAAGCGCTGGGTTTATACGACCGTGTAAAAGCCATTGGCCATCGCGTAGTGCATGGTGGCGAACGCTTTACCCAGTCTACCGTGATTACACCTGAAGTAATGCGTGATATTGAGGCCTGCATTGTACTGGCGCCGCTGCATAACCCAGCTCATATTCTGGGTATACAGGCAGCCCAACAGGCATTCCCGGAATTACCTCAGGTAGCCGTATTTGATACCGCTTTCCATCAAACCATGCCGCCGCATGCCTATCATTATGCCATTCCGTCAACCTTGTATACCCGCTATGGTGTACGTCGTTATGGTGCACATGGTACCAGCTATCGCTATGTTGCACAGGAAGCCGCAGCATTTTTGCAGCGTGATGTCAATGAGATGAGCATGGTAATTGCCCACTTGGGTAATGGCGCATCCATCACTGCGGTTAAAAACGGCCGTTCACAGGATACCAGTATGGGTCTGACACCTCTGGAAGGTCTGGTAATGGGTACACGCTGTGGTGACATCGATCCAAGCATTTTCTCTTTCCTTGCTTCGAATGCCAAAATGAGCATTGAACAGATTACCGAAATGCTGAACAAAGAAAGCGGATTGCTGGGTCTGTCTAATCTTTCCAATGACTGCCGTATGCTGGAAGAGGCCGCTGCCAATGGACATAAAGGTGCAGAGCTGGCTCTGGATGTATTTGCCTACCGTCTGGCCAAATATGTAGGTGGCATGATGGTTGCCTGCGGTAGTCTGGATGCGCTGGTGTTTACCGGTGGTATCGGTGAAAACTCTACCCTGATGCGCGAAAAAGTAGTGAACTATCTGAATGTGTTTGGCATGATTCTTGACCACGATGCCAATATGGAAGCCTGCTTTGGTACACCGGGTGTGATTAGCACTAAAGACAGCAAAGCTGCGGTTATGGTTATTCCAACCAATGAAGAGCTGATGATTGCGCAGGATACTGCTCAGTTAACTGGTATGCGAATGTAATGCTTTAATATTTATATTAGGACGCATATCGTCTTAATTTATTCAGTAATAAAACTGACTTTATGCAATATTAAAAATAAAGTCAGTTTTTTTGTGTATTTCATTTAATTGAGTATGTTTCTTAAAAAAGAATGCTTCTTTGTACATGTGTTAATCAAATTTCTAAAAGTAAATTTAATAATGCTAAGAGTTAATTCGACTAAATATTGAAGAGAAGATTCGTGATTGAATCTTCTCTTTTTTAAATCAATATTTAATTAAAATATTGTTTACTTTATATATAAAAAATCAAATTTTTAATTGATGATAGTATGTAATCATCTTTTTATTAGTTTAATAAGCCTAAATGCATTTAAATTTTATTATCCTTTATGCTAAATATACACTATTATTGATTAATTCTTGATGACTGATGGTTGCATCAACAAAGATAAAATTAAAGGCACGGGTGTGCATCTGATAATTAAAAAAGTTGGTAAAAGTAACCGAATCTTCATTAGCATAAGCATGAATCACAAGATCATTACCAGAACGCGAGAATACTGCATCAGCCAGTTTTGCATTTTCGAACACAATGTCATTGTATTTGGTAACTGCTGAATCATATTCAAAATCCTCAATTAGATCCTGCCCGTGTCCACGTTGAAAAATGTACCGATCTTTGTTCCAGTCACCGCCATAGAGAGTATCGTTTCCGGAACCACCATTGATGATATCGTAACCTTCTTTGCCCCATAGTGTGTCATCACCGGCACCACCATTAAGAATATCGTTACCTTCACCACCATTTAATGTATCATTGCCATCGCCGCCATTAAGAATATCATCACCTTTATCACCATATAGTGTATCGTCTCCATCGCCGCCATTAAGGATATCTTTCCCTTTCCAGCCATTAAGCGTGCCATTACCATGTAAAGTAAAGATATAACCATTATCAATTAATTCTTGATAATTGATGGATTCATCATCAAAGATAAAATTAAAGGCACGGGTGTGCATCTGATAATTGAAAAAGTTGGTAAAAGTAACAGAATCTTCATTAGCATAGGCATGAATCACAAGATCATTACCGGAACGCGAGAACACTGCATCAGCCAGTTTTGCATTTTCGAACACAATTTCATTATATCTGGCAACTGCTGAATCATATTCAAAATCCTCAATTAAATCCTGCCCGTGTCCACGTTGAAAAATGTACCGATCTTTGTTCCAGTCACCGCCATAGAGAGTATCGTTTCCGGGACCACCATTGATGATATCGTAACCTTCTTTGCCCCATAGTGTGTCATCACCGGCACCACCATTAAGAATATCGTTACCTTCACCACCATTTAATGTATCATTGCCATCGCCGCCATTAAGAATATCATCACCTTTATCACCATATAGTGTATCGTCTCCATCGCCGCCATTAAGGATATCTTTCCCTTTCCAGCCATTAAGCGTGCCATTACCATGTAAAGTAAAGATATAACCATTATCAATTAATTCTTGATAATTGATGGATTCATCATCAAAGATAAAATTAAAGGCACGGGTGTGCATCTGATAATTGAAAAAGTTGGTAAAAGTAACAGAATCTTCATTAGCATAGGCATGAATCACAAGATCATTACCGGAACGCGAGAACACTGCATCAGCCAGTTTTGCATTTTCGAACACAATTTCATTATATCTGGCAACTGCTGAATCATATTCAAAATCCTCAATTAAATCCTGCCCGTGTCCACGTTGAAAAATGTACCGATCTTTGTTCCAGTCACCGCCATAGAGAGTATCGTTTCCGGGACCACCATTGATGATATCGTAACCTTCTTTGCCCCATAGTGTGTCATCACCGGCACCACCATTAAGAATATCGTTACCTTCACCACCATTTAATGTATCATTGCCATCGCCGCCATTAAGAATATCATCACCTTTATCACCATATAGTGTATCGTCTCCATCGCCGCCATTAAGGATATCTTTCCCTTTCCAGCCATTAAGCGTGCCATTACCATGTAAAGTAAAGATATAACCATTATCAATTAATTCTTGATAATTGATGGATTCATCATCAAAGATAAAATTAAAGGCACGGGTGTGCATCTGATAATTGAAAAAGTTGGTAAAAGTAACAGAATCTTCATTAGCATAGGCATGAATCACAAGATCATTACCGGAACGCGAGAACACTGCATCAGCCAGTTTTGCATTTTCGAACACAATTTCATTATATCTGGCAACTGCTGAATCATATTCAAAATCCTCAATTAAATCCTGCCCGTGTCCACGTTGAAAAATGTACCGATCTTTGTTCCAGTCACCGCCATAGAGAGTATCGTTTCCGGGACCACCATTGATGATATCGTAACCTTCTTTGCCCCATAGTGTGTCATCACCGGCACCACCATTAAGAATATCGTTACCTTCACCACCATTTAATGTATCATTGCCATCGCCGCCATTAAGAATATCGTTACCTTCACCACCATTTAATGTATCATTGCCATCGCCGCCATTAAGAATATCATCACCTTTATCACCATATAGTTTATCGTCACCATCGCCGCCATTAAGGATATCTTTCCCTTTCCAACCATTAAGCGTGCCATTACCATGTAAAGTAAAGATATAACCATTATCAATTAATTCTTGATAATTGATGGATTCATCATCAAAGATAAAATTAAAGGCGCGGGTGTGCATCTGATAATTAAAAAAGTTGGTAAAAGTAACAGAATCTTCATTAGCATAGGCATGAATCACAAGATCATTACCGGAACGCGAGAACACTGCATCAGCCAGTTTTGCATTTTCGAACACAATTTCATTATAGCTGCCAACTGCTGAATCATATTCAAAATCCTCAATTAGATCCTGTCCGTGTCCACGTTGAAAAATGTACCGATCTTTGTTCCAGTCACCGCCATAGAGAGTATCGTTTCCGGGACCACCATTGATGATATCGTAACCTTCTTTGCCCCATAGTGTGTCATTACCGGCACCACCATTAAGAATATCATCACCTTCACCGCCATTTAATATGTCGTCACCATCGCCGCCACTTAAATAGTCGTTTCCACTTTCTCCATACAGCTCGTCATTACCTGCTCCTCCAAAAAGGTTGTCTATGCCATCTCCTCCATATAGCTTGTCATTACCCGGTCCTCCAGCAATGGTATCGTGAGATTTCCAGCCTCTGAGTACATCATCACCTGATGTGCCTCCCAAAATAAATGACATGGCAGCTATATCATCAACACTTAATACTTTGTCATCAAATACAAAGTTAAATGCCCTGCTATAATAATTGTTGAAATAATCAGGCAGAGTAACAGAATCATCAGTACCATAAGCTTGAATAACCAGATCATTACCGGAACGGGTAAAGTGAGCGTCAGCCAGAGTGGCGCCCTTGAAGACAACATCATTGTAATGATTCGTATAGCCGGGGTATTCTTTATCGTAAATCACATCCTGACCATGTCCTGCTTCGAACTCATAGCGATCTTTATGATAATTTCCTCCTTTAAGAATATCATTACCAGTACCGCCAATAAGAATATCGTAGCCAGCACCACCATTTAAGGTGTCGTTACCGTCACCGCCATTGAGGGTATCATTCCCATCTTCACCATTGAGAATATCATCGCCGTCATTGCCATTGAGGATATCGTCACCAGCTTTGCCCCATAAGGTATCATTACCTTTACCTCCACTGATAATATCATTGCTCCACCATCCTGTAATGATATTATCATTATCATCACCATTCTGAGTAAATGTGATTCTGTTATTTATATCTAGTGGTTCGAGAGTTTGGTCTTCAAAAATGAAATTGAATGCACGGTAGTAATCATTGTTATAGCTAAAATAATTAGGCAAAGTTACAGAGTCCGAATTGCCATATGCGTTAATGATTAAATCGTTACCA
>NZ_MDVC01000089.1 GCF_002777425.1 Snodgrassella alvi
AAGGCTGCTGTTATGTTTTGCTAGCAGGCATCTATATTCATTGCCTTCTAGCCTTTAGCCAAAGCAAGAAACCCGGCTGATCTCTCAACCGGGTTCTTCTTATGGGGAGTCTGGCGGTGTCCTACTTTCACATGGGCATCCATACTATCATCGGCGCTAGGTCGTTTCACGGTCCTGTTCGGGATGGGAAGGCGTGGGACCAACCTGCTATGGCCGCCAGACATTAAACTGTCAAATCAGAAAGCCTTAATCTTGGTGATGTGTATTCATCAGTAAGCTTTTATCATTTCTTCTGTACATGCTCTCATGTATGAAGTCCTTCAAATGATAGAGTCAAGCCTCACGAGCAATTAGTATCGGTTAGCTGCAAGTGTTACCACTCTTCCACACCCGACCTATCAACGTCCTGGTCTCGAACGTCTCTTTAGAGGGATTAAATCCCTAGGGAAGTCTCATCTTCAGGCGAGTTTCACGCTTAGATGCTTTCAGCGTTTATCTCTTCCGAACTTAGCTACCCGGCGATGCGACTGGCGTCACAACCGGTACACCAGAGGTTCGTCCACTCCGGTCCTCTCGTACTAGGAGCAGCCCCCGTCAAACTTCCAACGCCCACTGCAGATAGGGACCAAACTGTCTCACGACGTTTTAAACCCAGCTCACGTACCACTTTAAATGGCGAACAGCCATACCCTTGGGACCGACTACAGCCCCAGGATGTGATGAGCCGACATCGAGGTGCCAAACTCCGCCGTCGATATGAACTCTTGGGCGGAATCAGCCTGTTATCCCCGGAGTACCTTTTATCCGTTGAGCGATGGCCCTTCCATTCAGAACCACCGGATCACTATGTCCTGCTTTCGCACCTGCTCGACTTGTCGGTCTCGCAGTTAAGCTACCTTGTGCCATTGTACTATCAGTCCGATTTCCGACCGGACCTAGGTAACCTTCGAACTCCTCCGTTACTCTTTGGGAGGAGACCGCCCCAGTCAAACTGCCTACCATGCACGGTCCCCGATCCAGATGATGGATCCGGGTTAGAACCTCAAAGTCACCAGGGTGGTATTTCAAGGACGGCTCCACAGATACTAGCGTTTCTGCTTCTTAGCCTCCCACCTATCCTACACAAGTGACTTCAAAGTCCAATGCAAAGCTACAGTAAAGGTTCACGGGGTCTTTCCGTCTAGCAGCGGGGAGATTGCATCTTCACAACCATTTCAACTTCGCTGAGTCTCAGGAGGAGACAGTGTGGCCATCGTTACGCCATTCGTGCGGGTCGGAACTTACCCGACAAGGAATTTCGCTACCTTAGGACCGTTATAGTTACGGCCGCCGTTTACTGGGGCTTCGATCCGATGCTTGCACATCTTCAATTAACCTTCCAGCACCGGGCAGGCGTCACACCCTATACGTCCACTTTCGTGTTTGCAGAGTGCTGTGTTTTTATTAAACAGTCGCAGCCACCTATTCTCTGCGACCTCTAACGGCTTACGGAGTTAATCCTTAACCATCAGAGGCATACCTTCTCCCGAAGTTACGGTATCAATTTGCCGAGTTCCTTCTCCTGAGTTCTCTCAAGCGCCTTAGAATTCTCATCCTACCCACCTGTGTCGGTTTGCGGTACGGTTTCATTCAAACTGTAGCTTAGTGGCTTTTCCTGGAAGCGTGGTATCAGTCACTTCGTGTCCGTAGACACTCGTCATCACTTCTCGGTGTTAAGCACCCGGATTTGCCTAAGTGCTCCACCTACCGGCTTAAACGATCTATTCCAACAGATCGATGACCTAACCTTCTCCGTCCCCACATCGCATTTGAATCAAGTACAGGAATATTAACCTGTTTCCCATCGACTACGCATCTCTGCCTTGCCTTAGGGGCCGACTCACCCTACGCCGATGAACGTTGCGTAGGAAACCTTGGGTTTTCGGCGACAGGGCTTTTCACCCTGTTTATCGCTACTCATGTCAACATTCGCACTTCTGATACCTCCAGCATGCTTCTCAACACACCTTCTTCGGCCTACAGAACGCTCCCCTACCATGTCAGTTATCTGACATCCGCAGCTTCGGTTACAGATTTGAGCCCCGTTACATCTTCCGCGCAGGACGACTCGACCAGTGAGCTATTACGCTTTCTTTAAATGATGGCTGCTTCTAAGCCAACATCCTGGCTGTCTCGGCCTTCCCACTTCGTTTACCACTTAATCTGTCATTTGGGACCTTAGCTGGCGGTCTGGGTTGTTTCCCTCTTGACACCGGACGTTAGCACCCGATGTCTGTCTCCCGAGGAACCACTTGATGGTATTCTTAGTTTGCCATGGGTTGGTAAGTCGCAATGACCCCCTAGCCATAACAGTGCTTTACCCCCATCAGTGTCTTACTCGAGGCACTACCTAAATAGTTTTCGGGGAGAACCAGCTATCTCCGAGTTTGTTTAGCCTTTCACCCCTATCCACAGCTCATCCCCGCATTTTGCAACATGCGTGGGTTCGGTCCTCCAGTACCTGTTACGGCACCTTCAACCTGGCCATGGATAGATCACTCGGTTTCGGGTCTACACCCAGCAACTAATCGCCCTATTAAGACTCGGTTTCCCTACGCCTCCCCTAATCGGTTAAGCTCGCTACTGAATGTAAGTCGTTGACCCATTATACAAAAGGTACGCAGTCACGGATTACTCCGCTCCCACTGTTTGTATGCATCAGGTTTCAGGTTCTATTTCACTCCCCTCCCGGGGTTCTTTTCGCCTTTCCCTCACGGTACTGGTTCACTATCGGTCGATGATGAGTATTTAGCCTTGGAGGATGGTCCCCCCATCTTCAGACAGGATTTCGCGTGTCCCGCCCTACTTTGCGTATACTTAGTACCACCTCTGAAATTTCGAATACGGGGCTTTCACCCTCTTTGGCCAAGCTTCCCAGCTTGTTCTTCTATCTCAGTGGCTATCATATACAGGCTCTTACGCGTTCGCTCGCCACTACTTGCGCAATCTCGGTTGATTTCTTTTCCTCTGGGTACTTAGATGGTTCAGTTCTCCAGGTTCGCTTCTCTGCACCTATGGATTCAGTGCAGGATACCATGCTTATACATGGTGGGTTTCCCCATTCGGACATCGCGGGATCACAGCTCTATTGCCAGCTCCCCCACGCTTTTCGCAGGCTTACACGTCCTTCTTCGCCTATCATCGCCAAGGCATCCACCTGATGCACTTATTCACTTGACTCTATCATTTCAAGAACCTCTTGACTTCGCCATCTCCACCGTTGACTAGTGAATATGACTAAGGCCTTTACTCTCATAAAGCTTACTGCTTTGGTTGTCTGAACAACGCCTTTTGTTTTCGTTGTTCAGCGATACAATCATCACCCAATTCTTTCAGCACTTTCTTCTTCATCTGTTTCCAGATTCCGATTCCTGTGCCTCAATCTTTGTTTGTTGATTTCGGCTTTCCAATTTGTTAAAGATCGATGCGTTACTTCGCAAATTAAAGCTAGCTTCTGCTTCGTCTGTACTCAGACTAAACTACCTTTAATTTCCAAAGTATCCTGATTTAACTTCCCTCTTCCTACAGAGTCGTGGTGGAGGCAAACGGGATCGAACCGATGACCCCCTGCTTGCAAAGCAGGTGCTCTACCAACTGAGCTATGCCCCCGCGTCCTTAAATATGTGGTGGGTCTGGGAGGACTTGAACCTCCGACCCCACGCTTATCAAGCGTGTGCTCTAACCAGCTGAGCTACAAACCCAGTTTATTCAGTCTCTTCTCGCATCTTTTCAGTTTACCGATAAGTGTGAATGCGAATCAGCCTCTTCTTTTCTCTAGAAAGGAGGTGATCCAGCCGCAGGTTCCCCTACGGCTACCTTGTTACGACTTCACCCCAGTCATGAAGCATACCGTGTTAAGCGACCTCCTTACGGTTAGTCTACCCAATTCTGGTATCCCCCACTCCCATGGTGTGACGGGCGGTGTGTACAAGACCCGGGAACGTATTCACCGCAGTATGCTGACCTGCGATTACTAGCGATTCCGACTTCATGCACTCGAGTTGCAGAGTGCAATCCGGACTACGATCGGCTTTCTGAGATTGGCTTCACCTCGCGGCTTCGCTACCCTCTGTACCGACCATTGTATGACGTGTGAAGCCCTGGTCATAAGGGCCATGAGGACTTGACGTCATCCCCACCTTCCTCCGGTTTGTCACCGGCAGTCTCATTAGAGTGCCCAACTTAATGATGGCAACTAATGACAAGGGTTGCGCTCGTTGCGGGACTTAACCCAACATCTCACGACACGAGCTGACGACAGCCATGCAGCACCTGTGTTACGGTTCCCGAAGGCACTCTCCTATCTCTAAGAGATTCCGTACATGTCAAGACCAGGTAAGGTTCTTCGCGTTGCATCGAATTAATCCACATCATCCACCGCTTGTGCGGGTCCCCGTCAATTCCTTTGAGTTTTAATCTTGCGACCGTACTCCCCAGGCGGACAATTTCACGCGTTAGCTTCGCTACTAAGGCATCTAGTACCCCAACAGCTAATTGTCATCGTTTAGGGCGTGGACTACCAGGGTATCTAATCCTGTTTGCTACCCACGCTTTCGAGCATGAACGTCAGTGTTATCCCAGGAGGCTGCCTTCGCCATCGGTATTCCTCCACATCTCTACGCATTTCACTGCTACACGTGGAATTCTACCTCCCTCTGACACACTCTAGTCACACAGTTTCAAATGCACGTCCCAAGTTGAGCTCGGGGATTTCACATCTGACTTATTTAACCGTCTGCGCTCGCTTTACGCCCAGTAATTCCGATTAACGCTCGCACCCTACGTATTACCGCGGCTGCTGGCACGTAGTTAGCCGGTGCTTATTCTTTAGGTACCGTCAGCACTAGATGGTATTAGCACCCAGCTTTTCTTCCCTAACAAAAGTCCTTTACAACCCGAAGGCCTTCTTCAGACACGCGGCATGGCTGGATCAGGGTTCCCCCCATTGTCCAAAATTCCCCACTGCTGCCTCCCGTAGGAGTTTGGGCCGTGTCTCAGTCCCAATGTGGCGGATCATCCTCTCAGACCCGCTATGGATCGTCGCCTTGGTAGGCCTTTACCCCACCAACTAGCTAATCCAACATCGGCCGCTCAAATAACGCGAGGTCCTAAGATCCCCCGCTTTCCCCCTCAGGGCGTATGCGGTATTAGCCATCCTTTCGGACAGTTATCCCCCATTACTCGGTACGTTCCGATGCATTACTCACCCGTTCGCCACTCGCCACCAGAGAGCAAGCTCTCCGTGCTGCCGTTCGACTTGCATGTGTAAAGCATGCCGCCAGCGTTCAATCTGAGCCAGGATCAAACTCTTATGTTTAATCTTAGCTTGTTGCAATCTCGAAGTTCCCTCCGAAATCACTGGTCTGCTTCAAAGTTATTGACAAGTATATGTCTATATATCTCGTCTCTCTGAATCAGTGTGAGGCTCATCCGCACTCACACTTATCGGTAATCTGTTCTGTTAAAGAGCGTTGCTTTCGACTGCGTTCTACTTTAAACTGTTTAGTTCGTTTCGTGTCGCGTCATCAGCGAAGAAAGCGAACTATACGCCTCACCTAAACCTCTGTCAACTACTTCATCCTTTTATTTTTGTATAAATTAATAACAAATTGATTCTTAAATAATTTATTTTTGGAGCTTGGCTTCAATTTGTTTTTGATGTAACGAGCTTCCTTAGATATCTCTCTTACTTTAATGGTTTAGTCATCTGTTGATGAAATTATTTGCAGTATCTGTTGATATTTGTCGCTGCTTAATGTGGTTAAGTTTAAAGTTTGTTCTGCCAGTGCTTTATAAACTGCCTGCTCTGATGGATTTAATGCCTGCCAGTGGTGGGCGATTGTGTTGCTGTCGCCTCGTTTTATTGGACCTGTTAATGCTTCTGTTGGAGACATTATTTGCAGTTGATCCAGATTTTGCTGCATTAGCTGGTTGACCAGTTTTTCTGCTAAATTTTGCGGTAAGGATAAGGAAGCCAATATATTGCGTGCATAAGCATTTAATGTGACTAAAAAGTTAGCACTAATGGATAGTGCTGCGTGATAGCGATTTTTTTGAGCAGAATCAATACTGAAACTGTTTAGATTTGCCGCCTGTGCTAGCTGTTGTAATAGAGGTAATGCTGCACTATCACCTTCTATGGCGCACAGATGGCCGGCCAATGTATTAATTGCTGTTTCAATTGAGGCAAAAGCAAATACTGGATGTAATGAACCAGTTAATGCTTTTTGCTTGTTTGGCATTAATACTTTGCTATTTAATGCTCCGCTAAAATGAAGTATCAATGTGTTGGCTGTTATCCAGTCTGCCTGATTAGTTTGTTGGCTAATTGTTTCTATGGCCTGATCACTGACACCTATGGCTATGATATCTGCTGGTGGTAAGGTATTTAGCTGTTTGTGAAGCTGAATATGCGGTATGTGGTTTTTAAGATGCTGTGCTGCTGTAAAACTGCGGTTCCAGGCTGCCTGTATATTTATTTGCCCACTTTGATGCCAGATGATGGCCAGTGTTGAAGCAACTTTACCGGTACCGATGATATTTATTCGTGGTATATATGACTTTGTTGGTTGAGTGGATTTGGTAAAGGTGTCAGTCATTATCAATTTTTCTCGGCTAAAGGATGATTATTTTGTTTAAGGTCATTGGTTGTAATTGAAGCCGCTTAATCAAAACGGTACACTTCGGTACTTACTCTATATTCTAATCATAATTTACTTGGGCAAACACGTTAATGAAAGCTGCTTTTAATGTGAAATCCGCGCGTCTGGATACACTATCAGTACAATTACTGACTGATGATCTGACTTTGATTAACCATGAACTAAAGCAACGGGCAGAACGTTTCGGTAATTTACGTAATATGCCTTTTACTCTGGATCTGCAAAATCTTGTCAATCCGGCAACATTGGATTTGGGAAAGCTGATTGCGCTGTTTGCACGATATTATCTGCGTATTATAGCCATTCGTCATTCTGATGCAGTCTGGGCCAGTTTGGCTAAACAACAAAATATAGCTTTTAGTATTTTGCCGGAAGAGCAGGCTAATACACGGGTTAAGGCTGTAGCCGAGGCACTGTCCCCACAAGCGGCAGATGTTAATAATGAAAAAATTATTTCATCAGCTGCCACAAATGCCCTGCCAACACTGGTTATTGATCGTACGATCCGTACCGGGCAGCAGGTTTATGCGGAAAAATCTGATTTGATTGTTCTGGGACTGGTTAGCGAAGGCGCGGAAATTATTGCCGATGGCAATATTCATATTTACGGCCCTTTACGCGGACGGGCTTTAGCAGGTGCAGCGGGTAATAAGGATACACGTATTTTTGCCCAGTCTATGCAGGCTGAGCTTGTATCTGTGGCAGGTATTTATCGCATTTTTGATCAACAGTTACCGGCACATCTGGATCGTCACCCGGTGCAGATTTTTCTGCAAAATGACCGGCTGGTACTCAGTGCGATTCAGGCAAATTAATTTATTCAGGCTCATGAACTTTATGTGTTGCTGATTTGTGAATGTATTGATTAATTCATTTATATAACAAAAGGAATTTAATTGTGGCAAAGATTATTGTGGTGACGTCAGGTAAAGGTGGTGTTGGTAAAACCACGACCAGTGCCAGCATTTCAACAGGTTTGGCTTTAGCCGGCCATAAAACTGCGGTAATTGATTTTGACGTAGGCTTGCGTAATCTGGATTTGATTATGGGTTGTGAGCGCCGTGTGGTTTATGACCTGATTAATGTTATCCAGAATGAAGCTACTCTTAATCAGGCGTTAATCAAGGATAAGCACTGCGATAATCTTTATATTTTACCTGCCTCACAAACTCGTGATAAGGATGCGCTTACTCGGGATGGTGTGGAAAAGGTTTTAAAAGACCTGACTGGCAAGATGGGCTTCGAATACGTAGTCTGTGATTCACCGGCGGGTATTGAGCAGGGTGCGTTGATGGCTTTGTACTTTGCAGATGAGGCCATTGTAACCACCAATCCGGAAATTTCCAGTGTGCGTGATTCTGACCGTATTCTGGGGATTTTATCCAGCAAATCCCGTCGTGCTGAAACTAATAGCGCTCCGGTTAAAGAACATTTACTGATTACGCGTTACTCACCTGAACGCGTAGAAAAAGGTGAAATGCTGTCGGTTCAGGATATTCAGGATATTTTGCGTATTCCTTTGATTGGTGTGATTCCTGAATCGCAAAATGTGTTACAGGCTTCTAATTCGGGTACGCCTGTTATATTGCAGGAGAATTCTGTGGCTGCTGACGCGTATGAAGACGTGGTGGCGCGCCTGTTGGGTGAAGACCGTCCAATCCGCTTTCTGGATGCTGAGAAAAAAGGCTTTCTCAAGCGCCTGTTTGGAGGTTAAGCCATGTCTATAATGGATTTTCTTTTTGGCAAGAAGCAACAATCCGCTCAGATGGCACGCGACCGCCTGCAAATTATTATTGCGCAAGAGCGTGCTACACAAACGCCGGATTATTTGCCTACACTGCAAAAAGAGCTCTTGGAAGTGCTGTCAAAATATGTTCATGTATCTTTGAATGATATTCAGATTACTCAGGAAAAGAAAGATGGTATGGATGTATTGGCACTCAATATTACCTTACCGGAAACAGGAAAGAAAAAGGCCAGTGAATGACGCTGACTGAATTGCGCTATATTGTGGCTGTAGCTCAGGAAAAACATTTTGGACGTGCAGCCCAGAGATGTTTTGTGAGCCAGCCTACTTTATCTATTGCAATTAAGAAGCTGGAAGAAGAGTTAGGACTAACATTATTTGACCGCAGCAGTAATGAAGTCATGACCACTGAAGCTGGCCAGCGAATTGTGCTACAGGCACGTCGGGTGCTTGAGGAAGCTGATCGTATCAAGCTAATGGCAAATCAGGAACAAAGCGAGCTGGAAGGGATATTTAAGCTTGGTCTAATTTTTACAATTGCGCCTTATTTATTACCGAAACTGATTTTATCATTGCGGCAGCTGGCACCGGAAATGCCGTTGCAACTGGATGAAAACTACACTGATGTACTAACAGAATTACTCAAGCGTGGTGCTCTGGATGCAATTGTAGTTGCTGAACCGTTTCATGAAACGGGACTGCAAACCATTCCGCTCTATGATGAACCTTTTTTCGTTATTGTTCCAAAAAGCCATCCTTTTGAGCAATTAGACGAAGTTACGCCAAAACAGCTGAGCGAAGAACGTGTATTGTTGCTTACAGAAGGTAATTGTATGCGTGATAATGTACTGGATAGCTGTCAGGAACTGGCTTCGCGTCAGAAAATTTTGGGTTTGTCGAATAGTATTCAAGGAAGTTCTATTAATACAATTCGGCATATGGTTGCCAGTGGTTTGGGTATCAGTGTTATGCCTGCTACAGCATTAACAGAAAATGACCATTTGTTATTCAGTATTATTCCTTTTACCAATCCAACGCCAGAACGGCGTGTGGTATTAGCCTCGCGGCGTAATTTTGTCCGCCCCAAAGCCTTACGCATGATTAAATCAGCTATTTTGTCCTCGCGGTTGACCGGAGTACAGTTTATTCATGATTTTGATTAAGCCTTGTTGTCATAATAAAAAACGCCTGTATTTAAGCAGGCGTTTTTATTGGGTAGGATTTTCTGATTGATACCAGATGGGCAGTGTCTGGTTATTTGCCTGTATGGTGTTTTTTTAATCTGTACTGATAGAATAATCTTCTAAAGGGAAAGAAATTAAAAATTAGATAGATTTTAAACAGGATATTCAATGATTGCATTAATACAACGTGTTAAACGAGCTAGTGTCAGTGTAAATAGTGAAATTGTCGGCCAGATAGAACATGGACTGCTGGTTCTGTTAGGTGTTGAACAGAGTGACGATCGACAAAAAGCTGAACGCCTTTGTGACAAGGTACTTGGTTACCGGGTTTTTAGTGATGAGGATGATAAAATGAATTTGAATGTTAAGCAGGTGAATGGGCAACTATTGGTTGTATCACAATTTACTCTTGCCGCTGATACTAAAAAAGGTACGAGACCAAGTTTTACTAAAGGTGCAACGCCTGCTGAAGCTAATCATTTGTATAATTATTTTGTTGAATTATGCCAAAAACAGCTTACTACTAAAACTGGAATTTTTGCAGCAAATATGCAGGTTTCTCTGCTTAATGATGGACCGGTAACGTTCTGGCTACAAGTTTGATTACTGATTATTGCCTATATTTTGAAATATGATTATTGGTTTATTTTTAGTATCGGCTTAACTCTTGTTTCAATACGCGGATATTGGCCTGGCGGTCGGTAACATCTTGCTGCCAGCGCTGAATTTGGGTAACAATGCCTTGTTTCTGTGCCCGACGCAGTTGCTGCTGAGCTGTCGCCAGCGCGCGTTGTTCACTGGTGATATCACGCTGTACTAGCTGCTTTGGGGTTAATTTGGGCACCACAATTATTTTTGCTTGTACTGTAACCGCTTTATTTTTAATTGCAGTGGCGGTATCTAATTTGGGTGTTTGCTGGCGCAGAAAAATACCCATTTTAGGTGTTGGCGGTACTTTCATTAAATCGCTGTCACGACCAAATTCAGCACTATACCAGAGACGTTGTAACTGTTCTAAGCCGGGAGCATTCTGATTTTCCAGAGAATGTTTTTTTAAATCATCACTGTCTGTGGGCGGATGTTTGGCAATCTGGCATTGAACATCTAAAGGTTTGGTTGTGTAGCTAACATGATTATTTGCCAGTGGACATGCATACCAGGTTATCGGCGCATGTGTGCTAGCCGCAGATGCTGCTGTTTTATCTTCAGCCCAAACAGGGTTTAAATAGCCTGATAACAGTACGCAGGCACTGAAATAAAGACCAAGTCTGAACTTGTTTTGCATGGCAATGGCTCATTGGGTCTAAACTAAACTATTAAACAATAAAAACAAATAGTTTAACCACCCTGATTAGGTTAATTAATCAATAAATCTGTATATTCCATACAAGGGGTCTGATTGTACGACAATTTTTTTGCTGTGCTTATGCTTTTTATCGCAGCTTTTACTTTTTTGCATATGATTTTTTAATTTTTGTATTTATTGCGGATGAATGTTGAGTTTATTCTGATTATATGATGATGTGTACAAACTGGCTTTTTTAATGCTGAGCACAAAAACAACTAGTTAAATGATCATTGACTAATCCCATTGATTGCATGAAAGCATAGCAAGTAGTGGGTCCGACAAAGCTGAAGCCGCGTTTTTTTAACGCTTTGGACATGGCAGCGCTGACTTTTGTCTGGGACGGCACGTCAGATAAAAATTTATAGTGATTGATAACCGGCTGATGATTGACAAATGACCAGATAAAACGGGCAAAATCCTCTCCATGCTGCTGCATGGAGAGATAGGCATGGGCGTTATTTATAATGGCCTGCAATTTGGCCGGATGGCGAATCAATCCCGGATTTTGTAGTAATGGTCTGATATCTGTGATGGTAATAATTTTATGTGGATCAAAATTGTAAAAACAGCGCCGGTATTCATCGCGTTTTTTTAACACGGTAATCCATGATAAGCCGGCCTGCTGGCCTTCCAGACAGATTTTTTCAAACAGCTTTTGTCCGTCTTTCTGCACCTGCCCCCATTCATAATCATGATAATGCTGATAAAGGGGATCTGTTTTAACCCAGTCACAGCGTTTTAACTGTTTTTGCATGGTATTTTGATGAATCCGGTAATATTAATCAATCTGCTCAGTCATGCCTGATATTTTAGTTTAACCATGTCTGTATCAGGGTAATGATACCTAAAAGACAAAACAGGAAACAGGCACCTATACGGATTCGATTGAGAGGTAGGCGTTGCATCAGCCAGTTGCCAAAAAATATCACTGGAACATTAGCCAGTAATAAGCCTACGGTACTGCCCAACACTACTGAGTACAAATCACGATATTGAGCGGCCAGTAATATTGTGGCGATCTGGGTTTTATCCCCTACTTCTGCCAGAAAAAACAATACTGCAGTTGCCACAAATGGACCATAGCGCATAAAACGGGTATCGACCCCATCATCTTTATCTGGTTTTAACAGCCATAAGCCAACTACCAGAAAACTGAGCCCAACTACCCAGTCCATTAATTGGGGCGTAAAAAACCGCGCTACTTCAACCCCAAACCAGGCAGAAACAATATGATTAAGCAAGGTAGCACATAGCATACCGGTGATAATGGCATATTTTCGGGCAAAGCGGGTAGCAAGAAATAAAGTCAGTAATTGAGTTTTGTCACCAATTTCAGCCAAAGCAACTGGTATAACAGAAGACAGAAAAGCATGAATCATTTTTAGAATACCGTTGGCGGGCTGAAAGACAAAAGACACGATAAAACGCCCGCCATAGCGGTTTTATCCTGTCTCAAGTCTCGTTAATCCACCATCTGGTCAGACGTTACGACCATACAGCAAATGCTGCAAATATGTTGACCGTAACCACAGGTACTGGAGAAATCACCTGTGCAACTACTCCCTTAAGGCAATGCATCATAACCGATTCCAGACAGAAGCAACAAGTGAAATCCCTGCTAAAACCATTGAATTTGATTTTAAACAACAAAACAGGCTGCCATACTTTCTGGCAGCCTGTGAGGATGAACAGACTTGGATTAATAGTAACCCAGAACTTTCCACCATATACCACCGACAACAACAAATATCATCAGTTCAATTACGCTCATGATGAAACCCACTTTCCACCATTCACCCAAGGTAACGAAACCAGAACCAAATACCACTGGTGAAGTGCCGGTAGCGTAATGGGTAAGCGTCATCATGATACTGGAAGCGGCAGCCATCATTAGTGCAAACAGCATTGGAGGTGCGCCCAGTGCCAGACCAGCAGAATAGAAGGCAGCAAACATAGCTGTGATATGTGCGGTGGTACTGGCAAACATATAGTGTGCATACATATAAGCCAGTAATAACAGTGCACATGCACCCATCCAGCCCATACCCAGGCTACCAATACTGCTTTCCAGTACACCGGAGAACCAAGTAATCAGTCCCAGTTTATTCAGGAAAGTAGCCATCATTACCAGTGCAGCAAACCAAGTAATGGTATCCCATGCACTTTTTTCTTTCAGGATGTCGTCCCAGCTTAATACACCGGTTAACAATAATAGTGATAAACCAATGAATGCAGTAGTGGTTGGGTCGACAGTAAAGGCTTTACCAAACAGCATGGCCGGAATACCTGCCCACAGAATCAGCAATACTGCAAAAATACCCAGCATGATTTTTTCATCACGGGTCATTGGCCCTTGTTCTTTCAGGCGCTCTTTAGCAAACGCAACTGCATTCGGAGTCTGCTTGATTTCAGGCGGATACATCCAATATATAATCAGTGGCATCAGGAACATGGCTACCAGACCGGGCAATAGCATGGCCAGCGCCCATGTCCCCCAGGATAGATGAATATCGCTATTTGTTGCCTTGGCTACAAGATCCACAATTAGTGGATTAGGCGCAGTAGCGGTAATAAACATGATTGAACTGATGGGATTGGCATGGTAGTTTACTAGCGCCAGAAATTTGCCCATGCGTTTTTCTGTACCTTTTTCTGGGTCAGAATCATAGCTGGATGCAATGGATTTCATGATTGGATGAATAATGCCACCACCACGGGCTGTATTACTTGGTGTAACCGGAGCCAGTAACAATTCCACTACGGCCAGACTATAGGCAACACCCAAGGTGCGTTTACCCCACAAACCAATAAACAGATAGCCAACACGTGCACCCAAGCCGGTTTTTAACAAACCACGTGAAATCATGATAGCCACACCGATCAGCCAAATCAGCGGATTACCGAAGCTGCTCAGGGCATCATTCATGGCTTTGCTGGGGCTTTCTGCGGTGACTCCAGTTAATGCTACCAACATAATAGCAATAATGGATAGCGCGCCAATTGGCATGGCTTTGCCAATGATGGCTGCAATCACGCCAACAAACATGGCCAATAAATGCCATGCCTGAGGTGAAACCCCTTCTGGTACCGGTATGGCAAACCAGATAATCAGGCTGATTAACAGCGCTATGGCAGCGGGAATGGGTTTAAACCCAATTTTTACAGGCATACAACATACTCCTAAATCATGAAGATATAGATACAGCCAGACAGAAATCATTAATATAGAGTGATTGTAAACTCTTACTGCAAAATACCGTCTGATATAGCGCAAAAAAGTATCAGACGGTATTGGCGAAAAAAAGCACGATTTTACTGTTCAAGCCTGAATGAATATAACATATAACCATGTAAGCAAACGCTATTGATATTAAAGCAGACTTTTACCAAGCTATTAATTGGATAAAATTTGCAAAACTATGCTTGAAATCGTCCCGGGCATACCCATTTACGATGCATTAGCAATAGCATAGCGGTGGTTTTGAACTACTGTATTTGCAGCCGTACGATAACGGCGCAAATTACGAAATTAAATTATTAGGAGATTTTTAAATTATGGCAAAAGTAATCGGTATTGACCTGGGTACTACCAACTCTTGTGTTGCCATTTCCGAAGGTGGCCAGACTAAGGTAATAGAAAATGCTGAAGGTGCACGTACTACACCTTCTATTGTAGCTTATCTGGACGATAACGAAATTCTGGTAGGCGCCCCAGCCAAACGTCAGGCTGTAACCAACCCGAAAAACACTGTTTACGCAGTAAAACGTTTGATTGGCCGTAAATTCGATGATGCTGAAGTGCAGCGCGATATCAAATCCATGCCTTTCCAGATTGTTAAGGCCAACAATAATGACGCTTGGGTAGAAGCGCATGGTGAAAAACTGTCACCTCCACAGGTTTCTGCTGAAGTATTGCGCAAAATGAAAAAAGCAGCTGAAGATTATCTGGGCGAAACAGTAACTGAAGCTGTGATTACCGTACCGGCCTATTTTAATGATAGCCAGCGTCAGGCTACTAAAGATGCCGGCCGTATTGCTGGTCTGGACGTAAAACGTATTATTAATGAACCAACTGCTGCGGCTCTGGCTTTTGGTATGGATAAAGGTGAAAAAGGCGACCGCAAGATTGCCGTTTATGACCTTGGTGGCGGTACGTTTGATATTTCCATTATTGAAATCGCTGAAATTGATGGCGACAAACAGTTTGAAGTATTGGCCACCAATGGTGATACTTTCCTCGGTGGTGAAGACTTTGACCAGCGTCTGATTAATTACATCATTGATGAATTCAAAAAAGATCAGGGCATCGACCTGAAAAATGATGTAATGGCCTTGCAACGTCTGAAAGAAGCTGCGGAAAAAGCCAAAATCGAACTGTCCAGCGGCCAGCAGACTGAAATCAACCTGCCTTACATCACCATGGATGCTTCTGGCCCGAAACATTTGGCCATGAAAATTACCCGTGCCAAATTCGAAAGTCTGGTAGAAGACCTGATTACCCGCTCTATCGAACCTTGCCGCACCGCAATTAAAGATGCCGGCCTAAGCGTAAATGACATTAACGATGTGATTCTGGTAGGCGGTCAGAGCCGTATGCCGAAAGTACAGGAAGCGGTTAAAGACTTTTTTGGTAAAGAACCACGTCGTGACGTTAATCCAGACGAAGCCGTGGCTGTAGGTGCTGCAATTCAGGGCGCTGTATTAGCTGGTGACCGTAGCGATGTATTGTTACTGGACGTAACGCCATTGTCTCTGGGTATTGAAACCATGGGTGGTGTGATGACCAAACTCATCAATAAAAATACCACCATCCCTACCAAGGCAACGCAGACATTCTCTACCGCTGAAGACAACCAGAGTGCTGTAACCATCCATGTATTACAGGGCGAACGTGAACGTGCTTCTGCCAATAAGAGTCTGGGACAGTTTAATCTAGGTGATATTCCGCCAGCTCCGCGTGGTGTTCCACAGGTAGAAGTGACTTTTGACATTGACGCCAATGGTATTCTGCACGTATCTGCTAAAGACAAAGGTACTGGCAAAGTAGCTAATATTACCATTCAGGCTTCTTCTGGCTTGAGTGAAGAAGAAATCGAACGCATGGTAAAAGATGCGGAGGCCAATGCTGAAGAAGACCGCAAGTTGGCTGAACTGGTAAGCAGCCGCAATCAGGCTGAAGCCCTGATTCACTCTGTACAGAAATCTCTAAGTGAATACGGCGACAAACTGGACGCTGCTGAGAAAGAAAAAATTGAAGCAGCCATCAAGGAAGCTGAAGAAGCTGTTAAGGGCGAAGACAAAGCTACTATTGATGCTAAAGCTGAGGCTTTGGGTACAGCCAGCCAGAAACTGGGCGAAATGATGTATGCTCAGGCACAGGCTGAAGGTCAGCAGGCCGGCGCTCAAGCAGAACAGCCACAAAACAAAGGCAACGACGATATCGTCGATGCTGAATTTGAAGAAGTAAAAGACAAAGAGAAAAAAGACTGATTTTTTTCTCCTTATATGTACAACCCCACTTATGAGTGGGGTTTTATTTTATGGATGATTTGTAACCGATAAAGCCTATTTTGTCTGACCAATTGTTCAGGCAGATAAGAATGATTACTTTCATCCTGATATTTTTGGTGTTCAAACCACAGTTTTGGTATTGCTGTCTGCCAGTATTTTTTACACAGATGAATACATATATGGACAGATACTGCCATTATATCTGTAAAAAAACTAACATGTTAGGAGGCTGGCCGTTACAATAATCGTACCAATTATTTACAACAAAGCAATTCTACTGGAGCAGAAGATGGACTTTTATATTTTGCTAATCCTACTCGGCATCTGTTGTGCCATATTAACGGCTGGATTTTGTGGACGTACGCAGCGTTGGGGACCTTGGACAATGCTGATTGGCATTAGCTGTCTGCTGCTTCTGATTATGGTGATGATTTATAAACTGTCACGTGTTGTCTGATTATTGGCAGCCCTCTACCAGTTTGCTGTCCATTCAGGCAGACAACTTAACTAGTTTAAATGCAGACAGAAATCAATGACAATGATTACAACCAGATAGAATTGATGTATAACTTTATCTTGTTCAGTTAATACTATTCCCACTAAGAAAATTTGAAAATAGGTAACCACATGCAAAACAAATTAAGCAAAATGACATGTATCGAAGATTTGCGCAAAGTTGCTAAGCGCAAAGTACCGAAAATGTTTTACGATTATGCCGATACCGGTTCGTGGACAGAATCTACCTATCATGCCAATAGTGATGATTTTCAAGGTATTAAGCTACGTCAGCGCGTACTGACGGATATGACCGGCCGTACACTAGAAACAACGATGGTAGGACAGCAAGTAAAAATGCCTGTGGCACTGGCACCTACGGGATTAACCGGTATGCAACATGCTGATGGCGAGATTCTGGCGGCACGGGCGGCAGAAAAATTTGGTGTACCATTCACCCTGTCCACCATGTCTGTCTGCTCCATCGAGGATGTTGCAGAAAACACCAGCGCCCCTTTTTGGTTTCAACTGTATGTGATGCGTGATCGTGAATTCATGCGCGATCTGATTCGCCGTGCTCAAGCCGCAAAATGCTCCGCGCTGGTGGTTACTGCTGATTTACAGGTACTAGGACAACGCCACAAAGATATCAAAAACGGCTTGTCTACTCCGCCTAAACCAACCCTGCGCAACTGGATGAATCTGGCCACCAAACCGGAATGGTGTCTGGCCATGCTCAATACTCAACGCCGCACCTTCCGCAACATCGTTGGCCATACCAAAGGCGTAGCTGACATGACCTCACTGTCCTCATGGACATCTGAACAATTTGATCCGCGTCTGAGCTGGAAAGACATAGAGGAAATCAAGGATTTATGGGGTGGAAAACTGATTATCAAAGGTATCTTGGATGCTGAAGATGCTGAAATGGCAGTGAAATCTGGTGCAGATGCGATTGTGGTATCCAATCATGGCGGCCGCCAGCTAGATGGCGCACCCTCTACTATCCATGCTTTACCCAATATTGTCTCTGCGGTAGGTAATAATATTGAAGTTTGGCTGGACAGTGGTATCCGCAGTGGTCAGGACGTTCTCAAAGCCATTGCCATGGGTGCCAAAGGTACATTGATTGGTCGAGCATTCCTATATGGTCTGGGCGCATATGGTGAAGACGGAGTAAAACGCGCATTAGAAATTATCTATGATGAAATGGATACCACCATGGCCTTTACTGGACATACTGATATTAAAGCCGTCAATACGGATATTTTGATACCCGGTACTTATCCTGTTGCCAGATAAATTCATCTAACCCAAACAACATTTAGGGCTATTTGTTTCAAACAAATAGCCTTTTTTATTGATACAGGCCGCTAATACATCTTATGGCAATATTTACTAGCGATTTTCACATACGGGAACAGGTGACAAAGCTTCTGTAGCCAGCTATGCTTGTCTTTTTGATTGCAGATTAAATTGTTATGAACATCACTGAGAAAATTGCTTCAGAACTGAATGTTGCTTCTGCACGGATTCAGGCAGCGATTGACTTGCTGGATGATGGCGCCACTGTACCGTTTGTGGCACGTTACCGCAAAGAAGCTACTGGAGGTCTGGATGATACTCAACTACGCACCCTTGCTGAACGCCTACAATACCTGCGTGAATTACAGGAACGCAAACAGACAGTACTATCCAGCATTGAAGAACAGGGCAAACTCACTGATGAATTGCGGCAGACCATAGCAGCAGTTGATAACAAAACTGCATTGGAAGATATTTATCTTCCCTTTAAACCCAAACGCCGTACTAAAGCCCAGATTGCCCGCGAGCATGGGCTGGCACCACTAGCTGAAGCCCTACTCACTCAGCCAGACCTGAATCCGGAAAGCGCCGCACAAAGCTATCTGAACGACAACGTAGCCGACAGCAAGGCGGCGCTGGATGGCGCGCGTGCAATTTTGATGGAACAATTTGCTGAAGATGCCAATCTAATTGGGCGCTTACGTGATAAATTGTGGCGTGAAGGAGAAATCCATGCCACGATACTCGAAGGTCAGGAAAGTGCCGGCGAGAAATTCAAAGACTACTTTAATCATCGCGAACCGATTCACAGTATACCCAGTCACCGTGCACTGGCCATATTACGCGGCCGTAACGAAGGCATACTGGCACTCAGTCTGAAATACCAGCCAGATGATATTCCGCTGAGCGAACAGAGTATTTACGAACAACTGATTGCGCAACAGTTTGGCATTGCTGATATGGGACGTGCAGCCGACCGCTGGTTACGCGACACCGTACGCTTGAGCTGGCGTGCCAAAATCTTCCTCTCACTGGAACTGGAAGCGCTGAACCGACTAAAAGAAAATGCAGATCAGGCTGCCATTAGCGTTTTTGCCCAGAACCTGAAAGATTTACTGCTGGCCGCACCGGCCGGTCGCCTTACCACCATCGGGCTTGATCCCGGCATCCGTACTGGTGTGAAAGTAGCCGTAGTCGACGATACCGGCAAGCTGCTGGAAACCGCCACCATCTACCCGCATCAACCGCGTAACGACTGGAAAGGCGCACTAACCATACTGATGCATCTGGTTAAACAGTATAAAGTCCAATTGATTGCCATCGGCAACGGCACCGCCAGCCGAGAAACCGACAAACTGGCCGGTGAGCTGATTCGCACCCTGCCGGATTACCACCTGCAAAAAATTATTGTCTCCGAAGCTGGCGCATCTGTTTATTCCGCTTCGGCACTGGCAGCCAAAGAATTTCCCGATTTGGATGTTAGCCTGCGTGGAGCTGTTTCTATTGCCCGCCGCCTACAAGACCCACTGGCTGAGTTAGTTAAAATCGACCCTAAGTCCATTGGCGTTGGCCAGTATCAGCATGATGTTAACCAAAGCCAGCTAGCCAAAAGCTTGGATGCCGTAGTTGAAGACTGTGTGAATGCAGTGGGTGTAGATGTTAATACCGCCTCAGTTGCGTTACTCGCGCGTATTTCTGGCTTGAACAACACACTGGCTCAGAATATTGTCAGCTACCGCGACCAGAACGGCGCTTTCGCCAATCGTCAGAACCTGCTTAAGGTACCGCGTCTGGGTAGCAAAACCTTCGAACAGGCAGCCGGCTTTCTGCGTATTCAAGGTGGAGATGAACCTCTGGATGCCAGTGCCGTCCATCCCGAAAGCTATCCCATCGTAGCCAGAATGCTTAAAACAGCACAACTGCGTGCCGACCAGCTCATTGGCAACCGCAGCGTGCTTAAAGCACTGAAACCCACCGATTACATTGATGCCAATGTGGGGCTGCCTACCATTAACGACATTCTGGCCGAACTGGAAAAACCCGGCCGCGACCCACGTGGTGAATTTCAAACCGCTACCTTTGCCGACGGTGTGGAAGACATTACCGACCTTCAGCCCGGCATGATACTTGAAGGCGTGGTCAGCAATGTGGCTGCATTTGGCGCCTTTGTTGATATTGGTGTCCATCAGGACGGACTGGTACATGTTTCTGCACTGGCCGACCGTTACATTGCCGACCCGCGCGATATTGTTAAAGCCGGTGATGTTGTTAAGGTTAAAGTAATCGAAATTGATATACCGCGCAAACGTATTGCTCTGTCCATGCGTCTGAATGACGATGCTCAGGCAGCATCTCAACGAAACGAACGCCCGCGCAGACAGAATGGCAAAACGCCACACAAGCCCAGCAGTGCAAATAATGCCATGGCTGCGGCCTTTGCCCGTTTGAAACAGTAACTGTAAAGGCAATCAGTTAACAACAGGGGGGGCATTAACTGCCCCCCCTGTGTATATCAGCCTGAAAGCAATCATCAAGACGCAGCAACACCTCTAGCGACAATCTTTGCCAGACAGCGGCACACTCACCTGCGAATGATCCTGAAACGTATAAACATACACAAAATTAAATCCACCCAGCAACATACGCCGAGTCAGCGGCTGGCGGCAATTCTGCTGTAAATCTTTTTTCGCCGCAGCCACATTGAAATTATTCTGATTACGCTTGCTATCGAGCATCGTATACGAATAATAAATTGTCTGGTTATGCCGTACTGCTGCGTTAAACATAATCTGGTTATGTTTCTGTGGCAGCTTCTTCTGTAACGCCAGCAACTGCTGGTCAACAGATGTTGTCAACGCCGGGTCAATCGCCAGCGGCATATGCGCAGGCAGGCTGGCTGCTTCAGATGAAGCGGTGGCTGAATCCGCTGATTGCTGGTTACAGCCGACCAGCAAACACAGACAGAATAGCCCACAGATTATTTTTTTCATGGTTTACACTTTCAGCGCAAATAGCAGGCAAGTTATCCAGTAGTACCTGTAAATTCTACCGTACACCCCTTAAATCTATTCCAGATAACCAGAAAATAGTGTAACACGCCTAGATTAATTTTCTACCTGTTTGATAACATTATTTAGATCATCCATTTTCAGATTTTTGCGCAAATATTCCTCGTCCTCAGGCAGCACAATTTCTACCGATTGCTTGCGCTCAAACGCCAGCTCAGCCTTACTGGCCATAAAATCAATTACATGCCCGCCCAGTTTACGCGTGGTATCAATAAAATGCAGGTGAAAACCGGCTACTGATAGCTCCTTGAAAAATTCCGGTGTCCAAAAACCAATTAATGTACCGCTTACATCCTCTATAGTATCTACTACCTGCTGTTCAAATACCTTGACTACAGACGGATAAGGTTTCTGCTGCGCAAACGGACGGCGGATTTTCAGCTTATTGAAGCGGCCACTGATTTTTACGGCCACAAATATATTATCCAGCGGCAAATAGTGCGCCAGATGTGTATACAGATTATTTTTACTCACATCGGTGATATCCACTACTTTATCCGGCTGAAACGTTGTTACCTGTACAAATGGCAAAAGCTCATCGTCACCCATGACCTTTACCGCTTTATCACCGTCTGCTTCCAGAAAATCCTTATCAATAATTACCTCACCGGCAAGTGCATGCGAGCAGCCCAAACCAAAATCACCATGTTTTTTTGCTTCCCCAACACCGAATACCCCATCAAACAACCCTGCCATCAAAGCATTAATTGTTGAAAACTGCACGATTATCTTCTTCATTTCTGTCTACTCCAGCAGCAGATTCTAAATTATTTACATATTAATATATTCCATATTACACCTTAAATTAATACATTTTTAGCTGTTTCTTACCTCATCCTGATTTAATCCCAGAAGTTTTAAAGACGCCATAAACAACAAATTGCCCTGACAGATAGCTCCCACAAATACTGCTGTATACGCAACAACAGTGCCGATACTGTTATGGTATGAGCAATCTTGATTATTTCTGGCTATGATTCGGGCTGGCGCAATCAACCAACCCTCTCACAGGCAACCCATGCAACTTTTGTTTACTATTTTCTGGCTGTCATTGCAGAAATCTGCACTCTGGCTGCTGGGTACATTACTTTGACGGTTATTTGTATGGCTGCTGGTACTGGTGGAAGTCATATTGGCGACCGCGTATATACACAGTCTGTAGCAGCATTTATATCTGTTGCTCGCTGCTGTCACCATAATTGGTAATAAAGTAATACCGGATAAATGAGATATCAGTGGTGTGCTGGTGTACCCGCTTGATACTGCAATTATGCTATTAGCACCACGAGACTGAATTTTTGCTCAATTTATTAATTCTGCTGAATGTGGCATTCATTTATGTGCGCGAAAAGTGACAAGCAGGCAAGCTACGTCTAAACTTGCTGTTTATAGCTGAACGAACTATGGCTGTAGATTATTATGTTATTAAAAAGCTTACTTTCGTTGTCGTTAGGTACATTTGCACTAGGCATGGCAGAATTCAGTATGATGGGTATTCTGCCAGATGTGGCCGCTTCACTCGGTATCGATATTGCACAGGCCGGGCATTTTATTGCTGCTTATGCGCTTGGTGTATGCAGTGGAGCATGGCTGCTGGTATTAAGTTACCGCTTACCGCCCAAAACCATTCTGCTGTCACTGTCGGTACTGATTGCGATTGGTAATCTACTGGCGGCCATGGCACCCGGCTATATAACTCTGCTGCTGGCACGTTTTATTTCCGGCTTGCCACATGGCGCCTATTTTGGCATCGGTTCAATTGTCGCTACCAAACTGGCACCTCCCGGACGTTCGGCGCAGGCGGTAGCCATGATGATTGCCGGCATGACAGTAGCCAATCTGCTTGGTGTACCGGTTGGCACATGGCTGAGTCTGCATTTAAGCTGGCGGCTGGTATTTACTTTGGTTGCCGTAGTAGCAATTGTGCTGGTGTTCACTTTGCAGCGTTTTATTCCACCAATAGAACGGCTACCAGATACCGGTATTCTGGGACAATTCCATTTTCTGAAATCGGCGGCACCGTGGCTGATTCTGGCGGCCACTACTTTAGGTAATGGCGGAATCTTCTGTTGGTTCAGTTATATCAGCCCGTTATTAACGCAGGTATCCGGTTTTAGTGGTAATCAGGTTAGTTTGTTAATGGTGCTGGCCGGTGCCGGTATGGTGGCTGGCAACTGGTGTGGTGGCCGTCTGGCAGACCGCTACACACCGGGACAGGTAGCCGCCAGTTTGCAGGGGCTGGCAGCTGTGGCGCTGCTACTGATTTTTCTGTTTGCTTCAACTGGCTGGCTGTCGGCGACACTGATGTGTATATGTACATTCTGCCTGTTTGCGGTATCGGCACCGCAGCAATTATTATTGCTGCGCCATTCTCCGGGCGGTGCACTGCTTGGTGCTGCCAGTGTACAGATGGCATTTAATCTGGGTAATGCCATTGGTTCGTATGGCGGCGGGCTGGCCATCAGCCAGCACTGGGGCTATCAATATCCGGCATTACTGGGTGTACCACTGACATTATGCGGTTGTGCCTGTCTGATATGGTTTCACCGCCGCTATGAAAATCAGGGACAGTTTATCTGAAACTTACGGAGGTTATGATGAGTGATTCTATACCACTGAGCATCAGGCAACGCATGCAAGTGGCCATTAAAAATGGCAATAAAGCCGAACAGCAACGCCTGTGGCATGAATACAGTGGCCAGCAGAGCTTTTCCAATGAATGGGTGATGGCGGCGCGGCTGGGCGAGCCCGGTTATACAGAAGAACAGGCACATATGGTTGCCTGCCTGTTTGGCCGCTGTTAGACAACACCATTACGCTACGAGTATTTATGGCTGAAATAATAGTTGAAACACATCCGCTGGCACCGTTTCTACCAGCCAGTGCGCGGCTGCTGATGCTGGGTTCATTTCCGCCACCAACTGCACGCTGGAAAATGAATTTTTACTATCCCAATCTACAAAATGATATGTGGCGCATTTTTGGGCTGGTGTTTTTTCAGGACAAGCACCATTTCTTTACCGAAAACAATAAAGCATTTAATGAGCCCTTAATCCGTGCTTTTTTATCTGAACGCGGCATTGCCATTAATGATACTGCCTATCAGATCAGGCGCCTGCAAAACAATGCAGCAGACAAGTTTCTCGAAGTGGTTACCCCAGTAGATTTACCGGCCTTACTGGCACAGATTCCAGATTGTCAGCACATAATGACTACTGGTGACAAGGCCACCAGCACACTACTACAGCTTCTGCCAGCCGGTACAGCCGCACCAACTATCGGCCATCCCACTGATACCACTCTGGCTGGCCGGCACCTAACTTTATCCAGACTGCCCTCTTCTTCGCGTGCCTATCCGCTCGCACTGGAACGTAAAGCAGCCATTTATCGGGATTATTTTCATACTATCGGTTTATTAAGCTGATTCTGACTATTTAGCGGGAGAACATTGATGCACATTCTGGTTTTTGGAGCCACCGGTGGCGTTGGCAGGTCTTTAGTTGAGCAGGCACTGGCCAATGGTGATGAAGTTACTGCGGCAGTGCGCACACCGGAAAAACTCAACTTACAGCATCCCAACTTGCATATTCGCCGCTGTGATGCGTTTGAGGCTACTGATGTTGCTGCACTGTTTGCCGCTAACAACCATTATGATGCAGTGGCCTCAGCTCTGAACACTAATCAGGGGGTCAAACCGGGTGATGATTTGCAGCGCATGCTCAGCAATATTGCTCCGCAATTGCAACAACATGGCATTAAACGCATCGTCTACTGCGCTTCCGCCGGTGTGGATAATGAGCTGGAAGGTGAACGTGGTCAGGCGGCAATGGAATTTCTACGCCATCCGCTGGTCGATCATCGTGCTGCAATTGAGCAGATTCAGGCGGCTGGTCTGGACGCAACGATTGTGCGCCCGCTGGGCTTAACTCATGATGCCCTTTCTGGTCATTATGCTGAAGCAACACAGGGCATTCCAGCTGGCAGTGGCCGTATTGCCCGCGCGGATGTGGCTCATTTTATGTTGAAAGCGCTACATAACGATGCTTATATCGGCCAGTCTATAGCGTTATCAGGTTTCTGAATAAATAACTGCTGCCAGAGAATCAACTCATGGCAGCAGTATTTTTTGGCCGGCTGTTTGCTGTAGCGGATAGCCGGTTTTTATTTGTGAATTTTCTGATAAAACGATGCCTCGCCCTCTGGGCGGGTTTTGAAACGTTTATGTAGCCAGTAATACTGTGACGGCTGTTCGCGCACCCGTGCCTCAATAAAATCATTCATGCGCTGGGTATCGGCAACTATGTCTTTACTGGGGAAATTGTCCCACTGCGGATAAAAACGCAAGGTAACGCTGCCATCCGCTTCACGGGTAGGAATCGCCGGAATAACCTTAGCTTTAGTTAAAGCGGCAATACGGCTAAGGCCGGCAATCGTAGCAGTGGGAATACCGAAAAAATCCACAAAAATCGATTCACGCCGCCCAAAATCCTGATCGGGCAGATAAAGAAACGGCGCACTGCTGGCTTTGATTTTCTTGATAATGGCACGCAGCCCTTCCGTACGTCCAATCAGAAAAGCATTGTTATAACGCTGGCGTCCTTTGAGAATTTGCTCATCCAGCTGCTTGTTTTTCTGATGCGAATAGACGCTAATCAGAGGAACATCCTGATTGAGGGCATATACCGCCGCCTCAAAAGCAGTAAAGTGCGGATAGAGTAAAATCACTTTCTCACCGGCAGCCAGTACTTCATCCAGATAATGCTTGTCCTGATAGCGCACTAGCTTTTTCAGCCGTCTGGCATCGCCATACCAGTACAGGCCATATTCCAGTAACAGCATGGACATATGATAAAAATGTTCACGCAGTACCTTGCGCCGCTGCCGTTCTGTCCATTCGGGAAAACA
The DNA here is from genome assembly GCF_002777425.1 of Snodgrassella alvi. Lineage (GTDB taxonomy): Bacteria > Pseudomonadota > Gammaproteobacteria > Burkholderiales > Neisseriaceae > Snodgrassella > Snodgrassella alvi_B. The sequence goes on from NZ_MDVC01000089.1 coordinate 26,265, forward strand.
TTGGCGCAAATTAATCAGGCCAATGCGCCGCCGCGGCGCTACCGCATAATAACTTAACCAGCCCACACATCGTGCCAGTGCATGAATCATACACAACGGCAGTAATTGCAGCACATATAAAAAAGCAAACGCCAATTTCATCATCATTACTAATATTACCTAACTGCTTATCGCCAGCCATGCACTTAAACGCTATCTATTGTACACAAGCTGCCACCACTTTACATTCACAGTTGTATATAAACATTTGCCTTACAACAGATTGTAATAATGTTGTGTATACGGAAAGGATAAAAAAATAACACGGTCTGCACAGAATGCACAGGCCGCGTTAGTAGATAGCAAAGGATTTCAATGTGCCCCGCCGCCACCGCCACTACCAAACGGTGGCTTGGCAAACCATACCAGCACAATCAGAATTAAGAAAGTCAAACCATACAGCCAGAATAAATCATTCGCACCCATAATATGCGCCTGCTGACCAATAGTATGCTCAATCGAACCTAAAGGCTGTACACCACTTAAACCGAGCTGATTCATACCCTGAATTGACTCATTCATAGTGCTATTATAAGGATGGATGTTTTCCACCAATTGCGTATGATGCAAAGCTTCACGTTTATCCCACAATACATTTACCATTGAAGTACCAATACCACCGGCCAGAATGCGCACAAAATTGGAAATACTCGACGCGCTGGCAATCTGCGAACCAGACATATTAGACAGGGTAATCTGAGTTAACGGCATAAAGAACATCGCCATACCAATCCCCTGCACAAACTGCGGCCAGAATACATCCATAAAACCCATGCCAGCATTAAAATTGGTACGCCAGAAGAAACAGATAGCGTATACGGTAAAGCTGATGGTTACCAGCACCCTCATATCCAGCCGGTTACCAAACTTACCAATCAGTGGCGACAACAATACTGGAAAAATACCAATAGGTGCCGTGGCCAGCCCCGCCCAGGTAGCGGTATAACCAAGCTGCATCTGCAACAGCATCGGCAGCAGTACAATCGCCCCCATATAGGTCATATAGGCTGTACTGAGGGTAATTACCCCTACGGTAAAATTACGGTCTTTAAACAGGCGCAAGTCTACAATCGGATATTTGGCATACCATTCCCAGATAACAAAATAGCCCAGACACACTACAGCAATAACAGCCAGAACAATAATTTCATTGGATGAGAACCAGTCCAGCTCATGGCCGCGGTCAAGCATCATCTGCAAGGCACCTACGCCTACTACCATCAGCGATAAGCCCATGCGGTCGATTGGCTCGTGTACAGTTTCGGTTTCGCGTTTTTTCATCATCTGCCATGAAATACCGGCAGCCAGCAAACCAATTGGCACATTAATAAAGAAAATCCAGCCCCAATGCCAGTTATCACTGATAATACCACCCAGAATCGGCCCGAAAATCGGTGCCACAATGATTACCATCGACCACATAGCCAGCGCCATTGGACGTTTTTCCGGCGGATAGGCGGCCATCAGCAAACTTTGCGACAGCGGAATCATCGGCCCGGCCACAGCACCCTGCAACACGCGGAAAAACACCAGCAATGCCAAACTGGGTGCAATACCACATAAAAACGAGGCCAACACAAACGACAGTGTCGCCACGACAAAGACTTTCACTTCACCAAAGCGGCGCGCCAGCCAGCCAGTAAGCGGTACTGAAATAGCATTCGCTACCGCAAACGCAGTAATCACCCACGTACCTTGACTATTGGCTGCACCCAGATTACCAGTAATGGTTGGCAATGCCACATTGGCAATGGTGGAATCCAGCACCTGCATAAAAACGGCCAGTGACAGTGCCACCGTAACCAGAGCCAGTGCCGGACCTTTTAAAGGAGAATGCGTCATTCAAGCAGCCTTATTGCAGAAACATTACTCATCTCGCAGCATATCCAAATCTGTGCGCACAGACACAAATAATGCGGTTCACAAAGATAATGCTTCTGGAATTACAGTAAAATCAGGCCAAATCACTACCTGAGTAAAACCTGCTGGTGACAGGGCTGTTGTTCCTGCACCAGCAGCATCCAGATAAGATTCAGCATTAACAGAATCAGGGAGCGTACTGGGCGAAAATCTGCTCAATCATATTATTGATTGGCGTCCAGTCAATTGCAGCCATATTGCCATTGGTGGGAATCGCATGCACTGATGTTAAATCCTGCCCATTCTGGTTACGCGTATTTACCTCAACATCCATTGATAACCCTACCCGCAACGGATGCGCAGCCAGCTCTTTCGGATCCAGCGCAATACGCACCGGCACGCGCTGTACCACTTTAATCCAGTTACCGGTTGCATTCTGTGCCGGTAAAAGAGAGAACGCTGCACCCGTACCAGCAGACAAACCAGCCACCTTACCGTGATAGGTTACTTTACTGCCATACACATCTGCTCTGATTTCCACCGGCTGCCCGATACGGATTTTAGCCAGCTGGCTTTCCTTGAAGTTGGCATCCACCCAGACATTATTCAACGGTACTACCGCCATCAGTGCCGCGCCTGTAGCCACTTTCTGACCCACCTGAACATTGCGTTTGGCAACTTGTCCATCTACTGGCGCCTTGATTTGGGTACGCTGTAAATCCAGCCATGCACTTTTCAGATGGCTGACTGCTGTCATCACTGCCGGCTGCTGGCGCAGCGGAACATTATGCCCCAACACCGCTTTTGCCGCACTTTCCTGCCCTTGCACAGCTTTCAGTTTTGCCTGAGCTTCCAATACCGCATCACGAGCATGGCTTAACTCTTCAGCAGAAATGGCATCCGTACCGGCCAGACTCTGGCGACGCTGCAAGTCTGCTTGCAAGCGTTTTAACTGAGCCTGTTGTGCGGCCACCTGTGCACTGGCCTGACGTGACTGAGCAGTCTGCTGCTGATTCTGGCGAATTGCATTAATCAGCTCATCATGTGCCCGTTCAAACGCTAGCTGCATATCACTGTTATCCAGCTCAACCAGCACCTGACCGGCTTTAACGGTTTGCGTGTCATCCACATTCACCTTCTGCACCGTACCAGTAATCTGCGGCGTAATCTGCACCAGATGACCATTCACATATGCATCATCGGTGGATTCTTTATGCTGCCAGACCAGCAGATACATCAGCAGAAAGCCCAGTGCAATCAGCAGAAATACGGCAGTCAGCACCACCAGCTTGCGCTTGCGGCCTGTGGGCACTCGTTCAGACTGCGGCTGAACCGCCGGTTGCGAGGTTGTTACCGCCTCGTTAGTTTGCTTTTGTTCACTCATACGTAAATAGCTCAATAAAATAGAAAAATAACAGTAAATTAACGAGTAGCCTGAGTATCTGAAAGCTGGAAACCACCACCCAGCGCAGCATGCAGACTATTCCAGCTCTGTTGCTGCCAGGCAATGGTTTTAACCCAATCAGCACGTGCCCTCAAAGCAGTATCTTCGCGTTGCAGTTTGGTAATAGCATTGTCCAGCCCGGCCGCATGACGTTTGCTGCTGGATACTGCATTCTTCTGTGCCACCTGAAAAGCCTGCTGCTGCAATGGCAATGCCACCGTACTGTGCTGATAATCACTCATGGCATCGGCTGCCTGCTGCAAGGCTGTCAGTACCGTCTTATCATATTGGGCTACCTGTTCATTATAGGCAGAACGTTTACCCGACAACGCAGCCTGCAAACTGCCTGAAGTAAAGATAGGCAACGAAATGGCTGGCACAATACCCAGCATCCGTGAAGAAGAATGCACCAGATCAAACGCATCCACGTGCGCCAGACCGGCCAAACCCTTAATTTCAATATCAGGATAAAATGCCGCCTCTGCCGCCTTGATACCAAAATAATTCGACTGTAATAAGGCTCGTTGTGCAGCAATATCAGGCCGTTGTCCCAGAATATCCGCACGCAGCCCATCAACCGCCACCTCAGGCACTTTACCCAGCGGCTGAGGTACCATTGCCGGCAGCTGGTTTGGCGACAGACCAACCAGTACCGCCATGCTGTGACGAGTACGTTCGATATCCGCCTGCGTCTGGCGCAAGGCACTTTGCAAACCCAGTACTGTTTGCGTAAAAGTATACTCATCACTGGCTGGTTGCAAACCAGCATGAATCCGGTTGGCAACCAGCTTTTGCAACTGCTGATTCACACCAATACGCTGTTGCAGAATATTCACCTGCTCCTGCAACAACTGCCATTGTGTATATTGCGATACAATGCTCTGGCTTAACACCAGTCGTGCCTGTTCCTGCTGATAGGCAGCAGCAAGACGCGCACCAAGTGCCGCCTTAATCAGATTACGCTGCTTGCCCCAGAAATCAAAAGTATAATTAACGGCCACAGCAGCCATTTCATTACGGAAAACATGATTCGGGTCATCACCAGCCCTATTTGAATCCGGCTTCGGATTCAAATATGCAGCTACCCCATTTGCCTGTATACCTACCTGTACACCAGCCTCACCTCTGGCACCACGCCATTGCGCTTCTGCTTGCGCAATACGCGCGGCAGCAATGCGCAAATCCGGTGCATTAGCCAAGCCTGTATCCATAAGCTTATTCAACAGCGGCTGATTCAAACCCAGCCACCAGTTCTGCCCAGTATGGGCAGACTGACCGGCAGGTAATTGCAGTTGTGTCGCCTCCTGTGGCGTTTGCAAATCTGGCTGCTGGCCAAAATTGGCACAGGCAGACAACAGCAGCAAAGTAACCGGAGTAATAAGGGATAACTGACGTAATCGGAATCGGGGCACAGACACAGTTAATTTCATGCAAATCTCAGCAAAAAAGTTAAGCAGCAGTTAATAACTTGGTTAGCAACTGCTGCAATTGTTCATATTCCGGTTCACTCAGGGCTGACCATACCCGCCGGCGTACCTCATTGGTTTCCGGACTAACCAGCTGAATCAGATTTTCACCAGCTTTGGTTAACTTCAAGGTAATTTTACGCCGGTCTAAAGGATGAGTAGAACGCGTTGCCCAGCCATTAAGCACCAAATCATCAGACAAACGCGTTGCACTGGTGCGGGTTAGATTCAGAATACTGCTCAGTTCTGATGGTAAAATCTCATGATTCGGCCGCGCATAAACCGCTATCAGCGCATGCCATAGACTTTCTGACAGATGGTGCTGGCGCAAACGTTCATTCAGCTCACTTTGAATAGTCGTATGCACCAGACGTATTAACCGGCTGAGCATTACCAACTGAACATTCATGCTTGGCATTTTCACTGCCAGCACCCCTAAAGTAGCTTCCAGTTCGGTAGCAGGAAGAGAAAAACCCATGTTAGAGCACCTCAAAATCCAAAAAATAAACCATTACAATAACCATACCATTTATTATAAATGAAGCTTATAGTTTGGCTGAAAATATTCCAACCCCAAAATAGTAACTATATTATCAAATTTATTGACAAGTACGCTTATATGCCCGTAAACCGCCCCACCAGCAAATATCATTACCGATGCACCTTTTCCAGTTCACAGACATAATCTGCCATATGCCATGCCAGACATCAGGCTGACCACACCACAACCATAAACTGCTTTGAACCATCATTTAGACCAGTGCACCGGCCAGAACCAGTCACAGAAAAATCAACCAGCCGAACTTATTAATAAACAGTCACAAATTCCACACTGATAATTATTTTTCTATACAAACTATAAGATAAAAATCCAGAACTATCCTTATGTGTTAAGGGCATAATTATATTTGATAACAGATTAAATATTTAGTTATTTTGAAGATTTTTACGCCATATTAACCAGATATCTGTTTTATTCTGCCTGTCTCAACAACCCTTCACACCAGCCTTAAACAAAATTGCATCTTTCCCCCTATACAAAACTGCAATTTTCTTAGCAAACACACCAACAACAACGACAAAACCAGCAAGGTTAGTTTATTTCTCAGACAAGCTTTCAGGCTGCCATAAACACAACACGCACCTATTCTGACCAAATCCTGCAACTGCCAAAACCATATCCGCAGCCGGCACAACAACCAGCAAAAAGGCTGCCTGAAAAGCAGCCTTTCTTCATACAACCTGAATCAAATACCCGCAGCCTCACGCAATAATTGCGCCTTATCCGTGCGTTCCCATGTAAATTCTGGTTCTTCACGTCCAAAGTGGCCATATGCTGCCGTTTTCGCATAAATCGGCCGCTGCAAATCCAGCATTTTAATAATCCCTTTCGGACGCAAATCAAAATGCTCCTGCACAATCTCAATTAGTCGATTTTCATCAATTTTACCGGTACCAAAAGTATCAATCGCAATAGAAGTAGGCTGAGCAATACCGATAGCATAAGAAATCTGAATCTGACACTGACTGGCCAAACCAGCAGCAACAATATTCTTCGCCACATAACGGCAGGCATAAGCAGCAGAACGGTCAACCTTGGTAGGGTCTTTACCAGAAAACGCACCGCCACCATGCGGCGCCGCACCGCCATAAGTATCCACAATAATCTTGCGGCCAGTCAGACCACAGTCGCCCTGCGGCCCGCCAATCACAAAACGGCCGGTCGGATTAATCAGATACTGCGTTTCATCAGTTAACATATCAGCAGGCAATACCGGCTTGATGATATATTCTTTCACCGCTTCAACCAGTTCCTCACGCCCGACATCCGGTTCATGCTGCGTAGACAACACCACCGTATCAATGCGCTTCACCTTACCAGTCTCACTGTCATACACACAGGTTAGCTGCGCTTTCGCATCCGGGCGCAACCATGGCAGCTCACCACTTTTACGCACTTCACTCTGGCGCTGCATCAGACGATGCGCATAATAAATAGCAAACGGCATCAGCGTAGGCGTTTCATCACAGGCATAACCAAACATCAGCCCCTGATCACCGGCACCCATATCCAGGTCAAGACCTTCCCCTTCATTAACACCCTGCGCAATATCAGGAGACTGCTCGTCATAACACACCATCACCGCACAGCCGCTGGCATCAAAGCCCAGCTCCGATGAGTTATAACCGATACGCTTAATCGTATCGCGTGCAACCTGAATATAATTAATATGCGCACGTGTAGAAACCTCACCGGCCAGCACACACAAGCCGGTATTGACTAAAGTTTCAGCCGCCACGCGTGCGGCAGGGTCCTGAGTCAGGATAGCGTCTAAAATAGAATCGGAAATCTGGTCGGCAACTTTATCTGGATGACCCTCAGATACCGATTCGGAAGTAAACAGAAATTCACTCATAATTGGCGGATACTTTCTGATGCTAATAATGCTTTATGGGCAGTTATAGATGCTTTTGTTATAATGTTGCCCAAATTTTGAGTTTGAGATACACAACAGATGCAAAAGCTGGTTTATGTCGTATTTTCCTTGTTGGCATTAATTCCCTTGCCAGTCTTACAAGGCATAGGTTCAATACTGGGGCGTCTTGGCTATTACTTTGCCACCAATGAACGTAAACGCACAACTAGAAATCTGCATTTTAGCAAACTTGCCGCCAACGACCAACAAGCAGAGAAACTGGTTAAATCCGTTTTCTCCGAAACAGCCAAAAGCGGGCTAGAACTGTCCATCGCATGGACCCGCTCCAGCAAACACATCGTCTCCCTGTTTAAAGAAGTGCACGGCTGGGAACACATCGAAGAAGCCATCGCCCGCAACGAAGGCCTGCTGCTTATTACCCCGCATCTGGGCAATTACGACCTTGCCGGCCGTTACCTGAGTGAAAAACTACCCTTTCCTCTCACCGCCATGTATCGCCCGCCCAAAATAAGTTGGCTGGAAAGCATAATGAATAACGGCCGCGTCCGCGATAACGGCTATACTGCACCGGCCAATATGCAGGGCGTCAAACAAATCGTACGTGCCTTAAAAAACACAGAGGCCACCATCGTTTTGCCCGATCAGGTACCTGGTGAAGGCGAAGGTGTATGGGCAACTTTTTTTGGTCAACCAGCCTACACCATGACATTGGCCTCACGTCTGGCCGTCATGCCTAAAGTAACCGCCCTGTTCTTTTGCGGCGAACGCCTACCCCACGGCCGCGGCTTTGCCCTGCATATCGCTCCGCTGGAAGGTACACTCAATGGCAATCGTGAACATGATGCCCAGATTATCAACAACAATGTCGAACAATGGGTAGCACGCTTTCCCAGCCAGTATTTGTTTGGTTATAACCGGTATAAGCACCGTAATACAAAACCACCGACTACCCCATAGCAATTACAGAACATACCTAGAATAAATCATCACAAACAGACTGATGACCACACTAGAGACAAAATACTGGAAAGCCATTTTGACAGAACAGTTATTTAAACTTAAATAATAAATATATTATTACCAAAATCTGTATATCAGCATTGTAGTAACTATTCATAGACACATAAATAAACTTGTATTTTAAATATATAACCTTATCAGCGAAAATAAATTCTATTTTATTAGAAATTACTCAATATAATTTTTATACATAAGAAACCAATTTAAATAATTGCTTATATATAAAATATTTACAGATAAATATTTATGCTTACTGCTTTGTCACTAAATCTAATAAATACTTTAATAAGTAGCATAATTTCATTTCTTAAGAATATCTATCGCTATAATGCAAAGCTTTTCAACCTTAAAGTTACTATTCATTAGCATAAAAACAAATCTATTACTTTAAATAGAAATGTATTACAAAGACGGACTGGCTTGCTGCACAGAAAATATAAAACAGACTGACCAGTACGATATCATTAGCTAATAGCAACAAACTTATTTATATTACAAATTAGTTAAATTGATATCAAAATACCTATACTTTTATCTTTTAAATCCTTTTTCGCATTTCTATCATCTATATAAATATAAGTGTTGATAAAAAGTATAGCTTGAATCTTTTTCCAACTTCAATATTTGTTCCCAAAATAGCAAAATCCAAAGATAGCGACAGACAAATTGCCATGAATCAGAATTCAGAAAAATTAATTTCAGCCGCCTATTCCGATAATAAACAGGCTTTAGAACAATTATTAATTTTATCCCCAAAGGAGATTAGTAGATTTGCCAGAAAAACCTGTTCCATATCTAAAGACATAGAAAATGCGATACAAATAACACTTTGGCAAATTCACAGAAAGATTGGCACATTAAAAACAATAAAAGCTCTTACCGACTAGCTCTTCAGAATTATAGAAAGAGAATGTTATCGGCTATTTAGTTCCCGACTGTCAAAAAATACCGAGACAAAATTTAATCTAAATAACACAGCAACACCTGATTATGATTTGAATCTACGCATTGATTTAACAAATTCAATTGTGACTATGCCACCGATTTATCGCCAAATATTAATTATATGGGATAATGAAGAATATACCGCACCCAGAGTTGCCAAAAAATTAGGTATTACTGTTGAAGCTGTAAAAAGTAGGCAGCACTGAACCAGAATAATGATAAAAGAAAAAGAGCCATAAAGGCTCTTTTTTGTATTTGTAAACTTTTTGGCAGTGGCAATACAGATTAACGTTTGGAGAACTGTTTGGCACGGCGTGCTTTGCGCAGACCGAATTTTTTACGTTCAACTTCACGTGCATCACGAGTTACCAGACCAGCAGCAGACAGAGTTGGCTTCAGAGCTGCATCGTAGTCAATCAGTGCACGGGTAATGCCGTGACGAATCGCACCAGACTGGCCGGTTTCACCGCCGCCTACTACATTTACTTTAATGTCGAAAGCTTCCAGATTTTCGGTCAGTACCAATGGCTGACGTACAATCATACGGCCGGTTTCGCGACCAAAAAACTCATCAAGCGGACGACCATTTACAATAATCTGACCGCTACCCTTTTGCAGGAAAACACGAGCCACTGAACTTTTGCGGCGACCCGTGCCGTAGTAATATTTACCGTTCATTGCGTGTCCTTAGATATCCAAAACTTTAGGTTGTTGAGCAGCATGGCCATGTTCTGCAGTAGCATATACTTTCAGCTTTTTAATCATGGCATAGCCCAACGGGCCTTTAGGTAACATACCTTTAACGGCTTTTTCCAGCGCACGACCAGGGAACTGGTTTTGCATTTCTGTAAAAGTACGCTCGTAGATACCACCCGGGAAGCCTGAGTGGCGATAGTATTTTTTGTCAGTCTGTTTCTGACCAGTTACACGCAATTTGTCAGCGTTGATTACAATGATGTAATCACCTGTATCAACATGCGGCGTGTATTCTGGCTTATGTTTGCCACGCAGACGGCGAGCGATTTCAGCAGCCAAACGACCCAGAACTTTGTCTTGAGCGTCAACTACATACCAATCGCGCTTCACCTCATGCGGCTTAGCTGAAAAGGTTTTCATAGGAGCTAATCCAGATAAATATACGAAAGCTTCTAATATTAAAGATTAATCAAGTGATTGTCAATTGCCACACTTGGTTGATATGACAAACCCCCTGTACTCAGCAAGGTAGACAGACAATGCTTTTCACCCCAGATTTATGCCTAACCGATGCGTTTGAATGGTGGCAAACACGCCAGTAACTGCTTGCCATAACGTGCTGTCAGAATACGGTTATCCAGAATGGTTACCCGGCCGTAATCTGTTTCGGTACGAATCAGCCGTCCTACTGCCTGTATCAGCTTGATACTCGCTTCCGGCACAGTAATTTCCATGAATGGATTGCCGCCGCGTGCTTCTATCCACTGGTTACGGGTTTTCTCAATCGGGTTATCCGGCATGGCAAATGGCAGCTTGGCAATAATCACTTGCACACACATTTCACCAGGCAAATCCAGCCCTTCGGCAAAACTGTCGAGCCCAAAAATGATACTGGGCTTACCGGCAGCAATGGCTTCCTGATGGCGCTGCAATAATACCTGTTTGGATATTTCCCCCTGTACCAACAATAGCGGCAAATGACTGTCTGGTAATTTCAATGCCACTTCCTGCATTTGTCGGCGTGAAGAAAATAGCACCAAAGTACCAATGGCTTCATTTTCATTAATCAGTTTCGGCAGCCATTTGACAATTTCACTGGTATGCGCAGCAGCATCTTTCGGACTGGCGGCCAGTGCCGGTATATACAGTTCACCCTGTTCGGCAAAATGAAACGGGCTATCCAGTGCCAGCATGGTGGTATCCGGCAACCAGTTCAGGCCGGTTTGCTTCAACAGTAAATCGAATGTTCCCAGCGAGCGCAGCGTTGCTGAAGTAAGCAGGGCACCGGCTGCACGCCGCCACAAACCACTGGCCAATTTGCTGGCACTGGTAATGGGTGAGGCATTAAAACTGTAATCCACTTTATCTTTAAAAGTTCGCGTAATCCATTTAGCCAGTGGTGCTTCACCTTCTACATTCTCAGTAGAAATTAAATCCCATACATCAACTACCTGCTCTGTTCGCGCCAGCAACATACCCAAATCGCCACTTAGCCGGTCGAGCAGGCTGCTGTCCTGATTTTTATCGCGCCGTGCGGCCACTAGTGCTTCATTCATGCTGTTTATGTGCTTGAGCAACATGCGTGCCGCTATGGCTGTATTGTTTACCAGCATACTTAAGCTGGACGGAATAGTGCCATCCGGCCACAGCCAGCTGCTTTCTTCGATGCCTTCCTGTGTAGCCAGACTGGGTTCATCAGCCAGATGAATCAACCACTCCTGCAAGCTTTCCTGCAAGCCGGATGCAGCCTCGGTAGCCATTACAGCCAGCTCACTCTTATCCAGCACACCAGCCACTTTATCAATAATATTACCAATCCGGTCCAAAAACCACAGTGCCTGATTGAGGCTGTGTTCAGCAGCAAACTGCTGCAAGGCCTTGTGCGATAAATGATGAGCCTCATCAATGCAATAAAAGCTGTTGGCTGGTGATGGCAGAATCACGCCCCCGCCCATACCAATATCAGCTAACAACAAATCATGGTTGGCCACAACTACATTCACCGTTTCCAGTGTTTCCCGTGCCAGAAAAAACGGACATTCCGGCCGATTAGGGCAGCCGGCTTTCAGGCAGCCATGGCGGTCATTGGTTACCCTTTGCCACAGGCTCTCATCCATCTGTTCCGGCCAAGTGTCACGGTCGCCATTAAAAGTACGCGCAGCAAACTGGTCTGCCATCTCACGCAATACAGCTAATTCTTCAGCTTTCGGCTTTCTGTCCCATAATTCCTGTTGTGGTTCAAACCCCTGCAAACTATCCTGCGCGTTTAATTGGGTTAATTGATACAGTTTATACGGACACAAATAACGTCCTCGCCCTTTTGCCAGTGCAAAGCTCAGACTCAAGCCACTGTGCCTGACGACAAACGGTAAATCCCGCCCCACCAGCTGCTCCTGTAAGGCCACCGTGGCACTGCTAACCACCAGAATTTTGCCACGTGTCTGCGCCATAATTCCACCAGCCAGTAAATACGCCAGACTTTTCCCGACACCCGTTGGGCCTTCCACTATAACGATAGACTCACCATTGCGCTCCGGTGCATCCTCACCAGCCTGCTGTTGCTGAGTACGCGAAAATGCATTGGCAATGGCTGCAATCATTTCCCGCTGAGCCTGACGCGGCCGGAAATGGGGCAGACTTTTAGCGATATTCTGGTAATGTTCGCGTATGGCGTTTTTTTCTAAATCAGTGAGCATAACTATTCAAGCAAAGGACAAATGGCATAAATGCTTATTCTATTTAGTAGTAAAGTTATTTAAAATCAGTGTATTTGCAGACTCATTCCAATTATATACTGAAATTCCATATTAAATTTCAGCAGGTACATTATGAACAAAATTATCTATCTTGTTTTATCCTGTTTAGTGGTAACAGGCCTGATTGCCTGCTCCAAAACCCAGCAGGACACAGCACCTACTACCCCAACCACAAAAAAAGAACTGGTTTTTGGTGCTTCTGCCATGCCCTATAGCACTGTCTTTGAACAAGGTATCAAACCCATTCTGGAAAAACAGGGCTACACAATCAAAACCCTGAATTTTTCCACGCTGGAAGTGAATAATCAATCAGTTAATAATGGTCAGGTTGATTTTAACCTCGATCAGCACACTGCTTACCTTAACGTTTTTAACCATGAAAAAAACACACACCTGTATCCTCTGGTACATATTCCTACAGTTCCAGCCGCCATTTATTCAGATAAATACACTTCTATCCAGCAGGCTCCCAATGGCGCCAGCGTGCTGATTCCCAGCGACCCGGCCAATACTTCCCGTGCATTGCGCATCCTCACCGACAACCATTTAATTCAGCTAAAACCCAATACCAATCCGATACTAGCTACTACCAGAGATATTGCCAGCAATCCCAAACAACTGAAAATCAGGGAAATTGATTCCGTGATGATTCCGCGCACATTGAATGAAGTAGATTTCGGTTTTGCCTCCGGTGGCATTGCTTATCAGTCGAAACTGGATCCGAAAAAAGCTGTCTTACGCGAAAAAGTAGTTCCGGAAATGGAAATGGTGGTTACCATCAATGAAAAAAACAAAGACATGCAATGGGCAAAAGACCTCAAAGCAGCCTATCAGTCACCAGAATTTAAACAATTTATGCAGAAATACAATCAAAATCAGATGTGGGTAATGCCACAGGGAGAATAAAGTATTTCAGCCCCCAATTACTCTGAAAACTGCCGGTAATATTATTCCTGTATTACCGGCAGTTTATATATCAGTAACAGCCCAAAGGCCACGTCTGCCTCTCAACTACCAGCCTCATAGATACTAAAATAAATATCCGCTACAAAATAATATAAATTTCTTATCACCGATTAGCAGCATCACCAGACAAATCGTTTCCAAAGCAAAATATCTTTAATAAAAATAACATAACAACAATATTAAATACATTTTATAATAGAAAAATTACACCACATACTTGCATAAGCATGACTCTATACAAAATCAAACCTGCTTTTCAAAAACTTTTACGTCCACTTATGTTCTGGCTATACAGAAGGGGCATTACCGCCAACCACGTAACCCTTGGCGCTATAGGCCTTTCAGTCATTATTGGTGTCATACTGGCCATTTTCCCCTACCTCGGGCTTTTCTGGCTGCTACCTATTACCCTGTTTATTCGCATGGCACTCAATGCGCTGGATGGTATGCTGGCACGCGAATGCAACCAGCAAAGCCGGCTTGGTGCAGTTTTAAATGAGCTGGGTGACGTATTATCTGATATCGCCCTGTATTTACCCTTTATCCTATTATCGGGTAGCAATACTGCAGTAGTACTGATTATGCTGTTTTGCGCTGTGCTCACTGAATTTTGTGGCATTCTCGTCCAAACGATTAACGGGATTCGCAGCTATGCCGGCCCAATGGGTAAAAGTGACCGCGCCCTGATTTTTGGCACATGGTCATTACTGCTGGCCATCTGGCCTGAATTAACCTCATGGAATAATCTACTGTGGTGTGTGTCTATCATCTTACTGCTATGGACTTGCATTAACCGCTGCCGTAGTGCCTTAACCGGAGGCCACTAATATGCTGCTGCAAAAGTCCTTACTGGTTATCTTCTGCCTGTTATTGCTGGCAACAGTTATTAATGGACTGCTGGTATGTCTGAAACCGAACAAAGACTGGCACGAACTAACATTACGCATTCGTACGTGGTGGATTATTATCATCCTGTTTTCTCTGGCACTGATTAGCCCGCACTGGCTCGGATTAAGTTTTTTTGCGCTGGTCAGCTTCATGGCCTTAAAAGAATATTTAACATTGGTACCTGCCCGCCATGCCGACCGGATGCCTATTTTATGGATGTTTATCACCATTCCAATTAATTACTGGTTAATCGGAATCGATTGGTATGGGCTGTTTATCGTATTTATTCCCGTATATATGTTCCTGTTCTTACCTGCACGCATGGTGATTGCCGGAGATACCAGACACTTTCTGCGCACTGTCTCTCAGCTACAATGGGGGTTGATGACCACTGTATTTACTTTTAGCCATGTTGCTTTTCTCTTAGTGCTACCCAACGATAATCAACAAACTGGTGCACTGCTGGTACTGTTTCTGGTGGGTTTAACCGAATTCAACGATATTACTCAATATCTGTGGGGCAAATCTCTGGGCAGAATTAAAATCACCCCTAAAGTCAGTCCGAATAAAACACTGGCCGGCTTACTTGGTGGAATTGGCAGCACCACCATTGCCGCCATGCTATTAGGCCCGCTACTCACTTCGCTAACCTGGGGTATGGCCTTACTGGCCGGCCTGATTATCAGCGTAAGCGGTTTCTGTGGCGATATCGTCATGTCTGCAATCAAACGGGATATCGGTATTAAAGACAGCGGTACACTGTTACCCGGACATGGAGGCATCCTCGACCGTCTGGATTCACTGATTTTTACCGCACCCGTATTTTTTCACTTTATTCGTTATTTCTATTACTAAACCATGCTGAAATCATTACTCAAACCAATATTTGCCTTATGCATAGTATGGCCGGTTATGCGTTTATGGATGGGTTTACGTATTCACCAACACCACAACTTGCCCAAACAGGGTCCAGCCATCATTGTTGCCAACCACAATAGTCACATGGATGTTTTTGCGTTGATGTCACTCTATTCACCCTTACAACAACGCCACATTCATCCTGCGGCAGCAGCTGATTACTTTCTCAGTAATAAATGGATGGCCTGGTTTGCACTCAACATCCTGAATATTATTCCAGTAACCCGACAGAATAGTGGTCAGGGCAATCCCCTGCAAGGCTGCGAAGAAGCTTTACGCAAAAATAAAATTCTTATTCTTTTTCCAGAAGGTTCACGTGGTGAGCCAGGGAAAATGCAGCCATTAAAATCAGGCTTATGGTATCTAAGTGCCGCCATGCCCGATGTACCGATTATTCCAGTGTGGCTACAAGGCACTGAACAGATTATGGCAAAAGGCAATCGCATCCCCTTACCCCTGTTTATCGATGTCAACATTGGCCGCCCCATGTACTACCACCCCGACAAAGAACAATTCAAGGCTAAATTATTAAACAATTTACTAGCATTGCGTCCGCTATATAAAAAAAGAGACTCCAATGACTGAACAACGCCAAGCAGAAGAAAGTATTTTTCATACCAGTGATAAACAAGAATTATTTTACCGACTCCTATTCCCTCAGTTTTCAAGCTAAGGTGAGTACCGAGACAACCACTTCTACACTTTCCACCATCCATAAACCAACAAGTGCTTTTTCATTATCTCTAGCATCAATTCATTTACAAAATAGCTTAAATACAACACATAAATTTATTTATTATTTTGCATTTAACAGATATAAAATCAATTATAAAATAATTAAAATACTGCTTTTAGATACAAAGTCAACTAAAGCAGATGATAAACTAAAGGAAACATAAGCGAGGGAGAAACAATATTTAAAAACCTTAAAACTAAAAAATATATATGGCAAAAAATAGTTGCAACTTGTTGTCTGAAAATGTATTGCCACTCCATATGATTGGTCAAGCCAGGTAAAGTATGCTGGGATGAATAGAAAAACTAGTTTATAGTACCCTGAATTTAAATCTCACAGCTCTATTGGGTATAACATGACGTTATCGGGAGTTGTAAAAAATGATATATAGCTATCTATTACACATGTATCAGATGTTTCTATAAAAATAATATCTTTTCCAAGTGACAAAACCAAAATACCACCATCTTCACAAGATATCACTTTAGCTTTAAAAATCATATTGTTATTAATGAAATTAATGCTAAACTCGTGATTTTTTTCAAGAGTTATATTTTTACCCCATTCAAAAAAATCATCAATTTCTAATTCAATATTATAAGAAGTATTTAATAATGGCTTATTATTTCCCCAAATAGCGACACCATAACCTAAATCAGATTCGAACTTCACTAAATTTTCGTCTATTTTGCCTTTTAAAGTAATTTTCATTTTTTCAATGGTATCCTAATAATTTATAGACTTTGCCATTTTTTATACGATCAAACTTACTTACTTTAGCACATGGTGCTAATCCTAATGGATCAATCCACGTTAGAGAATTAGATGCATACTGATGCAGATTAAACCCACCCAGCAGCCCAATCGGATCTGGCTGAGTAAATCTACCTATATCCGAGTCATAGTACCTGAACGTATTGTAATGTAAGCCGGTTTCTCTGTCTAAATATTGTCCCTGATATCTGAGATTCTGCTCTATGGGTTCGTGTTCGATTTCATGAATCCGTTTACCCCATAACTGAAAGCTACATTCCCAAAGTATTTTACCGTTTGCATCGGTTAGTTCTTCTGGGCAGCCATTCAGGTCGGTGTGGAAGTACATGACCCTTTCTGGCTCATTACTTCGTTTATCTATCCGTGCCAGTGGTTCGTAGCTGTTCTGGTCTGTGTAGATATATAGGCTGGTAGGGTGATTCGGACCGGTTTCCTGAATCATTCTTAACCCGTCCCACAGGAAGCGGGTACGATTGTAAGGTTTGCCTTCGCGGTTTAACTTTTGTTTTTCGATGCGTCTGCCAAGGGCGTCGTAGAGGTAGCGGTATCGTTCCGTTTTGTTGAGCTGTTCGATGCGTACTTCGCTCAGACGGTGTTCGGCATCGTAGTGGTAATGCTGGGTAGCACCGGTGATCTGTTTACTGGCAGTTCTGCCGTGCTCGTCGTAGCGGTAGTGGTGCCCTCTGAAATGCAGGAGCTGGTTACAGCGAATCAGGTTGTGGTTGCTGTAGTCTTCTCTGTATTTGCTGTCCAGCAGGTTGGCTGCGGCATCGTATTGCAGGGTTTCCCAGTATCTCTGGTTGCGACAGCCTTCGATTCTGCCGGTGTGATCATAGCGGTAATCGGTCTGGCCGTGTTTGCTGTGTTTTTTGCTTACCAGTCGGTCTAGGTTGTCGTACTGGTAGCTGCGTTCGAGCAGGATATCGGGCAGGATGGGGTTCTGATTGCGCTGTATCTGTTTGCGTTGCAGCCGGCTGTTGCGGTCGTATTTGAACTGGGTGTTCAGGCGTCCCTGAGTGCGTAATACTTCGCGGTGCAGGTTGTCGCGTTCGATATCGCTGATGATGTGGCCGTCGATGTTTATCTGGTGCAGGTGGCCGGAGCCGTAATAGAGGTTGTTGATGGTGCGCCCATCCGGCAGGGTGGTGGCGATGCGATTGCCCAGTGGGTCGTACTGGTGGCTGAGGGTGCCCTGTGCGGTGGTTTCGCTCAGCAGGTTACCCAGTTGATCGTAGCTGA
>NZ_MDVC01000090.1 GCF_002777425.1 Snodgrassella alvi
CAATGCCTAAGGATATGGGGTGTTTGCCACTGCGTATCGGGCGCACGACGATGGGTTCACCACCGATGCGCACGTTGTTGGAAACTCTGACGCCACCCTCGCAGTTGTCGGTAACTTTGGCTTCACAGGTGCTGCGGTCGTTGCTGCGTACGGCGGGCTGGCTGTTGATGTAGACTTTGCTGGAACCTTCGGCCATGTATTCATATGTACCGGGTAGATGTGGATGCTTGGCACAGGTGATTTTGTCGTTATCTTTGGGTACTGCCCGTGGGTCGGCTGTAGCTACGGTAGGTCTGAAAATTTCTTTGGCCATTTCCCACAAGCCACTGAGTATACCTGCGGCTATGTCGAGGAATTCTGTGGGTTGTTGTGGTTGTTCGCTGTCTTCGGTCAGTTCGATGCTTGGGTCTATTGTGCCTGCGGCACGGGCTGCCGGTTTGCTGTTGATACGGGTATTGGGTGAGCCGGTGGTGATTTTGCCATCTTCGTTGAGGGGAAAGATGCTACTGACCCAGTCGGCGAGATTGGATACGACGTTATCGCCGCCAGTCATGGTCATGACGATGCCTACGACAAGGCTGAATGCCAGTCCACCGGTGGTTATGGAGCCGAAAACGAGGAAGGCTGCGGCTGCGGTAATGGCAGCATAGGTGGCGATTTCTACGGCAGCGCCAACGATGTCTGCGAGCATGGAGGTGTGTAAAAGGATGTCTCCCTCGCGGGCAGCCCAGTAGGCTTCTCCCATGGCAATCCCCTTAAATGATTGGTTTTTGGATTATGTTTGTTGGTAAGCTATTTTCTCTTTCCGAAAGGTATGCAGGTTACTTAATTGCTAATGTGGTTTGGGCAGATAAATAGAACTTACCAGCTCATGTGAGTAGGTTGTGTAATTTGCTATTCCAGTTTGCTGTAGTGATTTCTTTTGAATAAATATATCAAAAATTTACTTTAATTAATCATATTGTTCAGATTGATTCAATATTAGTTGATGTATATCAAAATATTATTTGAAATCCAGCTCAGAGTTGGTGGTCTGGCTGGATTATTAGATTTTTTTAATTTGGTATCTGGTTCTGTATTTTTTCTAAAATTAATATAAAAAACCGGTTTTATTCGATTTTGGCTTGTTTTTTGTCAATAAATTCTGTTTTGTTAAATGTTTTAATCTCGCGCTTGTGCAGGGTTGTGATGCCTGTGTGATGCTGGCGGGATATTTGTTATTTGCTGGCTGTTGATTGGTGTTTTTGTGTATGGGGTTGGTGGGAGCGAATGAATAGGAAGATTCCCGAGCTGGTGTGTCCGGCAGGTAATTTGCCGGCGTTGAAGATGGCGGTAGAGCATGGGGCGGATACGGTTTATATGGGGCTGAAGGATGCGACTAATGCGCGTAATTTTGCTGGCCTGAATTTTGACCGAAAGTCGGCCGCCGAGGGAATTGCGTATGCACATCAGAGAGGGCGTAAGGTATTAATGGCCATTAATACTTATGCGCAGGCTGGTGAGGTAAAGAAATGGCAGCAGGCGGTGGATACGGCGGCTGAGCTGGGGGTGGATGCGGTGATTCTGGCGGATATGGGTTTGCTGGCCTATGCACGTAAGACGCATCCGCAGTTGGCCTTACATATGTCGGTGCAGGGTTCGGCTACGAATTATGAGGCGATTAATCTGGCACAGGAGCTGTTTGGGATCCGGAGGGTGGTATTACCTCGGGTGCTGACTTTGCCACAGGTAGAGCAGGTGATTAAGCACACTACGGTAGAAATTGAGGTATTTGGCTTTGGCAGTTTGTGTGTAATGGTGGAAGGGCGCTGTTTGCTGTCAAGTTATGTAACGGGAGAATCGCCGAATACGTTTGGTGTGTGTTCGCCAGCGAAGTATGTGCGCTGG
Source organism: Snodgrassella alvi (assembly GCF_002777425.1). GTDB lineage: Bacteria > Pseudomonadota > Gammaproteobacteria > Burkholderiales > Neisseriaceae > Snodgrassella > Snodgrassella alvi_B. Next base: position 1,888 of record NZ_MDVC01000090.1, read on the forward strand.
GAACAACATGCTGCGGGGATGGATGCGCGTCTGAATAATATTCTGATTGACCGCTACGGCGCGGATGAACCGGCAGGCTATCCTACTTTATGTAAGGGGCGTTTTCAGGTGAATGAGGAAACGTATTATGCATTGGAAGAGCCTACTAGCCTGAATGTGCTGGAGATTTTGCCGCAGTTGCTGGGGATGGGAGTAGCAGCGATTAAGGTAGAAGGCCGGCAGCGTAGTCCGGCTTATACGGCGCAGGTGACGAAGGTGTTGCGACAGGCTCTTGATCTGGCGGTGCAATGCCCTGAGCAGTTTGCGGTGAATCCGTTATGGCAGCAGGCGCTGGCAAAGGTGTCGGAAGGGCAGCAGGTAACGCTGGGTGCGTATAACCGGCCGTGGAAATAATGAAGGAATGTGAATGATGCAACAGGATAAGCTGGCTTTGTCTCTGGGGCCGATTCTGTTTTTCTGGCAGAAGCAGCAGATTGTGGATTTTTACCAGCAGATAGCTGGAGAGCCGCTGGCGACGATTTATATGGGCGAAACGGTATGTTCGCGCCGGCAGGAGCTGAAAGTGGCCGACTGGATTGATTTGGCGCGGGATGTGGCGGCCAGTGGCTGTGAGGTGGTGTTGTCTTCGCAGGTGCTGCTGGAAAGTGAATCTGATTTGAAGCGTTTGCGTAAGCTGGTAGAACAGGAGGATTTCCGGGTAGAGGCTAATGACCTGGCTGCGGTACGACTGCTGCATGCGAAAGGTATTCCTTTTGTAGCCGGACAGGCGCTGAATGTTTATAACGAGCAGACGCTGGCTTTGATGCAGTCGCTGGGGGCTTGCCGCTGGGTGGCTTCAATTGAGCTGGCGGCTGACAGGCTGGCACAGATGATTGCGGCAGTACCGGATATGGCTTGTGAGGTATTTGGCTGGGGCAAGTTGCCGCTGGCGTATTCTTCACGCTGTTTTACGGCACGGCACTACAATCTGAAAAAGGATAGCTGTGAATTCAAGTGTCTGGAACATGCAGATGGTTTGCCGCTCTATACGCGCGAGGAGCAGGCTTTTCTGACGATTAACGGTATTCAGACGATGTCTGCCGGCTGCCATTCGCTGCTGGCACGCTACCAGCAGTTGTTGGCTATGGGGGTGAAGTATTTCAGGATTTCCCCACAAGGGCAATATATGGCGGAAGTTATCTGGCTGCATCAGCAGATGCTGACTGGAACAATGGCGGAAAAAACTGCTTTGTCTGAACTGAGTAGGTATGCAGGTGGTACGCTAGTGGATGGCTACTGGCAGGGTAGGGCTGGAATTAATCAATGTGAAGAGGTGATGCATGCAGGTGCCTGATAAGGTGATGCCGGTATTTTTGAAAAAGGTGGTTGGGCTGTTGCCAATGAAGCCGCCGGCATGGTTGTTGATTAATACGCTGAATCAGTTGCTGAAAAAGCAGATTTTGCTGGCGGATATGTCTTTGCTGGCCGGACGCTGTTTTCGGATTGTGGTGGCAGATTTGGGTTTGAATTTGTGTTTCAGTGCCACTGAGGAGCGTTTTGTGGTGGCTGATGCTGCTGCGGTGGATTTGTGCCTGAGCGCAAATACGGCTGATTTTGTGAAGATGCTGCTGCGGCAGGAAGACCCGGATACGCTGTTTTTTAATCGCAGGCTGAAAATTGAGGGCGATACGGAGCTGGGGCTGGTGGTGAAAAATTTGCTCGACAGTATCGACTGGTCGACTATTCCGGTGATGAAATCGCTGGTGGGGCAGTAAGGTTTATTTGTTGCGGTAAATTAAGGTGATGTTGTTGCCGGTATCTGGCTGATACCGGCTTTTTTGTGCTGCTTTCTGGCTGTTAGTCCAGAGGACGACGGCAGGCTATCATGTAGTTGACGTCTAGTCTGTCGGTGAGGTGGTAGCGTCTGGTTAGCAGGTTGTAGGTGAAGCCGCTACTGCCCAGCCATTCGAGGCCGGCCTGTCGGCACAGGCGTGCCAGTTCGGCTGGGGTGATGAATTTGCGATGATCATGGGTACCTTGTGGCATCAGTTTTAGGATGTATTCGGCAGCTATGATGGCTTGCAGGTAGGATTTGGTGTTGCGGTTGATGGTGGAAAAGCAGACTACGCCACCGGGCTGTACTAGCTGGGCACAGGCACGCACTACGCTGCCAGGATCGGGCACGTGTTCCAGCATTTCCATGCAGGTAACGGCGCCAAAGCTGGCCGGTATTTCTGCGGCTAAATCTTCCACACTCACCATGCGGTAGCTAATGTTGCCAATCTGTTCCTGCATAGCATGCAACTGGGCAATTTTCAGAGATTTTTTGGCTAAATCGATACCGGTAACGCTGCTGGCTCCGGCTTTGGCCATGGCCTCGCTCAGAATGCCGCCTCCGCAGCCTACATCAAGTATTTTTTTGCCGGCTAGCTGGGCATAGTTGTCGATAAATTCAAGCCGCAATGGGTTGATGTCGTGCAATGGTTTGAATTCGCTGTTTTTATCCCACCATTTATGTGCCAGTTGGCTGAATTTGTCGATTTCGCTGGCGTCGACATTGGTGGATGTGGCCGGAAGATGTTCTTGTTCCTGTGCTTGGGTATTCATGGTTGCTATTCCTTTGTTGCGGTGGTTTTTACCCACAAGGCGATGATTTTGTTTTTTTCGCGCGGGCGTGCACCTGCCCAGATTTCGTGCCATTGAGCCGGTGGTGTGGCTTTGAGGTCGCGGGTAATCAGGCGATAGTCACAATCTGGATTATCTGCTTGTAGTGGAATCCAGCCGTATTGCTGCCAGGCGATGCGGGTACTGAAATTGTCGTGATTGATGCTAATGCAGGCACGCCTGTCGCTAAAGGCCTGTAGTTGATCTTCACTCAGGCTGTTTTGCATTTGTTGAACTACCGGGCGGGCTGATTTGGCTGCATCCAGCCATGGTAAGAACAGGGTAAGCAGCAGTGACCACACTAGTAAAACACCAGCTGCCCAGTTGGTGACAGCTTGCCGGCCACGAATATGCTGGCGGGTAATTGCCCACAGCCACAGTGGTGTAAGTATGCAGGCTACGATTACTGGAAAGTAGTTCACGTCGTAGCGATAGTACGGGCTGAAATATACTGCTCGTTCTGCCAGTTTGGCTGGCCAGCCATAATTCATGGCGATAAAGCCCAGCCACAGAAATACGGCCAGAAAGCCAAAGGCCATGATGCCGAACCAGTTAAGGAATGCGATGGCGCCGCGCCGCAGGGCATCAAGTTGTGCTGCACCCAATACGGCCAGTGGTGGCAGGATAAATACAAGTAAATCCTGATATTGCTGCGGCAGGAGGGCAAATACTGGCAGGCTCAGGCCTAGCCATACGATAGCCAGAATGCCCCAGCACTGGTTTTTTAGCTTGCCGCGTGATGCAGTCCAGATGGCCAGCGGCCACGCCGGAAAGGCAAACCAGAGCAGGTTTTTCAGATAATAGCCGAGGGAGAAATGTATCTCAAAATGGCGAAACCCGCCGAAAGGTGCTAATGCATGATATTGCCACCACAGATTAAATATATTGGCGGCGGTTTGATATAAGGCCAGTGGCCAGATCAGCATTAATGGTAATGCACATAATAGGGAAATCAGCAGTACCAGATGATAACGCCGGTGCCGCCACTGTGGATACAGAAGCAGGCTGAATGCTACCAATATCAGCAATAATGGCCAGAGTAGGCTGCCGGTTAGCGACAGCACTGTCCAGCCACCGCCCAGCATCATACTGGCCATCATGATGCGCTGGTTAGCCAGAGAGAAGCCATACCAGCACATGGCTGCGCCAAGGCAAAGAATAATACTGTCGTTGATAAAGTGTGCCGGTATCAGGATACCGGTACAGCCCAGTAAAATCAGTACTGCAATACGACCATAGCCGCGCCCGAGAAACTGGCGGGCGGAGCCGCCGATGCAGGCAAACGTACATACTATCAGGATGACATTGGTGAGGCGGGTGGCTTCATAAGCATCCATCTGTTTCGGGCTGAACAGGTGCTGGCACAAGGTGGCCAGCCATATATAGAGAGGTGATGCTTCCCAATTTATTTCGCCAAAAATGGTGGGAATTGCCCAGTGTGCTGTCTGCCACTGATTGACTGTGGTAAACAGATAAGGTTCACCCGGTGTCCATAAATCATGATGCAGTACGCCTGGCCACAACCATACAAATACCAGTAACAACAGTAGCCATGAACGTTTTTTGTTCATGCCTTGCGGGCTGGGTTTGTTGGGGGTATAGGTGAGCATAGGATTCTGACTGCAATAAGTAAAGCGGTAAACGGGCTTTATGTTAGCGGAAAATGCAGCAGGCAGCCAGATGTGGCTGCCTGTAGTAGCTGTGATTAATACAAGTATTGGCTTTAATCAATATATTTGCTGAGATTTACCTGTTCCAGCGGCACTTTACGGGTACGGTAGCGCAGTTTGTGATACAGGTAGAATGCGGCAAATACTGGTAGCCCCATGTAGGTAATGGCAAAGCGCTGCCATTTGAAATCACCATGCAGCAATAATTGGCTGTCTTGTCCGATAATCACCAGAATACAGAGTAATAGCGCCAGAATCGGCCCAAACGGAAACCATTTAGCGCGATAAACCAGTGAGTTGATATCGTTACCCTGCCGCACAAAGGCACGGCGGAAGCGGTAGTGGCTGATGGCAATACCCAGCCAGGCAATAAAGCCGGTAAGGCCGGAAGCAGCCACAATGTATTCGTAAGCTCCTTCATCGACACTTTCCAGTAGGAAAATAGCCAGTACTACGATCGCGGTTGCCAGCAACGCTGGCACGGGTACACCACGACGGTTTACTTCGGAGAAAGTGCGGTGTGCCATGCCACCTTTACCCATGGCATATAGCATGCGTGTGGAAGCATACAGGCCTGAGTTACCGGCAGACAGAATAGATGTGAGAATAACTGTGTTCATCACGGCAGCGGCAAAGGCCAGACCAGCGCGTTCAAATACTAGGGTAAAGGGGGATTTGGCGATCTGATCCACGTCTGCACCGAGCAGGGCATCACTGTTATAAGGAATCAGTAGACCAATCACCAGCATGGCCAGAATATAGAAAATCAGAATACGCCAGAATACTTGCTTGATTGCTTTGGGAATGCTTTCCTGCGGATTTTCTGATTCGCCAGCAGTAATGCCAATAAGCTCCGTACCCTGAAAGGAGAAGCCGGCAATCAGGAACACGCCAAGCACAGTAAAAAATCCGCCCGACCAGCCATGTCCGAGTATTGGTGCATCGCCAATGGTGAAATTGCTCAAACCCACATACTGGCCGCCCAGAATACCGAAAATGGTCAGTACGCCTACGCCCAGAAAAACGATAACTGTGACTACTTTAATCAAGGCAAACCAGTATTCGGATTCACCATAGGCACGCACGGATAAGATATTGAGCAGAAAAACCAGTGTAAAAAACAGCAGGCTCCAGCACCATGCTGGCATAAAACGCAATGGTTCCCAATAGGTAATCACTAGTGAGGCTATGGAAATATCGGCGGCAACAGTAATCACCCAGTTAAACCAGTAATTCCAGCCCAGTGCAAATCCCAGTGACGGGTCGACAAAGCGAGCCGCATAGGTGGAGAATGAACCGGAAGTGGGTAGGTAGGTGGCCATTTCACCGAGTGAGGTCATGAGGAAATACACCATAATCCCAATAGCCATATAGGCCAGTAAGGCACCGCCCGGCCCGGCATCGTGAATGGCACTGCCACTCGCCATAAACAATCCTGTACCAATACTGCCACCAATGGCAATCATTGATAGATGGCGGGTTTTCAGATGGCGTTTAACTTGGTTGGAAGAGGAGTTGGCGTCTGTCATTCTGATATTGAGTAAATATAAGCTTTAGTATGCCTGAATATTTAGCTGTATCTGCTAAGTATTCATTGCCCGAACGGCTTGAATAAGGCTCAAAAGCGCCCTGCATGCTATCCTTTGACACACTAAAGTGGATTGCAGATTAAAGTATAAACAGCATTTGCTGGGACTTTTACCCTTTTTGCATATGCTGTTTTGTTGTAAAAGTGTTCATTATAGCAAATTGTATTGTTTACTGGCATGATTATTCAGTAAGAACGTTTACCCGAGTAATATTTACCGTTATTTAGCATAATCAGATTTTCCGGCCAGCGCAGTGCGGCCAGATGCATCTGGCTGTCTGCTGGTAAAATTGCTTTTTTGCGTTCACGCCAGCGTGCGCCAATGGAAAAGTCGACGCAGAATACTTGTTGCCGCTCGCCCAGCCAGTGTGTTGATGGTTCCTGAAACAGTTCTTTGCGGTGTTCGGCTACACCTGTACCGTACCAGCTGCGCCAATAGTGTCCGATAATGACTGCCACTGGATCGCTATACTGTTGCCACCACGGTTTTCTCACCGTAAAGCGCCAGCGGCCATTGATATAGAATGGCTGCTGTGTGATGGCCTGAATCCCACTGGTGAGTGCGCGTAGCGGGTTGTGACAACTGCGCAGTAAATCGTAATGTGCTACACCCGGCTGAAATGTCATGGGGTAATGTTCATTTTCCAGTTCTGCATTCAGTTGCTGCTTTTCCTGCATATAGTGTTCGTACCATTCGGTATGGCGGAAATCATCGAAAAAGCGGTCTTCCCAGTAGTGATACTGTTTAACCAGTGAGGTTTCGCTACACTGGAAAAGTTTATTGATACTGTCTGGCAACCATGCGGCATGGACAATACGCAAATCATGCCGTTGCAGAATTAATGGCCATTGTGACAAGGTATCCTGCAATTGCTTGCGCTTTGCGCTGCTGTAATGCTGCCACGGTGCGAAGCGTGCTTCATCCTGTGGCCTGTTATCAAAATACCAGCCGGAACCATCTTTAGGGTCGTCAATGAGTAAATTCAGTTCGTGATTGCCGATAATGGTAAAAGCGTTTTCTGCGGCTACTGCCTTAATTACCCAGTCTAGCACGGCCGGACTATCCGGACCGCGGTCACATAAATCACCGACAAATACCAGTTTACGACCGTGTTTATGCCGGCCAGATTCATCGTAGCCGAGAAAATGTAACAATTGCTGTAAAGCTTCCCATTCGCCATGTACATCGCCAATCACATCCAAAGCAGTATTGGCGGGCAGGGGGTGAATAAATGAGCATTTGTCAGAATACATAATATTGGTGACCTGCTTAATAGACCTGACAGCTGTCTGTGAATATATTTATTTGTTATTAAATAATATTTAATTAACTAAATCTGCTAAACATAGCACAAAAATTTTACGTATGCCAATTTTGCCGCTATAAATCCCTATTTTTGTATTATTATTACCAGTATGAATAAAAGTATTTAATTTCAGTAGTTTGTTTTTTATGGTGATTGCTGGGCTCAGTTTTGGTGCGCTATGAGTGCGGATAGCTTTTGCCAAGTTGGCCAATTTGGGCTAAAATCTGCCATTCTCTATTCGTATTGCACCTATAGCTCAGTTGGAAGAGTGTCGGTTTCCGAAGCCGGAGGTCACAGGTTCGATCCCTGTTGGGTGCACCAGATATATATTTAAGGGTTTCAGCTTGGCTGAAACCCTTATTTTTTGCAAAAAATATCATGTAATCGCTCTAATCGCTACTTCAAATGCAAATCAGAAATTGCATCGTGTAGTTGATTGGCTCGTCTGTTATTCAGCTCGGCTACACAAGCTAAACGTTGTATTTCAAGTGAATTGCCTGCTGCTCCTGCGCCCAGAGAAGAGGCAAATTTGCACTGGGTATCACGATATCTGGCGAAATCCTGATTTGCAGCTATTAAATTTGCTTTGGCCAGACTAATGTACTTGGGTTTTTCATCCCATTCGGAAAGTGTGTTAAGCGCTTTTTTCTCAGCCATTTGTAAAGCTTTCTGACTCTTTACGGCTTCCTTCTCCAGACATTCCCGCATTCCTGCCTGCGAAAAGGCGCTGCATTCCTCGCGCAAAGCCCGTTCGTCAAGAATAGTTGTAGTGGAGGCAGCAAAGCTTGTGACTGGCAATAAGGCTACCAGACATGATCCGATAAATTTTATGCAATTCATTTCTTAGCCGTTTCTTCTTAAATGTTTTAATACATAATCAAGTTTTTCTGCGTATTTCTTATCAGGATTTCTATTATATAGACTGGCTATCATTGCTGTAGATATGCTTTGCCAGCCAGAGATGACATGTTGTAGTGATGCTTTTTGATATTTCAATACCTGCTCCAGTTTAAGTTTACGCTCATCAATATCTGGATTGGATGTTCTCAATACGTCTATTATGGTACTTTTTTCTTGGCAATTTTTTCCAGAGTGTCATTGGATTCGACGGTAATCTGATAGATATTGGTGTCCGCGTCTGAATTGGTTTGGTAAGCAAATTTGGCCAATCGCTTAAGAAGATAGGCAATTCCTGCACGTATATTATGAATAGGCATGATTGTGACTGATATTTTCGTTAATTGTGACCGCTAGCTTTTTGGCGCAATTAATTTATAGTCTTCTTTAGTAGGTGATTTGTTTAATAAATCACCAGATACATTTATCTGAATACTGTATTAAATTTTAATCATAACGATTTAGTTTGTATTTTATTTCTCAATGATTAAATTCTTCGATAATGTTCTTGATATTTACTTTAGAATGCAGTTATTGATTACTGGCAAAGATTTTTAATAGTATTTTATTTATGTGGATTAAGAGAGTTTTTTGTGGCGATTTCAAAAAGAGCACAAGGGCATTTAATTGCGCTAATCACTATATTTATCTGGGGAACGACTTATATTTCTACTAAAGTGCTGTTAACGGATTTTAAGCCAATAGAAATTCTCTTTTTCCGGTTTGTGCTGGGTTATTTCACACTCTGGATTTTATCACCTCGTTTGTTTGCCTGGCAGGGGATCAGGCAGGAACTGATGTTTCTGGCTGCTGGGTTTTGTGGGGTAACCAGTTATTTTTTATGTGAAAATATTGCATTAACTTATACGACTGCCTCTAATGTGGGGGTGATTGCCAGTCTGGCACCGGTGTTTACGGCCATTTTGGCCATATTCTTTTTAAAAGCGGAAATACCTCCTGTGCGCTTTTATATTGGTTGTCTGCTGGCTATTTTGGGGGTTGCATTGATTAGTTTTAATGGCAAGTTTGTGCTCTCTCTTAATCTGCTGGGTGATTTGCTGGCGGTTATTGCCTGCTTGTTTTGGGCTGGCTATTCGATTTTGACTAAAAAGAGTAGTAGCTATGATTACAATATTATTTTGCTTACCAGACGCTTCTTTTTTTATGGTTTGATTTTAATGTTGCCGGCTTTGTATATATTTGATTTTGAATGGGGATTGTCAAGATTTGCCAAGCTAACCAATGTGTTTAATATTTTATTTTTAGGTTTGGGGGCTTCGGCAATCTGTTTTGCTTCTTGGAATTATGCGGTTAAATTGGTGGGTGCGGTTAAAATCAGTATTTATATTTATCTGGTGCCGATTATCACTATTGTGACTGCGATGCTTATTTTAAAAGAATCTTTTACCTGGATTGCTGCTGTAGGGACATTGCTTACGCTTAGTGGCGTGCTGTTATCGGAAGGTAAGATAAGAGTTAAAAGGAAATAGCCTGAATTTTAATGCTCAGAATTTAAATAGCTGAAAAAGCAAATTTGTTCTAATGCTGTTATTGTCTGAACTTATTGTTTTTATAATTAATTTAGCACAGTATTATCAGCAGTATCGTTATTGTAGATGCTGCTGAAATGCTGTGTTTTGCTGGCTTTCTTTGTGTATATTTATTGCCTGTTGATGCTATTCATTAGCAAAGCTTGCAATACAATAAGAGTCTGCTGGTTTGGGGGTATGAGGATTGGTAATTAATATGTGGGTACGCTGGCATCAACTTCTCGGGACCAAGCGTCAATGCCTCCATGGAGATTGTAGAGGTTGTCAAAGCCGGTTTCCTGTAGATACAGTGCTACCTGCATACTGCGCATACCATGATGGCAGTACAGAACGATAGGTTTGTCATCCGGTAATTCATTCTGGCGCAAGGGAATCATGTTCATGGGGATATGGTGGTGGCCGGGTATGGCAGCATACTGAACTTCGTTATCTTCGCGCACGTCGAGTAAGATAAAATCCTGATTCTGCTGTTGCCATTGCTGTAATTGTGCGGCGCTTAGTGTCTGGATAGTCATGATGATAAGTTGATGATGTGTGAAATTAATTTATGATTTGAATTGTGAAACCAGATTTGATGCTCAGGTTGCAACTGTTTCTCTTTAGGGTGCAAATGATACCCGGGTTATGCTGCATATTACAATGGCTGTTAAGTTTGCCGTGTACAGCCCATTAGCTACGGTACTATTGTGTCCGTAGAGGTTGAACTTGTGTTTAGATGGTGTGAGTAAGTAATGCGTAGCTGGTTATTTAGGCTGCCATTTGCCATCTTTACCTTTGTGGTACAGCTTTTCTACTGCTGCCCAGGCCACTTTAAATGCGATGGTTTCTGCGTCGCTGTTATCACGGCGTTTTTTCGGGTTTTGATATTCTTTAATGGCATGATTAAATGCTTCTTTGAAGATATCCTGTGCATGTTCGGGCAATGCATGCTGTACTGCTGCTGGCAGGTCGGTGCGATTTTGATAAGGCATGGTTCTGCTCCTGATAATTGGTTTATGCCTTAGTTAATACCAGAGTGATGGCTTAAGCAATAAATTTTCTAAATATATTATTGATTTTAATATTATTTAACTGTTTTGTTGCTGCTTTGTCATTGGTTTGGGTGTGGTTGCTGCGGACGTTATTATTCAGGTTGCAGTGGGAAAAAGAAAACATATTCGTTTCTATCAGGAAACAAAATATGGATGATGGGAATCGAATTATTTTTGGTGTATTTTGCGCTGAGATATGAAAAGTTTGTTTGATATCGGAGCACAGATATATGTTGATGCAACACGATATCTGGCTGGTAACGGTTATCACGCAAATGATTACAGCTAGCAGTGGCTATTGCTGCAAATAAAAAAGTTACATTGTTGTAAGTAGCAGCACAAGCTGTGGCAATAACAAGTTGTGCTGCTGATATGAACTTAATTTAATTAGAATTTAAACCGGTTTGGTGCTGATATTTCCAGACTGTGCAGGGCAGGAGCTACTGTTTCAAACAGGATGGTTTCTTTAAGCTGATTGTTTTGCCGTTCAAACAGAATGGCACGCATTACTGGTGCTTCGCCAATAATGGCTACCATGCGACCATCTTCTGCCAGTTGGTCGAGCAGGGTGGTGGGTAATGTTGGTAAGGAACCGCCGACATAAATGGCACTGAAAGGTGCACCGGGCAGTTTATCTGCGAGCCCGTCGCAGGTTTTGTAGCTGATGTTGGTGTAGTCGAGGTCGCTGAGGACAAGTTGGGCACGCTGCTGCTGTTCGGCGTCGATATCAACGGTGATGACTTTACCAGCCATTTTTGCCAGAATGGCTGTGGCATAGCCGGAGCCGGTACCAATTTCTACTACGGTATCGGTTAGATTCAACTTCAATGCCTGAATCATGCGTGCTACTACTTTGGGTTCGAGCATTTTGCCACCGTTGGCTAGTCCAAGCGCCTGATCGGTGTAGGCTACTTCCTGTTGCTGTGGCAGGACAAAGCGTTCACGTGGAATATCGGACAAAACATCCAGTAAGTCGAAATCTAATACGTCCCAAGGACGGATTTGCTGCTCAACCATGTTATAGCGGGCGGTATTGAAATCCATATCTGCTCCGAAATGCGCACACCCGCTGAACGGGTGAGTGGTAAAGAGGTTTATAAAAGCAAAGTGCTGTATTTTGGGACTATTGCACACGAATACAGCTTTGGTGAATTATAAAGCTATTTAGGTTGCGACAATAGGGTAATTGTGAATTGGTACGCTGAGAATGCGGATTAATATACTGATTAATGTATTAAAACATGAATAAATAAGGATTTATACATGTTTTTTGTTCGATTTATGATGAATGTTGTCATCTGTAGTAATGCAATCAGGAGATTTAAGCATTAGTTTAAAGCTATTAACCATGAAAGTTTTTTTATCTTTAAAAGTCCCTTTAAATTAATAGATATAATATATTGAATTTGTACCTTGCTGATTGAGAAACCGCTTTCTGTCTTTATCTTTGTTAAAGGATATATCCATATATCTACTCTAAAATATGTTATACGACGGGCATTCGCACGCATATAACATATCATAGGCGTAAATACCTATTTTTTTGCGAGGGCGTGGTGCTATTACATCCGCTTATAATAAATAATATACACAACACTACTATTGTATAAATTTTTCTCATTTTATTGAAAGAAAATATGTACAAATAATACTATGGTACTGTTGATTTATTTCTATTGGCTAATATCGTTTTTATTATAAACATTAATTGTTTAAATAGCTTTGTTGTTAATAAATTCAAAGTTATGTTTTTCACTGTTTTATGGCATTGGATCATTGTGTAAATCCCTCTACTGTTAGTATGTAGGAAAATATAGTTAGAATGGGTGTAAAAAATTTATGCTTAATTAGCAGGTAATATTATTAAAAAAATATTTATTAAATTCTAAACATTTGTTTTTAAATAATTAGTGATTGCTGTGGTTGGCAGTGTCTTTTTTTTATTTGGTCGCTAAATTAGGATGGATGTCGATTTTTAGTTTTATATTTTAGTTTTTGATTAGTTTTTTATAGGTTTTGCCATTTAATTTTATTAAACAATTAATTATATTGGTAATTGTTCTGCTATTCTTTATGGTATTTCAAGTGGCATTAAGAAGGTGGGTAATTCTCTCAATGGATAATAGAGCGGGCTTTTTGAGGCTTTGTTTACTTTGGTTATAGAAAATCGAATTTCATATTGTTTAAACCTAAAAAATGGTAAGTTGGTGATACCATTAAGATCAAGGAATTCAAGTTTGCTATAAAGTTTCTGTAGGTTTTAGAATTTTTAGAATGAGAAAATATTTGCTGTCGCTTGAAAAGTATTATCGCGGATCAGAAATAAATCGAAAGTTGACGGTTGTAAATTAATCCTGAGCAATCATGGGACGCAGACGGTAGTTTTCCGCTACAATGCCGCCATTTTGAAGCTGATGTTAATTTGTGGCATGGATGGTAAACACCGGTCATGGCCATTTGTTCAGGTTTGGCATGTTATTTGTCAGTAAGGGAAAAATATATGTGGCAGCATAAATGGGTAATTGGCAATTGGAAGATGAATGGCACTAATGCGACTAACCAGGCGCTGCTGCAAGCGTTGCTGAAACCTGTGGATGCAGCAGTGGCGCATGTATATTGTGGTGTGGCGGTGCCGAATGTTTATCTTGCTGCGGCCAGTGAGTTTGCTGCTGATACAGCATTGGCGGTTGGGGCGGAAGATGTGAGCCGTTTTGCTGCCAATGGTGCATTTACCGGAGAGGTAAATGCACGAATGCTGGCGGATGTGGGGGCACAGTTTGTGCTGATTGGTCATTCGGAGCGGCGGCAGTATTTTCAGGAAGACAATGAAGAGTTGCTGGCCAAGGTACAGAATAGTGTTGCTGCGGGCGTGCTGCCGATTCTGTGTGTGGGTGAAACACTGGCTGAACGCGAAGCCGGACAGGAGCAACAGGTGGTTAGTGCGCAACTGGCACTGCTGGCGCAGCTGGGCTTGAAAGAAGTTGTGGTGGCGTATGAACCGGTATGGGCGATTGGTACGGGTAAAGTTCCTGCTGTGGCACAGATTGAGGCTATGCATAAGTTAATTTATCAGGAAATCTTGTCTTTATGTGGGGAAGATGTTAAAATCCGCGTCCTTTATGGCGGTAGTGTCAACGCGAGCAATGCAGCTGAAATTCTGGCTGTGTCACATGTTGACGGTGCTCTGGTTGGCGGTGCCTCTTTGCAGGCTGACAGTTTTACCGCTATTATTCAGGCTGCATATGCGCCTGCTTGATAAAAGTTGATATCATGGAAGCATTTAAAACCCTTATTTTAATCGTGAATATTTTCGCGGCGCTGAGTGTCATTGTGCTGGTGCTGATGCAGCAGGGCAAAGGTGCGGATGCGGGCGCAGCATTTGGTTCCGGTAGTGCTCAGGGTGTTTTTGGTGCAGCGGGCAATGCAAATTTCCTCAGCCGCAGTACCGCAATTGCTGCCACTATATTTTTTATTAGCTGTCTGGCGCTAGGCTATATATCCACGCACCGGCATAGCGGTCTGGATTTCAGCAATGTGAAGCAACAGCAGGTGGTTGTACCGGCGAACCCGGCAGCGGCCAGTGCACCAGCCGTACCGGCGAAACCAGCACAGAAACCGTTGATACCGGAATAGAAAGTTTTTACAGTTAATTGCCGACATGGTGAAATTGGTAGACACGCCATCTTGAGGGGGTGGTGACCACAGGTCGTACGAGTTCGATTCTCGTTGTCGGCACCATATTTAAAATCAACAGTTTATATTTTTACATATGATGTATGCGTGCTAGTAGAATTGTGTAGCAGATTGTAATTTATATTGTTGGTTTAATTTGGATAATAGGGCAGCCTATAGGGGCTGCCCTTTTTGTTTGTATTGATAACGCGGTGCTGGCTCGGGTATTCAGCGGGCTGGTGTAGGCAAAGTGTTGGTGGTACCTTATGCTGGTGCAGCGGCTTGTCTGGCTGGCCGATTGTTGATGGTGTAAATTTCTGGAAATGAGTTTAGATGATGAATACTGATCCTTTTGCATATTTAGAAGACCTGGATAGTGAGGAGACTCAGGCTTTTATTCAGCAGGCAAATTCTGCTGCTCAGGCTGAGTTTGCTACGGGTACTGAGTATGCGGCGGTGCGTGATGATATCGTGACAGTATTGCGGGATGAGCAGCAGATTCCTTTTTGTCAGGAACATCGTGCACGCATGTATCATTTTTATCAGTCTGCTGAATTTCCGAAAGGTGTATACCGGGTATGTTCTGCGGCCAGTTACCGTGCCGGTTTGCCGGAGTGGGAGATTCTGTTTTCAGTTGCTGATTTTGACGCTCTGCTTAATGATGATGTGTATTTGCAAGGAGTAGCGCATTATGTGCAGGCTCCGGAACATGTGTTAATCAGTTTGAGTGCTGGTGGTGCGGATGCGGCATATACAATTGAGTTCAATCTGGCTGAAGGTAAAGTGGTTGAGGGTGGTTTTCATTTTCCGTTAAGTAAAAGCATTATCAGTTGGCGTGATACAGAAAGTGTGTGGGTATCTCCTGCATGGGATGAACGACAGTTAACTCAGGCCGGCTATCCGCGGCAGGTATGGCTGATGCAGCGTGGACAGTCTTTTGCGGAGGCGGTACCGGTATTGGAAATGCCTGCCGACGGCATGATGGTTAATGCATGGCGTTATCTGGATAGTCAGGGGGCGCCGATTGATTTGGTTGAAGCCGCGAGCGGGTTTTATCACAAGCAGTATTATCAGGTAATGGCAGATTTGAGCGTTAAGCCGCTGGCGTTGCCGGATGATTGTGAGCTGATGGGCTATCTGTATGGGCAATTGTTGGTGCAGTTACGCAGCGACTGGCAGCGTGCAAACCGGTTTTATCCGGCAGGCAGTCTGGTGGCAGTGAAGTTGCATAAAGGTGAGCTGGGCGCGGCTGAGGTGATTTTTCAGCCAGCAGCTACTCAGGCTATTGAAAGTATTGAAACCACACGACGTTTTGTCCTGGTGTCGATACTGGATAATGTGCATAGCCGTTTGCTGGCTTGGCGTTTTGCAGAAAATCGCTGGCAGGAGGTTACTGTGCCAGATCTGCCTGCCGGGGCGCTGGAAATTACTGACCAGCCATGGGGTGGTGATGTGGTGTATCTGGCCATCAGCAGCTTTCTGGAACCACTGACGCTATATACGCTGGATGTGCATCTGGGCGAGTTGTGTGTTATGCGCCGGCAGCCGCGACAGTTTGACCCTATGGATATGCAGGTGCAGCAGTTTAGTGCGGTTGCGCAGGATGGTACATTTATTCCTTATTTTCATGTTGGTAAAAATATAGATAAGGATACGCCAACTATTGTTTATGTGTATGGCGGCTTTGGTATGCCACAACTGCCTTATTATCTGGGCAGTATTGGCCGGCACTGGCTGGCGAAAGGTTATGCTTTTGTGCTGGCAAATATTCGCGGCGGTGGTGAGTTTGGGCCGGCATGGCATCAGGCTGCACGCGGGATTCACAAGCATGTCAGTGTTGATGATTTGCTGGCAGTGCTGCATGATTTGTATAGTCATCAACGCGCCAGTGCGGTGCATACGGCGATTCAGGGCGGCAGTAATGGTGGTCTAGTGGTGGCAGCAGCTTTCTGCCGGCAGCCGCAGAGTATGGGTGCGATGGTGTGTGAGGTGCCGTTAACGGATATGTTGCGCTATTCTTCTCTGTCGGCAGGGTCTTCATGGATGGATGAATATGGAAATCCTGATGATTCTATTCAAAATCAAGCATTAAGGCGAATTTCTCCCTATCATAACTTGGGTGATTCGCAACACTATCCGCCGGCACTGATTACCACTAATCTGCATGATGATCGTGTGCATCCGGCACATGCACTGAAATTTTATGCGCGTTTGTGTGAGCTAAAACAGCGAGTATGGCTGGCGGCGCCGGATACAGGTGGGCATACTGGTGGTAGTACACAGGAAAATACGGCAGCAGAGCTTGCTTTGATTATGAATTTTTTATATAAAGCTATCGTTAATAATGATTCAATATAAATCATATAGCTTGTAGCTAAAAATCAGGCTGTGCTAATATGGCTGCCGCTTGCTGTTTAATTTGTATCCGGTGATAAGTAAAAGTGCGTTGAAAATCGCTGAAATCCATGGAAAATACGGCAAAAGGCAATTTGAATGGAAAACTCTATTTTTATTAGGTACAATAATATCAACAACTAAAAAGTTGATTAATTCAATTAACCCTGTCCGCACTAGTGCTGGGCAAAGCAAAGAAAGATCTGTCAATGGATAACAATATCGAACAACGTGTAAAAAAGATTGTTGCAGAACAATTAGGTGTGAGTGAGGCAGAAGTAAAAAATGAATCTTCTTTCCAGGAAGATCTGGGTGCTGACTCACTGGACACTGTTGAATTGGTAATGGCACTGGAAGAAGCTTTTGGTTGCGAAATTCCAGACGAAGAAGCGGAAAAAATTACTACCGTACAACAAGCTATTGACTTTGTTGGCGCTCACTTGAATTAATTTCGTGTAGTGTTGGTCAAATTCAAATTCCTCTGTCGAAATTAAGGTGTATTTTTTTCGCCTGATTCGGTAGAGGTTTTTTCTTACGAGCAAATTATGAGTAAAAAAAGAGTAGTCATTACCGGCCTGGGTCAGGTATCTCCTGTGGGTAATGATGTAACCACAGCATGGCAAAATCTACTTGCAGGCAAAAGCGGCATTGGCACTATTACCCATTTTGATGCTTCGTCTTTAGTTTGCCAGATTGCCGGTGAAGTTAAGAATTTTGATGTTACTCAGTACATCAGTGCGAAAGAAGCACGACGGATGGATTCTTTTATCCATTTTGGTGTGGCTGCTGCCTTACAAGCCATTGCCGATGCTGGACTGGATGACATACCGGGTCTGGATAAAACCCGGGTAGGGGTAAATATTGGATCCGGTATTGGCGGCCTGCCCGCGATTGAGGCTACTACGCGGTCTGTTCTAGAGCATGGTGCGCGCAAAATTAATCCATTTTTTATCCCTAGTTCTTTGATTAATCTGATTGCCGGCCATGTGACGATTCTGAAAGGTTATCAGGGACCAAGCTATGGCATGGTTTCTGCCTGTACTACTGGTGCACACAGTATCGGTGATTCTGCCCGTCTGATTAAGTATGGCGATGCAGATATTATGATTGCTGGTGGTGCTGAGGGCGCTATCTGTGAGTTGGGTGTGGGTGGTTTTGCTGCCATGAAAGCGCTGTCAACCCGCAATGATGATCCAGCTACAGCGTCCAGACCCTGGGACAAGGAACGTGACGGCTTTGTTATGGGCGAGGGTGCTGGTGTGATGGTGCTGGAAGAGTATGAACATGCACGTAAGCGCGGTGCCAAAATCTATGCCGAGCTGGTGGGCTTTGGTATGAGCTCGGATGCCTATCATATTACTGCACCAAATACGGAAGGTCCGGCACTGGGCGTAACACGTGCGCTGAAAGATGGCGGCCTGAATCCGGAAGATATCGATTACGTGAATGCACATGGTACATCAACACCACTGGGTGATGTGAATGAAACCAATGCATTGAAACTGGCTTTAGGCGAACAGGCCAAAAAGCTGGTTGTGAATTCAACTAAATCCATGACTGGCCACTTGTTAGGCGGCGCAGGCGGTGTGGAAGCGGTATATACGGTAATGGCTATCCATACGCAAAAATCTCCGCCAACCATTAATATCTTTGAACAGGATATTGAGGCTGGATGTGATTTGGATTATTGTGCCAATGAAGCGCGTGATTTGCAGATTCGTGCGGCTATTTCAAATTCATTTGGCTTTGGTGGTACGAATGGTTCGCTGGCGTTTAAGCGCTTTGAGGATTAATCATTCTTAGAATCCACTATGAACACAGGTTGTCTGACGAGCAGGCAGCCTGTGTTTTTGTGTTGGTTGGTTATGCTTTAAGTTGCATAGCTTGTTGTTGTGGTGATTGCTGTTACGTAATATGTTCAGCTTAAGACTGAATTTTTGGATACAATGTGCTGCCAGTAGCTTTGGTAAATTATTTCGTGCTGCTACCTGATATTTTTAAGATGGTATGGCATTTTTACGTGTAATTTAAAATTAACTAGTGGTCAAAGTATAGGCCAGTTGTCTGCCGGTAGTTTGTTAAAGGGAATATTTGTCATGAATATTGGTGTACTGGGTGCTGGTGCGTGGGGAACGGCGCTTGCCATTCATTTTGCCTTGCATTCGCATAAGGTATGGCTATGGACACATAATGCCCGGCATGGGCAACAATTACAGCAGGAAAGGGTAAACAGGCGGTATCTGCCTGATTTTGTTTTACCGGAGAATCTTTCTGTTGTTGATAAGTTTGCACCGGCAGATCTGATTATTATTGCCACACCGGTGGCTGCGTTGCGCGAAAGTGCGCAAAAACTGGTGGCTGCTGGCTTGGGTGAGGTGCCGGTAATTGCTGCCTGTAAAGGGTTTGAGCAGCAAACCGGCTTGTTGCCGCAACAGGTATTGGCAGAAGTGATGTCGGCTAATAAATGTATCGGGGTATTGTCTGGTCCGAGTTTTGCGCAGGAGCTGGCACAGCAGTTACCTTGTGCAGTTACGCTGGCTTCGGAAAATTTTGTCTGGATTCAGGCTCTGGCAGCGACACTGAATAATACAGTTTTGCGTCTGTATGCCAATGCTGATGTGATTGGTGCGGCAGTTGGCGGTGCCGTGAAGAATGTTATGGCTATTGCTACAGGTATTGCTGATGGGCTGCACTATGGTATCAATGCACGAGTGGCATTAATGACACGCGGCATGGCAGAAATTTCACGCCTGAATCAGGCTCTGGGTGGACAGGCAGCTACTTTGATGGGGTTGTCTGGTATGGGGGATTTGATTCTTACCTGTACGGGCTCGCTATCGCGCAATCGCAGGGTAGGTTTGCTACTGGCTGAAGGAAAATCGTTGCCTGAAGCGTTAACTGAGCTTGGACATGTTGCCGAAGGTGTATATACTGTCGAAGAAGTGTGCCGACAGGCTGCTTC
The DNA here is from genome assembly GCF_002777425.1 of Snodgrassella alvi. Lineage (GTDB taxonomy): Bacteria > Pseudomonadota > Gammaproteobacteria > Burkholderiales > Neisseriaceae > Snodgrassella > Snodgrassella alvi_B. The sequence continues at coordinate 21,602 of NZ_MDVC01000090.1, forward strand.
ACTGGGAGTGGACATGCCGATTGCCACTATTTTGCAGCAGCTGTTTGAGGGTCGGACAGAAGTGCAGGCGCTGGCAGAAATATTGATGGAACGGGCGCCCAGAGCGGAATAATAATTTAAGTGTTATAACAAATAACAATTTGACTGGCGGATGGCTAAATCAGGCAACCATGCTGCGTATTTTACGGATGGAAGCGGGTAGGGAATGGAAAATCAACTAGAACAATTGGAAGGCAGTGTTAAACGGCTGGTTATACATTTTAATTCTCTTTTAGCTGAAAAGCATCAGCTGACCCAGCAGTTATCAACTGTAAAAAAACAGTTGCAACAACAGGGTGAAAATTTTCAGGCAGAACGTGAGCGGATGCGTAAACAGCATGAACAGGATAAATTTCATTTACAGGAAAGCATGCAAACTACAATTGATGAACTGATTGCTGAAAAAAAACGCTATACCACGATATTACAGGCATCCAGTGATGAATTACAGCGATTGCTGCAACGCTTACCACAGGTGCAGGAGGATTCTTAATGGATGAAATTCAGCAGGTTCGTGTGGAGATTCTCGGCCGTCCTTTCAATATAGGTACGCCCAGAAGTGAGCATGAAACGTTGATGCAGGCTGTAAAGATGCTGAATGAAAAAATTGCTGCCATTCAGAGTTCTGGACGAATTGTTGAGACAGATAAAATTGTGATTATGGCTGCGCTGAATCTGGCACACGATTTACTTAAACTTACGATGCATGGTAGTTTGGAAATCGGAGATTTTGAGCGTAAGATGCAGGACATGATCCAGTTGTGTGAAAGTACACTCACACTTGTGGTAAAATAGTTCTTTCTTCCCCTGCTGTGTTCGTAAGGACATATATTCCTTTGAACCAATAATTCGCTTTTTTTGGCGGTTGGGTAATGGTGGGCGTGAGCATTCCTTGTGAATGAACCCGAAACCATTCGATACTGCCAGCCTTGTCCTCAAGGTTCAAGCGGATGGCGTCCAACGCGGCACATGCGGGGGAAACCTGTTTCAACAGGCTGCCTGATTTCAGGCAGCCTGTTTTTCATTGGATGGTGCGTTCAGTGTATCCGGCTTGGCGATATTCATTGTGATGGTATTCTGGTTGTGAAATTTGATTGATATATATTTTGGTAGTTTTATGCTGTCAAATGTCACTAAAAGATGCTTTTTTTTCGCAAAAATCCAGATTAACTGGAATTTTCCTGTTTTTGGAAAATGCAGTTTGTGCTTATATTAAGTGCAAATGCGTAAATCTATGCTGTTTGACCTGTAAGCCAGGAATGCTTGTACAGTTATGCCCGCTTTTCTGTTGCTGAATAATAAATCAATCAGTTTTGTATCCCATATTTATTGCTGTGCGATTGAGCAAATCAGGTAAAATTAACGCTGTAACGATGTGCTTGTGCATTGGCTGAATGTGCAGAAATAGTGCCATTTGTATTTTTCACTATACTGCTGATGAAGTTGCCAGTTTAGTCCACCAGTTTTATCTCTTTTTTATTTCCGATAAACCAGACAATTATTGTTCTGGTATGAAAAGTGCTATGTCCAACAATTTTCCCTATGTTCCGTTACGTCTGCATACTGAGTTTTCTATTGAAGACGGTATTGTGCGAATTAAAGAAGCAGTCAAGCGAGCCAGTACTTTAGGAATACCGGCGCTCGGTATCAGTGATTTGATGAATGTATTTGGCATGGTGAAGTTTTATAAGGCCTGCCGTAATGCTGGTATCAAGCCCATCATGGCAGTAGATGTGCGTGTGGAAAATCCGGAGCAGCCTGACAAACCTTTTCGTCTAATGCTGGTGGTAAGAAATCATGCAGGTTATCTGCGCCTGAATGAATTGCTGACAGATGCCTATGTAGGCGAAGACCGCCACCCGCATCAGCCTCTTATTCGGCAGCAATGGCTGGCAGAAGGAGATAACAGCGGGCTGATTTGTTTGTCAGGCGCACAGTATGGTGAAATTGGGCAGGCTTTGCTGGCGCGTAAGCCAGAACTGGCGGCACAGGCCTGTGCTAAATATCAGCAATGGTTTGGCGACCGTTTTTATCTGGAAATTCAGCGCTTGCCGGAACGGCCGGAATGGGAAGCCGTGGTGGCGGGTAGTGTGGCACTTGCTGCTGAGCAACAGTTACCGGTGGTGGCCACACATCCAGTGCAGTTTATGGATGCTGAAGATTTTCAGGCACATGAGGCCAGGGTATGTATTGCCAGTGGCTATGTGCTGGCAGATAAGCGCCGTCCGCATGATTTTGTGCCTAGTCAGTATTTTGTGACACCAGAGGAGATGGTGGCGCGCTTTGCTGATATTCCTGAAGCGCTGGCTAATACGGTAGCGATTGCACAGTGTTGTAATCTGACGCTGACTCTGGGTAAACATTATCTGCCACAGTTTCCGACACCAGAGGGTATGACGCTGGACGACCTGCTGATACATCTGAGTAATGAAGGATTGCAGGAACGCATGGCTTTTCTGTATCCGGATGAAGCTGAGCGGGCACAAAAAATGCCTGAATATCAGCAGCGACTGGATTATGAGCTGGGCATTATTATCCAGATGCAGTTTCCCGGTTATTTTCTGATTGTGCAGGACTTTATTAACTGGGCCAAGCAGAACGGTTGTCCGGTGGGCCCCGGGCGTGGTTCCGGTGCTGGTTCGCTGGTGGCGTATTCGTTGAAAATTACTGATTTGGATCCGCTGCGTTATAACCTGCTGTTTGAACGTTTTCTGAATCCGGAGCGGGTTTCGATGCCGGACTTCGATATCGATTTTTGTCAGGAAAACCGTGGCCGTGTGATTCAGTATGTCCGCCATAAATATGGTGTACCTGCGGTAAGCCAGATTGTAACTTTTGGTACGATGTCGTCTAAATCTGTGGTACGTGATGTCGGGCGTGTGCTGGATTTACCTTTCGGCTTGTGTGACCGTTTGTCCAAGCTGATACCGGTAGAAGCAAATAAGCCGTTGAGTCTGACCAAAGCGCAGGAAGCCGAACCGCAGATTCAGCAGTTATTGCGTGAAGAAGAAGCAGAAGAGCTGATGACACTGGCGCTAAAGCTGGAAGACCTAACTCGCGGTTTGGGTATGCATGCCGGCGGGGTGCTGATGGCACCCGGAAAAATTGCTGATTTCTGCCCGATTTATCAGGCAAGTGGTGAGGATGCGTCTCCGGTTTCCATGTTTGACAAGGACGATGTTGAGCAGATTGGTCTGGTGAAATTCGACTTTCTTGGACTGCGCAACTTGACCATTATCGAGATGACGCAAAAATTTATTTTCGAGACTACTGGACAGAAGGTTGATGTAAATCATATTCCGCTGGATGATGCGGCTACTTACGCCAATATTTTTGCCAAAGGCAATACTACTGCGGTATTCCAGTTTGAGTCGGTAGGGATGAAGAAGATGCTGGTGACAGCACGCCCGACCAAATTTGAGGAAATTATCGCGTTTGTGGCCTTGTACCGCCCGGGGCCGATGGATCTGATTCCCGACTTTATCCGGCGTATGCACGGTGAGGAAAAGGTAGAATATCTGCATCCCAATCTGGAACCAGTACTGGATTCCACCTATGGGGTGATGGTGTATCAGGAACAGGTGATGCAGGCGGCACAGGTTTGCGGTGGCTATACGCTGGGGGGCGCCGATTTACTGCGGCGCGCCATGGGTAAGAAAAAGGTGGAGGAAATGGTGAAGCATCGTGCCATTTTCGAAGCTGGGGCGGCAGAAAAAGGTATCGATAAGCAAACGGCCAACGAGATTTTCAATTATATGGAAAAATTCGCTGGTTATGGTTTCAATAAGTCGCATGCTGCGGCTTATGCGCTGGTATCGTATCAGACTGCCTGGCTTAAATGTCATTATCTGGCTGAATATCTGGCGGGTACGATGTCCAGCGAGTTAACCAATACTGACCAGCTGAAAATCTTTGTTGATGATGGTATTGAAAATGGTATTACTTTCCTGCCACCCAGTATCAATGAATCGTTTTATCGGTTTACACCAAATAATAATAAGCAGATTCGTTATGCGCTGGGTGCGATTAAAGGTACGGGTGAGGGGGCGGTAGAGGCAATTGTGCGTGCTCGTGAAACAGGTGGTGCGTTTACTGATCTGTTTGATTTCTGCCAGCGCGTCGACCGCCAGCATCTGAACCGCCGCACTATGGAAGCTCTAGTACGAGCCGGTGCATTTGATGAACTAAATCCGAATCGTGCTCAGTTGCTGGCTAATATTGGACTGGCGATGGACAATGCAGAACAGGTGGCCGCCAATGCTAATCAGGGTGGCTTATTTGATATGGTGGAAGATGCTATAGAGCCCCTGCAAATGGAAGAAGTGGCACCATGGCCACTGGCGGTAAAACTGGCGGAAGAAAAGCAGGCAATGGGCTTCTATTTTTCCGGCCATCCTTTCGAACCTTACGCTGATAAGGTGCGCGCACTGGTGAGCAGTAAACTGGCGGCACTTAAGCCATCCAATAATAAGCAGAAAGTGGCCGGATTTGTAACTGCGGTGCGTTATATTATGGGTAAACGCGGTAAATTTGCCGTAGTGCAACTGGAAGATGGAAGTGCCAAGCAGGAGGTAGTGGTAGCTGGTCAGGCGTTGGAAGAATATGGTGCTAGTCTAAAGGCCGATCAGGTATTGATTATGGAATGCAAGGTTGCGGTAGATGAATACAATGGCGGCGATGGCTTACGCATTACTGCTGATGATGCATTTACGCTTGCTGAAGCCAGTGCCCGTTATGCGCGCAGTCTACAATTGCATATCGCTGCGGATACACCCGTTAGTCAACTGGCGGCGTTGTTACGGCCTTATTGTGAGCAGCAGGCGCATGTGCCACTGAAATTCTGCTGCCAGTATCAGCAGGCTTATGGTGAATTGCGCGCGGATAAAAGCTGGCTAATTAAGCCTGAAGCAACTTTATTCGACAGCCTGTACACATTACTGGGTGATGAAGCGGTGCAGGTAAGTTTCTGAGTGTGCTCAACGGTAGTGGCAGGTGTGCAGATTAAGCACTGCTACTACCACTATACCGATATTTTTAGCAGACTAAATGGGGTTGTAGCACAATTATTTTTTAGTATTGGTATTGTTGTTACCCATGGCACTATCCAGTTCCTGTTGCCGTGCTTTGACAACATCTTCGAGGCCTTTAATGCGTTCCTGATAACGCGCGTAATTGCGTTCGCTGCCCAGACGTACTTTTTTGCCTTCTTCCAGAGCTTTCTGCGCATCGGCGAGGTTTTTGCGAGCCGTGGCGACAGCGGCCGGATTGGGCTGGTTGCTGGCAGTTGAGTCTGTTTCTTTAGCGATGGTTGTGCTGTAGCTTGGGGCGGGTTTGTAGGCGGAAGTTGTTGAGAAATTTACGCCCAAATTGCTGGCCGGATGACAGTTCTTGCCTTTGGGAATTTCGACATAGCTGTGATTGCCACGGCTGTCGATACATTCGTATACCTGTGCCATGGCAGAAGTACTGATCAGAGTGGACAGGGCAACAGAAATTAAGCGTTTTTTCATGATTTATCCTTTGTTTGGGTTTTACATGCGGCCAAGTTCTCGCTGGATGGCCTGAATGTTTTGCTGCCGGTCAAGTACAGCACTTTGTAGCTCGGTGATATTGCCGCCTTTGCCGGTACGACTGCGGTTGAGAGCCTGTTGTGCCTGTGCCAGAGCGTTGCGTTCATTGGTCAGTTCCTGTTGCAAAATGGCACGACGGGTATTGTCGCTGCCTTTGGGAACGATGTTAACCGTGGGTTGCGGGCCGCTGTAGGCCGTGGCTACCCGGGTTGCCGGGCGCGGCCGGCTACGTATGGCTGCTGAGGGGCTGCTGCGGCGACTATCGCTGTAGCTGCCGATAGGCGGCAGATTAGCTACTGCACAGTTGCCCTTTGGTTTGGAGGTATAGACAATTTCGCCGTTTTCAAGACAGGTATAAACTTTAGCATAGGCACTGTCTCCCATGAATAGGCCGCCGGTCAATATCAGTATGGGAAGGAATTTGTTGTATGTCATTATTGAACCTTGTACATCATTAATTCACGTGTTCAGGTTGATGTCTTCTACTTGTTGTTGCCATTCAAGCCATTTTTCTTCAGTTTGGGTTAATTTTACTTTGAGCTCGGCCAATTGGGTAATGATTTGTTGTAATTTTTCCCGGTTTTCGTCAAGGTAGGCCTGTTCGCTGGCTAGAAATGCTTCACATTGTTGTTGCTGCTGTTGCCAGTTTTCCATGTCGCGCTCGGCTTTTTCGATGTTTTTTAGTAAAGGTTTGGCCAGACGGGCGCGTTCTTGTCGCTGTTGAGCTTCGATGCGTTTCTGTTCTTTGCGATTAAGGCTATCGTTGGAGTTTTGTGGCTGTTCACCATTGTGCTGTTGCTGAGTTAAACGCCACTGGCGGTAATTGCTCAGGTCGCCATCAAAATGTTTAAGTTCTCCCTGATTGAGGTAAATCAGGGCATCGGTAGTGGATTCGAGCAGGCTGCGGTCGTGGGATACGACTATCAGTGCGCCCTGAAAGCTTTGCAGGGCCAGTGTCAGGGCATGGCGCATGTCGAGATCAAGATGGTTGGTCGGTTCGTCCAGTAGTAACAGATTGGGCTTCTGCCACACAATCATGGCCAGTGCCAGACGTGCTTTTTCACCACCAGAAAAGGGAGCAATTGGCTGTAAGGCCATGTCGCCGATAAAGGCAAAGCTGCCAAGAAAGTTGCGGATTTCCTGTTCGCGCACTTCGGGTGACAGTTGCTGAATGTGCCAGATCGGGCTCTGGTCAGCACGCAGTGTTTCGAGCTGGTGTTGGGCAAAGTAGCCGATTTTGAGCTTTTCCGCGCGTACAATCTGGCCGCTTATCGGTTGCAGGCTGCCGGATATGGCTTTGATAAGAGTGGATTTACCACTGCCATTTACGCCTAGCAGGCCATAGCGGGCACCAGATTCTACCGACAGGTCGATATTGTGCAGAACGGTTTTGTCGCCATAGCCAAGGTTGATGTGTTCCAGTTTCAGCAGGGGATTGGGCAGGTGGTCGGGCTGAGCAAATTCAAAGGAGAATTCGCTGTCCAAGTGTGCTGGTGCGATGCGTTCGAGCCGTGCCAGTGCCTTAATGCGGCTTTGTGCCTGTACCGCTTTGGTGGCTTTGGCCTTGAAGCGGTCGATAAAGGATTGCAGGTGCTGGATATGTGCCTGCTGTTTGAGATAGGCTGCCTGTTGCTGTGCCAGCCGCTGTGCACGTTCCTGCTGGTAAAAATCATAGTTGCCACCATAGAGTGTAAGTTGCTGCTGTGCCAGTTCAACTGTTTGGGTGGTGGTGGCGTTGAGAAAGTCGCGGTCGTGCGAGATGATGATCTGGGTGGTGTTCAGATTGGACAGATGTTGTTCCAGCCACAGCACAGTTTCCAGATCCAGATGGTTAGTGGGTTCGTCCAGCAGGAGTAAATCGGTACGGCACATCAATGCCTGTGCCAGATTCAGGCGCATACGCCAGCCACCACTGAATGATTTTACCGGCTGCTGCTGTTCATGCTGTGAAAAGCCAAGGCCGTTGAGCAGTTTGGCAGCACGAGCCGGAGCGCTGTAGGCGCCGATTTCGTCCAGCCGTGCATGGTATTCTGCCTGTTTGAGGCCATCGTTGCAGGCTTCTGCCTGTTGCAGTAGCTGTTGTAGCTCCTGTAATTCGCCATCGCCCTGCAAGACGTAATCCAGCGCAGGGGTATCCAGTGCCGGTGTTTCCTGTTTGACGGTCGCCAGCCGCCAGTGTTTGGGCAAGCGAATGTCTCCGCTGTCGTGGCTGATTTTACCTTCCAGTAAGGCAAACAGACTGGATTTACCTGTACCGTTTTTGCCAATCAGGCCGATGCGCTGGCCAGGATAGATAGTCAGGCTGGCGTTGTGCAGAAGCTGTTTGCTGCCACGCTGTAAGCTGAGGTTTTTGATTTCGATCATATGAATCAGTGTGATGGAATAGTGCTATCGGGGTATGGCGTTACTGGACAATCTGGCTTAATGGCCAGCGTGGTTTGACGTTGAAACCGGCAGCCGGCTGGGCACTAGCCAGATGCATGGCGCCGGCAAAGGCAATCATGGCGCCATTATCAGTACAGTAGGCCATTGGCGGAAAGAATGTACGCACTTTAGGCAGGCTGCTCAGGCTCTGACGCAACTGCCAGTTGGCGCCCACGCCGCCGGCAACCACTAGCTGCTGATAGCCAGTTTGTTTTAGTGCCTGTTTGGCTTTGCTGGTGAGTACGTCTACTACGGCATCCTGAAATTCGCGGCAGATGTTATTGCGGATTTGTTCGGGCAGCTCTGTGCCGCAACCGGTTTCTGTGCGGATTTTGTTTACGGCGGTGAGTACGGCGGTTTTCAGGCCGGAAAAGCTCATATTCAGGTCGTGTGAATGCAGCATCGGGCGCGGAAAATGCAGGCTGCCCGGTTGCCCCAGTTTGGCCAGCTCGGACAGTTTTGCGCCACCCGGATAGGGCAGGCCGAGCAGTTTGGCGGTTTTATCAAATGCTTCTCCGGCGGCATCATCAATGCTTTCGCCCAGCAGAGTATAGTCGCCGATGCCTTTTACCGCCATGAATTGGGTATGGCCGCCAGAAACCAGCAGGGCGACAAAGGGAAAGGCCGGTTTTTCTTCGCTAAGCAGCGGCGATAACATGTGACCTTCAAGGTGGTGTACTGGAATGATGGGTTTGTTGAGAGCAAACGCCAGTGCGTTAGCAAAGCTGGCGCCAGCCAGCAAGGCTCCGCCCAGACCCGGCCCCTGTGTATAGGCAATGGCATCGATGTCGTGGTAGGTTTTGCCAGCCTGTTGCAGGCAGGCATTAGTAAGCGGGGTGAGACGACGGATATGGTCGCGGCTGGCCAGCTCGGGTACGACGCCACCATATTCGGCATGCATGGCAATTTGTGTATGCAGTTGATGCGCCAATAGTCCGTGCGTGCTGTCGTAGAGGGCTACGCCGGTTTCGTCACAGGATGATTCGATTCCCAATACCAACATGTTTGAATACTTGAATTTTAAGCAGTAAAGCCGATTATTTTACCTCTTTTACACGCTTTCGTGGTCAGACTGTCAGTATGGGAGAGCAAATGTTTTATAATAAGTGACTGCGTGGTTCGCAAACTTCCCACGTCAGACGGTTGGAAAATGGGTTTTTCGGCCGCTTCTGAAATCAAAACTAAGGAATCTGGATAATGAAACAACATGCTCAAGCGCTGGTGATTTTTTCCGGCGGTCAGGACTCAACTACCTGTCTGTTGCAGGCTATTGCGACTTACGGACGCGAGAATGTACAGACGATTACTTTTCAGTATGGCCAGCGTCACGCGATTGAACTGCAAAAGGCGCGCTGGATAGCGCAGGACTTAGGTGTGGCGCAAACGGTGATGGATTTATCGCTGTTGCAAAGCATTACCCATAATGCGCTGATGGATGAACAGCAGGCGATTGAGGCGCCGGCTGAGGGTCTGCCGAATACCTTTGTTGATGGGCGCAATGCGCTGTTTTTATTATATGCGGCGATTTTTGCCAAGGGGCAGGGGATTCATGATGTGATTGCCGGCGTGTGTGAAACCGATTTTTCCGGTTACCCGGATTGCCGCAATGTGTTTGTGCAGTCGATGAATGTAACGCTGAATTTGGCGATGGATTATGAATTCAGGCTGATTACGCCGCTGATGTATCTGGATAAAGCGCAGACTTGGGCGCTGGCTGATGAACTTGGATATCTGGATTATGTGCGCGAGCATACGCACACCTGTTATAACGGGGTGGAGGGCGGTTGCGGTGAGTGTCCGAGCTGTGTGCTGCGTGAACGGGGTTTACAGACTTATCTGGCGCAGAAGGCTGTTGCTTAGCATAAGCTTATTACCGCTGTTAGCTTTGGATTAAAATTTTTTACGTGAATAAGCCTGTTTTGCATGGGATTTAAATGGTACAAACGTGTGCAGACAGGAAAGGTATAGATATGAGTGATAATCTGAAAACCAGTATTATTGAATTTCCGCTGGATTTCCCGGTTAAGGTAATGGGTGCGCAGCATCCTGAGTTTGCGGCCACGGTATTGGGTGTAGTACAGCAGCATGCGCCGGCAACGGCAGCAGCAGATATCAATACCCGCCCGAGCAGTAAGGGAAATTATATTAGTGCAACGGTGGTTATCCGCGCGGAAAGTCAGGAGCAGCTGGACAATATTTATCGTGCTTTAAGTAGCCATCCCATGGTGAAGGTTGTGTTATGAAGGTGGTGCAGCTGGGCTTGCGCGCTTATCGGCCGGTTTTTGAGGCGATGCAGGATTTTACGGCGAATCGCACAGCTGAAACGGAAGATGAATTATGGGTTGTAGAACATCCGCCGGTGTTTACACAGGGGATGGCCGGCAAGCCAGAACATATTCTGGTGCATGATGAAATTGAAGTGGTGCAGATTGACCGTGGTGGACAGGTAACTTATCACGGTCCGGGGCAATTGGTAGTGTATACGCTGATTGATTTCAAGCGGCGCCATATTACCGTACGGGAGCTAGTGAGCCGGTTGGAAAACAGTATTATTGCTACACTGGCCGATTACGACATTGCGGCAGAGAATGACCCGAAACGCCCCGGTGTTTATGTAAATGGCCGGAAAATCGCTTCGCTGGGGCTACGCATCAAACAGGGTGCGGTGTATCACGGGCTGGCGCTGAATGTGAATATGGATCTGACTCCGTTTACACATATCAATCCGTGTGGCTATGCTGGTTTGCACATGACTCAAATTGCTGATCTGGCAGAGCCTTGTCCTTCGCTGGCTGAAGTTGCCGAACGTTTAACCGGCTACCTGACTTTGCAATTGAATGCACCGCCGCCTGAGCGGCCATCTATACAGAAAGTGGTACTATGAATCAAGATAACAGCCAAGGGATAAAACATAAGGGTGCGGAAAAAACTGCGCGTATTCCGATTAAGGTTGTGCCGCTAGAAGAAAAACTGAAAAAACCGGAATGGATTCGGGCGCGGTTGCCCAGCAGTCAAAAGTTTTTTGAGATCAAAAACATTGTTCGTGAGCAGAAGCTGCATACGGTATGTGAGGAAGCCAGTTGCCCAAATATTGGTGAGTGCTTCAGCAAGGGCACGGCAACGTTTATGATTATGGGCGATATCTGTACCCGCCGCTGTCCGTTTTGTGACGTGGGGCATGGCCGTCCGAATCCGCTTGATCCTCAGGAGCCGAAACATCTGGCCGCTTCGGTGAAAGCGATGAATCTGCGTTATGTAGTGATTACTTCGGTAGACCGTGATGATTTGCGTGATGGTGGGGCACAACACTTTGCAGATTGCATTAGTGCAATTCGCGAATCCAGCCCGCATACCCAGATTGAGGTGCTGGTACCGGATTTTCGTGGCCGTCTGGATACGGCGCTGGATATTCTGGCACAAACTCCACCAGATGTACTCAACCATAATCTGGAAACGGCTCCGCGACTGTATAAACAGGCGCGACCCGGGGCAGATTATCAGCATTCGTTGAAGTTGCTGAAACAGTATAAGGCGTTACGACCGGAGGTGGCGACGAAATCCGGTTTGATGGTGGGGCTGGGTGAGCGTGATGAGGAAATTCTGGAAGTGATGCAGGATTTGCGCGCCCATGATGTGGAAATGATTACCATCGGCCAGTATTTGCAGCCCAGTAACAGCCATTTACCAGTATTGCGTTATGTCACGCCGGAACAGTTTAAGGTATTTGAAAAACGTGCTTATGAGATGGGCTTTAAGCACGGGGCAATCGGGGCGATGGTACGCTCCAGTTATCATGCCGATGTTCAGGCTGAACACGCTGGTGTGGTCAGTGAATAAAATATAACGGGGGGATGCTTGCATCTCCCTTTTTTTATCTATAGGCAGTATGAGAAAAGGAAGATGACTGGATAATGGACATTATTAATTAGGTATCTGATGTTGAGGTGAAGCTCTCGGAAAATATATTTTCCGAATGCAAAAACGGGAAGACATGACAAGATTTTGGACGTACTGCCAGTATTGCAGCCATAGAGTAATGGCTGGCAGGATTTTAAAGATAGCGAAACTTTTTAGGTTGCTTGCCGGCGAATTCTTCAAGGTGAGGGGAACTCAGAATCCTGTTTATCTCGGTACTTATGATCAGGAATAAATTTATTTGAAAGGTTGTCTTAAATATAATTGAATTAAAATATTAACTGATTATTATTCTCATACAAGTGGATTGCAGATGGCATGATTTGTGCCTTCTGCAAATTTTTTTGCTTTTTAAAGCTTTATTGCCATAAATGTGTAATTTGGTGAAATATGGCATCTTTTCAGCCGAATGCCGTTTTAATATGCACAAATCTGGGTATATGTAGTGATTTAAACTAAAATTCAATGAAATTATAGAGTTTTTTTTGTCGAGCTGAACAAAAAAGTTTTTGACGCATATAGGTAAATTTTTGTATGTTTGTTATCTTGACTAATTAATTTGTGCTTTGCAGTTAGCGCAGCAAGCGAGGTTTCCTGATGTCCGGCTTATACGACCACTCTCTGGTAAAAGAAAACTGCGGTTTTGGATTAATTGCCAATATTGAAGGCGAGCCCAGCCACAAGGTGGTGCGTACCGCAATATTGGGGCTGTCACGCATGCAGCATCGCGGAGCGATTCTGTCGGATGGTAAAACGGGGGATGGCTGTGGCCTGCTGCTGCAAATGCCGAAAAAATTCTTTCAGGCGGTAGCGGAGGAAGCAGGCATTACGCTGGCAAAGAATTTTGCCGTGGGGATGATTTTTTTTCCGCGCGATGAAGCATTGATACAGGAATATAAGGCTATTATTGAGGAAGAGCTGACACGTGAAACGCTGAATATTTCATTGTGGCGGCCTGTGCCCACCAATCCGAAAATGCTCGGTGCCATTGCACTGGCAGATATGCCGCATATTGAGCAGGTATTTATCAATGCGCCCGCTGGCTGGCTGCCGCGGGATTTGGAACGGCGGCTGTTTATGACCCGCCGACGCATTGAAAAGCGCATTAATCACCGTGATTTTTATATTTGCAGCCTGTCTAATCAGGTGATGATTTATAAAGGGCTGTGCATGCCCAAGGATTTACCGCGGTTTTATCCTGATCTGGCTGATTTACGCATGCAAAGTGCGATTTGTCTGTTTCACCAGCGTTTTTCTACCAATACACTGCCGCGCTGGCAGCTAGCGCAACCATTCCGTTATCTGGCGCACAATGGTGAAATCAATACCATTTCTGGTAATCGGGCTTGGGCAAAGGCACGCTCATATAAATATCACACTCCGCTGATTCCAGATTTGCAGACGGCCGCACCATTTGTGAATGAAACTGGCTCAGATTCCAGCTCACTGGACAATATGCTGGAGCTGTTTGTAAATGGTGGTATGGATTTGTTTCGTGCCATGCGCTTATTGGTGCCGCCGGCCTGGCAACACAATCCGGATATGGATGAGGACTTGCGCGCCTTTTATGATTTTAATTCCATGCACATGGAACCGTGGGATGGTCCGGCGGGGATTGTGCTCAGCGATGGCCGCTATGCAGCCTGTACGCTCGACCGTAACGGCCTGCGGCCGGCTCGCTATGTGATTACTCAGGACAAGCTGATTACCATTGCATCGGAAGTGGGTATCTGGGATTACGCGCCGGATGAAGTAGTGGAGAAAGGCCGTGTTGGCCCGGGTGAACTGTTGGTGATAGATACGCGTGAGGGTAGGCTGATGCAATCGGCTGACATCAACACCGAACTGAAAACGCGCCATCCGTATAAGGAGTGGCTGGACAGAAATGTTCTATCACTGGTTCCGTTTGAGAAACTGCCGGATGAAGAAGTGGGCGAATCCAGTTTTTCAGCAGACAGATTGCTGGTGTATCAGAAGCTGTTTGGTTATGACTTGGAAGAACTGGAAAGTGTGGTGCGGGTGCTGGGCGAAAATGGTCAAGAAGCGGTAGGCTCGATGGGAGACGATACGCCGTTTGCGGTGTTGTCGCAGCGGCCTCGGGTGCTGTTTGATTATTTTCGCCAGTATTTTGCCCAAGTAACCAATCCACCGATAGATCCCTTGCGTGAAAAACATGTGATGAGCCTGAATACCTGTATCGGGCGCGAAATGAGTGTGTTTTTTGAAGCTGAGGGAATGTCACACCGGGTGAATTTTAAATCGCCGGTACTGCTGTACTCTGATATGCAGCAGTTGCTGCAATTATCAGCCGAATACTATCAGCATCATCATCTGGATGCAGTGTATAACCCGAATGAAACCAGCCTGAAAGAGGCTCTGGTTCGCTTATGTGATGAGGCTGTGGCCGCAGTCAGAAATGGAGCAGTGCTGCTGGTGATTTCAGACCGTAATGTCAGTCGTGATGCTATGCCGATTCCGGCTGTTCTCAGTGTTGGCGCGATTCAGCAGCGACTGGTGGAAACCAATCTGCGCTGCGATGCAAATATTATTGTTGAAACCGCTTCAGCACGTAACCCGCACCATTTTGCCGTACTGATAGGTTTGGGTGCCACGGCAGTGTATCCCTATCTGGCCTATGAGAGTCTGGCCAGAATGGTAAGCATTGGCGCGATTACCAAACCACTACGGCAGGTAATGATAAATTTCCGCAATGCCATCAATAAGGGCTTGTATAAAATTATCTCTAAAATGGGCATCTCGACTATTTCTTCCTATCGTTGTGCCTGTCTGTTTGAAGCAATCGGCTTTCATCATGAGGTGATGGAGCTGTGCTTTAAAAATATGCTTAACCGTATTGAGGGAGCAACTTTTGCCCAGCTAGACGCAGAACTGCGCTGGTTTCATAAACGTGCCTGGCAGAAAAGTCGAGGGCTGGAAATCGGCGGTTATCTGAAATACAAGCCACAGGGTGAATTTCACGCCTATAACCCCGAAGTGGTCAATACTTTGCAGGCAGCCGTCAACAGTGGCGATTATGCCCGCTATCGTTGCTATGCCGATGCTGTAAATAAGCGACCTCCCTCTATGCTGCGCGATTTGCTGCGTCTGAAAACCGAAACCGCCACACCGGTAGCGCTGGAACAGGTGGAAGCAGCGGAGAATCTGTATAAGCGCTTTGACAGTGCGGCCATGTCGATAGGGGCATTAAGCCCGGAAGCACATGAGGCACTGGCCACAGCGATGAACCGGCTGGGCGGTTTTTCTAATTCCGGTGAGGGCGGCGAAGATCCGCGCCGTTATGCCACCGAACGGGTATCGCGGATTAAGCAGGTGGCTTCCGGCCGTTTCGGGGTAACACCGGCCTATCTGATGAGTGCTGATGTTATTCAGATTAAAGTGGCGCAGGGTGCCAAACCGGGTGAAGGCGGCCAGTTACCGGGAGACAAGGTTACCCCGTATATCGCGCAACTGCGCTTTGCGGTGCCCGGTTCTACCCTGATTTCGCCACCACCGCATCATGATATTTATTCGATTGAAGATTTAGCACAACTGATTTTTGATTTAAAACAGATTAATCCGCGGGCACTGATTTCAGTAAAGCTGGTGTCTTTACCGGGTGTTGGCACTATTGCCACCGGCGTAGCCAAAGCTTATGCCGATCTGATTACCATATCCGGTTATGATGGTGGTACAGGCGCTAGCCCGATTACCAGCGTGAAATATGCTGGCAGCCCGTGGGAGCTGGGGCTGGCCGAAGCACAGCAGGCGCTGGTGGAAAATAATCTGCGCCACAAAGTGCGTCTGCAAGTGGATGGCGGCCTCAAAACCGGTCTGGATATTGTTAAAGCAGCGATTCTGGGCGCAGAAAGCTTTGGCTTCGGTACCGGGCCGATGATTGCACTGGGCTGCCGTTATCTGCGCATCTGTCACCTGAATAACTGTGCTACCGGCGTGGCCACTCAGGACGATACCCTGCGCCAGGAACATTTCCATGGTTTACCGGAAAAAGCGATGAATTATTTCAAATTCATTGCACAGGATGTGCGCGAAATCATGGCACAGCTTGGGGTAACCCAGTTAACCGATTTAATCGGCCGTACCGAGTTGCTGGAAGTCATATCCGGCATTACGCCGAAACAAAGTACGCTGGATTTAAGCAAGTTGCTGTATTCGCCGAAAGTGCCGGATGGCAGCTCGCGCTACTGTACCCAGACCAATCCACCATTTGATAGCGGCCGCCTCAACCGCACCATCATGCAGGATATTGGCGACGCGGTACAAAGCGGGGCTGATGTAGATTTAAGCTATGACATCAATAATACCGATCGCTCGGTAGGTGCCACTTTATCCGGCCAGATTGCTGCTGCTTATGGCAATCGCGGCCATGCACCACAGCGCTTTGATATATATCTGAATGGTACAGCGGGACAGAGTTTCGGTGTATGGCTGGCCGGAACGGTGAACCTGTATCTGACCGGAGATGCCAACGATTATGTGGGCAAAGGAATGGCCGGCGGCAAGATTGTGATTCATCCGCACGGCGGTACAGCATTCCAGCCGGAAGACACCACGATTATTGGCAATACCTGTCTGTATGGTGCTACCGGTGGCAAACTGTTTGCTTCCGGTAAGGCCGGTGAACGTTTTGCTGTGCGCAATTCCGGAGCCACGGTGGTGGTGGAAGGTATTGGCGACAATGGCTGTGAATACATGACCGGCGGCGTGGTGTGTGTACTGGGCAAAACCGGAATCAACTTCGGTGCCGGTATGACTGGCGGTTTTGCCTATGTGCTGGATGTGGACGGCGGTTTCCGGCAGCGCATCAATCCCGAGCTGGTGGAAGGGCTGGATATCAGCACACTAACCATGCATCAGGAAAATCTGCGTGGCCTGATTGCTGAGCATGTGGAAAATACCCACAGTCCGCTGGGGGAACGCATTCTGGCCAAATGGGACAATTATGTTAATCGCTTTGTGCTGGTTAAACCGAAAGCCAATGATGTAGATGCGCTGCTGGGACATAAACCGCGTACCGTTACCGAGTTGCGCGCTGTTACCCAGTAAGGCCGCCGGACAATGCAGGAATAATTAGAAATAGTGCAAGGAACACCAGATGAGTCAACGCGAAAATGTTTACCAGTTTATCGATGTCCCGCGTGTCGATCCCCCGAAAGAGCCGCTGACCGTGCGTCAGCATGAGTTTGCGGAAATCTATCAGCCGTTTACTACCGCACAGGCGATTGCACAGGCCGACCGCTGTCTGGCCTGCGGCAATCCGTATTGCCAGAACAAATGTCCGTTACACAATAATATTCCCAACTGGCTGCGGCTGGCGAATGAAGGGCGGATTATCGAAGCAGTGGAACTGGCGCATACTACCAACAGCCTGCCGGAGGTGTGCGGACGAGTGTGCCCGCAGGATCGTCTGTGCGAAGGTGATTGCACTCTGAATGCTGAATTTGGTGCGGTTACCATTGGTGCCATCGAAAAATACATTACTGAACAGGCTTTTGCGCAGGGCTGGCGCCCTGATATCAGCGCAGTAGAAAAAGTAGGCAAAAAAGTGGCCGTAGTGGGTGCCGGCCCGGCCGGACTGGGCTGCGCCGATGTGCTGATTCGCAACGGTGTAGACGTTACAGTATACGAACGGGCGCCAGAAATTGGTGGCCTGCTCACATTTGGCATTCCGGCTTTCAAGCTGGAAAAAGAAGTGATGATGCGCCGGCGCCATGTACTTACCAATATGGGTATTGAATTCAAGCTGGGCGTGAATGTTGGCACAGATATCACCCTGCAACAGCTAGAACAACAGTACGATGCTGTATTTTTAGGCGTAGGTACTTATCAGGGGCTGCGTGCCGGCATTGAGAATGAGGATGCCAGCGGCGTCTATCTGGCCTTGCCGTATCTGATTGGCAATACCGAAAATCTGCTGAATATTGCCAGTAAAGATTATGTTTCCATGGCCGATAAGCGCGTAGTGGTACTGGGAGGCGGTGATACTGCCATGGATTGTGTGCGTACAGCTTTGCGTCAGCAGGCAAAAGAAGTTATCTGTGCCTATCGCCGCGATGCCGCCAATATGCCCGGCTCCAAAAAGGAATTCAATAATGCGCGTGAAGAAGGCGTGCAGTTTAAATTCAATGTGCAGCCGCAGGCCGTAGTGACCAATGCAGAAGGTGCCGTTACTGGTATTCAGGTGGTGAAAACCAGTATGGGCGCAGCGGATGAACGAGGGCGCCGCCGCGCTGAAATCGTTGCCGGCAGTGAAGAAGTAATTGCCTGCGATGCCGTGATTTTGGCGTTTGGTTTTGCTCCGCACAGCATGCCGTGGTTAAGCACTGTCGGCGTAACCGTGGATGAACGTGGCCGCATTCAGACTGGCGGCGAATATAAACAGCAAACCGCCAATCCGAAAATTTTTGCCGGCGGTGATATTACCCGCGGTTCAGATCTGGTGGTTACCGCCATAGCCGAAGGACGTGATGCGGCACAAAGTATCATGGATTATCTGGAAGTCTGTTAAACTGATGACCAGATAAAACTGCCTGTGGCCAACTGTATGGCCACAGGCAGTTTTGTTTTTCTGGGATTGTGGGGTAGTGCTTTCTTTTAGATTTTTCTACTACGCACATAAAAAAGGCCAAAATCCAGAAAATACAGGGATTTTGTCAGGAAGAAAGGGAGAAAATCCGCAATTCAATTTCCCAAATACCAGCACACTAACCCATTTCTATATACATCAATTATTAATAAAATTAGATAAAAAAGGTTAAATTGTGGCATAATTTATGCTTAATAGGAATGGTTAGCACCTGCCAACTTAACTGCTTTCCATTACCCAATACAACGTTTCCAATAAACACAGGGACGCATACCCAGTTTTCGGAAACGTAATTACCCTACAGGCAGGTAAATAAACAAAATTCTGAATTTAAAAACCAATCATTTAAGGGGATTGCCATGGGAGAAGCCTACTGGGCTGCCCGCGAGGGAGACATCCTTTTACACACCTCCATGCTCGCAGACATCGTTGGCGCTGCCGTAGAAATCGCCACCTATGCTGCCATTACCGCAGCCGCAGCCTTCCTCGTTTTCGGCTCCATAACCACCGGTGGACTGGCATTCAGCCTTGTCGTAGGCATCGTCATGACCATGACTGGCGGCGATAACGTCGTATCCAATCTCGCCGACTGGGTCAGTAGCATCTTTCCCCTCAACGAAGATGGCAAAATCACCACCGGCTCACCCAATACCCGTATCAACAGCAAACCGGCAGCCCGTGCCGCAGGCACAATAGACCCAAGCATCGAACTGACCGAAGACAGCGAACAACCACAACAACCCACAGAATTCCTCGACATAGCCGCAGGTATACTCAGTGGCTTGTGGGAAATGGCCAAAGAAATTTTCAGACCTACCGTAGCTACAGCCGACCCACGGGCAGTACCCAAAGATAACGACAAAATCACCTGTGCCAAGCATCCACATCTACCCGGTACATATGAATACATGGCCGAAGGTTCCAGCAAAGTCTACATCAACAGCCAGCCCGCCGTACGCAGCAACGACCGCAGCACCTGTGAAGCCAAAGTTACCGACAACTGCGAGGGTGGCGTCAGAGTTTCCAACAACGTGCGCATCGGTGGTGAACCCATCGTCGTGCGCCCGATACGCAGTGGCAAACACCCCATATCCTTAGGCATTGGCATATTAGCCTCCCTTAAGCGCCCCAATAAAAGATGTGTCCAAATTGGCTGTCTGCTGGTCAACCTCGCCATTAATGGCGCCACCAGCTATGTCATCGCCAGCGCGACCAAAGCCGTAACCCGCGGTAACCCCGTTCACCTGCCCACCGGTGCCAAACTCCTTGCCGGCACCGAAGAGCTCGACTTCACCATCCCCGCCCATTTCCCCATCGAATGGCAGCGTTTTTACAGCAGCATCGATACCCGCACCCACAACATGTTTGGTGCCGGCTGGAGCGTCCCCTATGAAGTAGAAATGGAAATCAATCCGCAGTCAGACGGCTCCTGCACCGCCTTCTACATTAACGAACAGGGAAGGCGCATCGAAATCGAAGCCTTGCAGCCGGGTGAAGGTATCCGCATTGTCAGTGAAAATATCAGCATCCGCCGTGGCCAACAGAATCGCTGGGTGATCGAAGATGACGACGGCACCTACCGCCTGTTTGAACCCGATCCCAACCAGCCCAATCGCCTCTACCTTACCCTGCTGCAAGACCGCAACGACAACCACCTGTTTATCTACCGTGATCAGCACAGCCGTATCAGCCACATCAGTGACGACAGTAAGGCTGCCACCATCTCCCTGCATTATCAGGATAAACGCCATCCCCAGCGCGTCACCCACATCAAACGAGAACTATCAGACGGCAGCAGCCAGCTACTGAACCAGTACCACTACAACGAACAGGGCGATTTACAACAGGTCATCGATGCTGAAAACCGCCCCACCAGAGAATTTGCCTACGACAACGGCCGGCGCATGAACTACCACCGCCTGCCCACTGGTTTGCAGTGCTATTACCAGTGGCAGCACTTCGACGGGCCAGCAGAAACCGCATGGCGCGTCATCCGCCACTGGAGCGAAGCCGACGGTAAACGTCTGGAAGACTACCGCTTCCAATATGATCTCGAACAACGCCTCACCACTGTATATGACAGTCTAGGTCGAGTAAGCCAGCATTACTGGAACGAAGTCTACCAAATCACCCGCTACATCGACCCCCTCGGCCAGACTACCGAATTTGAGTGGAACGAAGACCAGCAACTGGTCAGCGTCACCAATCCCCAAGGCGGGAAATGGCGCTACAGCTATGACGAACAGGGACGCGAAACCGCAGAAACCGATCCCCTCGGCCGTACCAGCCAAACCCAGTGGCTGCCACACTGGGCTTTACCCACCATCAGCGTCGACCCCGATGGCAGCACCTGGCGTTACTACTACGACCAGCGTGGCAACCTGCGCAGCGTTATTGACCCCCACAAACAGCGTACCCACTACCAGTACGACCTGCATGGCCAGATAGTTCAAATCACCGATGCGCGCGGTGGCAACAAATACCTGCGCTGGAACCAGAACGGTCAACTGATTCAGCACAGAGACTGCTCCGGTACCGCCACCCATCTCTATTACGATGCATCAGGCAATCTCAGCAGTATTTCCGACGCCCAGTGCAACAGCAGCAAATACCAGTACAACGCCGCCGGCCAGCTTACCGGCGTAACCTTATCCGACGGCAGACAGGAACATTATCGCGTCAACAGTGCCGGCCAGCTACTGACCTATACCGATCCCGCCGGCCACAGCACCCACTACCAGCGCGACCCGCGCGGATTGGTGCATACCCGCATCGATGCTGCCGGACGCAAACTCGGCTTTAACTACGATGCCTATGGCCGCCTCAACACCCTCACCAACGAAAACGGCGAACACTACCAGTTTCAATACGATGCCGCCGACCGCCTCATCGAACAAACCGATCTGGACGGGCGTAAACAGAAATACAACTACGATGCACTGAATAACGTCAGCGCCGTGCACTTTGCTGCCGGCAGCAGTGCCGAAATCACCCACCGCTTCAAACGCGATGCCATCGGCCGCCTCATCGGCAAATACACCACCGACGGCACCACCGCCTACCAGTACGATAAAGCCGACAACCTTATCAAAGTCGGCTACAAAAAAGCCGGCCTGCCCGCAGAAGCAGAACCCGACCTCATCGCCTTCAGCTACGACCAACTGGGTAACCTGCTGAGCGAAACCACCGCACAGGGCACCCTCAGCCACCAGTACGACCCACTGGGCAACCGTATCGCTACCACCTTGCCGGATGGGCGCACCATCAACAACCTCTATTACGGTTCCGGCCACCTGCACCAGATAAACATCGACGGCCATATCATCAGCGACATCGAACGCGACAACCTGCACCGCGAAGTATTACGTACCCAGGGACGCCTGAACACCCAGTTCAAATACGACCGCAACAGCCGCCTACAACACAAACAGATACGGCGCAATCAGAATCCCATCCTGCCCGATATCCTCATCGAACGCAGCTACCAGTACGACAACCTCGACCGGCTGGTAAGCAAAAGACACAGCAAACACGGCCAGACCGATTACTACTATGATCGCACCGGCAGAATCGAAGGCTGTCGTAACCAGAGATACTGGGAAACCCTGCAATATGATGCTGCTGCTAACCTATTAGACCACAGACGGCCAATAGAATTAGACCCTAGCAATCAGAATGTCATCCGCTGTAACCAGCTCCTGAATTTCAGAGAACACCACTACAGCTACGACGAGCACGGCCGAACCCAAACCAAACAGAGCATCGGCGCCACCCAGCACTACCACTACGATGCAGAACACCGTCTGAGCGAAGTACGCATCGAACAACTAAACCGCAGCCAGCGTTACGGCTACGTCTACGATGCCTTAGGCCGGCGTATCGAAAAGCATCAGATAGACCGCGACGGCCAACCTTACAATCGTACCCGCTTCCTGTGGGACGGCTTAAGAATGATTCAGGAAACCGGCCCGAATCACCCCACCAGCCTGTATATCTATACCGACCAGAACAGCTACGAACCACTGGCACGCATAGACACAGACGGCAACCATGAACAACATATCCGCTACTTCCACACCGACCTGAACGGGTGTCCGGAAGAGTTGACCGATGCAAACGGTAAAATACTGTGGGAATGTAGCTTTCAGCTCTGGGGAAAACGGATTCATGAAATCGAACACGAACCCATAGAGCAAAACCTCAGATATCAGGGACAATATTTAGACAGAGAAACCGGCTTACATTACAATACTTTCAGGTATTATGATCCGGATATAGGTCGCTTTACTCAGCCAGATCCGATAGGATTGCTGGGCGGGTTTAATCTGTATCAGTATGCGCCTAATGGGTTGACTTGGGTCGATCCGTGGGGATGGGCTAAAGCTCCGTGGCCAAGAGGAGGTTTTGATGACTGGTTTAATAATGCAACACCCGAAGAGATTAATCAGAATATCAAATCTGTAAAAGGAGCACTAAGAAATGGTGGCGGTAAACATGAAATGTTTCCAGTTAGCCTTGCTGCCAAAGCGAAGTCTTTAGGTTTTACTGCTGAGGAATTAAAAGCATTGACCGTACCGACAAAGGATATTTATTTTACCGGTGTTAAACATGGAAAAACAGGAGAAATACTTGAAGGAGCTCATCATGGCACTGATGCTGGCAGTTGGTTCCATAAGGAGCTAATAAGAAAATTGAAGGGAGCCAAATCGAAAACAGAAGCAAAATCCATTATAGACAGAATGCATAAGAAACATATGCGATATAAATCTAAATGTTAATAGAATAGGAGTAGTCAGCATGAATAAAATTGATTTGAATAAAGTTACTATTCAGCTATGGATAGGCAATAACTTTTCGTCAGATGAAGAATATCAACACTATTTTCATCAAAATTTTGAAATACCTGCATCATTTTTTGATAATAAACCATCATGTTTATTCTGTGCTGACCTAGATGAACCTTGTTATATCGAAAAAAGTATGGTTATACCTGATAGATTCTCTTCGCCTCAGGATATCAATCTTATTATTGATACAATAGAGGTGAATGAAAGTGAAAAGAAAAAAATCTATGAACAATGTATTAAATTAGGTATTACAACAGCCAATGCGGTATTCTGGTACATTAATAATAATGTTTCATTAAATTTAGAGGTACAAAAACCTTATAAAGAAAATTATAACGGACTTAAATATATAGGCGAATTTAACGCGGATACTAAATATCCACTAGAGGTATATGATCCAACAAGTGATTCCCACCTGTGGATAGGAACAAACCATATGCCGGTTGATGAGTTCAACCAATATTTTGAGCTGGATTATACAGCAGAATTAGGTAGCCCTGAATATAAAATTTGTGGCTTTTGTAAAGACACAGGTAATGACTGGTACGACGAGGATTTTGTCGGCTATCCAGAACCGCTGAAAGAGGAGGTTGACATTGCAACCCTTGTTGACCAATTGATTGCCTCTGACTTGGACTGCAAGAACCAGATAGTTCAGGCCTGTAACAAACTGGGTATAACTAAAGCAAATGCTGTAATTTGGTATACGGCTGAGAGCGAGTATGATAGCGAATTCAAACTTCAAAAACCCTATAAAGACAGCTATAACGGTCTTAAATACATAGGAGTGTTTAAATTCTAATATCAACACGCAAATAGTTGGTAAGCTTCACACTAATCTATCACACAAGCCTGAGTCTTATCGCTCAGGCTTTTTAATTGAATTAATCTTGTACGTTATTTTAAGAATATAACTATTGAAGATGATTTACCGATATCCTCATCGAACGCAGCTACCAGTACGACAACCTCGACCGGCTGGTAAGCAAAAAACACAGCAGACACGGACAGACCGATTACTACTATGATCGCACCGGCAGAATCGAAGGCTGCCGCAACCAGAGATACTGGGAAACCCTGCAATATGATGCTGCTGCCAACCTGCTGGACAGCAAACACAGAGAAGAATACAGCAACCACAATCTGATCCGCTGTAACCAACTGCTGCATTTCAGAGGACACCGCTACCGCTACGATGAACACGGCAGAACCCAGACCAAACAGACCATCGGTGCCACCCAGCACTACCACTACGACGCCGAGCACCGCCTGAGCGAAGTACGCATCGAACAAGCAGACCGCAGTCAGCGTTATGGCTACGTCTACGACGCCCTTGGCCGGCGTATCGAAAAACATCACAGGTAAACCCTGCAACCGTACCCGCTTCCTGTGGGATGGGTTAAGAATGATTCAGGAAACCGGCCTGAATCAGCACAGCAGCCTGTATATCTACACACCGACCAGAGCAGCTACGAACCACTGGCACGGATAGATAAAAGAGGTAATGACCACGAAAAAGTCATGTACTTCCACACCGATCTGAATGGCTGTCCGGAAGAGTTGACCGACGAAAACGGTAAAATACTGTGGGAATGCAGCTTTCAGTTATGGGGGAAACGGATTCATGAAATCGAACACGAACCCATAGAGCAGAATCTCAGATATCAGGGACAATATTTAGACAGAGAAACCGGCTTACATTACAATACCTTCAGGTATTATGATCCGGATATAGGTAGATTTACTCAGCCAGACCCGATTGGACTGCTGGGTGGCTTTAATCTGTATCAGTATGCGCCTAATGGGTTGACTTGGATTGATCCGTGGGGATGGGCTAAAGCCCCGTGGCCAAGAGGAGGTTTTGATGACTGGTTTAATAATGCAACACCCGAAGAGATTAATCAGAATATTGAAGCTGTAAAAGGAGGATTAAGAAATGGTGGCGGTAAACATGAAATGTTTCCAGTTAGCCTTGCTGCCAAAGCGAAGTCTTTAGGTTTTACTGCTGAGGAATTAAAAGCACTGACCCTACCGACAAAGGATATTTATTTTACCGGTGTTAAACATGGAAAAACAGGAGAAATACTTGAAGGAGCTCATCATGGCACTGGTGCTGGCAGTTGGTTCCATAAGGAGCTAATAGGAGAATTGAAAGGAGCCAAATCGAAAACTGAGGCCAAAAAAATTATAGAATCAATGCATACAAAGCATATGAGATACAAACTCAAATGTTAATTAATTAAGGAGTAGTCATCATGAGTAAAATTGATTTGAATAATGTTACTATTCAACTATGGATAGGCAATAACTTTTCGACAGATGAAGAATATCAACACTATTTTGAAGAGATAGAAGATAAACCAATTGATTTCGTTACACCATCATGCTTATTCTGTGCTGATATAGGCGAAATTCATTATATGCCAGAACGTTTGGTTATATTAGATAGATTCTCTTCACCACAGGATATCAATCTTATTATTGATACAATAGAAGTGAATGAAAGCGAAAAGAAAAATATCTATGAACAATGCATTAAATTGGGTATTACAACAGCCAATGCGGTATTCTGGTATATAAATAACGATTATTCATTAAATTTAGAGGTACAAAAACCTTATAAAGAAAATTATAACGGACTTAAATATATAGGCGAATTTAACGCAGATACTAAATATCCATTCAAGACATTTGATCCAACAAGTGATTCCCACCTGTGGATAGGGACAAACCATATGCCGCTTGATGAGTTCAACCAATATTTTGAGCTGGATTATACTGAAGAATTAGGTAGCCCTGAATATAAAGTTTGTGGCTTTTGTAAAGACACAGGTAATAACTGGTACGACGAGGATTTTGTCGGCTATCCAGAACCGCTGAAAGAGGAGGTCGACATTGCAACCCTTGTTGACCAATTGATTGCCCCTGACTTGGACTGCAAGAACCAGATAGTTCAGGCCTGTAACAAACTGGGTATAACTAAAGCAAATGCTGTAATTTGGTATACGGCTGAGAGCGAGTATGATAGCGAATTCAAACTTCAAAAACCCTATAAAGACAGCTATAACGGTCTTAAATACATAGGAGTGTTTAAATTCTAATATCAACACGCAAATAGTTGGTAAGCTTCACACTAATCTATCACACAAGCCTGAGTCTTATCGCTCAGGCTTTTTAATTGAATTAATCTTGTACGTTATTTTAAGAATATAACTATTGTGTACTAGCTTAAACTTAATCTGACAGACACTACCTACTCATCGGCATTCGTTCTAACACAATGACTGTCTGATGAGTAAAATAAATTCTCTAGCTGCTTTTCTTTAGCCAGTCCTTTTGTCTCTACCCAAGTTTGCCAAGGTGTCTTACCATAACAGTATTTCCCTGAATGTGCTCTTTCCCGATTGTAAAACTCTAGCCAAAGCTCAATATCTTGTTGTATCTCTTTCAGTTCTGTATATATTTTACGTCTAAACATAATATCATAACACTCGGTCTTCATCGTCTTATGGAACCGCTCACATATACCATTCGTTTGCGGACTGTAGGCTTTTGTTTTCGTATGCTCTATATCCTCCAAATTCAGATATAGTTCGTATGCATGACGCTCTTTATGACCGTTATACTCACTTCCTCTATCCGTCAGAATTCGTAAAAGCGCTACCTGCTCATTATCAAAAAATGGTATCACTTTATCATTGAGCATATCCGCAGCAACTAAACTGTTTTTCTCCGTATATACTTTAGCAAACGCCAGTCTTGAATAGGTATCAATAAACGTTTGTTGGTATATTTTCCCAATCCCTTTAATATGACCAACATAATATGTATCTTGTGCGCATAAGTATCCAGGATGCTGGGTCTCAATTTCACCCTGTGCCTCTCGCGCTGCTTTCGCTTTCTCTAAAGCCTGTAGCTGGCTTTCTGTTAACACAAGC
>NZ_MDVC01000091.1 GCF_002777425.1 Snodgrassella alvi
TTGGTATATTTTCCCAATCCCTTTAATATGACCAACATAATATGTATCTTGTGCGCATAAGTATCCAGGATGCTGGGTCTCAATTTCACCCTGTGCCTCTCGCGCTGCTTTCGCTTTCTCTAAAGCCTGTAGCTGGCTTTCTGTTAACACAAGCCCTTCCTGAGCTACTTTTGTTTCCAGAGCGATCAGTCTTTTTTTGAAGCTTTCTAAATCGTGGCGTAACCAGATTGAACGTACACCACTGCCAGAGACCATTATTCCTTGCAGACGTAGCTGATTAGCAACCCGATGTTGGCCATAAGCAGGAAATTCATAAGCCATATTAACGACAGCCTGCTCAATATGAGGTTCTACGCGATTTTTCTCTATAGGTTTTTTGCGACTTATTTCCTGAAGAGCTAATTCTCCGCCCTGTTCATAGAGTTTTTTGAAGCGATAATAGCTGTCGCGACTATACCCCAAGACTTTACAGGCTTGCTGAACGTTACCTAACTGTTTAGCGAGTTCTAAAAGTCCTAATTTAGGTTTAATTATTTTTGCAGATTGATTCATTACTGACACTCCATTGTTGGTTTAAAATACACTAAATGTCAGATTAAATAAAGACTACTACAGCTTATACTGGTTGTGGATAGTTGGATATTTTCGATAATGAAAATAATAATTGCATAAGTATTGTTTATGTTTTATGCTTTTGGCAAATTTTAAGTGTAGCTATTTGTTGCTGAAACGCTTCAATCAGGTTTGACAGGAGATAGAGATGCAGAAAATTTTTATGATTATGGTATTGCTGTTTGGCATGGCCCCAGTTTGGGCCGCTGTGAATATTAATACTGCATCAACGCAACAGTTGCAATCATTACCGCATATCGGTGTAGTCAAGGCTCAGGCAATTGTTGATTATCGCAATACACATGGTTCTTTCCATTCTACAGAAGAGATTATGCGCGTAAAGGGCATTGGTAAAGCAACTTATGAAAAGTTGCAAAATGATATCAGTGTTAGCGGTGTAACAGTAAAGCCTACTGCATCAACTTCTAAACATCGTCGTGCATTACCAGCCACTGTTGCCAGATAATGGCCTGTGCTATGCTGGTTGTTAATTGCTAAAAATGTTGGCTTTGATGTGATGATAAAAGTTCTCTGCCTGTGCTGACAATTTGCGCTTTTTATGTTTAATTAGGTAGATAGAGCGCTCCAGATTCATGTCTGTAACATCTTTAATCACTAGATTCTTGTGCTCAAATTGAAATAGTGTCAGTCTGGGCACAAGACCGATGCCGTAGTTGGCTGCTACCAATCCCATCATGGTAGTGAGCTGACTAACTTCTACTACATAGTTAATTCCAAATAAATCAACAATTTTATCTACATAATGACGGATGCTGGTACCTTTGGTAAAGCCTATCATGTCATATTCAAGTAAATCTTTTAATTCAATGTTTTTTTTGCTGGCCAATGGGTGATTGATATGACATATGAGATGAAATTTATCTGAAAAAAGAAATTCAGAAGAAATTTCGGTCAAGGAAGGGGATTTTGCGGTTAAGGCGAGCTCTGCATGTCCTTGCAATAAGGCTTGCAGACACCGGTCCCATTGAGTGTCGAGTAATTCAACTTTGATATTGTTATGCTGGTGATGAAAAGTCGCTAAAAGTTGTGAAACCCATTGTACGACGATGGACGGCATAACAGCCACAACTAACTTTTCCTGGTGATTGTTTGCATGCGAACGTATTTCTTTGGTGGTACGTTCGTAGGCGAACATAAGTTCGCGTGCCAGTTTAATGAAGTGAATACCGTTTTCATTTAATTGAACTTTACGCGTATCCCGGTCAAACAGGCGATAGCCGATTTCCTGTTCTAGATTGGCAATGAGGCTGCTGAATGCAGGCTGAGACAGATGAATCTTTTGAGCTGCCCGGGTGAAATTGTCTTCCTCTACCAGGGCCAGAAAAGCTTTTATCTGTTTAATCGATATATTCATATAGCATTTATTGCCAATATTTTAATCCATACTATTATTCACAATAGCATATTTATTGTAAAGACAATTTGAGTTTTATCAAGTTTTTATGGATTGTTAGATTAATTGGTTTTGCTTATTAATCCATCTTTATTATCGATTAGACAGGCAGGGGCGTTATGGTGAGAATGCTGGGGCTTTCTTAGATATTTATTTTTTTCTTTATTTATAACGACCCAAAAAGGGGGGCATTTATGCTTGCATTAATAGGCATATTGACTATTGCTACTCTGCTTTTTTGTATTATGAGTAAGCGACTTTCTCCGATAGTCTCTTTGATTATTATTCCTATTCTGGGTGCTATAGTTGCACTTTATATCGTACCTGTTTTTCAAGGTAGTGTTGAGGCTTTACCGGCTTATTCAACTATTCCTAAGATGGCAGTTAAGGGGATCTCTAAGCTTGCGCCGATGGCTGCGATGTTTGTGTTTGCCATCATTTTCTTTGGTGTGGTCAGCGATGCGGGGATGTTTGATCCGATTATTGCCAAGATACTGAAAGTGGTAGGAACCAGTCCGAAGAAGATTATTATTGGTACTGGTGTTCTGGCGTTGATTGCACATCTGGATGGCAATGGTGCGGTCACTTTTCTGATTACTGTACCGGCAATGATTCCATTGTATGACAAACTGGGCATTGATAAGAGAATTCTGGCTGGTATTACTGCACTTAGTGCTGGGGTGAATTTTTTACCGTGGACAGGCCCGATGATTCGTGCCGCTTCAGCGTTGGACGTATCTACACATGATTTATTTACTCCACTGATTCCAGCGCAGATTACTGGTCTGGCGTTTATGGTTTTCATGGGATGGTATTGGGGACGTAAGGAAGAAAAACGTCTGGGGCTAGTTGGTGGTGCTGGTGGTGTCGTTGGTACTGATGAGAAGTCTGAAGTTGTGACTCATTTTAAACCGAAAGCGCTGACTGAAGAAGAGTTGAAATTACGTCGTCCGCATTTATTCTGGCCGAATCTTATTCTGGTGATTATAGTCATTTCTCTGATGGTATCAACCAAAATAGCACCAACTATTATTTTTATGGTTGCCTGCTGTATCGCTCTCACTTTGAATTATCGTAAACCGGCTGAACAATCTGCACGTATCAATGCCCATGCTAAAGGTGCGTTGATGATGGCTACAATTTTGTTTGCTGCTGGGGTATTTACCGGCATTATGAGTGAATCAGGCATGCTGAAAGCAATGGCCGTTTCGACTGGTGAATTTGTACCGGATGGTTTGGCCTCACATATCCCTTTTATTGTCAGTCTGATTGCAATGCCATTAAGTCTGATCTTTGATCCTGATTCTTATTATTTTGGCATTATGCCAGTGGTGGCAAATATTGGTGGATTCCCACCAATTCAGGTTGCACAGGCTTCTCTATTAGGTCAAATGACGACAGGTTTCCCGGTGAGCCCGCTTACACCTGCAACTTTTCTGTTGTGCAGTCTGAGTGGGGTGGATTTGGCCGATCATCAGAAATTTAGTATTCCAGTTTTGTGGGCAGCATCTATTGTTATGGCGATTGGAGCCATACTGACAGGGGTGTTCCCGTTGTAAGAATGCAGTCGGTTTTTCTTTAATTGCAATAATAAGGTGTATTTTATGAAAAAAATCAGGATTGGTTGTGGTGCCGGATATGGTGGTGACCGGATTGAACCGGCAGTTGAGCTGGCTCAAAAGGGAAATATTCAGTATCTGGTATTTGAATGTCTGGCAGAGCGGACGATTGCGATTGGCCAGCGGCAGAAAAAACACAATCCGGAAGCAGGCTTTAATGAATTGTTGGCAGCGCGTATGCAGGCGGTATTGCCGGCCTGTCTGGAAAAGGGTATCAAAATTGTTACCAATATGGGCTCGGCCAATCCGCGTGCGGCTGCTAAGGTAACTGCTGATATCGCTCGTTCACTGGGTGCTAAAAATCTGAAAATTGCCATTATCGAGGGTGATGATGTTTATGAACAGGTAATACAGCAGGATTTGCCGCTGGATGAGTTACAAAAACCGGTGTCGCAATGTGGTAAGAAAATTGTTTCTGCCAATGCTTATATTGGTGCAGAACCTATGGTTGAGGCATTGAATAATGGTGCTGACATTGTGATTGCCGGCCGTGTTTCTGACCCATCTTTGTTCCTGTCAATCATGATGCATGAGTTCAAATGGGGTGCAGAGGATTGGGTTCATCTGGGTAAGGGTACTATCCTCGGGCATTTGCTTGAATGTGCCGGCCAGATTACTGGTGGTTATTTTGCTGATCCGGGCTATCGTGATGTGCCTGATTTGGCACGTTTGGGCTTTCCGATTGCTGAAATCAGTGCCGATGGTGATGCAGTGATTACTAAGGTTGAAGGTTCTGGCGGTATGGTGACTCCTGATACCTGCAAGCAACAGATGCTGTATGAAATTCATCGCCCGGATGAATATAAAACACCAGATGTGATTGCTGATTTCTCTAATATTACTTTCACTCAGGAAGGTAAAGATCGTGTTGCGGTTACTGGCGGTACTGGTCGCGCTCGTCCTGAAACACTGAAAGTATCAGTAGGCTATGAAGATGGCTTTATTGGTGAAGGGGAAATGAGTTATGCCGGTCCGGGCGCAGTAGAACGTGGCAAACTGGCTCTGGATATTGTTAAAGAACGCTTTGCCATTTCAGGTGTTACACCACAGGAAGTGCGCTATGACCTGATTGGGGTTAATTCTTTGCATGGTGCCACTTTATCCTGCAACAGCCAGCCTTATGAAGTGCGTGTCCGTGTTGCTGGCCGTTTTGCTACTAAAGCCGAAGCTGCTGTTGTTGGTAATGAGGTGGAAACTTTGTATACCAATGGGCCGGCTGGTGGCGGCGGTGCCATGAAATCTGTTAAGGAAATTGTAGCGATGGACTCAACTTACATTTCCCGCGATCTGGTTAAAACTAATATTGACTATCTGGAGGTTTGATAATGAAGTTACGTGAAATTGCACATTCCCGTACAGGTGATAAGGGTAATACCTCAAATATTTCGGTAATTGCTTATCAACCTGAAGACTATGAGCGTCTCAGAACGGCAGTAACGGCAGAAAAAGTAAAAGCATTTTTTGCGGATATTGTGACCGGTGATGTGGTGCGTTACGAATTGCCGAATATCGGTGCGCTGAATTTTGTGATGTATGGTGCTTTGGGTGGCGGGGTAACCCGTACGCTGGCTCATGATATGCATGGCAAAGGATTAAGTGCAGCGATTCTGGATATGGACATTGAGTAATTGCTGAACTGCCGGCAGTGCTTTTCTGGTACTGCCGGCAGGCAATGCAATATGCCCTGATGTGCTCGTTGACTGGATAGGTGGTTACTTATTCTGTTCGGTTTTTTGTTTATCTCAGGTTAGAAGAGTATGAAAACGAAACAGCTCAGTTTGGCAGATGTGAAAAATCATCTGTGGGATGGCATGACTATTATGTTTGGCGGTTTTATGGGAGTTGGTACGCCCGCCAAACTAGTACAGGCAATTCTGGATGCAGGGGTTAAAGATTTAACGATTATTGGCAATGATACTGCGTTTGTAGAAACCGGTGTGGGCCCATTGATTACGCATAATCGAGTTAAAAAAGTTATTACTTCACATATTGGTACTAATCCGGAAACCGGTAAGAAAATGATTGCTGGTGAGATTGAGGTGGAACTGGTGCCACAGGGAACATTGGCGGAACGGATTCGTGCGGCTGGTGCTGGTTTGGGTGGAGTGCTAACGCCAACTGGATTGGGTACGGTTGTTGAGGAAGGTAAACAGAAAATTGCCGTGAACGGACGGGAATTTTTGCTTGAGTTGCCGTTGCACGCTGATCTGGCCATTGTGGAGGCAAAAACGGCAGATAAGCTGGGTAATCTGGTGTATGAACTGTCGGCGCAGAATTTTAATCCGCTGGTGGCATTGGCTGCGAAAACAGTGATTGTAGAAGCTAATAATGTGGTTGAAGTAGGCGAAATTACGCCAGATGCAGCCGTTACACCAGCAGCACTGGTTGATTATATTATTTATCCGGAATAGGGGAAGAATCACCATGAATGCAAAAGAATTAATCGCACGCAGAATTGCGATGGAATTTAATGATGGGGATGTGGTGAATCTGGGCATTGGTTTGCCTACTCAGGTGGCCAATTATGTGCCGGAAGATATTCATATTACCCTACAGTCTGAAAATGGTTTTCTAGGGTTGGCGGCGCTCAATCCGGATGCGGCCAATCCTAATCTGGTGAATGCCGGCGGGCAGCCGTGCGGGATTGCTGCTGGCGGCTGTACTTTTGATAGTGCGTTTTCATTTGCTCTGATCCGTGGTGGTCATATTGATGCGTGTGTGCTGGGCGGCCTGGAAGTTGATCAGGAAGCCAACCTGGCGAACTGGATGGTGCCGGGCAAAATGGTGCCGGGTATGGGCGGCGCAATGGATTTGGTTACTGGTTCACGCCGGGTAATTATCGGTATGGAGCACTGTACCAAACATGGTGAATCCAAAATACTGAAGCAGTGCACGCTGCCGCTGACGGCAAAAAACAAGGTTAATCTGATTGTCACTGAACTGGCGGTGTTTGCCTTTGCTGACGGACAACTGGTTTTGCAGGAACATGCACCGGGTGTTGACCTGGATACGATTAGAGCTAAAACGCAGGCTGAGTTTGTAGTGGCTGAAGATTTCCGTGAAATGGTAATCAGTCAGCGTGGTTTGTAAACCAGGAAACAATTAGGTTGAGGAGTGAGTATGGAAAGTGCAGTTATTGTCAGTGCGGCGCGTACGCCGGTAGGCAGTTTTAATGGTTCATTGGCCAGTGTGGGTACCGTAGACTTGGGCAAGCTGGTGATTGCAGAAGCAATCAGCCGCGCCGGTGTTGAGGGTATTCTAGTTGATGAAGTGATGATGGGCAATGTGTTGCAGGCAGGTCTGGGGCAGAATCCAGCACGGCAGGCGGCGCTGGCGGCTGGGCTGGCTGATACAGTGCCAGCTTATACAGTCAATAAGGTATGTGGTTCTGGATTGAAAACGGTGGCACTGGCAGCGCAGGCCATTGCTGCCAGAGATGCTGAAGTTGTGGTGGCTGGTGGTATGGAAAATATGAGCCGGGCACCGTATCTGCTTGATAGCCGTGCACGCTGGGGCTATCGCATGGGCAATCAACAGGTTATTGATACTATGGTACATGATGGGTTGACTTGTGCTACCAATCATTATCATATGGGGATTACGGCAGAAAATATTGCGCAGAAATACCAGATTAGCCGTCAGGAGCAGGATGAGCTGGCTTTGCGTTCGCAGCAACTGGCCGCACAGGCAGTGGCTGCCGGTGTGTTTGATGCCGAAATTGTGCCGGTGACGATTAAGTCGCGCAAAGGTGATGTTGTGTTTGCGCGTGATGAATATCCACGTGCTGAAGCAACAGCTGAGGCGCTGGCCAAATTAAAGCCGGCTTTTAGTACCGATGGTACGGTTACTGCGGGTAATTCTTCCGGTATTAATGATGGTGCTGCCGCTGTGGTGGTCATGTCTGAAAGCAAAGCCAAAGAACAGGGATTGCAACCTTTGGCGCGTATTCGCAGCTATGCCAGTGCTGGTGTAAGCCCGGCACTGATGGGGCTGGGGCCGGTACCGGCTACGCAAAAAGCATTACAGAAAGCTGGCCTGACTTTGGCGGATATTGATCTGATTGAAGCAAATGAAGCTTTTGCTGCCCAGTTCCTCGGAGTAGGCCGTGAGCTGCACTTTGATATGGATAAAACCAATGTTCATGGCGGGGCGATTGCCATCGGCCATCCGATTGGTGCCAGTGGCACGCGCATTCTGGTGAGTCTGCTGTATAGTATGCAGGCCAGAGATGCGCAGCTTGGTTTGGCTACGCTGTGTATCGGCGGTGGTCAGGGCATTGCTATGATTGTTGAACGGATGTAATGCTGTAGATTCAATGTGATGCTGGATTAATAGCAGACCATATAACACAAGTGTTATATGGTCTGTTTTTGTATCTGGATGAGCGTCAGCTAACTATTTACCAGTTGGAAAATTTAGTTGGTAAGGGCTATTTTTTGTTGGCTATCATTTGTGGGATATTAGCTTCACTCATGTTATGAGTTTAGTTGGTTAAGGAATATTTAGATTTATTATCCATATAGTTACAGGTTAAAATCCAGTGGAAGGGGCTGTTCAAAAATCTATGCTGCTATGAAATATTGATTGTTGTTTTTTGAGGAGATAACACAAATGAAATTTCTAGTACTTACTACAGCGTTAGTTATTTTATCTTTTACAAGTCAGTTTTCGGAAGCCAGGTCAAACATACAAACAGATGATGCTATTAAGCAAAAAATAATTGATGCATCAATACAGCAGTATCCTAGTGTTTGTGCTTGTCCCTACAACACTGCCAGAAATGGTAGTTCTTGTGGAAAAAGAAGCGCATGGAGTAGACCGGGTGGATATTCGCCTATTTGCTATAAAAATGAAGTAACTCCTGAAATGGTTGATGCATGGAAAAAATCAAATCAATAATTATGTGTGATAAGAGCCAATCTGTATCAGATTTTGTGTAAATAGTTTTTCTATAAATAAATCTGACGCGATTATCGAAATTAATCATAAACCCATTCATAGCCGATCTCTAGCTATGAATGGGCATTGTCTGTTATTACGAATAATTTATATGTATGGCATTCAGAATAAAATACTTTTTTGCCCACTTAGATAAATGGTAGTGTTTAATCAGCTATTTATACTCAAAGTAAATGTTGCCAGTATGCATGCTGGTCATTAACAGGCCGGCACTTCATTTGTCGCAGGTAAGGCTGTGACAGATTATTCAGTTCTAGCCAAGTTTAACCTTATCTCGAAGACAGCAACCGGTTTGTGTGGACCGAACATAAATTATCTTCCTAATAGCTGAAAAGCCTGTAGCGTACCTCTGCCGACCATTTTTTATATCAGCCGGTATTTATATTCAGATGGCGGCGATATATAGGGCGATGATACACAAAACGCCAAATCCCCAGATGCAGGAGCGGGCAAAGGATTTGTCGTTGATATAGCAGTAAAAATAACCCAGACGACTAAGGATAAATAGGACGCTCCAGAAATTGATGGTGAACTGGGCAGCATTTTCGGTTACATGGGCTATAATGACAGCGGCAGCGAATGGGGCAAAAATTTCATAACCATTTTGCTGAGCAGCATTAGCGCGTGCAGCTTTGCCGTCAGCTTTAGCCAGAAATTCACGTGGCTGATGATTGTCGTCGGAGCCAAAACCACCACTTTTTTTAGCATAGGAAGCGGCAATCCACGGCAGGAGCATAGCAATTAAAACACACCAGTAAGCAAGAGTCATATATTTTTCCTATTTGTGTTGTGGTTGTGTTGAGATAAGTTATAAATATAGATGGGTGGAAATCATAACGATCTTGTTTCTGACTTTACCCTATGAGTAAATTATAAGATAATTTAAAGTTTTTCAAGTTTTTTGTGGTTTATAACTATTTTATCTGTTTGATGCGCTGATAATGTGGTCATCTAGCAAGTATGGGGCAGTATGGCGATTTTGTTGGCGTTTTTCGTTTCAGGAACTCTACCATGTTGTTTAAAAAGTTGGCTGATCAGGATGTGTCTGGTAAGACTGTCGTGATTCGGGTGGACATGAATGTGCCTATTAAAGATGGTGTCATTATTGATGATACGCGCATTCGTGCTTCGTTGGCCTCAATTCGTTATTGTTTACAGCAGGGCGCAGCGGTGGTGGTGCTGACGCATTTGGGGCGGCCGAAAGCGGGTGCGCCCAAACCGGAAGACAGTGTAGCGCCGTTAGCTCAACGTCTAGGAGAATTGCTGGGGCAGCGTGTTAGGGTAATGGAAGACTGGCGTGAGCATAAACCGCAATTGCAAGCAGCTGAGGTGGTGATGCTGCCTAATGTGCGCTTGAATATCGGCGAAAAAGAAAATGACCATGCTCTGGCTGCTGCTTATGCGGCCTTGGGTGATGTGTATGTTAATGATGCTTTTGGTACGGCGCATCGTGCTGAAGCTTCCACCGCAGCCGTGGCTGCTGCGGCACCATTAGCCTGTGCTGGCATGCTGCTAACAGCAGAATTGGAAGCGTTGACTCATGCGGTGCAGAATCCGCAGGCGCCGGTAGTGGCTATTGTGGGGGGCAGTAAAGTTTCTACTAAGCTGACTATTCTGGAAAGTCTGGCAGATAAGGTTGACCATTTAATTGTTGGTGGCGGAATTGCTAATACATTTTTGCTAGCACAAGGTCTGCCTATTGGGCAGTCCCTGGCTGAAACTGATCTGGTGGAAAATGCACGGCAGATTATGGCCAAAATAGCGGCCAAGGGCGGCAATATTCCTTTACCAACTGATGTGGTGGTAGCCAAACGTTTTGCTGCGGATGCGCCTGCTGAAATCAAAAATGTAGCGGATGTGGCCGCGGATGATATGATTCTGGATATTGGCCCGCAATCGGCGCAAAGGCTGGCACATATGATGAAAACAGCCAAAACCATTGTATGGAATGGGCCGGTAGGGGTATTTGAGTTTGCTTCATTTGCGCAGGGTACTAAGGTGCTGGCCGAGGCAATTGCGCAGAGTGATGCTTATTCGATTGCCGGTGGTGGGGATACGCTGGCGGCTATTGCTCAGTTTGGTGTTACTGACGACATCAGTTATATCAGTACTG
Organism: Snodgrassella alvi; assembly: GCF_002777425.1. Lineage (GTDB taxonomy): Bacteria > Pseudomonadota > Gammaproteobacteria > Burkholderiales > Neisseriaceae > Snodgrassella > Snodgrassella alvi_B. The sequence goes on from NZ_MDVC01000091.1 coordinate 10,718, forward strand.
GAGGCGGGGCGTTTCTGGAATTTCTTGAAGGTAAGACTTTGCCGGCCGTAGCAGCGTTAACTGCTCGTGCCTAATCCTTAACAAAATTTGCTGGCATTATTGTGGTGTCATTGATTCTGGCGAAATCGCTATATATAGCGATTTCGCTTTTTTCTTACCTGTTAGTCTGGGTTTGAATGAACTAGCAGACGAGATGAGTGCGCTTTGTGGTTAAAATTTTATTTTGATATAAATGATGTAATCAGGGATTAATTTTTCTGCATAAGTTTAATCATTATCAGCTATATCTGTATTTATTCTGCTGCTAAGTGGTTTGGCACTTGGCTATGGCGGGATTAGGTTGTTGACGCTGTTAATCTGGGCATGGATGCTTAGGGGCTGACTTACTGGATACGAATAATGGCATCTGCGTAAGGAGGATATCAAAACCGTTAAGGATTATGTGGTGATTTCTGCCGCAAGTATCAATCACATGTGATTGCTTATGTGTTACCGGATAAAAAGTAAATCTGGCTGGCAGGATAAAGACAAATATCTTTTAGGGGACTATTTTGTTTTCTGAAGAAATGAAATAGGGTTGTTTACTAATTTATTGCATTTATATTCCTGTTTTTACATTGGTTTATGGAATACTGATAGACAACGATGTAATGTATCGTTTACTGAAATAACAAGGAGTTGTGTTATGAAAACTATTACCAGTGTAGTAACGCTTGCTGCTTTGTCTTCTATGAATATGGGTGCTTTTGCCGCTGTCACAACAACAGCACAACCGACTGCGGTAATGACTGAAACGGTAGTGGTACAGGAACAGACGCCGGTTCATGGTCTAGTAAATCCTCATTCAATTTTACCGCAGTTAAATTTGAGTACTCAGCAGAAGGCGCTGGTGCAGAAAATTGACCATCAATATGCTAGTCGGCGTCCGCTTATGAGTAATGAAAATCGCCAGACTTTGGCTAATCTGCGTCAGGAACGCAAAAATCTAGTACTGAGCAAGTTGTTTGATGATGCTAGAGCTAAAAATATGATTGCGCAAGAACAGCATATCTGGGCACAACAGCAACAGGCACGTGCAGACTATGATTTTTTACAACTTAAACGTGAACATGATATCTATCAGATTCTGACGCCAAAACAGCAACAGCAGTACTGGCGTTTGCGCCAGCAGCAGAAACTGATGTACTAAGATTACAGTAATTTTCTGTTTCTGTAGGTTGAATTTGTCATTTCTAACCCCGGCAGCCGGGGTTTTTGTTTGCACTGGCAGCGAATACGAGACCTTATCAGAAACGTATCTGTGCCCTTGCCCACACAGGGTATGGCCTCATTCATTAACTCGGTATTCTTGTATTGAGTATGTGTCGAAATCGTAGGCAGATGTGTTTACTTTTTCAGCATAGGTTTTGTTAAAGACATTGTCGATGTCAATTTACACTAGTGTATTTTTGTTGGCTTTCCAGGCTACATTTAAGGCCAGTGTGCCAAAGGCGCTATTTTGGCCTAAATCTATGCGCCGGCGATATTATCCTGATTTCTAGCATAGCGGTGCTGGCGAGTACAAACTGGTCGTTTGCGGTAATCAGCAGGCGCGAACCACCAAGGCCACGCAGCAGGGGATCGCCAGAAATATCACCCTTGCGGATAACGCTCATTCTCGCAATGGATTTAAGTAAATCAACGCCGTCAGAGACTAAAAAGCGGCTTTTGGGTCAATTACGTCGAAACTCGGTGTATTCTGCTTCGAGGCAACAATGACAACCGGCCTTAATTCAGCTGTGTGGTCTTCAGAAATGGCTGCCTGTGCTTGAGCGGTGTTAGAAAGGCACAACTAGGCAAGGAAGACGAGACAGCAGTCACGATAATGTATGGGAAGTGCCTGAACGAATGGGATAATGTGATTTATTATATATTAATTAATAAAAACAAATATTTAAATAGTTTGTATGGGTGGGTCAAATAATACTGACAGGCCTGTTCAGGTCGTTAGCCACTGAGAGAGAATATAAATAATCAGACCGATGCAGCCGCCTACCAGTGTGCCGTTGATGCGGATAAACTGTAAATCGCGGCCAACACTCAGTTCGAGTTTATCGACCATCTGTTTGCTGTCCCAGCTTTTCACTTTATCAGCGATAAACTGGCTGACGCGATTTTTGTATTGGCGGATGGTAAACCGTGCACACAGGGTAATGCGGGTATCCAGCCGGCGCATAAATTGCGGATATTGGCTGGCCTGTTGCTGCATATGGGCACACAGGCGTGTGAGTTGTTGTTGCCACCACGAGTTGCTCTGGCTGGTGTCATATTCACTCCAGCCAACAAAACTATCCCATAAATCCATGATGCTTTGCTGCAATGCGGCTGAATGCAGCATTTGCTCCCGTCCGGCCGCAAGACGCTGGTGCCAGTGCGGGTTGCGGCGTAACTGGCGTTCGGTGACCAAAAGTTGTTTGCGACAGGCACGCCAGAAAGCATGTTGCGGATTGGCCAGTACAGCATCTATATAGGAGTCTGCCCAGTTGAGTGCTTTGCTGGCTACCCAGTCGTCAATCTGGGCAGTAAGGGTAGTTTTCAGTGATGCTTTGAGCTTATCCCATGTATTGGGGTCGGTTTTTTCGATTTTACCCACCCATGACAGCAGGCTTTTTTCAAGCTGGTCACGTGTTTGCTCATTTTGCAGCCACTGGCGCACTTGCAGTAACAGGGTGCGTAACAGTAATGTGTCGATACCCTGTTTATGAATTAACACTAAGATATTGGCCAGCGTCCTGCCCAGACGGGCGCCGCTGTACTGATGGTTGAGAAGCTGGCTACAGAATCTGGCGACATCCCTGGCGGTGGCGGTACGCAATAGCAGTGGAATCTGGCGGATGAGAACAGGTAACCATTGTTGCTGGTTGTGCGGGTCAACCAGCCATTGCAGTGCTTTGCTGGCTGGATGCAGGCGATAGACACGGCTGGCAATGGCTTTATCCTGCAAGAAATTATTTTCGATAAAGCGCCCGAGTTCATCGGCAATTTTGTCCTGCTTTTGCGGCAGAATGGCCGTATGTGGAATAGGCAGGCCTAGCGGGTGGCGAAACAGTGCGCTTACTGCAAACCAATCAGCCAGCGCACCCACCATTGCTGCTTCGGCAAAGGCTTTCAGATAGGCCAGTGCCGGATATTGTTTTTGCCACAGGCAGCTTATGACAAATAGTACACAGGCTGTTAGCAGCAGACTGGTCGCCAGTAAGCGCATCCGGCGCAAACGCTGGCGTTGCTGAAAGCTGATAACGGTGGCGGTGGACATGGTAATCGGTTTGGTTCAGCCAGGAGTAAATGTATCAGTACCTGAGCTTAGCGGCTAATTGCGATTCATGCTGGCCTGATTTCCTGAATTTTACGACACGATGAGAATATAAATATTAATATCAATACCTGATTTTCAATTGTATTTGTGCCATAAGAAAGTAGCCAGACATATACATTTATGTGAGAGAAAATAGACGGGGGCAGAGTCTACAGCTATTCCTTTAGCCAGATACTTATGGCACCGGCTGCGGTGATGCGGTTATTTCAGACAGTACGAAATAATTCAGACAGGTGTCTGCGAGGTATGGCGTTTATATTGCCACCATTTGAACGCATAGCCGCCAATCACCGGAATCAGGGCATAAATAATCAGTGCTGGCCAGCTACCATACCAGTGTACCAGTTTGGTGATGCTGCTATCACTATTGAAAATAATTTCGGCTGAGCAGTGATAAATGGCACGCCACCAGCACATAACCAGTAAACCCAGAAACAGCGGCCAGATGTTGCGGGTACGACCACGCTGCCACAATAGGAAAAACACCAGTGCCCACACCAGCGTTAGGGTAGTTACCAGTAAACCTGTATCAGTAGGCAGTTGCAGATAGCGGCAGATGATAAAGGTGATAGCGACCCAGATGCCGGCGAGTACGGCCATGATAAATTCTTCGGGTTTGTTTAGCATGCTGTTGCTTCCTTAGCGAAAATGCGGCAATGACTGTCAATATACCGCAGCTATTATGCTTTGTCATGTTCTACCAGCCACGGCATCAGGCTGCTGGTGTCTATGTCCCATTTCCAGATACCATGCTGGTTGTGCGGATTGAGGCCGCGCAGAAAAAGATAACGTACGCTGATGCTGGCCGGCAGTTGCTGGTGGCTGTGCAGGAAACGTGCACAGGCAATGCTGTAAATCAGTGCCTGAAGGTAATAGTGATGTTTGGCAATGGCCGCATCCATGTTTTCCTGTGCATAGTCGGCCAGACGATTGCCCAGATGGTTGGATTTGTAATCAATCACATATACCTGTCCGTGAATGTCTTCGCCCAAAAGGTCGATGGCGCCGTTGATAAAGCCGTTAACGGTGGCAAAATCCAGCTCCTGTACTGCCTGAATGCAACACGCCGGCAGCCCGGAGGCACGGGCAAACCACTGTTGTAAATCTGCGATATTGAAATCGGCAACATGCAGCATGAAGTTCATTTCTGCCACCCGTTGCTGCACTGGCAGGGTGGCGATGGTGGTGTGTGCTGACAGCGGACACTGGCGCACAGCATCGGTGAGTGCCTGCATGGTGCTGCCATGCTCGCTGTCAAAACCGTAACGCACCAGACAGTCCAGTATATGCGCCTGTTCAGCCGCACTGGCTGGCTGGCTGAATTCAGTCTGCTCCAGTATGGCATGCAGACACAGACCGGCGTTAATACCGCGTTCGAATGCCAGTAGGGCAGTTTCGGCTTCAGTGCTGGTATTTAATGGCTGTATTTGCACTTCGGCCAGATCCAGTGCCGGTGCCAGTTTTTCTTCTTCGAGGCTCTGTTCCTGATGACGGTAATCATGCCGGCTCAGGCTGGTAAAGCTGGTATAGCGTACGGCGTGAAACGGGCGTGCAGTCAGAGTTAAGGCACGATAAGGCTGTTCGGGAGCATTCTGGGTATGGATGCTGGTGGGCGCTACGCTGCCCTCACACCAGTGAAACAGTGACGGGCTGCTATTGGCCAGACAGGTTTGCCATGCTGCGCGCAGGGTACTGGGCAGATGTTTTTTATGGGTTTGCTGCCAGAATAGCTGTGATTCTTCCAGCGTACCTTCTGGCTGGCCATCCAGCAGCCACGCCATGGGATTGGTAGCGGTGCTGTTGCAGGCGGCCGTGTACAGAACCAGTTGTTCGCGCGCACGGGTAAAGGCTACATAATACAGGCGCAGGCTCTCGGCCATGCTTTCGCGTGCCAGCTCTTCACGGTCGCTATCGCTGAGCAGGTCATTGGCAATCAGTTCGACATTATCCTGCTGGTGCAGGCGTTGCCAGCGCTCCTGATTTTTAACGGCCTGTTTGCCGTCCCATGCAAATGGACAGAATACCACCGGATATTCCAGCCCCTTGGACGCGTGCATGGTTACAATTTTCACCAGTGCTTCGTCACTTTCCAGCCGCAGCAGGTAGTTTTCATTGGCCGGACGCTCATTGCTGATGGCGCTGGCTAGCCAGCCCAGCAGGGCATTGGCGGTAGGCAGCGTTTGTTCAGCATCGGCCAGTAGCTCGGCCAGTTGCCACAGATTGGTCAGGCTGCGTTCATTGCGCTGGCTGAGCAGTCTGGTTTCCATGCCGGTCTGGCTGGTAAACCACTGTATGGCGGTATAAATGCCATACTGCTGCCATTGCTCACGTGTTTGCAGTGCTAGCTGAATCCATTCGCTCAGCGTATTTTCATTCTGGTTCAGTTCTGCCAGTTGCGCCGCTGTCCAGCCAAACAGCACACCGCCAAGGATAAAACGCAGGGTTTCGGTACGCTGTGGTTGCAGCCAGAAGCGTAACAGTGCCATCACAGCCTGTGCTTCAGTACTGGCAAAAACCGACTGGTTGCCAAGAGAGACACTCATAATGCCACAGCGTTTCAGCGCACTGGCAATCATGCTGCCTTCATTGTGTGAGTGCACCAGTACAGCAATATCACCGGCCTGTAATGGCCGATTACCCAGTTGCAGTTCGCCGCGCATACCCTGATTAATCATGTCCGCGATTTCATAAGCACAACATTCGGCAGCACGTACCCGCAGGCTGTCCTTGTTGGGGATAATTTCTTCGTCTTTGTCGTTAACCTCAATCTGCTCAGGCAGCCAGCGCACCACCACCGCCGGCACGACAGTGCTGTTTTGGCTGGTATGCAGACGGTTATCTGCTGCTTGTGCCTGTACCGGTGGATAATCAATGCCTTCGAGAATGAATGGCCGCTGCTTGCCACTGAATAAATGGCCAATTGCCTGTACCAGCGCCTGATGACTGCGGTAATTGGTGGTGAGAGTATAGCGCTGCTGTGGTGGGGTATCGGCGGCGGCACGCAGATAGGCGTGAATGTCGGCGCCGCGAAAGCGATAAATGGCCTGTTTCGGGTCGCCCACCATGATGAGCGGTCGGTTCTGTGCGGCAAACGCGGTTTTGAAAATCCGATATTGTAGCGGGTCGGTGTCCTGACATTCATCTACTAACGCAATCTGCCAGGTTTGTGCCAGCGCAGCGGCCAGAGTTTCTGCCATCGGATTATCCGCAGACAGCGCCATGCCTACATCAGCGAGTAAATCATCATAACTGCGCTGGTGACTATTACGCCGGTGTTCTTGTAAACACTGGCGCACATGGTTAAAGCAGTCTAGCTGTAATTGCAGCACTACGCTGTTTTCTGCTGCCTGCATGGCGCTGGCTGTGTCTGCCAGCTCGGCCAGCAAAGCAACTTTAGCTACCAGCTCATTATTGAGAATTTGATTTTTTTTGGTTTTTTCGTGTAATTGAGCTGCGGCCAGTTTGGCACATCTTTCCAGTGTAGTTGCTGAAAAGGTCTGATAGCTGGCAGTGTTGTCCACAGCCTGTTGCAGTTCGCAGAAAAGTTGCTGATAGCTTTTTTGGACGTAAGATTTACCATTGAGTTGCGGATATAACTGCCAGAATGCATCCTGAATACTGCTGAAATGGGTACAGACTGTTTGCCATGCTTGCTGCCAGTTGTCATTAATGGCCGCCATGTCTACAGCAGGTGGCTGGCGTAGCTGTAAATCAGCCACGCCGCAATGCCTCCCCATTTCCTGCATAAGTCGGGCAGGGGTGAGTTTATTTGCTACAGCCAGCGTAGCCATGCGGCTGTTATTGCTTACCTGCCGGCGCCAGAAATCTTCAGCAAAGCGGCACAACAGTTCCGGGTCGGTATCTATGGTTTCAGTATCAAATGGTGTCTGGCACAAAAAGGCATAATCAGTGAGTACACGCTGGCAGAATCCATGAATAGTATAGACGGCGGCTCGGTCAAACTGGGTAATCGCTGCCTGTAGGCGCAGCATCAAGCTACTGTCGTCATCCTGAGCGCGCGCACTGTCAATCAACTGTTGCAGTACCGGGTCGTTTTGTTCCGGTGGCAGATTATTTTGCAGCAAGGCCAGTGCCTGATTCAGGCGGGTACGCAGACGGGTTTTCAGCTCTGCCGTAGCCGCCTTGGTAAAGGTTACGACTAGAATGGCATCAACCGGCAGACGTTCCAGCAATACCAGCCGCGCAAACAGGGCGGCAATGTTGAAAGTTTTGCCAGTACCGGCAGATGCTTCAATCAGGCTCGTGCCGTGTAAAGGCATGGTAATCGGGTTTAAGGCTTGGCTCATTGTTCTTTATCAGCGGTTTCCAGCGTCACCATCAGCGGCAGCAGTAATTCTTCAATCAGTTGCCAGAACAGGGGGCTGTCAATTGGCAGCTCTGCATCGCGGCCAAATACCTGAGCTACTTCAGGATAATCGGCCTGCGGTTTACCGTTGTGGCTGTCCATATAGACTTTAAAGGCTGCGCTGCGTTCTTCGGCGCCATGCCCGGGTTCGCAGTTTTTCTTTTGTCGGCGTTTATACCAGGAGCGGGCTGCGCTGAGGCTGGTTTTTGGAAAAAACGGCAGTGGCCGGCTTTGCCCCAGCTGGTAATATTCCAGCCATAAAGCCAGTTGTGCCTGAGCATCCAGCCGGCTCAGTGCTGCCAGCTTACGCGGCTTGGCTGGATAAAGCTCGTATGTATCCTGTGCACACTCAGCTTCGGCTGCACAGAAGAGTAAATGGCGCAGGTATAATTCAATATTATCCGGTGCAGTGGGCGCTTGACAGCGTTCAAGCAGTTGGCCGCACTGGTGTAGATGGCAGATGTTACCACTTAGCTGTAGCTGCTGATGATTAAAGACAAAAGTAATATCGGCCACGGCCGGGCTAAACAATATTTCGCTATCCAGAGCCAGCGTCTGCGTGCGTAGCGTCTGGCTGACAATCACACCCAGCTCACCTTCCGGTATTAGCCCGCTGACAGCCAGCGCTGCATCTACATCGGTAAAATCCAGATGCTGCTGGCGTGCGCGGGTGTAGGCAGTATAGATTAGCGCACTGTTTTCAATAGCAAATGGTTCCGCTGCACTAACCGGTGTTTCCTGATACGGTGCCTGCCATTGTAACTGTTGCTGGAGCCAGTGGCGTACCGGATTGCGCCAGAAACGGATGAAAGATTCAATATCAATTTCCTGATTATTTTCTTCCGGTTCAATAGTCGCTGCATAGAAAGGTGTAGGTGGAACGATTTCCTGATTTAGCGCATCGGCATAATCATGGCGACAGCTAGCTAAATCACCATTGAAATAGCGATAGGAAAAAGGCTGTAACGGATGCTGGATGATATGCTGCTGATTAAACTCCAGTGGATTGCAGCCGGTCATGGCTGCCAGTACATCGGTAAGTTCATATAGCAAAGCAGAAGGTGCCAGTTCTTCATTTTTGCGGATATCTTTACCGACATAGGATAGATACAGTTTTTCGCGTGCGCTCAGAATGGATTCCAGAAACAGATAGTGGTCGTCATTGCGGCGGGCACGGTCGCCACGGCGCGGATGCTGGGCAATTAAATCGAAAGCAGCCGATTTGGTGGTGCGCGGAAACTCGCCATCATTCAGACCCAGCAGGCAGATACAGCGAAAGGGCAGACTGCGCATCGGCACCATACTGCAAAAAGTAATGCCGCCACGGAGAAATCCGGCCTGACGAGTGCTGGATAGATGATTCTGTAAATGCTCAATGGCAATAACCGGTTCAATAGGCAGCTCAAACTGTGCCAGTGCTGCCTGTGCCTGCCAGTCGGCCAAACTGGTCTCCAGTTGCTGCATGGCATTACCGGCCAGAGAGTCTTCATCGGCCAAATCTCGCAGTAACTGCCGAGTACGCGTAATCCATTCTGTAATGGTGGCTGCATTCTGCCAGCGCGTATGATGCTCAATCAGGCAATCAATTAACTGTTGTGCACGTGCCAGAATTTCTGTCTGGCCAATATCGCCGAACCACGGAAGCTGTTGCTGCCACAGTGCAGTGTGTTTATTGTCTGGCAGCAGCCAGCCCAGTACTGTACGCTCACGTGCCTGCTGCCAGGTAAAATGTTTACCCTGACCACCATATTCATGGCGCATATCTGCATTTACACCCCAGCGTACCCCCTGTTCACGCCAGACACGGTTTATCAGTGCCACATCGCTGTCGTTTAAATCGAAGCGTGCACGCAGGGCGGATTCGTCTAGCAGGGGTTGCACCGTTTCGATATCAAAGCGGCTCTGCATCAGTTGCAGCAGTTTTTCCAGCAATTGCAATAAAGGTTCTTGCAGACTGATTTTAACGTCGGCTATGTTGTAAGGCAGGGCAGGTGTATTGCCCTGATTCTGGCCGAATACGGCATGGATAAACGGCAGATATGGCTCAATATGTGGTGTGAGTACAGCAATGTCCTGTGGCTGCCAGCCCGGATGTGCCGCCAGATCCTGAAGTAGCTGTTCTTTCAGAATTTGCAGCTCACGCAAACGTGAATGTGCGGCAACAATCTGGATGGAGCTATCATAGGCCTGTCGCTGGTAGGGTGGTTCAGTCTGTTTCGGATGCTGCAGACACTGAATATCATTTTGCAGCCGATGCAGCAGACTATCAGCTACTTCACCGCATTCAGCGTACACGGACGGCATATGTATCACTTCACCCAAATCATTGAGTGCATCAAAAAAATCCCGTCCCTGTTTGCCCAAGCTGGCCAGTAAAGGATGGCCAACCACGCTCAGATCAGCTTCCTGATTATGTAGCAGTAAATCGGCAGAAAGCACATTGCCCCAGTATTCCGCACATGGATTAACTGCAAATACATGCACATCAGTATGTTGTGCCATTGCCTGAAATGCTTGCAGATAAACCGGTGCCAGTGTGGCAATTCCGAATACAAAAATTCGTTGCGGCAGGTGTTCTGCACTAAGCTGCGCCAGAAAGTTCTGCATCAGGCCAGCGCGATGGGGAGAATCTGTTTCATTACTCAGCCAGTGCCATAATTCTGCTTGCCAGCCTTCGTCTTCACCCAGGTGAGCAGACTCACCGGCTTGCCAAATATTTATCCAATCATTGCGATAGATTAAATATTGGTCAAACATATCAGCAAGTTTTCCGGCTAAATGGTAAGGTGCCTGTATACTGCTATCAAGGTATGATTGCAGTGCTCTGGCAGTCTGGCATAATTGCGGCTGCTGAAACGCTGCACTGCGAAATAAAGCCAGCAGGCGCCAGCGCAGCACTTCCGACTGAAATGGATTAAGTTTCGGCGTCTCTGGCAATACTTGATGGGTTAATTGCCAAATATAACCGGCAGGCAGACTAAAATGCAGATTGGCGGCAATGCCGTGCTCCTGTGCCAGATAATGGTTCAGATAGCGGCGCATACCCTGACTCTGTACCACGATTTCCGTGGCCGTCCATGCCGATTGCGGTGAAGTATGCTGATATACGCTGGCAAACAGAGCAGCTAAATCAGCTAATTGATTGGATTGATAAACATACAGCATAACAGCATCCGCCACCGGTTAAGGTTGTTATTATAGCCGTACCGAAGTAGTTTGCGTTTGACACTGAACAGGATTTTGCGCCTTTGGGCGGATTTCTTGTACAGACACAAAAGCGCATGCTTGGATGTTGAATGGAAAGATTTTTTTAATTAAAAAAAGTTAATGCTGGTCAAAAGCCGGAAAAAATTGGAAAATAGATAATCAAATACCCTGCCATAAGCAATATGGCAATAGAAGAAGGATATCACAGTGAGATTTGATGGCGTCATTGATGAGTTGGCGGCAACTAAAGGTGTCATGGCGTGTGCTGTCGTGGATTATGAAAGCGGAATGTTTATAGATGGTGTCAGCCCGTCAGGAATGGATCTGGACATTCTGTCTGCCGGCAATACCGAAATTGTGCGTTCGGAGGTTAAGGCAATTGCCCGCCTGTATGGTCAGGACAATAACGAAGATGCCATAGATGATATTCTCATCAGTTTGCATAAACAGTATTATTTATTGCGGCCGATGAAGAATGTGAAGGGCGTATTCATGTTTATGGTGCTCGACCGCACAATCGCCAATCTGGCGCTGGCACGACGTGCGCTGAAAGTGGCCGACCGCCATTATCGTGACTGAATACAATTAAACACAAGTTGCCAGTATAGTTGGCTCTCTGTGTAATAGCCTCCTTGTATACAAGGAGGCTATTAATTTATTGCACTTTCTGAATCTGTTTGTCATACCAGCTTAACAGTTCCGATGCCGGTACATAGCCAACCAGTGGCTGGCTGCGATAGCCGTTACTGTGAACCACAAATAAACCCGGCGGGCCGTATAAACCATATTGTTGCATCATCCGTCGCTGTGCTGGGGTGTTATTGGTGACATCAATCTGTAAAAATCGTTCCTCTTCAATCACCCTCCTGACGGAAGCTTTGCTTAAAGTAAATGCAGTCATTTCCTTACAGGAAATGCACCAGTCTGCATAGAAATCCACCAGTACCGGCTTATCCGGATTATCATCAAACAGTTGTTGCATGGCCTGACTCAATTGTTCCGGCTCTTTGAAATAGCGGCCAAAATACTGATTGTTTGGCGGCGTCAAAGTTAGAAAACGGTGCAGAGGTGTGGCATAGTTCACTACACTGGCCGCCACAAAAAAAATTCCGCCAGTCAGAAACAGTACACCGGCTACCGCATTAAACCAGCGCTGGCGTCCCTGTGAGTGATACCACTGCCAGCCCAGATAAAGTGCTGGTACCAGCATAAGCAGGGTATAAATAGTTACCACCAGATAGTAATGCAGAAACGGAGTGGCAATATAAGTAGCCGCCCCTAGCAGCATCAGCCCGAACAGGTATTTCACACCAGTCATCCAGCCACCGGCTCGTGGCATAATGTGAACACCGAATACCGAAATCAGAATCAGTGGAATGCCGGTACCCAGTGCCATCACATACAGTGCCATACCGCCCAGCGTAGCATCACCACTCTGACCAATATAGCCAAGGGCAAAAGCCAGAGGCGGCGCCACACATGGGCCGACAATCAGCGCTGACAGCGCGCCCATCACCATTACAGACAGCAAATGTCCACCGCGAAAACGGCCACTGACACGCTGAAAGTAAGACTGCCAGCGTGTGGGCAATTGAATACTGTACAAATCAAACATCGATAGAGCCAGAATCACCAGTATGGCCGCTGCGGTCAGTACTACCGTCGGCTGTTGCAGCCAGCCTGTCAGAAATGACCCCGTACGCGCCGTGACAATACCCACAATGGTGTAAGTAAAAGCCAGTCCCTGCACATATACAAACGACAGTACAAACGCCCGCCATTTAGTTGCTTTCTTGCGTGAACCCATCACAATAGCCGACACAATCGGTAGTAGCGGATACATGCATGCAGTCAGGCTCAGACCCATCCCGGCAATAAAAAAGGTCATTAAATTGGTAATCAGCGTTGCCCGAGAGAGTTGAAACAAACTATCGCTACCGGAGCTGCCAGACCACGCAGCTGGCGGTTTTTTTTCGCGTGGCTTGGTGAAAGTATCCACATCCGGCTGGCCATGCAATGGCTGGGAAGCAATAGAATATTTGCCGGTACGGCTGATGGTTAACGTATTTTCCACCGGCGGATAACAGATACCCGCTTCGGCACAGCCCTGATACGACAGGGTTAACTGATACGGGACAGTTTGTGCACCTGCACTGTAGCGCCAGAGTACATCAGCATGGTTATAATAAACCTGCTGCGTACCAAAAAACTCATCATGTTTCTGTGTGCCTGACTGGACAAACTGTGCAGCGTCAAACAGACCTTCTGGTTTGGTAGAAACCTGAATTTTATTCTGGTAGAGATAATAGCCTTTAGCAATAACAAAATGTACCCTAACATCCTGATCATGAACAACTAATTGCGGTACAAAAGCCTGCTCTGGTGACAATGGCTTGCCATTGTCATCAGCGGCGAATGCAGTTTGGTTCAGCCCAAATAGCAAAACCAGTAGCAGAAATAACAGTTTTAACAGGGAAACCGTGCAGGCACGCAAGCGAGAAGAAATGTGATACATAAATGTCACAGTAAACAGTGTAATTTCAACCTGAACAACGAACAAAGAGAATGACTACCAGCAAAATCGTACAGGGTAGCCATTCATCTCCCCTTAATCTTTCTTGACCTTATCCATATAAATACAGATAAAGCTTAAGTCTGAATATGTCAGTTTACGGGTATTGTATCAGCGCATAGGCAGAATGATTATGAATTGATTCAAAATTTTCACTTTCCACTGTAAAAGACTGAATGCGGGCATCGGCTTTCAGCGCCGTGGCTACATCTCGTACCATGTCTTCAACAAATTTCGGATTATCATAAGCATATTCAGTAACAAATTTTTCATCCGGCCGCTTCAGCAACCCGTATAGCTGGCACGAACCCTGCTGCTCCACCAGATCAATAATTTCTTCAACCGCCATCGCCTCGGTAGATGTCAGCGTAACCGTGACATGTGAACGCTGATTGTGCGCCCCATATGCCGAAATTTCCTTGCTGCACGGACACAGGCTGGTTACCGGAATGATTACCTGCAAGCTATGCTGATAAACACCATCATTAATTTCACCACTGAGCATCACCTCATAATCCAGCAGGCTGGAAATAGCAGTTACCGGTGCCTGTTTGCGCCGGAAAAAAGGAAAGCGCATACTGATTTTACCCGCTGTTGCCTGAAGTTTCTGCAACATATCAGTGGTTAGCTGTTGGAGTGCTACAAAATCAATGCTGCCATGCTGTGCTTGCATTAACTCGATAAAACGCGACATATGCGTGCCTTTCTGCTCGGCTGGCAGCGATACAGTCATGGTTAAATCAGCTACAGTATGCTGTTCACCGGCAGCGCAGATAATACTCAGCGGCAGCCGCAAGCCCTTCACACCAACCTGATTGATTGGCATATTGCGTTTATCAACACTGCTTTGCACATCAGCAATAATGTCCATTCTGATGGTTTTCCTCGCGAAACAAATCTGAATCCAGCCAGACCGGCATAATAAAACCACACAAACCGGCGGCATATAAGACATAAAATTATACTTTATGGCTTAATTCCGAGCAAATCAGTCGGAATTAGTAATGAAGAAACAGCATACTGCCTGATAAGCGGTGTGCGTGCTAAACTAGACATCCTCAATGCAAACGCCCTCGACGGTATAAACAGCTGCCTGAACAGCATAACCAGTAACATATCGGAGAAAATATGAAATTTGCCACACAGACCATTCATTCCAGTTACCAGCCGGAACAACATAACCGTGCTCTGATGCCACCGATTTATCAGAACAGCATGTTTGCCCTGCATGAAATTGGTGAAAATATTCCGTTTCGTTATGCGCGTATCTCCAATCCCACACGGCAGGTGCTGGAAGATACAGTAGCCGAATTGGAAAATGGCTGTGCTGGCTTTGCCTATGGTAGCGGGATGGCCGGAATTGATGCCGTATGGCGTACTTTTCTGCGCCCGGGCGATACCATTGTTGCGGTTGCCGATATTTATGGTGGTGCCTACGATCTGCTGACGGAAGTATATGCACAGTGGGGCGTTAACGTCATTTTTGCCGACCTCACCAATCCGGCCAACCTCGACCGCATACTGGCACAGACCAAAGTGAAAATGGTGTGGCTGGAAACCCCGAGCAACCCGCTGCTGCGTCTGATAGACATCGCAGAACTGGCAGCCAAAGCCAAAGCGGCCGGTGCCATCGTTGGCATCGACAATACTTTTGCCACCCCCTATGTACAACAACCGCTGAATCTGGGCGTGGATATCGTGTTCCATTCCGCTACCAAATACCTGTGCGGCCATTCTGATGTGCTAATGGGCATTGTCGTGGTTAAAGACCCGGCACAGGCCAGATTACTGCGTGCCATGAGCACCAACACCGGGGGCGTGGCCGGCCCGATGGATTGTGCACTGGTATTACGCGGCATCAAAACATTGGTTGTGCGCATGGATCGGCATCTGGCCAATGCAGCCGAGCTGGCCAAACGTTTGCAGCGGCATCCGGCAGTAGAAAAAGTGTTTTACCCCGGCCTGCCCGAGCACGAACACCACGATATAGCCTGCAAACAAATGCAGCATGGTTTTGGTGGCGTGGTATCAATTTATCTGCGCCACAACAGCCGCGAAGCAGCCAACAGCGTGATTAAAAACCTGCGCCTGATTCGTATGGCTGCCAGCCTCGGGGGCGTAGAAAGCCTGATTAACCACAGTGCCAGCCAGTCGCACAGCGGCATGAGTACAGAAGTCAAAGAATCTCTGGGCATTCGTGAAGGCCTGCTGCGTATTTCTGCCGGTATCGAAGACATCGAAGATATCTGGGATGATATCAACCATGCACTCAATACCTTGATTTAACCTGTGTAAGTGAAAAATCCGTGCACAACTATTACGACGTATTAAATGTTGCTCCGGGAGCGTCCGACGAAGTGATTCGTGCGGCCTATCGGGCTTTATCACAAAAATACCATCCTGACCGCAATCCACATAATCCACAGGCGCACCAGCGCATGGCCGAAATTAACCAAGCCTATGCCGTGCTCTCCGATCCAGAAAAGCGCCATCATCATGATGTGTGGATTGCACGACAAAGCCTACAGGCTCGCTTGTCACCGGCATTGCTCTCACGCAGGCAAACCCCGTTTGCGCCGCCGGCCTTATTGCCCAATCATGAAGACAAAATAGTTGTTCTGCATGAACATGGCCATGGCTGGTTGTGGATAGTGGGTATCGCCATCCTGATTGCCATGGGCGGCGTCTGGTGGCGACTGGCGCATCCGCCAGTAGATAATACCCCGGCACAAACACAAAGCGGCATACCGGTGCCAGTGGCACCCAATGGTCAGCTTTTCCCGCTTAAGGCTGCCTATGTTTCCGGCTATCCGATTCTGCGCCAGCGCGGTAATAACACCATTGTGGTACATGCCACATCCTTGCAATCGCCGGTATTTGCCCAATTATACGAACTGCACGCCGGTAAATTTACCGCTATACGTACCTTTTACATACCGGCGGGCGAAACCTTTACCCTGCATAAAATCGGTGATGGCAATTTCAGCCTGCAATACCAGCGTATCAACGATGGTAAATGGGCAGTGAGCGATGGTATTGAAATCAGCAATACCGAGGCCAGCCGAAAATATCAGGATATCGATATCAGACTGTAAACCAATACCGCCACCGGCCAGCCGGTGGCATACACAGGAATAACTGCATGCAGGCTGCCGCAGAAGCCAAATTCACCGAAGAAATCGTATTATGGGTTAAGCAGCATACCCCGAAACTGCTGACCTTTGCCATTACCCGGCCAGAAGCCTATCGTTTCAGTGCCGGCCAGTTTTCGCGTCTGGGCTTTCGTGACGGAGCAGGATTTATCTGGCGTGCCTATTCCATCGTCTCTGCCGAATATGCAGAAACGCTGGAATTTTTTGTAGTATTGATTGAAGAAGGGTCAATGAGTGCCCGACTGGCACAACTACAGCCCGGCGACCATATCCTGCTGGACAAAACCGCTTTTGGCTTTTTACTGCCCGGCAGATTTACCGATGGTGATCAGCTGGTGATGCTCAGTACCGGCAGCGGCATAGCGCCATTTTTGTCCATGCTGCAACAGCCGGCTGTCTGGGAGCGCTTCCAGCATATCGGGCTGGTACATTCCGTCTCTCATGCCAGCGAACTGATTTTCAGCCAGCATATAAACGACTTAATCCACCACCCCCTGATTGGCGAATATACCGGCAAACTGTCCTACCAGCCGGTAGTTACCCGCGAAAGCGTAGCAGGGGTGCTAAACCAGCGTCTGCCACAGTTATTGCAAAATGGCACACTGGCAACAGCATTAGGCCTGACTTTTACCCCTGCGCAGACCCGCTTTATGTTGTGCGGCAATCCGGCCATGGTGGCAGACACCTTTAAGGCTTTGCTTGATATGGGCTACAGCATGCACCGCAACAGAACACTCGGACAGATTATCATGGAAAACGGCTTTTAAATGGTTGTGTATCACCATCTTCATACAAAGTTTTCCACAAGCTGCCTTTTATTTACTGTCTATATGTCTTGATATTGCGCTAATGGCTGCTTGCACAAATTACCATTGATTTTTCAATTGAATTTATATTTACAAGTAGCTATCAGTGTAACCGTGACATGTGAGCGTTGATTATGCGCCCCATACGCAGAAATTTTCTTACTGCACGTACACAAACTGGTTATAAGGGTAAACCATAGCCATTGTTATCGGGTATAAAGGTAAATACCCTGATGTTATTAATAATCTACGTTAGTATACCGGTATGAATCTGAATCGTTTTGGCAAGAAAAATGCCCAGCTTAATCAGTTGCTGACACAATCAGCACACTGGCAACGTTTGAGCACCTGCCTTAAACAGGAGCTACCGGCCAGCATGCGTGCCCATTTCAATGTAGCCTGTGTGCGCGACGGCTGTGTAGTGGTGATTGCCCATAATAGTATGGCCGCCTCACGCTTACGCATGGTATTACCAGCCTTATTACCGCAACTACAGCAAATTGATGCCACAATCGAAAGCGTAAAAATTAAAGTACAGCCGCTAGAATCGAAGCCCGAGGCAGTTAAGCGTGCCAGTTTAAGCCCTGTAGCACGTGGAGCCTTGGCACGCTCGGCACAGGCTTTAACCCATCATCCCGAGCTGGCGGCAGCGTTACGCCGCCTAAGTGAAAAAAACAGTTAGACTGATATTTGTGTGTGCTGATGATAACACTTTACCAATTAAAAATCTGACCGCAGCAAACCATAAAGTTGTTGAATAATAACGAATTGGTATTCAGTGAAACATGCCAAAAATGAAAAATCCCAATCAGACCAAATATATTAATTTATTTAACCCAATTTCAATTACTTATTGCTTCTATACCTAAAACCTCTTTTTCCCCTAATGAGTTACCGATAGTAAAATTGAGACAGCTCTAAAATATATTCGCGAATACAAATACATAGTACTTTGGGTATGGTTATCAAAGTAATATTTTAGTATCCAGTTTTGCTAGTTTTATTATTAAGCAGAAAAAGTATAGCTTAATCAAATGGAAGCGTAATATGAAATTCTTTTATACAAAAGACTCGAATACAAGCAAGAAAGTTACTTACCAGATTGTTGATATGATTTGCAAAGAAGAGAAGAAATGTTTAAAGAAAAATTAGCGGTCGATGAGGACAGGACTCATAAAAAAAACAACAGTGTTTAGAAGAATTTCAACCAACACCTACAATTACTTTATTAGATACAGGCGCATCAATTGAAGAGTTTGCTAATACTATGAATCTTACAGTGACATAAGTTGAGGTGATTGTTAATAAAATATAATAATATTTATTATGATTAGTTTTTGGTATTCCACACTACAACGGTTTTGCTGAACTTTAATTTATTAATTTTTATTTGAAATGCTGCTGCTAATGTTGTATATTTACAAACGCTTATAAATGAATTGCGAAAATAGGAGGAATTAAATGGCAATGTATCTTATTTCATACGATTTAATCAAAAATAAGGATTATAAAAAATTATATGAAGCAATAATGTCATATCAACAGTATGCTCATATTACTGATTCTCTCTGGGCTATAGTTTCGAGCAAAAAAGCAGTAGAAATCATAAATTTTTTAACAAAGTATATAGATAATGATGATGTATTATTCGTTTGTGAAATAAACGGTGAAGCTGCTTGGCTTAATTTAAATAAAGATGTTAGTGACTGGTTAAAAAAAATGTATAGTTAAATTTTGACGTGAGCTGTAAAGCTCACTTAAATATGAAAATTCTGGATTCAATTTAAGGTCATTATTTAATGTAATAGCGACTTTCCCATATAACAGTCTTAAAATAGAAAGAATATCTGATACAACAAGTGAAGTTATGATTTAGCTTGAACCACTACATATGGTGCATCAAGCACTAGCAGCGATTTAAAAATATTAAATGATATTTGAATAAAATATATTTACTATTTAAGCAAGTCTAACTCAGTATAATAGACTGTCTTTCTGATTAATACCCACATAATTCAATTATTATCATTCAGAACAGAAATATGAGAATACCGCACAAACTCTTATGCAGCTTATTACTTATATTTAACTTATCTGCATGGGCGCAGACCACAAAAACAAATACCACAGCAGAAACACAATTTGAAGCAGCGCTATTATGCAAAAGCGCACCTATTGACGCACGTGATTCAGATATAACTACACAGCTTAATAAACAAAAAATTACAGTAAAAAATCTCGACAAAGACGGCCTCATTAATCTGGAATATCGCTTTACCAAACCGCTACAGATTGCAAATGCTTCAGTTTCTGTTGTTCGATATCTGGGCGATAGCGGTTCATACTTTTTTGCCGTAGCCAAAGGAGATATGGCCACATTTGCCAAATCTATTGATGCCAAACCCGTACCGGTTCAGTTAAAAGAGACTCTTTCCTGGGGCGATATAAACCAGTATTATCAACATACAACTGACGTAACTGCTGATAACCCCTATCCAGACACTATTCTTATCGGACGAGACAAAACTTCGAAACAGGGTGAATTTTATTTTGGCTGCTTACGATTTGATTATTAATCATTTAAAAAACCGTAACAATAACATAGCCTTGTAGCTAAACTTAACCATTCTCAATATCTTTTAACCACATCACTATCTGTATCTTGAATAATTATCCGCATTGCAGATGATATTTTTTATATTGACACTGCTGTATTAACCACAGCAGCAACAGCATCTTTTACCACAGACAGCGCTTGGAAAAAACAGTTTCACCTTTATATTAGCCACCATAAACAGCAACCTATAACTTCAAACCGGTTTCTGATTGCCCATAATTGACACACGCATGCAAACAGCCATACAGCAGAGTAGACGCTTGTGTTAAAATTCCCCATTTCATGCTTACTTTTTATTGCGCCTGCTGGTGCCGGACTATTGATTTATGTTGAAAAACTTAGCTAAAAAAATTCTCGGAAGCCGCAACGACCGGCTTCTGAAACAATATCGTAAAGAAGTATCCAAAATCAATGCGCTCGAACCAAAAATTCAGGCACTGAGCGATACCGAACTACAGGCTAAAACTGCTGAATTCAAACAACGTCTGGCTGATGGCGAAAAACTCGACAACCTGCTGGTAGAAGCCTTTGCTGTATGTCGTGAAGCCAGCCAGCGTATCCTTGGCATGCGCCACTTTGATGTTCAGCTCATCGGGGGCATGGTACTGCATCACGGCAAAATTGCGGAAATGCGTACCGGCGAAGGAAAAACACTGGTAGCCACCACCGCCGTCTATCTCAATGCACTGGCCGGCAGAGGCGTACATGTCGTTACCGTAAATGATTATCTGGCTGCACGCGACGCCAGCATCATGCGCCCCCTATACGAATTTCTGGGCATGACAGTTGGTATCATCGTCAGCAACATGGATCATGAGGATAAACAAGCCGCTTATCAGGCCGATATTACCTACGGCACCAACAACGAATACGGCTTTGATTACCTGCGCGACAACATGGTGCGCGACCTGAGTGAAAAAGTGCAGCGTGAACTGTCATTTGCCGTAGTCGATGAAGTCGACTCCATCCTCATTGACGAAGCGCGTACCCCACTGATTATTTCCGGTCAGGCCGACGATAACGTCACCCTGTATCAGGTAATGAACCAGATTCCGCCACAACTGATTGCACAAAAAAGCGAAGAAGGAGAGGGCGATTACTGGGTAGACGAAAAAGCACGTCAGGTTGTCCTCAGCGATCAGGGGCATGAACACGCCGAACAGATTCTCAGCAGCATGGGGCTGTTACAGGAAGGCGATTCCCTGTATTCCGCCACCAACATCATGCTGATGCACCACCTGATGGCCGCATTGCGTGCCCATACCCTGTACCAGCGCGACCAGCATTACGTCGTACAGAACGGCGAAGTAGTGATTGTTGACGAATTTACCGGCCGCCTGATGGCCGGCCGGCGCTGGTCTGATGGCCTGCATCAGGCAGTAGAGGCCAAAGAAGGCGTAGAAATCAACAAAGAAAACCAGACACTGGCTTCCATCACCTTCCAGAACTTCTTCCGTCTGTACGACAAACTGGCCGGCATGACCGGTACAGCCGACACCGAAGCATTTGAATTCCAGAATATTTATGGTTTGGAAACCGTTATCATCCCGACAAACCGGCCGATGGTACGCAAAGACCTGAACGACCAGATTTACCGTTCCAGCGAAGAAAAATACGAAGCTGTTGTAGCCGATATCAAAGAGCGCCATGCCAAAGGCCAGCCAATATTAGTTGGTACCACCAGCATCGAAAATTCCGAGCTGGTGTCCGCCTTACTGAATAAAGAACATCTGCAACACAATGTTCTCAATGCCAAAGAACACGCGCGTGAAGCCGACATCATTGCTCAGGCCGGCCGGCCGGGCATGATTACCGTCGCCACCAACATGGCCGGCCGTGGTACCGACATCGTACTTGGCGGCAACATCAAGCCACAGATAGATGCCATCAATGCCGATGACAGCCTCACCGAAGCAGCTAAAGCAAGCAAAATCGATACACTGCAACAGCAATGGCAACGCGACCATGATGCCGTGATTGCTGCCGGGGGTTTACACATTATCGGTACCGAACGCCATGAAAGCCGCCGTATCGACAATCAGTTGCGTGGCCGTGCCGGCCGGCAGGGTGATGCCGGTTCCAGCCGCTTTTACCTGTCATTTGAAGACCCATTACTGCGTCTGTTTGCCCTTGACCGTGCCACCGCCATTCTTAATCGTCTGGCTCCTGAACGCGGCGTAGCCATAGAAGCCGGCATGCTCAACCGTCAGATTGAAGGCGCGCAGCGCAAAGTGGAAAACCGCAACTTCGACATGCGCAAACAGGTACTTGAATACGACGACGTAGCCAACGACCAGCGTAAAGTGATTTATCACCAGCGTGCCGATATTCTGGCCAGCAACGACATTGATGGTCTGATGCAGGAAATTCGCCATGATGCCATCGTTGATACCGTAGACAGCTTTATCCCGCCAGACAGCATGGAAGAGCAGTGGGATATTTCCGGCCTCGAGCAAAAACTGGCCGCCGATTATCACATCGATGTTGCCATCAGCGACTGGCTCAAAGAAGACAACAGCCTCGACAACGAAAGCATTTGTAAACGTCTGCTCGACATCGTCGAAAAAGATTATGCCCACAAAGTCGAGCTGGTTGGCATTGATACCATGCGCCGATTTGAACGCGATATCATGCTGCAAATCATTGATAGCCGCTGGCGCGAACATCTGGCCGATATGGATTACCTGCGTCAGGGGATTCACCTGCGCGGCTATGCCCAGAAAAACCCGAAACAGGAATACAAACGCGAAGCATTTGAAATGTTTCAAACCATGTGGAGCAACATCCGCAATAGCGTTGCCTCACTGCTGATTTCTGTGCAGTTTGAACAGGCGCAGGCAGAAGAGCAGCCAGAAATATCTGCTGCTACCAGAATCGAAGATGAAGATTTTAGCCCCAAAGCCATGGAAGCTCGCGGCATCATCGTACGCCGCAACGACCCCTGTCCATGTGGCAGCGGCCTGAAATACAAATTGTGTCACGGCCGCCTGTAATTCCAGTTAAATCAAAATAATATCAACAGGTTGTCATCAGAATGGCAGCCTGTTGATTTATTTGTACCAGCCGCAGACAAAACACACAAATCAGCTTACATTTATTAAAGTGAATACTCTAAACCCCATTGAACAGCGCATCAAATTGTCTTAAAATTCACACCTTACGCCAGAGGCCAGAGTATAAACTGCCCCAAAACGGCAACAGACAACTGGCGTGTTTTCGGTTTACGCTAATAATACCGCTTTCCTTAACCATGGATAATTAATGGCAGCCTACAACACACAAAAAGTCCTGTCCGTACACCACTGGACAGATGCATACTTCACATTCACCTGCACCCGTGACGAATCATTACGCTTTCAGAATGGCCAGTTTGTCATGATTGGCCTGATGGTAGACGGTAAGCCACTGATGCGTGCCTACAGTATTGCCAGTGCCAACTGGGAAGAAGAGCTGGCTTTTTTCAGTATCAAAGTACAGAACGGCCCATTAACCAGTCGCTTGCAGCATCTGAAAGTAGGTGATGAAGTCCTCGTGAGCAAAAAGCCCACCGGCACCCTGATTGCCGGTGACCTCAATCCCGGCAAAAACCTGTACCTGCTGTCTACCGGTACCGGTTTAGCACCATTTCTCAGTGTTACCAAAGACCCGGATATCTACGAACAGTTTGAAAAAATCATCCTGATTCACGGCGTACGCTACAAAAAAGATTTGGCTTATTACGACCACTTCACCACCGAATTACCCAATCACGAATATCTGGGTGAAATGGTGCGCGAAAAACTGATTTACTATCCCGTGGTTTCCAGAGAAGACTACATTCATCACGGACGCCTGACTGATTTAATGAAATCCGGTAAACTCTTTACCGACATTGGCCTGCCACCGATTAATCCGGCAGACGACCGCGCCATGATTTGTGGCAGTCCGGAAATGCTCAAGGATACCTGTGAAACCCTTAACAGCTTTGGTTTAACCATCTCCCCGAAAATGGGGCAGCGTGGCGACTACGTTATCGAACGCGCTTTCGTTGACCAATAAAGCTTAAATGCATATTCACAGGCAGCCATTGTCACCCAATGTGCTGCCTGTTTTGTACCTGCCGGCAGCCGCAGCCGCCTATTACCCTTAACTTCACCATATAGAACCATCCATGCAAAATTTAATTCCCCTGCTAATCATCCTCATTCCCCTGCTGGCAGGATTTTGCATACCCGTACCAGCGCGTGCCATCAACTGGCTCAACCGCGGCTTAGCATGGCTGGTATATCTAATTTTATTCCTGATTGGCCTGTCACTGGCACAAATCCCCAACCTTAGCGCACAGTTGACTAACATCAGCCTTACCGTAGGCGCATTGTTTACCTGCCTGATAACCACCAATCTGCTGGTATTCATCTGGTTTGACCGCCGCTATCCGTGGCACCTGAACCGACAACAATCAGCCGGCCAGTGCGGTGATATCAGCATTATGGGCAGCTTCAAACAGGTTGGCAGTCTGCTTGTAGGGCTGATAGCCGGCAACTACTTATCTTTTAGTTGGTTAGGCGATCCACAGGCTGCCGTCAACAAAGCACTGCTAATACTACTATTACTGGTAGGCATGCAGTTGCGCAGCAGCGGCATCACTCTGAAACAGGTATTTCTCAACCGCCGTGGCGTTATCAGTGCCGGATTATTCACACTGGCCAGCCTGCTTGGCGGCCTAATATTTGCCCTGATTA
The DNA here is from genome assembly GCF_002777425.1 of Snodgrassella alvi. Lineage (GTDB taxonomy): Bacteria > Pseudomonadota > Gammaproteobacteria > Burkholderiales > Neisseriaceae > Snodgrassella > Snodgrassella alvi_B. The sequence goes on from NZ_MDVC01000091.1 coordinate 35,514, forward strand.
TGCCTGACATATCCATCAGCAAAGGGCTGGCGCTCAGCAACGGCTATGGCTGGTATTCACTCTCCAGCATCATTATGACTAAGGCCTATGGCGCAGTCTGGGGCAGTATCGCCTTATTCAACGACTTGGCACGCGAATTTTTTGCCCTCATCTTTATCCCCATACTAATGCGCCGCTATCCCACCACCGCCGTCAGCATTGGTGGCGCTACCAGCTTAGATTTCACCCTGCCGGCTATTCAGGCTTCCGGTGGCATTAGCGCTGTTCCTTTGGCCATCAGCTTCGGCTTTATCGTTAATATTACCGCGCCAATACTAATGGTGGTTTTCTCATCATTGCCGTTTTAGCAAAAGATGCTGATTTAAAACATTTATGAAAGCCCAAAATGCCTGTCAGCGATAGCGCTTATTACTGAGATAATCACAGAGTCATCCTGTAACTTGGGTTGATAATAATAAGCACAGAGTGCTTAAACTAATAATAGAACAACTCATTGCTATCATCATAGAATGACTTGCTGTAGTTCCTGTACCCAAGCTTTACAAGCTTTGACGGGCACTAGAGCTTTTTTTATGATTTCCTCCTGTAGCTGAGATTTCAAACTCAGCTCGACAACCATCTATTAAAGCTTACGATTTTCAGCATCCAGTTCCTTTAGACAGTTGATATCAGACATTTGCATACCGCCGTATTTTTCCCGCCATTTGTAAAAGTCTAATTGCCTACATCCTGTTTCCAGCAAAGCTCTTTGACCAGAATACCGGCTTTTACTCCTTTTAATATAGATATAATTTAATGCTCAATCATCTTTTTCAAATTTAAATCCTCTGTGAGGATACTAGAGCAAATTTTCTACTCTTTAATTTGCACTATTTTAGAAATATTTATCATTCACTTTAGTTTGAGTGCTAACTTTTTTACTTATAATTGAATAAAAGTTTTTAACTATATAGAAATATCTAACGGATTATTGCACAAAGTACAATTTGAGGTTCATATGTTTCATTGTTTTTTAAAAAAAAGAAAACCATTTCGGCTGATGAGCAGAGTTTTATTCACGTGATGGAGTGGGCAAATAAGATTGCAAATATAAATGCACATAATTTATCAAAAAAAAAATGATGCATTGCATGATCTAATTAAAATAATTATGAGACCTATCCAAGCTGAACATATCAGAAACGCTTATTTAAATTCTCCACACTGCGCTATAACAGAAATTAAATTTCCAATGGATTTCTTTGGTTTTTTTCCAACAGATCAAGAAATTAAAAGTAAAAATCTGTCACACGAAGATTCACTGGAAAAGTATTCCCTTAAATTATCTTCCGACATAGTATTACCTACCTGCTGGCATCCAAGTAGTTTAATTTGTAATCTTGGCTCTATTGGACACCAAGCACGCCCGGGTGGAGAGTTTACACAAAGTGGTAATCATAGCGTAGTTCTTATTTTACCAATGATGATTGGTATAGTAACAGGCGGGAATCATTCTATTACTCAAGGAATACTTACTGGTAATGGCGAAATATCACCTAGTGATTTAATAGACCTATCTGATGAACTTAATAAAATTTATTTTAATGGAAAGCATTGGATTAGCTCAACTACCAATCAGATCATTGGTTCGCCTAGATATCCTGAATTTGGTTGGATATGGGAAATAGCAAAATTACTAACTAAATAAAATAGGAATCATAAACAATCATCCGATTGATATCACAGTAGAAAGTGCTATTCCTCAAGCAAGAAAAGTAACCGAAGAATGGCCAACGATTTATAACACCATAACACTCATAAAAATTCTTTATATTAAAAATTAGACCTTTACTTTTGAATATAAAAAAATTTTTACACAGAGAAACCTTACTATTTCATGAGAAACTAAATAATGTGGTACTAAATCAGCACAAAACACTTAGAAATACAGCGTAACTTTTTACGTAATTTTTGTACTCATGCAGGCATATCTACACATAACCTTATTAGCACTAATAAAATTGTAAAAACAAATATAATACAAAAATCAAATTTAAAAGTCTAAGCAAATAGTTAACAGACAGAAACCATAACAGCCGGCCACAACGCACGTATGAATAATAGACCACGCACACCACACAAAATTGCAATAAATTATTCTATTTGCATATATACTGATGCCATTGTTGATGCCATATCAAAAAGTACCATAACAAAACAACAGCCCCGCATGAAACACAACTTCAGCAATGACCCATATATTAGCCATGATTATTTAATTTTAAATTAATAATTGTTGCTGATATTTTTTGTACAATAGTCATCTATTCGGGTTTATTAATAGCATAAAAAAATTTACAACAAAAAGATTGCACAAAATGCGCCACATTTATTAGAATTAAATTATTTTATTTATAATTATAATTAACGATAAAGGATGTCCTCCAATCAACCATTTGCTGTACCTAATTATTGTTGTTGACTACTAGCAGTACCCTATTTCGTTAAATCCGTATCAATTAGTGAGCACCTGTGTATAAATTGGTAATTAACAAGTTACTGATTTACAAAGAATCAAATAAACATTGCCAAATTAATTTGATTTAGTTCAAATAAACAAAGATTTTCTTATTGGCGGTAAATGTTGTTAAGAGTAAATTAAAGACATAAAGTTCTAAAAAACTTTATTCAGCTGCAAACAAATCAAAACTATATATTCTCGAAAATAGACAAAGAAAGAAAAACTTTATGTTTATGTGGTATCGGGCAGTATCAGGAAATGAGAGAAAAACCTTTTGGGCATGCTTTGGTGGCTGGGCACTAGACGCTCTGGAAAGTCAAATGTTCGGTTTAGTTGTCCCATCGCTGATTGCCTATTTTGCCATTAGCAGAGGAGAGGCCGGATTATTCAGCAGTGCCACACTGGTCACGTCGGCCTTGGGTGGCTGGTTTGCTGGAGCCCTTTCAGACCGGTATGGACGCGTCAAAACATTGCAAATCATGATTGTATGGTTTGCATTTTTTACATTTCTGGCCGCATTTGTAACCGATTACTACTGGCTGCTGGCTTTAAAAGCCTTGCAGGGATTTGGTATTGGCGGCGAATGGGCGGCCGGTGCTGTACTTATGGCCGAAACCATCACCAGCCAGTATCGCGGTAAAGTCATGGCGATAGTACAGAGTGCATGGGCAGTAGGGTGGGGATTGGCAGTCATACTATTTTCAGTAACCTTCAGTCTGGCACCAGAAAATATAGCTTGGCGCATCATGTTTGCCGTAGGCTTACTGCCGTCATTACTAATTTTTTATGTACGCCGGCACGTACAGGAACCGGTAAAACAAAATACAGTAATACAGAAAAACGAAGACAGGCAACCAATAGCTAGCGCATTGTTCGGCATTTTTTCACCTTCATTGATTCGCACTACCTTACTCGGTGGTTTATTGGGTCTTGGCGCACATGGCGGCTATCACGCCATCATGTCGTGGCTGCCTACCTACCTCAAAGTAGAACGCAACCTTTCCGTGCTTAATTCCAGTGGCTATCTGGCGGTAATTATTTTTGCCTTCTGGTGTGGCTGTATGGCCAGCTCAATCCTGCTCGACAAAATCGGCAGACGTTTTAATGTTGCCCTGTTTGCCATCTGCTGCGTCATCACCGTACGCATTTACCTGTTTATGCCCTTAACCAACACCCAGATGCTGTTCCTTGGCTTTCCACTGGGCTTTTTTGCCGCCGGCATTCCCTCCAGTCTGGGCGCATTGTTTAATGAGCTTTATCCACAGCAGTATCGTGGCGCCGGAGTAGGCTTCTGTTACAACTTCGGCCGTATTCTGTCCTCAATATTTCCGTTCCTCGTGGGGCACATGAGCGCATCAATGTCTCTGGGGTCAGCCATTGGTATTGATGCCAGTTGGGCTTACTCAATAGTAGTGATTAGCGTCTTGCTGCTACCCGAAACCAAAGGGCGCGATTTAAAACAGATTAATCCGGATGGGCAGATTTCTGAGAAATAAAAATAGAAAAGAGAAATAAAATGAATCAAGTAATAACTGGCAGAATAGACAGCCATGCACATGTATTTAATCTGGCTTTGCCAATGGTAGCCAGCCGGCGCTATACACCGGCACAAAGTGCGCCACTGGAAAACTATCTGGCTCATCTGCACGGCCTTGGCTGCACGCACGGCGTACTGATTCAGCCGAGCTTTCTTGGTTGTGATAACAGCTTTATGCTACAGGCCATCGCACAGGCCGCGCCCCGTCTCAGAGGCGTAGCCTGCGTCGATCCCACAATCACCTTGCCTGAGCTACAGGCAATGGATAGGGCAGGCATAGTGGGCATACGCCTGAATGTTATAGACGGCACCCAGCCCCAGCTGCAATCCGCTCCGTGGCAAAACCTGCTCGAAAAAATCAAAACCCTTAACTGGCATGTGGAACTGCATTGCCACAGTAACAAACTCGACACCATGATTACCACCCTGCTCAAACACCAAATCCGCGTAGTAGTCGACCATTTCGGCCGGCCAGCGGATGGTGTACCCGCTCGTGATAATGGTTTTCAGCGGCTACTGCAATGGGGGCATAGCGGAATGGTGTGGTGCAAACTTTCCGCGGTATACCGCATCAGTGCTGCCGCGGCCGACGGGCATAAATTTTTTGCCGCCGCCATCCCCTTATTACTTGAAAATTTCGGCAGCCACCGCCTGATGTGGGGCAGTGACTGGCCGCATACCCAGTATGAACAACAAATCAACCCCGAGTATCTGGCTACCCAACTGAATATGCTGTTACAGGATAAACAACTGGCACCAGCCTTATTGTGGGATACACCAGCAAAACTGTTCAGGTTTATCTAAAATATTGCTTAGTAGAAGTACTAACAACATTGCCTGACAGTGATTACACAACGTATCGCTATTGAGAATCTGCACCATAGAGTAAGCTGAATAGCTAAAGCCGGCAGCCAACTTGCCGGCACTGCAAACCATATCCTGAAAACTATCGCGCACAAGCAAATACCAGTACCGGGGTAGATAAGCAAACTGCTAATAGCTGGAGATTAATAGCCAAAAATTTAGCGTTCAGAATCCGCACGCCATGCCGCACAGAATATCGCGGCATCATAAAGCAAGTTAGCGGCAATATAGCCAAGCAAAGCAAAAAGAGTGATATCAACAAGCCAGCCTATAAATTTGCAGCTTCAAATACCGCAAACCTGCCTGTGCACAGCATCGCGTAAAAGCCTTGCCATCCACTGCCAATAATCAGCTCCGCTTTCTTAAACGCCACAGTTAAAGCACATCTGTATAATGCCCACCGGCAACAATACCAGCCGCTTAAAAGAAATGCACACACAGGAGATTGCCATTAATCCAAGAGCCAGCAGTCTAGATTCAGTAACGAAACAGTTATTAACAACAGCATTAAAAGCAGCAAAACCGGCTGCCCAGCAGTGCCGATGATGACAAACAGCCTGATTATTCCAAGCGTACACCAAAACAAACCCACAAACCGCCTTGCCGGCAGTTTATTGATTGAGATGAACAACGCAGCCAATTGCAAGTAGCAACCAAATTTCTGTTTTTGGGGATATAAGCGTTATAGCCACAAAAGCGTAAATAGTTTTGTGGTGCAGCATGAGTCAAAGCTATCAGCAAATTTTCTGCCGGATTTTTGTATCACCAGCCTTTTCCAGCCTGCATACACGCAATTAGCCTATAAGACTATCAAGTATTATTTAGGTAAACAATATCAGTCAGATAGTTCAGTTAAGCCTGAATGAAGACGAAATTTCAATAGCATTTTTTATTCTTAATAAGTCCCGTATAGTGATTTCAAATCCTTTAACCATATTAAAACTATGTATTAATTTTTGTTTTTTAACATCATTGAGTTTGTATTTCCTAACATAATCGTCAATGGTTTCTTCATAAGAGAATTGTGAAGCTGGCCTGATAACACTTAAAAGCATACATTCTAAAAATTCAAAATGATAAATATCGTTATCAGTATCACTAGAATATTGTGAATTGATATTTTCTAATACATCAGAAATAAAATTGCTTTTATTATCTCTATTCAGACTTTTATATAAATCTGGAAATTTTAATTTGAGTATAATCAGCAAGAATAGCAGAGTATATTCTTCTGTTATAACTTGATTTATAGTTCTCATTACTATACTAAGAATATTACAAAGAGCTTCTTGCTCTCTTAATGTTAATTTATATAGATGAGTAATATCTTTTAATATATTTAGAAGAGTGTAATTATGATAAGGTGGCTTTATATTTAAATCTTCACTAAGTCCTAATTGTTTAGATAAACTATCAATGTAATCAGATTTAACTGGGCTAGGTAATAAATAATCAAAATCAATAAACCGGCGCAGATACCCATTAACATCCAGCCCCTGCCCATACACAGCCCTGATAGAATGGCCTAGCTGGGTTTTATCCGTAGCCAGTACAAAGATAATATTATCCACATTAAACAGATGTTTGGCCTTTTCCAGTACCTCAATAGCAAAATTAGGACGGCAGCGATCCAGCTCATCAATAAAAATTACCAGCGGCTTGTGAGCGTCGCCATCCGCATAGCAGCGAGCCAGCTCACTTAAAGCCCCTTTGAAGTTGCCCAGTGTCTTGCGTGACTCTTCGTATTTGGTAATCTGTTCTTTTACCAGTGATTCACTTAGATTACCAGATGCTTTGGATACTTCATCGGCATCGGTTAAGCTACCACAAACCGCTTTAATAATCAGATTGACCATAGCAGGGGCAGCGGCTTTAGTAAAATTGACCGCAAGTTTATAGAGATGCCCCATTATTTTTTCTGCGGTTGTTTTATCTTCACCCACTAGTTCCTGTATGGATAAACCAATCTCCCCAATCAACGCAATCAGCGCATCATCCGTATAATCACTTTCCCATGCATTAAAATAAATAGTCGGAATATTCTGATTTTTCAGATATTGCTGCCACATCCTAATAAAAGTGGTTTTACCCTGTCCCCAGCCAGCATCAATACACAGCACAATCGATTGTTCATAGCTGGTAATAAATTGGGTCAGAATTTCAATATTGGCTTTTCTATCCAGCACATCATTTTTAAACGGATCAGCGGCATCAATTTCCACTTGCTGGCATTTCTTCAGGCTCATAATCTGCTTATTCCCTGTATACTAATGGCTGGCCGGTAATTGCCGGCCATTCTGTTTCATTTAATTATTGTGCCATTATAATGGTTTATGTCATTAAAAATGGCAGTGATATCTGGCGAATCACAGAAAATTGGCGCAAAACATACTAGTTAGCCGGTTTTGTAGCACAAATACACACACCCAAGTATTAACTGGCCATTAAATATTACCCATACTCTATCAAACCCCAACAGTCGGGCAGCAGTGCTGATTCAGAAAAAACGACCTGTCCAGCCCCTGCTGAATATTCCATTTTCTGGATAACAAGCTGATCTGTAAGTAAATGTACAGCAAAAGTAAAGTCTGGTTGCAGCCGCGCATTCAGCCCCTGATTGCGTTATAAAGCCAGCAGACAAACTTGCTTTTTGTCCACACTGGCCTTATGTGTAGCACAAACCGCCCAGCGCGGTTTTAACTGTTTTAACCACAGTTATTTTTCCTCGGTTGAATTTATTTTCAGGTTACAAACTTATGGATGTTATTCAGTATCCCGGTAGTGTGTTTAAACTGCACCAGCCATTTCCACCGGCTGGCGACCAGCCCACGGCAATTCAGGGATTGCTGGAAGGGCTGGAAGATGGCCTGGCCAGCCAAACCCTGCTCGGGGTTACCGGCTCAGGCAAAACCTTTACCATGGCCAACGTCATTGCCCAGAGCGGCCGCCCGGCCATCATCATGGCGCACAACAAAACTCTGGCCGCACAGCTATACGCAGAAATGCGCGAATTTTTTCCCGAAAACGCCGTTGAGTATTTTGTTTCCTACTATGATTACTATCAGCCGGAAGCCTACGTACCCAGTCGCGACCTGTTTATCGAAAAAGATTCAGCCATAAACGAACACATCGAGCAAATGCGCCTGAGCGCCACCAAAAGCCTGATGCAGCGGCAGGACGTAATCATAGTGGCCACCGTATCGGCAATTTACGGTATTGGCGACCCCAACGAATACCATCAAATGATTCTGCACCTGAAAGAAGGGCAGAAAATCGACCAACGCGACATCATCGCCAGGCTGGTAGCCATGCAGTATGAACGTGGCGATATCGACTTTGCCCGTGGCTCATTCCGCGTGCGCGGTGACGTGATTGACATCTTTCCCGCCGAAAGCTCCGAGCTTGCCTTGCGTGTCAGCCTGTTTGACGACGAAGTCGACCGTATGCAACTGTTTGACCCGATATCCGGCAGCCTGCAACAGCGCGTTGGCCGCTATACCGTATTCCCGTCCAGCCACTACGTTACCCCGCGCGACACCGTTTTACGTGCCTGTGAACACATCAAGCAGGAGCTGGGCGACCGCATCAAATGGTTTACCCATGAAGGGCGGCTGGTAGAAGCCCAGCGCATCGAACAGCGCACCCGCTTTGATTTAGAAATGCTTTACGAAATGGGTTTCTGCAAGGGCATTGAAAACTACTCACGCCACTTTTCCGGTAAACCAGAGGGCGAGCCGCCACCTACCTTAATGGACTACCTGCCCAAAAACGCCCTCATGTTTATCGACGAAAGCCACGTTACCGTCAGCCAGATTGGCGGCATGTACAAGGGCGATGCCTCACGCAAGCAGAATCTGGTGGATTACGGCTTTCGCCTGCCATCCGCCCGCGACAACCGCCCCTTAAAATTCCATGAATTTGAGCGCGTCATGCCGCAAACCATATTTGTATCAGCCACCCCGGCCAAATATGAAGAAGAGCATGCCGGCCAGGTAGTCGAGCAGGTAGTACGCCCCACCGGCCTGATTGATCCGGAAATCATCATCCGCCCCGTGGCCACACAGGTAGACGACTTACTGTCTGAAATCAATATCCGCCGCGAGCAGGGCGAGCGTGTACTCGTTACCACCCTCACCAAACGCATGGCCGAACAGCTCACCGACTACTATGCCGAGCTTGGCGTAAAAGTGCGCTACCTGCACAGCGACATCGACACCGTAGAGCGCGTAGAAATCATTCGCGACCTGCGTCTCGGCCTGTTTGATGTACTCGTAGGCATCAACCTGCTGCGAGAAGGGTTGGATATTCCCGAAGTTTCATTGGTGGCCATACTTGATGCCGACAAAGAAGGCTTTCTGCGCAGCCATCGCAGCCTGATACAAACCATCGGCCGCGCCGCACGCAACGTTAACGGCAAAGCCATACTATATGCCGACAAAATCACCGACTCCATGAAAGCCGCGATTGACGAAACCGAGCGCCGCCGTGCCCGCCAGATAGCCTTCAATACCGAACACGGCATCGTACCGCAGCAAATCAAAAAACAGGTACGTGACCTGATAGATGGCGTTTATCACGATGAAAACGGCAGCAAAGGCCGTGGCCGCAGCAAGCTCAAAGTAGGCGAAATCCACAACGAAGACGATGCCGTTAAAGAAATCGCCAAACTCGAAAAAGCCATGCAGGCCGCCGCGCGCGATTTACAGTTTGAAGAAGCCGCCCAGATTCGCGACAAAATCCGCGCCATCAAAGAAAACCTGCTGTTTGGTGCCAGCGACACCTGAGCAGCCAGCACCGGCTACCGGCAAAGCATTTCACAATGCATCTGGCCGGTAGCCAGAACATACCAACCACCACCACACCCAGCATACAGATTACACAGCGAAAAATACCCCCACACCGCCATTTCAGGTATACTCAACATAACATCCGCATGCCCGCATGCACCCACAACCGCGCAAGCCAGCCAACCGGGGACAGCATCATGCAGCACCAGCACACACACCAGCCATCGGCATCAGCCCGGCTACCCACACTTATCCTGCAAACCATAAGCAGCATAATCGCTACCGGTGTATTCTACATCGTACTATTCTACTGGTACGCTAACAGTGGCGTGCCGCTCAATCATATTAGCTTACTCGACACTGGCGACATCAAATTTATACTATTATTTGTACTGAGTTTCGTCGGCATTTACGCCTTCATACCTTCACTGCTGGCCGCCATAACCAGTTGCTACTTTATCAATCACCATCCCCCTTATCGCATCAGTATCGGCGCAGCCATGATCGCACTACTATGTGGATTCGTGCAAAACTTGCTGTTAACCTCGTCGCCAAACTGGATGCTTATATTGCTCAACGCCCTGGCCGCCGCCCTCAGCGCCCTCTATTTTGCCCGGCCAAAACCACAGACACAGAAACATTAATAGCCTGAGCATTCCATCACTCATCGCCCTTTATCTGTTCACCAAGATAAACTATTGTATTGATATCAATAATCAAAATATCAACAATCAATCCATAAACGCCCACAGTGGCCATAAAATAGCTACGTCATACAGAAACAAAAAAACAATCACATTAATAATCAATAGGCTATGATTTACAGCGCCATCCCAGCCTCGCATAAACCCTATTTTGCTATTGCTGCCGTCAAGCAAAAGTGCTTAAATTAAGCTCTCGTTATTGTCAATGATTTAAGTCAAAAATACATAAATCACATCAATACTGAATGCTCCTTGTGTGAACTACCAGATAAACATTTAATTCAGCATAGCCTGATAGAGAAGAGAGAAGAGTTTACGTTATGAAAAACACCAATAGCGATAGCTCAGCAGATGTGGTACTAATTGGCGCTGGCATAATGAGCGCAACACTGGGAACATTTCTGAAAGAGTTACAGCCAGACTGGCAAATCAACATCTACGAACGTCTGGCCAACGTGGCCACCGAAAGCTCCGATGCCTGGAATAACGCCGGCACCGGCCATTCAGCCCTGTGCGAGCTCAACTACACACCAGAGCTGAAAGACGGCACCATCGAAGTATCCAAAGCCATCAAAATTATCGAACAGTTTGAACTATCCAAACAGTTCTGGGCATCACTTGTCGATGCCGGCCTGATTACCGACCCCGGCGCATTTATCCGCAGCGTGCCCCACATGAGTCTGGTGCGCGGAGAAACAGACGTCGCCTTTTTGCGCAAACGCTTTGCCGCCTTGCAGCAATACCGCCTGTTTCAGGACATGCTCTATACCGAAGACAAAGACCAGATTAGCCAGTGGGTACCCCTCATGATGCAGGGACGTGACAACAGCGAACCTATTGCCGCTACCTGGTCAGACCTTGGTACCGACGTCAACTATGGCGCCTTAAGCCGAATCCTCATCAACAACCTTACTAACGAAGGCTGCAAGCTGCACCTGCAACACGAAGTTGTCGACCTCAAACAGCACAATGGCCGCTGGCATCTCGACATCAAAAACCTCATTAACGGCACACATCAGCAGGTATCAGCCCGTTTTGTCTTTATCGGCGCCGGCGGTGGCTCCCTGCACCTATTACAAAAAAGCCGTATCGAAGTCAGCAAAGGCTATGGCGGCTTTCCCGTATCCGGCCAGTGGCTCGTGTGTAAAAATCCCGACGTCGTCAGGCAGCATAATGCCAAAGTCTATGGCAAAGCCTCCGTGGGTGCACCGCCCATGAGCGTGCCCCATCTCGACAAACGCGTCATCAACGGCGAAGACGCCTTACTCTTCGGCCCCTTTGCCGGCTTTACCACCAAATTCCTCAAACGCGGTTCCTTTCAAGACTTATTCAAAACCCTCAATTTCGCCAACATCCGCCCCATGCTCACCGTAGGCATACACAACTTCGCCCTCGAACACTACCTTATTCAGCAGGTTCGATTAAGCTTTGCCGACCGCATGCAGGAATTGCGCACCTTCTACCCCGAGGCACGCGATGAAGACTGGCATCTGGCTATTGCAGGTAATCGCGTACAGGTAATCAAAAAAGATCCGCAAAAAGGCGGCGTCCTACAATTTGGTACCGAACTGGTAAAATCCACAGACGGCACACTGGCCGCCTTATTAGGCGCCTCCCCGGGTGCTTCCACCTCAGTATCCATCATGCTCGAACTGCTCGAACACTGCTTCCCCAGCAAAGTCAGCAACGAATGGGCACCCATATTGCACAAGTGGATACCCAGCTATGGCCAGAAGCTCGAACACAACCCCGCACTCGTACAGCAAGTGCGCGACTGGACAAGCAAATCCCTCGGTTTGCACAGTCCAAAATAGCAAACACACAACTAGTAAACACACACATAGCATCAACTAACCGTGCCACAAATTGCCTCACCAAATTCCTGCCGAATTTGGTTTTTTATTTGTGCCAGAAGTGGCCACTTACCCCTGCAAAAAGCATTGGTTTCCACTGTTTGATACTACTTCTCCCAATACACAATCATTAGGTGTAGTAGCTATCCAACACAACTATTTGTAAATTCACCACCAAAATCGAAAATAGAAAAAATATTTTTGCCATAAATATTAATTATGTTTAATATAAATTTGTAAATAAATAACATAGACACACAAAATTATATTTATAATTAATGTAATCAACGCCACTGTATACTGAAAATTCAGTGGCGTTTTCTTTCAGATTAACCTGTCAAGATCAGGCATAAGCCTTTTATATCCATTGTTGCAATGTTTATATTCATACATCAGAACAGGAAATAAAGCCATCTCATTGCAATGACAAACTATATTTGTACCAATATAAACAGTTTTGCAACAAAATCCTGAATTAATAAAAAAAGTCTTGTCAAGTCCACAGAGTTAGCAGTAATCTGCCATTAGCGTTTCATTAACGCTGACTTCGACTTCGAATCAACGCCATTGCATCCATACCGATGCAGTGGCGTTTTATTATTTGGTTATTAATATTTTAATATAGCAAATACAACAAGCGTATTTCTCTTTCTTAGCTACTTGTCAGCTATAACATTATGTTGTATTAATAATTAATTGGATTATATAGAAAATAAATAATAAGCAACACACAGCAGCCAGAATTATTCAAATAATATTTTGTTGGCTATACTTTTACTAAGTGATACATCACACATTCTCTAATTTTCAATCAGCTATTCATCACTTATAGTATTGTAGAAAAAAGATGATTTATATCCGCGCATTACAAGCTATTTCGCAAAACTTGGAAATCCTTCATTTTCCAGTTTTTAATTAAACCTATAGCCGACTATCGTCATATTAAAGCCTAGTTGGTTACGATAAAAAGAACGTAACAATATCCCGCAGGTAATTCTGCCAGAATATATTCAGCAATTGCGGTAACAGGGCAAATCACCTGTATCTGCTAAATAAGCTTTTAGTAGTATTGCAGCTTGTCTGCCTCCAGCAAAGGATTGTATCAGTGAACTTTTAATATAGTGAGATGTATTTTTGTGCAGCTTATGTTATTAGGTTTTTGATATTATTATATTTTTTATTTAAAAATTTGTTTTATACGCTACCTTATATAGGTGAAATAATGTTTTACGTTAAAAATAGCGAACCGGGAGACATTATCCTATTAGACTAATGATACAGATGTTGCTGTTATATCTGGGATTTACTTTTTGCTCGACAGGTGTTAAGTGGTGTATACGTTGAATGTATAACAATAGTTTATAGCAAGAGTGATTTGATAGGTAAATAATTAAAAGGGAGTTATGATGAGGAGGGTTGAGGATAGTGGATGTATCTATAATGCTAATTTAAAAAGATTTATATGCTTGTTGATGGTTTTGCTGACCCTGATGTCTGTCGAAGTGCTGACGTAGCTAATTGTTAACCTGAACCAGAATACCGGAGGACGGCGTGGCCAGATGGTGGTCGGATGTACAGGTATTTTTAGCTGATGATGTTGCTAACCATGGCAAGGATGGTTCCGACGATACGGGTAATAATGCATATTTGGCTGCTATTGCAGTGTGGTTATGCCGTTTTTTCTTGTTGTGATTTTCGATGGCGGGATTCTTTGGGTTGGCCGCTTTTTTGTATGGCCATTTCATCAGCGCGGGAAACCTGCTGCTGTTATGTGCTGGCCGGTTTCTGCTGGTTTTCTCTGTTTGTGCTAACTCTGTTTGCTCCTTTGGTTTAGTGTGTCGGCTGACAGAACATTCCATGCCATTCAGGCCTGAATGATGTAATGATTAATAATCTGTACCGAGACTGATGTGTAGTGCTGGTGTTTATGCAGTTGATATCAGCCGGATAGGGATTGCTGTTGGCTAAAGTATCATCTGTTCCCGTGGATCTCTGAACGATAGCCTTATACGGGTTAACAACCTTGTAACAGGTAAATAAGCGTTTTCCGACGAGTGCTTGCGCAATCTTTGCCATATTACTGTATGGTATAGATAGTATGTTATCGGCCAGTAGAATCAGGATACTGTACTTATTGAGCACGCACAGAATGACCAAACTTAGTATTAATCAATGATGCGCTTCCTATGCTTATCCGTGTATTAGTAGCAGCGATTGAGGCCTTTGAAGTTTGGTATATTCGGAATATTTTTAATAGGCAGTATAATTTACTTCAATAAAAAAGCCAGCATAGCAGGCTTGGTGTAATCTAAAAATTAATTAATAAATCTAGTAGGGTGTAATTCTTCTATAGGCACATCCAATCTTGAATTGCTGCACTCTACGTGCGTAATAAAATCTTCAACTTTAAGGGCGCTGCAAATAAAAACCACTCTTAAGAGTGGTTGATTGTGTTACATAATCAAGATTAAATTTTGTATCCTTGTAGCTCTTTAATCTTGGCTTTTGCCAGTTTTGTTATGCAGGTATATCGGTTGATATCTGTCTGCACCTGGGTATCAGCCGGCTTTGCTGCATCGCATTCATTGTTGGCACTCTCAGTCCAGTTTTTAAAGTTTGAATTCAAGTGGTCTTTAATTGGTTCTGGTATGGTATCCCATGTTGTATGTAGTGTTTCTAATGAATCTTTTGCTTCCTGTTTGACTTTTTGTAGCTGTGCTTCTTTTATTTCTGTGTAAATCTGATTTTTCTGAGCTTGAAGTTCGAGAATGCGTGTGCGCGTTATATTTGTTTCACAGTTTAAATAAGCTATCTGGTTTTGCTCAGGTGTTGAGTATTCGTTGGTTTGGCACTGTTTTTTCTTTTCGTGGTTCCATGTGAGCTGCTGAGGCTTTAAATAATTGCGCACATCGGCATCCATGTCTGTCCATACGGTATTGATTTCGTTATTTGCTGCTGCGTTATCTTGTAGTGCGCTTTGTAATAAAGCCTGTATGTTTTCCTGTGCAGTTTTCTGATTATCTGTATTGGCGATATTCTGAGGTGCTGGCTCTGGTGCTGGGATGTCTGGTGTTGTCTTTTCGTTGTCAGAGCATGTTTGCAGAAGTATGGCAATAACAGCTAAAAAACCAATTGCCGCTAAGGTGGTTTTTAAACAACCTCCATTTTTAGCTATGGCTGCTGCGCTAGATGATGCTGCCGCTGAGGTACTTTGGTTGATGATAATCTGCGGCTTTTCCTCTGCTGATTTGGTTTGAGCGGGATTACTGTATTCGTCGTCAGGAAAGGGAGTGCCACGGGCTTTGCTTAATAGTAAAGCTTTGTGCTCTTCGTACTCTTCTTTTGTTATTGCTCCTTTTTCCAATAATTCATACAGGCGAGTAAGTTCATTTGTTAAAGATGGCTTAGACATATAAACTCCTTATGTAATATCTAAGTTGCTACGAAGATTGGCATTAGTGATTTTTGCTATAACGACGATAAAAATCATAGTCTATACAAGCGGTACTCTCGGTGATTTCACTGTACTTTTTACCTCGGCATATATTTGTTTCAGATTTCTATTAAAGTATTTTAAATAGTAATCTGGGTTATTATTTGTTTTGCGATTCTTGAGTTTTACGCTTTCTTGATACATTGATTTTATGTATTGCAATTGTGGATTTTCTGCGCAAACATAGGAGCTGGTGCATAAGCTGAAAAGAGCCAGTAGTAGTTTTTTCATTTGCTTTCCTGATTTAAATCTATTTCCCAAACCGCGCGCTACTAATGGAGTACAGTAATTTTGTTAACTTTTGTTGTATGGTTGGCTATAAAAAGTTAAATAAATCAAAACACTGAGTGATAACTGTTTGGCCATTTGCAAGCATTAACTGATTATATAGCTTATTTTATTTTCTAGTTGTAAGTTGATTAAAGCTAACATTTTTTTTCTGTTTTGGTTGTTTTGTTTTCAGGGCTGCTTTTACATTGATAGGGGGTATTAAGGCGCATTGCTGGCTGCTTTTCGCCTTTAAATATTGGATTGGAAGAGGTATTTTTGCGATGATAATTTTGCCTTTAAGTGTTGCTGGTTTGTGATAAGTTAGTGGATTGGCTGCAACAGTAAATCTGGCGATTTGCGCGATTAAAGTGAGGGTAATTGATGTGATTGAAGCCCTAAGTAGATAAAGTAAAATTTGGAGTGCTAGTTGATTAGTTATTTAATTGTGTATTTTTCAATCTGGTCTGGTTGATCCCCCCAGCCTGCCCAAATATTTTTAACAGTGGTTTTATTTTTCTTTATCGATTTAAATTGCATGACGATAACTTGAGGAGCATTTTCTGCGGTTTTGTTCCTCTCTACCAGCATGACGGTATTGTTATTTAGCCATTTAACGCGTAAAGACAAATTAGGTAAGCACTTGGCGCCTTGTTCTGCATATATAAACGCATATAATCCATTGCTTGAAAAAGCCACTCCCGCGCAATTTTCGCCCTTATAGGTTAACTTTTTACCAGATATGATTGTTTTGTAATCTTTAGCCATTGCTAAAGAGGGTAGAAGTAAAAGAATTATTAATAGTTTTTTCATGTTGTTGATGTCTCAGGCTGGTTAAACATGTAGTTTTGTGTTTCTTTTATTGCAGCTACGGTATGGCTATTTACTGTGCCTGACGATGTTTTAACGTCAAGAGTTTGTCTATTAATATTAACATGTTTGCTGTTGTTAGTATGGGGTACAGACTGATTAAATCTTTATTGATTGTTTGCTATATGTGTTAAGCTTTTGCTGCTCCATTGGCTACGCCAATTGCGCGTGTATGATTTTTTATTTTATTTGCGCTATTCATTATATGAGCAGCATCCGTTTTATCTGTTGCATAACTCGCTTTATAATCATTTTTTGCAGAAATCACTGTTAGTATATCTTCTTGTTGATGAAGTTTAATATGTTCTCAAGCTAAATCATCTTCGGAATAGGCTCTGTAATAAGCCTAATTTCCAGTTCTTTTGTCTAAAATTTTGTTTTTGCTCCTTGCCAGTATGTATCGGTCTTATGGTGTTTGAGCTGTATTCAGTGGCGGAGGTTATATGCTGCCTCTATCTGGTTTCTTGCGCTCATTGAGTTAAAATGCTTTATGGATAAATCGCCTATTTAACTCTCTTAAACTTCGGCAGCTACGCCATAATGTTTTTGCTAAATTTTCTTTAGCCGACGGCCATTTCCCGGTTATATGCACGTTGCCGGTAGTGCCATTACACACAGCTTTGCCTGTTCTGACGGAGACGTTGGATTTAAGCGGCCTCGTTATACTATTCTTCCCGTCATAATCTTTACCACTATGTGTTGCTCTGCTTTGTGGCTGGTAACTTTTATTTATAAAGGTAATGTTTTTTATAAGGCTGTATTGGTGTGGGTTAAAGTTGGCTTTCAGGCTGAATCCGTACAATTGTATATAAAAATTTTATTTACTGGGTTGGTTAGGCTATGAAGTAAGTTTGGATATTGGGCTGTTATGTTGTGGTTGGCTACCGGCACAGAAAGAGCAGGCTTTGGTGTTTGATGCTGAGATAGCCGGCGATTTGCTGTGAATGCCGGTAACGGGCTAGACAGTATTCTGGTGGTAATGTTTGTTTACAGGATGGCTGAATGTTGCAAAACAACGGTAATCCGAATAGTGGTATCTGGGGGCAGGGTAATGTGTTGTATAAATTTTGTACTACAGCTTCTGTGACCAAAAGATTTTATCGCCGAACAAGGTGAGCTTTTGAATGGTTGGCCATTGTTTCTGGGAAATATTTGCTGCTAAGAGCAAGGGATGAAGCAATATAATTGTTAATTATGATTGTTTTGTAGTGATTCGTTTCCTGTTTTAGCAGTTCCCTGAGTAGCGGATTGGGTTGAGTATGATGATGGGTCTTTACTAAACTTTAGTAGTTAGTAAATTTTTTTTATGTTTTACTTGATTTGATTTGGTATTTACTTGACTATTACTAAAGTATTTAATATTTTTTTGTTTAGTATAATTGTATATTTCTTATATAAGTTGGGTATATAATTATAACCTTTTAGTTGGTGTTTTCTGGAGTTTTAATTCTGAAAAACGCCTTTGCACATATTCAGAATAACTATGCTTAATAAAGATCAGTTTGCCGATAATCATTTTATACGTTCTATTATTGAGGATGACCTGCAAAGCGGGAAATGCCAGCGAGTGATGACACGTTTTCCTCCTGAACCAAATGGATATCTGCATATTGGCCATGCTAAATCTATCTGTCTGAACTTTGGTCTGGCCTATATTTATGATGGTTTGTGTAATCTGCGCTTTGACGATACGAATCCTGAGAAGGAATCGGATGAGTATGTGCGCTCGATTAAGGAAGATGTGCAGTGGCTGGGTTTCCAGTGGAATGAGGAGCGTTTTGCTTCGGATTATTTCGAGCGCCTGTATGAATATGCGCTGGAGCTGATTAAGGCCGGTAAGGCATATGTGGACGATCTGGATGCGGAGGAAATGCGCCAGTATCGTGGTACGCTTACGGAGCCGGGTAAAAACAGCCCGTATCGTGAGCGTACGGTTGAGGAAAATCTGGATTTGTTTGCGCGTATGCGTGATGGTGAGTTTCCGGATGGCAGTAAAACGCTGCGGCTGAAAATTGATATGGCTGCGGGCAATATTAATCTGCGCGACCCGGTGATTTACCGTATTCGCCGTGTACATCATCATCGTACCGGCGATAAATGGGTAATTTATCCGATGTACGATTATACGCATGCGATTTCGGATGCGATTGAAAATATTACGCATTCGCTGTGTACGCTGGAGTTTGAATCACACCGGCCGTTATACGACTGGGTGGTGGAAAATATTGAAATTGCGCATCAGCCACATCAATATGAGTTTTCCCGGCTGGAACTGTTGTATTCGATTACTTCAAAGCGTAAGCTCAATCAGCTGGTGGTGCAGGATCATGTGTCTGGCTGGGACGACCCGCGTATGCCTACGATTTCGGGTATGCGTCGTCGTGGCTATACGCCAGAAGGGCTGCGCCTGTTTGCTAAGCGGGTGGGTATTTCCAAGAGTGAAAATGTGGTGGACATGAGTGTGCTGGAAGGCGCGATTCGTGAAGACCTGGAAAGTGTGGCACCACGGATGATTGCGGTGCTCAATCCGATTAAGGTGGAGCTGATTAATTTTGATGAGGCGTTAACGCAAAGCCGTGAGGCGCCGTTTCATCCGCATCACCCGGAAATGGGTGAGCGCCTGATACCGCTGACGGAAACGATTTATATTGAAGCAGATGATTTTGCGCTTGACCCTCCTAAAGGCTGGCAGCGCCTGACTCTGGGTGGTGAGGTGCGCCTGCGCTACAGTTATGTGATTAAGTGTGAGGAAGTGGTGCAGGATGCGTCTGGCCGGGTGGTATCGCTGAAATGTTCGATAGACCACGATACGCTTGCTTCCAAGCCGCAGGGGCGCAAAGTGAAGGGGGTTATTCACTGGCTGTCTACTGAGCATGCTGTATCGGCTAAAGTGCGTTTGTACGACCGCCTGTTTACAGTTGAACGCCCTGATGCAGTGCGTGGTGATGATGGGCAGTATCGTGACTTTGTTGAGTTTCTGAATCCGGCATCGGTAACAGAAATTGATGCGCTGGTGGAACCGGTAGCAAATACGCTGGTACCGGAAACGCGCTATCAGTTTGAGCGTCTGGGCTATTTTGTAACTGACCGCTATGATCACAGTGCGGAAAATCCGGTATTTAACCGCACGGTAACTTTGCGTGATACGTGGCAGGCACAGGCAGAGAAGAAGTAATGATGCTTGTGTTTGTGCAGAAAGCCGGCCTTTTATGGCCGGCTTTTTTGTACGCTAAATATCTGGCTGGGTAATTCGCTGGCTTGTTAAAATGAATTGAATGGTATTTTCTGGTGATTAGAGGCGGTGTAATGCGAGTAATTCCGGTGCGTGCTGGTTATCTGGCTAATTTACCGATGCTGCTGAGTATGGTGCTGGCAGCGTGGTGGGTATGGTATACGGGTCATACGGCAGAAAGTACGGCGCTGTTTCTGGGGATTATTGCTGGCGGGCTGGTGGATCTGGATGATGGATTCACCGGCCGTTTGCGCAATCTGTTTTTTACACTGGTGCATTTTTCGCTGGCTGCTACGGCAGTGCAGTGGACATTCGGGCATCCGCTGGCGTTTTCATTGCTGATGGTGTGGGCGGCATTCAGTACGACGATGATAGGCGCAATTGATGTGCGTTACCGGACGATTGCCTTTGGTACGCTGCTGGTGATGCTGTATACGGTGCTGACTTATTCGCCGCATTTGCCGTGGTATACCAATCCGCTGATGCTAGTTTGTGGTACGTGTTTGTTTAGTATATGTACGCTGGTGCTGCATCTGTTGTTTCCAAACCGGCCGGTACAGGACAATCTGGCCGGTGCTTTTGCCAGACTGGCAGACTATATGCTGGTGAAAGCACAGTTTTTTGACCCCGATGAGGCAGATTTGCTCTCGGAAAGGGAGCTGGCGCTGGCAATGAAGAATACGGCAGTGATTGACGGGTTTAACCGCTGCCGTGCGGCACTGTTTTACCGTTTGCGCCGGCAGCACCGCCAGCGTGGTATCAGTATGCTGCTGCAATACTATCTGACAGCACAGAATATTCATGAGCGGATCAGTTCGCGCCATGTGGATTATGCAGCGCTGGCGCACAGGTTGGCGCACTCGGATTTGATTTACCGGATTCAGCGCCTGATTGTGTTGCAGGCACAGGCTTGCCAGCAGATGAGTGAGTGTCTGCATGAGGATAAGCCTTATGTGTTTAATATGGGGCTCCAGCGTGCTGGTGAAGGGGTGCAACAGGCAGTAGCACGTTATTGTGCTGAATGTGATACGGATGAGGATACGCCGGGTTTGCAGCAGTTAATTGCGAATATTCTAACGATTAATGAGCAACTGCTCTGGCTGGAACAGGTAAAGGCTGCTGGTGCCAAACAGGAGGCAGGGGATATGCAGATTGCCGGGCAGGATGTTGACCGGATACGCGATATTCTGCCGGCGTTAAAGACGCATTTTACTTTGCAGTCGAATGTGATGCGCCATGCTATCCGGCTGGCGATTCTAACGGCTGTGATTTGTGTGGTGGTTGAAAGCGGCCAGTTGAAGATGGGCTACTGGATTTTGCTCACTGGGGTGATTGTGTGCCAGCCGAACTATTCGGCAACCACGACTCGTTTGAAGCAGCGCATAATGGGTACGCTGCTTGGTGTGCTGGTGGGCTCGGTATTGCCATATTTTGTGCCTACGCTGGCAGGCCGGCTGGTGATTGTGGTGGTGAGTACGGTGCTGTTTTTCGCATTCAGGCTACGCCGTTATAGTTTTTCTACGTTTTTTATTACGGTACAGGTACTGGTGGGTTTTGCGATTATTGGTATGGATACGCAGTCGGCAATGCTGTCGCGTTTTGTGGATACGATTCTGGGCTCGGTGCTGGCGTGGTGTGCGGTATCGTGCCTGTGGCCGGACTGGCGCTATCTGACGCTGGGGCGGATTGCTAGACGTGCTTTGTGCGCTGATGCTGCTTATCTGCGGCAGGTGGCACAACAGTTTCAGAACGGGCACTGTGATGATTTGGTTTATCGTGCTGCGCGGCGCAATGCGCATGAGCTGGCCGCTATGTTGAGTAATACTGTGGCGGATATGTCGCTGGAACCAAGGCGTTACGGGCAGCATCTGGTTGAAGGTAAAGCTTTGTTGCAACTGAATTATGTGCTGCTTAGCTGTATTTCTGCACTGGGTGCGATTCGGGTACAGGTAGACCGTGTGCAGCCGCTGTTGACACCTGAGCGGGTACAGCACTGGTGTACGATTGCCAGCAGGCTGGCAGAACTGATGACACAAAATGCTGATTATTCTGTGTTTCAGGCTGAATGGGAGGCCGTTGGCGAGCTGTTAAAGGTGCACAAACCACAGCCGGATGATGATGTGGTGGGAAAGGTATTATGGCGGCAATTGCAGCGGATTCATGTGCAGCTACCATTGTATCGGCAAGCTTTACTGACTGGTACCTGAGCTGGCAGGATGATGGCACAGTGACTTGTTGAGTGAGCGGTTTAAAAGTCTGCCCAAAATAAAATAATTGTAGCGCATGTAACCCTTTTTCGATTATGCTGTTGCTAGTTTTCTTTAAAATTCAAGTATAAAGCACCTTTTTGGCTGCATGTTATAATCTTAAAGAATCATTTCAATATTAATAATGAAAGGGTTACCATGACAGCACCGAATGAACAGAATGAGGGTTCTTCTCATGTACCGCCATTGATTCCTACCCAGAATGGAACACTGGAGTTACACGATATTACGATTATTGACCAGACTAAGCTGAGAAAGGCAATTTCTGCCGCTGCGCTGGGTAATGCCATGGAATGGTTTGACTTTGGCGTGTATGGTTTTGTGGCTTATGCGCTGGGGCAGGTGTTTTTTCCGTCTGCTTCTCCCAGTGTGCAGATGATTGCAGCATTGGGTACGTTTTCTGTACCGTTTCTGGTACGCCCGCTGGGCGGTGTGTTTTTTGGTATTCTTGGTGATCGTTTTGGCCGGCAAAAGGTATTGTCGACCACGATTATTATTATGGCGCTCAGTACTTTCTGTATTGGGCTGATACCATCGTATAACAGTATTGGCATCTGGGCGCCGATATTGTTGCTGCTGTGCAAACTGGCGCAGGGATTTTCGGTGGGTGGTGAATATACTGGTGCAGCGATTTTTGTGGCGGAATATTCCCCCGACCGCCAGCGTGGTTTTCTGGGCAGTTTTCTGGATTTTGGTTCGATATGTGGCTTTGTGCTGGGCGCAGGGATAGTGGTTTTGCTGGAAAATATTATGGGTTCGGGGCATTTTCTCTCATGGGGCTGGCGCATTCCATTTTTTCTGGCCGCACCTTTGGGTTTGCTCGGCTTGTATCTGCGCCATGCTGCTGAGGAAACGCCGGCATTCCAGAAACATCTGGATATGATGGAAAAAGAAGAACAGGAAGAGGTGGGCAGTCGTCCGCGGATTTCGTTTACGGAAATTGTGCGGCGTTTCTGGCGTACGCTGCTGGTAAGTGTGGGGCTGGTATTAACTACTAATATTACTTATTATATGCTGCTGACCTATATGCCTAGCTATCTGTCGCACAATATGCATTACGGTGAAGATCGCGGTGTGCTGATTATTATTGCGATTATGATTGGCATGATGTTTATGCAGCCGATTATCGGTTTTATGAGTGACAAAATCGGGCGCAAGCCGTTTGTTATCGGTGGTTCTGTTGCGCTGCTGGTTCTGGCCATTCCTTGCTTTCAGTTGATTACCAGTGGCAAGGTAGGGCTGATTTTTCTTGGCCTGTTTATTCTGGCACTGATTCTGAATTGCTTTACTGGGGTGATGGCATCAACTTTACCGGCGCTGTTTCCTACGCGTATCCGCTACAGTGCGCTGGCCAGTGCTTTTAATATTGCGATTATTGTTGCCGGTTTAACGCCGACTATCGCCGCGGCACTGGTGGATGCCACTAATAATCTGTTTATTCCGGCCTATTATCTGATGGTGGTAGGCGGTATCGGGATTGTTACCGGTATTTATCTGAAAGAAACAGCTAACCGTCCATTACGTGGCGTCTCTCCTTCGGCTTCGAATAAAAAGGAAGCACGCGAGTTGCTGGCTGAGACGTATGAGCATATTGAGCAGAGTGTGGATGATATTGATGCAGCCATCGCCAACTTGCAGGAGCAGATACAGGCGCTGGAAAAACGCAAACAGCAGTATGTTGATTTGCATCCGAAAATGGAGTAATTAGTTCGGTATCCCTAGCTGAAATTTTAGCCACTAATGTTAGCCTGTTTGGGTTAATATTAGTGGTTTTTTTACATTCTGGTTTGCAATTTTATAGGAGGAAGAAAATATGGATAATCTGGAGTCAGGATTCAAAATCACCAAAGAATTTTTTGGGTTATCAGGGCTTATAGGTAATATCATTGGTACAATTATTTTAATAATCTATTGTTGTACAATAAGATTTTTTCCTGCTGGATTATCTGTTGGTGATGTATTATTTTGTTTATGCATATTTGCCATATATGGAATTTTGTATATTTTTTTTACTGGTATATTACATTTGGCTAGCAAGTTATTTTTAATTTTATTTGAAAAGCAAATAAACAAAATTCTTATTAAGAAAAAAAATAATCCTGTTACTTTCTCTCCTGTTGCTTTCTCTAAAGATCGACGTTTTTTTCTTTGTTTGGGCGGTATTGCAAACATTCTGATTTTGTCTATCGCTTATAGTATATGGATTCAATCAAGTAGTTTACAAACAGGTCTGGTTTTTGGGTTCACAGTCTATATGGCAATTTTTTGTGTTGGTTGTATGAATATTTTGGTTTATCAATGGGAAGGGCTAAAGATAAAAAATGAATTTGAGCCCAGTAAGGAAAACGATAGAAGGCTATATTTCTATATACGGAATATAAAGATTCCTTCAAAGCTCCTTTTCAGAATAGGTATGTTTATCACGCCACTAATTGTTGTTTCTGGTATCTATGTTGGTCTAACTAATATTACCTTTTCTTTAATTGGCGTAAGACAATCTGATGTTACGATCTATGTGGATAAAAATTATCAAGATTTATTTTATAATTCTGACAACAAAAGCTTTTTGATAAGATAAATTGTTCATCTGTATGTCGATTAGACCATATAAATATTCTGATGACGAATATTGGTACGAAAACTAAATTTCAAATTCCGGCTAAATCAATTCATAATGCAACTGATAGTCCGATAGAATTTGAAGTGCCTAATGAGGCAATTAAAGGCATTAGGAATAAATAGAATCTTTATAATAATCGGCTTTAAGTAGCAAATTATAAAATTCATAATCTAAATTAAGGTGGGAAATGAATCTGGCATAACTGATAAAACTGTGAAAAGAAGATACCAGACGGGTGGGATTAGCAGGTGCAGCATGGGGTATGCTGGCGTTATTCGGTGGTTACGGTTTGTCTACGGAGCAGGGTCTGCATATTGATTAGATATGCCGGTACTATTTATTTGTTAGGATTGTGATTTAGGCTTCCACTATATTTCATGCAAAATATTTACTATTTTGGGAATAAATGAAAACGCCCTATCTGCTGTAATGCTACTTAAATATGTGCTTTGTTTTCGGCTTGATAGCTGTTTCTGTATGATGGGTAAATCAGGCATTGCCGGTATGGTTGCGATTTTTCCTTGCGGATGTGGATAGGCTGTTTGGTATGGATATTTTTATCTGAATTTTTAAGAGTTGGTTAGTCTGGACGATGGAATTGGTTTTATCGGCATCTATTCTGGCTGCATTGCCCCCTTTGCCGCAGGCAGATGCTGGCTGGGCGGTTTATTTGCTGTATTGTGCTAATGGTGCATTTTATTGCGGGATTACTAACCGGCCGGCACAACGCTGGCTGGCACACTGTTCGGGGAATGGTGCCCGGTATACGCGTATGTATCCGCCACTTGAGATGCGTCTGGTTTGTGAGGGTATTACTAAAGCCGCAGCAGCACGATGTGAATATCGGCTAAAGCGGCTCAAGGCAGCAGACAAGGCTGTTTTATGGCAATCGCTGGAGAATTTTTTACCCCAGACTTAATTTCTTGAACCAATTAAACAGCCAGATGGGATTGGCTTACATCAGTACATCAAAACCAGAATCGGCTGAGGCTGGCGTGGTGCTAGCTGGAGCAGGCCGTTCGGGATTAGCTGGTGTGGTGGCTGGATGTAGTGGGGTGATGTTCTGTTTGGGTGCTTCGTCTGCGTCTTCATCAACCTCAATACTGCTGCTTTCAGGAGCAATTTCCTGTTTTGGTTTATTGTCTGTTGTATCAATATACTTCAATTCAACAATTGCACCGATACCGCTGGTCCATTGCAATGAGCTCAGATTACCGCTAACTTTGGTTTTGCCGCTACTACAGGTCAGGCAGATTAAGGTGTTGGCCGGTTTATTCAGGGCGTTGTTTAAGCGTTTGTGATCTACTTGTAGCTGGTGTTGCTCTGCCCATGAGCTAATGCTTTGGTTTAATAGTTTTTTGTTTAGAGTGCGTTTGTTGTAGGGGTCTCGGTAAACGGCAATCCAGATGTCGTTTTGTGCATCGGTGTTTACGGAAGCCTGCTGGTAAATTACAGCGGCATCGGCACCGCTTTGTACGGCAGCGGCAAAATCCAGTGCATTCGGGCTGCGTAAGCGAACACAGCCATGGCTACGTACGCCGGGTACGCTGCTGGGTACGTTGGTGCCATGGATACCCAAACCCAGACGAGGAGCGCCTAGGCGCACAAATACGGGGCCAAGCGGGTTATTGGGGCCGGGCGGTACCGATTTTTGTACGGTTTTACCACTTGCGGCCATTTCTTTCTGAATGCTGAGTGGTACGCTCCAGGTAGGATTGGTGACTTTGGCGCCAATTTTGTATTCACCCAGCGGTGTTTGTGTACTCGCTTTGCCTACTGTTATCGGATAGGTTTTGATTAATTTTCCGTCCTGAAACAAAAATAACCGTAGTTGAGGAATATTCAGGATGACCTGCTGCCCCTGACCGGGTACGGCATAGTCTGGCATTGGGATGGCAGCATATGCACTTGTTGATATGATGGTGGTAGTGAGTGCACAAAGTATTGGTTTCAACATTATTCTGAAAATCCGGTATGGCAATATGAATATAATCATAACGTAATTTGTCTGCAATGTGAGAAAATAAACGTAGTTAAGTTTATTTACGGCCATTTCTCTGGCTTGAGGTTACGATTTGGAACAACGGTTTATAGCACAGGTTATTGACTGGAATCAGGAAGGGCGCGGTGTTGCCCGGGTAGACGGTAAAGCGGTTTTTATTGATGATGCTTTACCGGGTGAGGTGGTAGAGTGGCAGCCAATGCGGGTGAAAAAATCCTATACTGAAGGCAGAATCAGCCGAGTGCTGATGCCTGGTAATGCGCGTGTACAACCGCCTTGTGAATATTATGAGCGTTGTGGCGGCTGTAATAGTCAGCATATCGAATTTACCACGCAGGTGGCGCTGAAACAG
This sequence comes from Snodgrassella alvi, assembly GCF_002777425.1. GTDB lineage: Bacteria > Pseudomonadota > Gammaproteobacteria > Burkholderiales > Neisseriaceae > Snodgrassella > Snodgrassella alvi_B. The sequence goes on from NZ_MDVC01000091.1 coordinate 62,862, forward strand.
CGTGCCTGGCTGAATCAGATGCGTCGTTTGGGCAAGGTACAGCCAGATGAGCTGATGCCACCAATTTATGGGTTGCCCTGGCGTTATCGTGAACGGGTGCGTTTGCGCGCTGTGTATGAATATGGCCAGTTAAAGCTGGGTTTTCAGGCCAGACAGACGCATGCGATTGTGGATATTGATGGCTGTCTGGTGTTGCCGGTGGTGCTGTCTGAGGCTTTGAAGCCGATTAAAGCTTTATTGCAAAGCTGGCCTGTAGGCAGTGTGGAAGGGATGATGCTGCATCAGGGTAATGCGGTTATTGCGCTTACTTTGCAGATTTGCGGCGGGATAAGTCAGAAAATGCGGATGCAGGTGGATGGCTTACTGGCGCAGCTACAACAGCAAAGCGGTTGGCTATGGCAGTGGTGGTTACAGGCTGGCCGGAAAACTACTTTGCAGTCGGCATCGGCGACACCGGTACTGGCTTATGGTTTACCTGAATATCAGCTTGAGATTCCGTATCAGCCTGAAGATTTTACGCAGGTTAATCAGGCTACTAATGAGCTGATGGTACGGCGTGCCATACAGTGGTTGCAGCCTCAGGCTGGCGAGCGGATTATCGACTGGTTTTGCGGACTGGGTAATTTTAGTTTGCCGGTTGCACGGATGCAGGCAGAAGTGGTTGGTGTGGAAGGTATGGCGGCTATGTGTCAGCGTGCCGGTAATAATGCGCAACGCAATGGGCTGGCGCAGTTGGCTCGTTTTCAGCAGGCTGATCTTTTTGCTATGAACGGGCAGCGTCTGCGACGGTTTGGTTATGCGCATAAATGGCTGCTCGACCCGCCAAGAGCTGGTGCTCAGGCTTTAATTCTGGCTTTAAATGAGCTGGAAGACCGGCAACTGCCGGGCAGGATTGTTTATGTTTCCTGTGATCCGGCAACACTGGCACGTGATGCTGGCTTGCTGGTTAAGCGTGGCTATCTGTATCGTGCCGGCGGTATTATGAATCTGTTTGCACAGACTGCGCATGTTGAATCTATGGCGGTATTTGACTGGCGATAAAGGTTATTGGTTGTTTGCCAGTCAGACAGGCTGGATTATCTAGTTAAGAATATACATGAATATCTGAATATTGTTTCTTATGAGGAAATAATATTTTTACTCTGCGGAATTTTGCTGCTTTGGTATTCACGTTAATATAGTTGCTATTAGATAAATGTTTTAGAGGAGTTTATTCATGAACAGATTAGCCGGTATTTTGATGGCAACTTTGCTGGGCATCGCTGTGCCAGCTGTGGCTGCGAATTATAAGATTGACCCGTTGCATACCAATGCGCGCTTTACACTCGACCATTTTGCAACCTCTAGTAATGTGGGTGGTTTTTATAATCTTAATGGTGAGCTGCAATATGATGCGGGTACGAAAACCGGTGCTGTGGATATTACCATTCCGCTCACTACTCTGGATACTGGTCGCAGTGAGTTCACTAAGCATCTGCAAAGCAAGCTCTTTTTTAATGCTGCTCAGTATCCGGTTCTGCGTTTTGTGTCTCATAACTGGAATTTTGATAAAGAGGGTAAGGTTAGAGCCCTACGTGGCCAGTTAACTATGGTTGGCCAAACACATCCGGTTACTTTACGGGCAACCAAATTTAATTGTTATAAAAGCCCGATGAATCAGTCTCAGGTTTGTGGTGGTGATTTTGAGGCTGTGATTGATCGTTCACAGTGGGGAATTAATGAATATCTGACAGCTATGCCGGCCAGCCGATATGTTAAGCTGAATATCCAGATTGAGGCTGTCAGACAGTAAAATTAATTGTTTTTTTACACGGATTATCTGCTTCGTTAGCAGATAATCCGTTTTGCTGTTCAGTATGATTATTTTTTGGCTGAAATTTCGGTATGATGCTGACAACAGACATAAAGATGATGAATAGTTTTGCTGGATATAATGTTCTCTATTTAGTTATTTTTGCAGATATTGTGATATTGTTAGGATACGAATCCGAATGTTTTTCATTAATTTATTTCGAATATTATGGTTAGGGCAGTGGCCAGAGTAATCAATTTTGTACCGTTAACAGGAATTGTGGAGGGGATGATGTGGTGCATCAGAAAATTTAATGAACTTTCGTCACATGATTTTTATAGTATTGCGCGCTTGCGTATTGATACTTTTATGGTAGAGCAACAGCGGATTTACCATGAGCTGGATGATTGGGATTTACAGGCCAGGCATGTTTATTACCAGCGTGATGAGCAGATATTGGCCTATGCGCGTATGTTTCTGGCCGGCACTTACTTTACTTTTAGCCGGTTTGTAACGCATCCGAGTGTTCGTGGTACTGGACTGGGGGATCAGCTGATTAAGCTAATTGTGCATTATGCGCAGAAAAATTGTGCCGAATATCCAATCAAAATAGAGGCAAATCGTCAGGTACTTAAATTTTATCAGCGGCATGGTTTTCAAATACAGGGAGCGCCGTATATTTCTGATGGTATACCCTATGTGCATATGTTGTATCAGCCACAGTAATAGAACGATACAGAGTACATCGGGTTAATGCAGGCTAATGGTGGTATCAGTAGCTTGTTGACAGGGTGGTTTATGTATAGCGCATAAATAAAAACCGGTACGTTTGTACCGGTTGTGTTTGGCAGCAAATTCTAGTCGTTCAGATTAATGCCGTTTTTTTGCAATAACTGATTGATTTGCTCCTGTACTTTTTGCTGTTTGGCTTGTTCACGCAACTGGTCTTTAATCTGCTCAAAAGCGGGAGCATTCGGTGCCTGACGCATACCGGCCAGTTTCAGCAGAATGTGATGCCCGTTAATGGTGATGACATTAGGTGAAATCTGCCCGTTTTTTAATTGTGAAGCTAACTGGGCAAAATCGGGTGGCAGCTGTTGCGGGAGCATCCAGTTGCTGGCTGGTGCTTCAGGGTTAACCTGTTTGAGCAATGTTTCATAAGCCAAACCTTTTCTCAGCTTGGTTAAACCTTCTTCAGCGGCTTCTTTGCTTGGGAAAACGATAGGCAGTAAATTGATTTCCTGACTAACCTGCTCATATTGCCGGCGCAAATCACTGTCATTTACTTCAATGCTGGCAGCCAGATGCTCTACATATTGAGCCGCATAGAATTGTGCCTGTACATTTTGCCATGCAGCCTGAGTATCAGCTTGTTTATCCAGCCCAGCCTTAATGGCTTCGGCTTTTAATATTTCAGCCGTTTGCAGGCGAACGGTAATTTCTTTCTGAATCTCGGCTTTATTTGGCGCAGGAGCACCCGGCTGGGCTTGCATCTGACGCTCAAACTGCTTGAGCATGACGTTAATACGCTGATTGTCAATTTTAGGTGCATCGGCAAAAGCGAGCCCGGCGGACATGATACTTAAGCCAGCCAGCCAGGTAATGCTTTTTTTCATGTTAAGTATTCCTTATTTTCTGTCGTGATTAATAATCGTCAGAATAAAGTTATTATTTAATGCTGGCACTCTTGTAAAGTTGATCAATGGCACGAGCCATTGAGGCGCTTTGCATGCGGCGTGACAGGATAGGTTCCATTTCTTTTTGAGTTGGCAGTTTAACGTTGCGCTTGTCGTTTATGTAGAACACTGCGTAAATATTGCCGTTACCTTGCACTGGTGTTGTGGTGTACTGGCCTTTTTTCAGGTCTTTAATAGCATTGAAAACCGGAGGAGCACTTTCCTGTAGGTCTTTGATGGCAACATAGCCTTTAGGGATACCGCCGTTTTCACGACCAGCCGGGTCAATGGTGTACTCTTTGGCTACTGTAGCAAAGCTTTTTTTCGCCTTTAACTGAGCAATTGCTTTATTGGCTGTGTTTGCGTCGCGGGTGAGGATTTCTCCTAATTGTACTTCCTGGGTACCGCTGTAGTATTTCACCATGTCATTGTAGGCATTACGTACATCTTCAGGTTTGACCGGATTGTTTTTAACCACGTTGGCTAAATAGGCCTGTGTCAGTAAATTGTCTTTGAAGAAAGCCCATTCTTCCTTGAAACCGGGTTTTTTATCATCGCCCAGACGTTTGGCTTCTGCTTCAGCCTTACTCAAGGCATTCAAGTATTCAGAATCTTTGTCCAGATTCTGTTTTTTGGCAGCCTGAATCAGCAAAGTGCGGGTTATGAGACGGTTAGTGATGCTTTTACGCAACTCGGGCGAATCCTGAATCTGATTCTGGCTTTCCTGAACCAGTACAGCTACCTGATTATCAACTTCTTTACTGTCAATTTTGGTTCCATTAACAGTAACTACAGTCTGAGCGGCGGCAATGCCGGTTAATCCGAGCAAGATTGCGGTTGCAATTAATTGTTTTTTCATGGTTATCTCTCTTTGAGTGGATAGAAATGGATTATTGCCTTAAATATTCGCTGTTGGTACATGCCTTGATACTTAAGGCATGAATGGTATTTGCCCTGAATAAATCTTCAAGTAGCTGATGAACTTTGCGCTGCCGCGCCAGGCGCGATAAACCGGTAAAGGCATCGCTGACAATCAGCAGGCGATAATGCCCGCCGCCACGATGGCCTTTATGCCCTGCATGTAAATGGCTGTCGTCTATCAGTTCCAGTTGCAGTGGTGCCAGCGGTTGCAGGCGTGTGCGAATGGTAGTCTGAATATCAGTCATTAGGTAAGACTTTTTTAAAGGGACGAATCAGAATTTCTTCATAAACACCGGCATCTACATAAGGGTCCTGTTCAGCCCATGCCTGTGCTTCATCCAGGGAATCGAAGTCTGCAATCACCAGACTGCCGGAAAATTGGCTGTCATCATCTGGCAGCGGATTCGGGCCGGCCAGAACCAAACGGTTTTGTGCCTGTAGTTCCTGTAAACGTGCCAGATGTCTGGGCCGTGCCTCAATACGTGCTTCGTGACTGTTATCGGCATCAGTGGCCATTAACATAAACAGCATTACAACTCATCCTTTTTAATGTATTGGCTAATATATACAGTTTGTCCGATTGTAAACAGAACTAATATTGTGGTACTGCCAAAAAGTTTGAAATTAACCCACTGCGCTTCGGTAAAATTGAAAGCTACCCACAGGTTGAGCGCACCTAGTGCAAGCAAAAATATAACCCACGCACAAGTGAGTTTGCGCCATGCTGGTTCGGGCAGGCTGATTTCTTTACCAATCGTACTTTTCAGTACGTTTTTATCGCACAGATGTGAAATCATCAGGCCAATGGACATAATCCAGAACAGGGCTGTTGGTTTCCATTTAATAAAGCGTGGGTCTTTGAGATAGATAGTTGCACCACCCATTACCACAACCAGTAACAGGCTGACCCACTGCATGGTTTGCAGGCGACGATATTTAAACAGGCACCATGCAGCCTGAATAATGCCGGCAACAATAGCCACTTCAGTGGCAAGAATAATATTTTTGGTTAAAACGTAGGTAGCAAAGAAAAGAATAACTACCAAGAATTCAAATACTGCTTTCATTATTAGGACTTGATATCTGTTTTTCTGGTTTGGGTTAATAAAGATGTGAGATAGTTGCCATGATACCCTGAGTTTTTACACTTGGCACCTGTTAAAGCAATGTGTTAAACAAAATTTAACTATTATTGTATATTGGTTTCCGGCTTTTCAGGTATTGATGCGTCTGAAAATATCCACAGTTAAGGGTAGTTTGAGAGCAAAACATGTAAAGGTAACTTGGCATTAAAGTGTCGCAAAAGCTATTATAGCGTGAGATAATATAAAAACAGGTTTAGTAAACGTTAAACACCAGTTGATTTTAGAGCACTTGTAGAAATTATCATATTGAATTGGCACGCGCCTGATTGATGGCAAGGGTGCATTACCGGTGAGGGTACGGGATTGAAGAACGCAAATAATTTAAAAATCATCGCACTGTCTTTATGTATGTTAGCCAGTGCACCTGCATGGGCAGGGCTGGGGAGCTTACAGGTTAATTCGGCCCTGGGCGAGCCGTTTTCAGGAAGTGTGGTTGTGACAGGTGATGAAGCCAGAGCTGCATTACACAGTCGGCCAGCAATTTCAGGAGCACCATTACAGGTACGCGTAACGGCACAAGGAAAAAATGCTGTGATTCATTTGCGTTCCAGTAAGCCTGTTCGTGATCCAATGCTGTCTTTTAGCCTCACTGCCGGCAGCCAAGGGCGGCAATATACCGCATTACTTGACCCGCCAGAATATCGTCATGGTTCTGCAGGTACTGGCAAAGCCACCAGCAATCACCGCAAGCCGGTACGGCCTGCGAAAGAGAAGTCAGCTGCCCGCGCTACTGCTGCGCTGCAAAATGGGCTGGCTTCTGATAATGCGGTAGTGAAATATCATGTAGACAATAATGAAACACTGATGGATGTGGCACGCAAGGTACGGCCGCAGGGATTGAGTATAGAGCAAACCATGCATGCTCTGATTGTTGCCAATCCGCGCGCTTTCCGCAATGGTAATCCGGATTTTATGTACCGTGATATCAGCCTGAATATTCCATCTACTTCACAGCTGCATAAATTATCCAAAATAAAAATTAAAGCAGCTCAAAAACCGGCAGATGCGACACAGAATACTGCGTCGGTATCAGCAGCGCCATTGACACAGGCAGCAGCGGAAAATGCTGCGCCACAGAAATCGGTTAAGGCAGATGCAAGTGCGGGCAAGGCTGCTAATACGATAGTTTCTGAAATCAGTAACGCAGCCTCGGCTCTAACCAGGGATGGGAAAGCTAAAACCGAAACTGTACCTGCATCTGCACCAGCTCAGGCTTCAGCACCTGTTCAGGCATCCGCGCCAGTTCAGGCATCTGCACCTGCTGCAACAGCAGCATCTGTGGTAAAAGCCGCACCAGTACAACCTAAAGTTAATCAGGTAGCGCAGCCGGTACAACCTGTAGAAGAACCGGCAGAAGAATCCATGCTGCCTGCATGGTGGCCATATGCATTGGCAGGTGTGGCAGGGGTGTTGTTAATTGCTGCTTTACTCTGGCAAAGACGTAAAAAAAGCGATAACGCAGAAGATGATGAAGATTATGCATCTGATGAAGATGATGATGTGGTATTTGATGCTGTACCACCTAAAGTTGAACAATCTGTATCTGTTCCGTCTGCATCAGCTAAAGCAGCAGCATCAACTGCGGCAGCTGCGGCTACAGCTGCTAGCAGTACAGCTGAAGACGATGGCGACTGGTCATGGTTAAATGACGCTGCAACAGACACGCCAGCTAAAGCTGATGCACCGGCTGGAAATGTGAATCAAGTGGCTGCAACACCACACCTTGCTGATACAGCACCAGCTGCGGACAAGCAGGAAGAAGATGATACTGACTGGCTGAATTTTAATTTCACGGATGATACTCCTGCTGCTACGGCGGCTTCGTCAACTACTAAGCTGGATAATGCTGACGATTTATCCTGGCTGGATCAGATTGATGAAACCGAACAGCCAGAAGTTTTGACTTCACACGAACCGGCTATTGCTGCACCTCATGAAGAGGTGGCAGACAATACAGGTTTTGAGTGGGTTGTGGCTGATGAATCGCAACTGGATGAGCCTAAAGCAGAAGCACATCAGGATGCTATTCAGGCTGCACAGCAGCCTGAACTAGCAACATCAGAAGATGAGACGTTAAATGCTCTGGATGATTTGCAGTGGGATGAAGACTTCAAGTTTGATGAAGAACACAAGCAGGATACTACACCTGTTGCTGAAGAAGTGCCTTCTACTAAAGAGCAGACTCTTGCTTCACATGAGCAGCATGCGTTTGCGGCAGAAGACGATGCGATTTCAATGGATATTGACTGGGAAACATTGGGCGTAAGTGATGATAATTCACCAGCTCAACCAGCCAGCTCAACTCCTGCACCTGCTGCTGATTCTACCCTGGCAACAGAAGCTGATAGCCTGGATATTCCATCCATGGATTTTGTGCTGGATGATGATAAGTCTGAATATGCTGCTTCAGCTGCTACTACACCGGCTTCTTCATTTGCTACTGGAAGTGGAGCACAGGATTGGCTGGAACGATCAGCTGAATCTGAACCTGCTGATCAACCTCTGACACCTGAGCAGCAGGCTGTTCCGCTACAGGCTAAACTGGAACTGGCAAAAATGTATCTGGAAATGGATGATGCAGTTACTGCGCGCCAGACTCTGCGTGAGCTGGTTGATGAGGCGAATGGTTCAATACTGGCTGAAGCTCAAAATCTGTTGCAGCAGTTGGGTGGTTAATTTTGCATTGATTGTGCTTTAGTTATCAGACGTGAGATTTTTTGCTTCTGGTTAAGACTGAATCCTGTGTCAGGATTCAGTCTTTTTATTTGCCTTGAATCTGTATATCTTATTTAAATTTTATTATCTGGCAAAAATTGTTTTGTTTAATGTTTTCCTGAATGTGATTAAGTTTGGTTTTGTGAACTGCATCGACGTATGAATCAGTCTGACCAGATTTGCTAATATATTTTAATAGCTGGGTACAACTGTAATAAGTATTATGAATTAAACTAAAGTCTTGATAAGAAAATAACTGGATTTTGTTTGCTGATATTTGGTGCAGGCAGACAAAATATGTGGCAATTTTAGCTTGTGATGAGATTTTTTTATTATTGTAGAATGATATGTTGTATGTTTATTGAATAAATATAATCTTGGAGATTAATTAAATTTTGTATCAATTATTGATTAGTAATGAGATTTAAAAGATTTATTGTGCTGTTTTTACGCATTATTCAGTACGGTTGTGTGATGTAGTTAACTGCTTAATGGCTTTTTATCATTAATGTGACAGAATAAATATGAAATTTCAGTACGTTGATGCTGAAAATCAAAGCAGTATTTGTGACTGAATATTAGCTATAAACAGCCCAGTTTTTGATTTTTCCTGTATTATAATTATTAATATAAGTTAATAGCGTCTGAAATATTTACATTTTGTATTGAATATGGGGATGGTATATGCGAATAGTAACTGGTAAAAAAGTGCTGTGGCTGGGGATGGCACTGGTGTTGTCAGCATGTAGTACAGTGAGTAAAAAAACACCGGATGAACTGGTTCGGCAGGGGATACAGCGTAATTTGCTTCATGATAATCAGTTTAATTTTAATGGTCAGATTCGATTGTTGGCTGATCAGGATGAAGTGAAGAAATTTTCGGATAAGGTAGCTGATCAAGCTTTAGATCATAAGACAGAGGCAATGGATTCTGCATCTTCATCTGAATCTGTTAGAAAAAAACAGGCGGCAAAAATAAGTGCTGAGGCAAATAAAAAGTCATATTGTGCGCATGATAATTCGGCAGAGGATTGTGATAAAAAAAATGAGTCATTAAATGGGGCTTTAAGTTTTATTGCACAAAAAATAACTATTCCATTTAGTGGGGCGATTGATATACCGCGTGGAAAATTTGAATTTGTTCCGGCGGTGCGTTATGAAGCATCAAATATATTATTTTCGATTAAAGTGCCGGTGCAGATAGATATTAAAGAGAAAATGCTGATAGCGGATGTAAGAGCGATTAAACCTTTTGCAAGTGTTATCAATGCTATCTTTCCTCGGATGGATCAATCGCCCAAAATTCTAAATAAACCATATATTGCTAAAAAATTTCCTGAACGTGCAAATAATCTGCCATTGAAAGAATTAATACTTGCAGCGCCAAAGGCAATTGATGATGGTTATGCCAGTTATGATAAAAAGGCTTTTGCTCGTTTATCTATAGATGAAGCTGGAAAAAAAATAGGAGCTCGTTATCGAATTCGGCTGAATTCTACTGCTGAGCAAGATCGGGTAATGGCGGCGGCTGTTGTTGATAGCTTGAGTGAGCAATTAAAACAATCAGAAATACGGGAAACGAATTTAAAGGCTAAAGCTAATCAATTGCAGAAAAAGGACTATGCAGCAATACAAAAATTACTGGCTGAAAAACGTGAGCAGATACTGAGTGATAAGCAGGGTAAAATTAAATATGATTCGGTAATAACGGATTTTTATTTAGATGATCGGGGGCGTTTGCTTGCAATGCATGAAATGTATAGATTTATCTTTGATAATTCACGAATCAGTCGAGTTCACCGGAATAAAACAATCAATACTTCGTTGTGGATTCAATTTGATTATACATCGCATCCTAAATTTACGCTGAATCAAACACCAGAAAATACGGTTTATCGCAATAATAAATAATATCAATTTATTAATGTTTGGTTTTAGATACTTTTTAATTGATTAGATTTATGTTTTGAAAATGCCAGTGCTGTTATGCGCTGGCATTTTTTATCGATATGACCTTGGTCATGTGAATGATTTTGTTGCTCGTTTGTTGGCAATATGGATATAAATTTGGATTATGCTGCTATCCGTTCAGCGCCGTGATATATCCAGATAAGTAGCAAATATGTGGTGCATTCCGTACAGGTTTAAAATGGTGAATACCTGCTTTTTTAATATATTTGCTTACAATCACCCATTGCTAGCTGGTAAGTTATGGCATGTTTTGTGGGCTGACGAGTTTAGCACCGCAGGCGCAACCGGCGGTAGGATTGGGCTGCACTGGTTAAAGCAATACTGTAACCAGTCTCTGGCTTTTTACCAAGAGGTACTATTTTTTGTTTGTTATCTTTAATGATGGTGCCTGATAAACCGTTTTATGGGTCAATTTTGTTTAAATGTACAGGTTTACGGCTGTGCTGATACGCAAGCCTGTTGTATACATGACTTCAAGTAATATATTGTTGCGCACGCCATAAGCAGTATCAGTATCTGGAATCGACAGTAAGCCATTTATTTGCGTTTCGGAGGTGATATCGGGTAAGCACAGGTCTTTTTTAGGTATTTGGCGTTGTTTGATAGACGCATCTGTGCTGCGAGTGTATTCCTGTAGCCAGCGGAATAGTTTTTTACAGGCCGAAAGTGCGCTGGCTTGTGAGGAGGGTTTTTCTTCTGTATTCAATATTGTGTAAGCCAGGAAAATGAGTCGACATTAAGCCAGTAGTATAGCGTCAGTTTAAGCAATAGCCGGATTAGTTATAGGTGTGAAAGCAGTTAATGGCTATGCGATAATAATGCATTCTGTTGGCGTAAATTAGTGTGAATTAGGAAGAGCAATGGCTGCTAATGTAGTAGAACAACCGGCGATGATGGCTGATGACAATCAACCCATGCAGCGTTGGGCATTAACACTGGCTTATGATGGTGGTGCATTTCATGGCTGGCAAAAGCAGCCGGATGGTTTGTATACCATTCAGTCGGTACTGGAAGCAGCCTTAAGCGCTATTGCGGCAGAACCGATTAATGTTGTGGTGGCTGGCCGCACGGATGCCGGTGTTCATGCCACAGGACAGATTGTACATTTTGATACTCATGCACAGCGTAGTGCCGAAGCTTGGCTGCGCGGGACGAATACGGCAATGGATAAGAATATCCGTATTGTGAAAGCACAGCCGGTAGCTGCTGAATTTCATGCCCGCTTTGATGCGTATGGACGTCGCTACCGCTATATGCTGGAATCCAGTCGGGTACGTATGCCGCAATTACGTGGGCGGGTTGGCTGGACTCACTATCCGCTGAACATGGAATTGATGCGTGAAGCCGCGGCGATGCTGATTGGTGAACACGATTTTTCCAGTTTCCGCTCCAGTGACTGTCAGGCTAAGTCACCGGTAAAAACCTTATATGAGCTAAGCCTTGCTGGCAGCCCTGAGTTGATGGCGATTGATTTTCATGGCAGTGCCTTTGTGCACAATATGGTACGCAATATTGTGGGCGCACTGGTGTATGTAGGTGCCGGTAAGCTGAGTGTGGCCGGTTTTGCTCAATTGGTGGCCGCGAAAAGCCGCCGTCTGGCACCGCCAACGTTTATGCCTGATGGGCTGTATCTTACTGGTGTAGATTACCCGCAACAATGGGGGATAGCTACGGCAACTCTGCCGGTGTGGCTATGGCCGCATCTGAGTTAATACGGCTTGTAGCCGGCTGATTTTAAAAGGGCTAGATATGAAAATTCGGAGCAAGATTTGCGGGATGACGCGGGTGGAAGATGCACTGCTGGCTGCACGGCTAGGCGTGGATGCCATCGGGTTGATTTTTTTTGCTGGCAGCAAACGGCATGTCACTCTGCAACAGGCACAGGCAATTGCGCGTGCTGTACCGCCGTTTGTCACGGTAGTCGGTTTGTTTGTTAATGCCAGTGCGGTCGAGGTACAGGAAGTATTGATGCATGTGCCATTGGATGTATTGCAATTTCATGGCGATGAGAGTTCTGAATTCTGTCGCCAGTTTCAACGCCCGTATATTAAGGCAATAAGAGTGTGCAATACGGGTGATATTGAAGCTGCTATTGCCACGTATACGGATGCGCGCGCGTTATTGTTTGATGCTGCTGTCGCTGGCCAGTATGGTGGTACGGGGCAGACATTCGATTGGCAGATATTGCCGCGGCAGCTAAATCGGCCATGGATTCTTTCTGGCGGCCTGAAACCGGAAAATATTGCTTCTGCGATTAGGCAAAGTCATGCGCAGGCTGTGGATGTGTCCAGTGGTGTGGAAATCACAGCCGGAATTAAGGATGGGCAAAAGATGCAGGCATTAATGGCTGCAATTAATGGTTTTGGGCTGTCTGTGGACTAACATTTATACTGTAGCTCCAGAAAATATTTATTATCTTATAAGAATATGCTTATGCTGCTTCTTAACGCTCTTGTTCAGAATAAATTTAATTAATCGATTTAAAATGCACACCGATTTTATATTTTCTTGTTGGTAAATATTTTAATTATGCTGCTTGTTTTATCCTCTGCTCAGCTTGTTGCTGTACTGATATGATTGCTATGCTATAAGAGTTATGTATTAATAACAGTTGTGTACATTTTAATTGCTAGTTAGTTAAATTTCACGGTTTTGTTATGGGTAGAATGTCAAAAAATAAGGGGAAGAATGAATCTTTCAGAGCATAAAGTTTTTTTACAGATGAAAGCAGATGTGCAGTCAGAAAAGCCGATAATTGAGTGGCAATCTTGTCCGGTAAGATTTTCTAAATTATTTAAATGGACAGGCCAGTATTTTAGTATTTGGAATGTAATTATATTTAGTTTGTATTTTATCGCTGAGCTACTTTTTATTTATAGTCTTTCGATTGTAGTATTGTTTATTTCAATCATTATTTATGCGATATGGATGCATAATAATAAGAAAACCTGTGCTATAAAGGAGTCTCATTTAGTCAGCCTAGATCGTAAAAATAGAACGATCACAGTAAGCAATGAGCAATATGCGATCAGGCAGCACCAGCTTACCGATAATTATTTTATCCGAGTTGAGTGTGCTTTACCTTATGGGCGTAAAGTTTCATCATATAAACCACCACTTTGGCGCAGAGGCAGGCTAGTAATCAAGGATGAAAATCTGAAAACTGCTGAGATCCTGTTTGAATATTTCTTCTGTGACGTTGACGCTTTGAAACAATTGATTGAGGTGGCAGATATTCTTGCTAAAGAATTGAATATTATCCGTGCACGGGATTATGTTATCAATAAAATATATTGAGTATTAGTGGTATTTGGCTACGCAGGCTTCGGACAAGGGAGATGATAATAATACGCAGAGTATAACAAGTGCTCAGAACTATCAGGGAAGAGTCGGCGCATGAACAAATAATACTGCAATGGCAAGGATACGCTGATTTACAAGGAAAAGATAATCTGTTTGAGAGTGAATTAAGGTACGGCTGTTTGTTGGCTGCAATGCTTGTTATAAATTACTGTATTTGTGCCTGCTTTTTGTTTGATACCTATGTTGCAACAACTATGCTGAATGCGGTTTTTTGTATTGTTTACCATTGTATTGATAAATTTCAATGTTTATCTGGCTTATTCGGTGCGTAAAACGTAGCTGTTCAAAGTAATATTTGAATCTGAGAATCAGTTAATTTGCTGCTACCTGCAACTAGAATGCGAAAAAAGGTAGTGCTGTTGGTGTATTTGGGTATTTAGCGTTATGTTCCGGTAGCGCAAATGCAAGCTTTGGCTGGCGATTTGGGTATCAGGTGTGGCAAAATTATCAGCTAAGCTACTTGAGCAGTTGCAACAATAGTTTATATATATAGTATAAGTAATTTATGTCTTTATTTTATGGAAATATCCAAATTCTAGTGTTCTCTTGAATTGTGGTAAATGTTATTCCAGTTAAAATTAGAAGATTTCAATAATCTTAATAAGATATGCTATTGGGGTATTGATTAAAGAAAAATAATAGTTAGATTGCTTTGATACAGAAATTCAATTGTTTAAATTAATTAGTTTTAATACCAGTTAAAGGGAGTTTATTGGTGAATTGGAATAATGTAAAGATAGGGCAGAAACGACAAAGGTTAAATTCGCGACAGATTCTTAAGCAGATTCGGGAGGAGCTGGAAAATAATAAATCAATTTTACAATGGCCAGTATATCCTAAACTGAAAGGAAAAAGGGATGATTGGCATCTCAGGGATCAGTCATATGCATTTTATTTGTTTATGATATTGTTTATTGGTTATGGGCTTTTTTTAAATATGTTTCTGAAAAAGATTTCAGAAAGTGGGTTGACTGCTACAGATTGGATTTCTTGTTGGCTTGTTATTATTAGCTCTGGGTTTCTTATATGTTTTGTATTGTTAAATATTAGAAGCAGGCCAATTGAGCTAGCACAATATGTTGTTCTGGATCGGTATCGGAAATTGCTGACGATAGTCACTGTCAATGGACATAAACAGCAATATCAGCTGCGAAGCAACTGGAATTTATATGCTTTATACAATAATATGGATTATAGACGCCCTCAGACAATCAATCTGTTTTTATCCATACCAGAACGAAATAAACATATTCTTTTATTGGAATACCACGGTGGTTACTATTCAAAAGACTTACAACAAAAGATGAATGCTGTAGCGGCGTTATTAGCAAAAGATTTAGGTATTCGATATTTTGACTGTAATGCTAAAGAGGTTTTTAATACAATCGATAATAATTTGAAGCATAACAAGAATATTATTGAGTGGCCTGTCTATCCTTTTTTAAAATATAGAATTACTGACAAAGTATTAAAAAGTGATAAAGAAAATTATATTTTTTGGGGATCAGGTTACGTAGCCCTTAGTGCAGGCTGTTATTTCAGTGACCATAATTCTAGTGGAGATTTGATTTTTTTTCTGATTATTCTAGTATTTTCGCTATTATTTCTTTTCCATTGGTATCAATGTAATCAAAGTCAAGGCAGAGTAGCAAAATATATTATTCTTAACAGAGCAGAAAAAACCATAACTATCAGCGATGCTATCAAAGGTGAAACTCGCTATTGTTTATCATCTGATAGTATGCTGACGACAATTAAGAAAGGTAGTATTTTAACGGGCAGGTCGGTTAATCTGGTTTTAACTGCAACAAAAGAAAGACAAAAAATTTTGTTGTTTGAGTATTTTTCGATATATGGTAATACCAATGCTAAGAAGATGGATGATCTAGCCAAGAAGCTGGCCAGAGATTTGGGTATCAGATATCGCAAAACCAGTAACTAAATTTTTTTAATTATGCATGTTTGCTATAGTGCGTGTATTCAGACTGAATAAATACTGTTTCGGCTGTTGCTAATCTGAATTATTCGTGCACTTGAAGCAGATATGGGTAAATCCCCGTTGTCAGTCAACTGTCAGGTTGGCGGTAACTGGGATTTTGTTGTTATTTGGCTGGGTGAAATGGTTTTATTTATTCTGGCTTGAGTATGGATAACAGGATAATGAATTTAAAAAATGTTAATATGGCTGAATAGTTTTACTTTGCGGGTAAATTGTTGCTCAATGGAATGAAATATGGAAAATTATCACTATCCAGATGAACAGGGTTTTTTTGGTGAGCATGGTGGGCTGTTTGTGTCGGAAACGCTGATTACGGCTTTAACTGAATTAAAACAGGCTTATTATGCAGCGAAGGCTGATCCGGCGTTCTGGGCGCAGTACCATGAGGATTTAAAATATTATGTGGGTCGTCCCAGCCCGGTTTACCATGCCCGTCGCCTGTCTACCTATTTGGGTGGGGCACAGGTTTATCTGAAGCGGGAAGATTTGAATCATACTGGTGCACATAAGATTAATAATACGATTGGCCAGGCTTTGCTGGCGCAACGGATGGGTAAAAAGCGGGTGATTGCTGAAACCGGTGCTGGCCAGCATGGTGTGGCTTCGGCTACGGTAGCGGCACGCTTTGGTATGGAATGCACGGTGTTTATGGGCACGGAGGATATCCAGCGTCAGGCACCGAATGTATACCGGATGAAGCTGCTGGGTGCGCAAGTAGTAGGGGTGGATTCTGGTTCGTGTACTCTGAAAGACGCTATGAATGAAGCTTTGCGTGAGTGGGTGGCGCGGGTAGATGATACTTATTATATTATTGGTACGTCAGCAGGTCCAATGCCTTATCCGGAAATGGTGCGCGATTTTCAATGTGTTATTGGCAATGAAGCGAAAGCGCAGATGCAGGAAGCTATTGGCCGGCAGCCCGATGTGGCTGTGGCCTGTGTCGGTGGCGGTTCAAATGCCATAGGTTTGTTTTATCCTTATATTAATGTGCCTGAAACTCGTTTGGTTGGGGTTGAGGCTGGTGGTTTGGGTTTATCCGGGCATCAGCATGCGGCGCCTATCAGTTCACGCAGCCCGATGGGTGTATTGCATGGTTTTCGCAGCTATCTGATGCAGGATGAATATGGGCAGGTGGTTTCTACTCATTCTGTGTCTGCCGGTCTGGATTATCCGGGCATTGGCCCGGAACACAGTCTGCTGCATGATATTGGCCGGGTGCAGTATGAAGCAATGGGTGATGAGGCAGCCATGGAAGCTTTTCATTTGCTGTGCCATCAGGAAGGTATTATTCCGGCACTGGAATCTAGCCATGCGCTGGCTTGGGCGGTGGCCAATGCGCCGAAGATGAGCAAGGATGAGGTAATTCTGGTGAATCTGTCTGGCCGCGGCGATAAGGATATCAATACGGTAGCCCGGCTGGATGGAATTAATCTGTGATTATTCGGGTTACTGCGCTATGCTGGAGGCCAGATAATAATTATTTGTTGTGTGTATGAATAAGAGTATTAAGCTGTCTTCTGTGCAGATTTTTCTGATGGCTCTGGCCATCGGTCTGGCGGTGGCCAGTAATTATTATGTGTTTCCGCTGATTGAGGTAATGGCACGCTATTTTGGTCTTGATGTGGCCAGTAGCGGGATGCTGATTACGCTGACACAGCTGGCTTATGCGCTTGGACTGATTTTTCTGGTGCCGCTGGGTGATTTGCTGGATAACAAAAAGCTGATTGTGTCGTTGTATGCGGTGGTGAGTATTAGTGCACTGCTGATTGTGCTGGCACCAAGTTTATGGCTGTTTGTTGCTGGCTTGCTGCTGGTTGGGGCTTTTTGTACGGTGGCGCAGATACTGATGCCGCTGGCGGCCAGCCTGACGGCTCCGGAGCAGCGCGGACGGGTGATTGGTACGCTGATGAGTGGGCTATTGCTTGGCATTCTGCTGTCACGTACTTTTTCTGGTCTGGTTGCTCACTGGTGGGGCTGGCGCATGGTCTATGTGCTGGGTGCGGCTATGCTGTTGCTAATGACTTTGCTTTTGCAATGGAAGTTGCCTCATGTGCAGCGTGAGCGCAGTGCGCTAGGCTACTGGCAGACGCTGGTATCGGTATGGTCGTTGTTATGGCGTACGCCGTTATTGCGTCAGCGTGGTGTGTTGGGAGCGCTAGATTTCTGCCTGTTTTCGGTGTTGTGGACACCGCTGACGCTGTTGCTGAGTCATGCTCCTTATTATTTCAGTTTAAGTACGATTGGTCTGTTTGGTTTATTTGGTGCACTGGGGATATTTGGTTCGAATGTGGGCGGCTGGGCGGCTGATAAAGGCCGCACTTATGCGATGACGGTGGTGTGTGCACTGTTGTTTCTGCTTAGCTGGGCGCTGTTATATGCTGGAGGAATACATTTGTGGGCGCTGATTGGTGGTGTGATACTGCTGGATTTTGCTATTCAGGCTTTGCATATCTGTAATCAGTCGCTGATTTATCGTTCAGATCCAGCACTGAAAGGCCGGATTGCTTCTGGCTATATGAGCATGTATTTTATTGGCGGGGTACTCGGCTCGCTTGCTTCTGCTATGGCTTATGCACATTATGGCTGGAGTGGGGTGGCGCTGCTGGGTGGCGCGATTGCGCTGCTGATTTTGCTGTGTGCGCTGTTATTTAAATGTGAACGTATGTCTTAGGTCTGTACGGCCGGTTTGGTGCTGGCCGGGCAAGTGGTTTGTATGGCTTGCTCTGGTTTGTAATTGTTATTGTGAATAGGATTGTGTATGTCTAATCATGCTGTGATGACAGTGATTGGTAAAGATCGTATTGGTATTGTTGCTGAGGTGGCTACGCTGCTGGCAGAACATCAGGTTAGTATTATGAATATCAGCCAGCAGTTAATGGATGATTATTTCACTATGATTATTTTGCTGGACACGGAACGGTGTACTTTGCCGCGTTTGCAGTTCAGTGAATTTCTGGATAGTGAGGGTGAAAAACGGGGTTTGCACATCCGTGTGCAGGATGAGGCTCTATTTAATGCCATGCACCGGATTTAGGAGTTGTTTATGTCGTTTTCTATTCAGAATAATGAAATTCTGGAGACTGTACGCATGGTCTCTGATCAGCATTTCGATGTCCGTACGATAACTATTGGCATTGATTTGCATGACTGTATTGATACGGATATTAATCGGCTGAATGAGAAGATTTTTGCCAAGATTACTCGGGTTGGTAAAAATCTGGTGCAGACGGCAACTGAGTTGTCTGCCAGATATGGTGTGCCGATTGTGAATCAGCGCATTGCGGTAACGCCGATTGCGCAGATTGGTGCGGCTACTGGTGCGGATTCTTATGTTTCGATTGCGCAGACGCTGGATAAGGCAGCAAAGGCTATTGGTATTTCGTTTATCGGTGGTTTTTCTGCATTGGTACATAAGGGTATGAGTGCTGCGGATGAGGTGCTGATTCGTTCCATTCCTGAGGCCATGGCCTGTACTGATGTGGTATGCAGTTCGGTAAATATCGGTTCTACCCGTGCCGGTATCAATATGGATGCAGTCCGGCTGATGGGTGAAACCATCCGGCAGACGGCAGCAATAACGCCGGAAGGCTTTGGTTGTGCCAAGCTGGTGGTGTTTTGTAATGCTGTAGAAGATAATCCGTTTATGGCCGGTGCTTTTCATGGTGCAGGTGAGGCGGATTGTGTGATTAATGTTGGCGTATCTGGCCCGGGTGTGGTGTGCGCTGCGTTGCAGAATACGCAAGGCCTGTCTTTGACTGAAGTTGCCGAGCTGGTGAAGAAAACTGCTTTCAAGATTACCCGTGTGGGGGAACTGATTGGGCATGAAGCCAGTAAGATGCTGGGTATTCCGTTTGGTATTCTGGATTTGTCACTGGCGCCAACGCCGGCTGTAGGTGACAGTGTCGCCCGGATTCTGGAGGCAATGGGGTTAAGTGTCTGCGGAACTCATGGAACAACGGCGGCGCTGGCCTTGCTGAACGATGCGGTAAAAAAAGGCGGTATGATGGCTTCCAGTGCGGTCGGGGGGCTGAGTGGCGCGTTTATTCCGGTATCGGAAGATGAAGGCATGATAGCGGCAGTAGAAGCTGGTGTGTTGACGCTGGACAAGCTGGAAGCGATGACGGCGGTGTGTTCGGTAGGGCTGGATATGATTGCCGTGCCGGGGGATACACCGGCCAGTACGCTGGCAGGCATTATTGCTGATGAAGCAGCTATCGGCCTGATTAACAGCAAAACCACGGCAGTGCGGGTTATTCCGGTAACCGGTAAGGATGTAGGCGATTATGTTGAGTTTGGTGGTCTGCTTGGCCGGGCTCCGGTCATGCCTGTGAAATCCGGTTCCTGTGAGGTATTTATTAATCGTGGCGGGCGTGTGCCAGCGCCGGTGCAGGCAATGAAAAATTAAGGGTTGTGCCGCTACTGCATGTTATGATGCAGGCTATGACAATCAGCACTGGTGGTGTTGCAGGCAGTCAATATCCGGCTGCTTGCAAGGGGCGACAGCATGGTAGTTGTCTGGAAACACCACTGATGTGTTCGGGAATGAATAGAGAACGAAAATGAGTAGAATTCAACAGACGTTTGAGCGGCTGCATGGTCGCACTGCTCTGGTGTCGTATATCACTTGTGGTGATCCGAACCTGGCCACAACACTACAATTGATGCAGACGCTGGTTGCCAGTGGTACAGATATCATTGAGCTGGGCGTGCCCTTTTCTGACCCGATGGCGGATGGGCCGGTTATTCAGGCGGCAACTGAACGTGCTTTGCGCAATCATGTGTCTTTAGCAGATGTATTGCAGGTGGTAGCCCAGTTCAGGCAGGAAAATCAGACTACGCCGGTGGTTCTCATGGGCTATCTGAATCCGGTTTATCATATGGGCTATGAGCGCTTTGCACAGGCTGCTGCACAGGCTGGTGTGGACGGGGTGCTGACAGTAGACTGCCCGGCAGAGGCGATTGATGATTTGTATGTACAGTTACAGAAAAATGGGCTGGACTGTATTTTTCTGATTGCACCAACCACAACAGATGAGCGGATTAAGCTGATTGGCAGCAGAGCCAGTGGTTTTGTTTATTATGTGTCTCTCAAGGGTGTGACTGGTTCATCACAGTTGGATACGGCTGAAGTTTCGCGTAAAATTGATCATTTACGCCAGTTTATTCAGGTGCCTGTTGGTGTGGGTTTTGGTATTCGTGATGCCGACAGTGCCCGTCGTATCGGGGCGATAGCAGATGCGGTAATCGTTGGCAGCCGCTTTGTGCAGACGATAGCCGAGCATGCTGGTCGTGAGGCTGAGGCTCTGGCACCTGTTGTTGCCGAGCTCAGGCAGGCGCTGGAATAATCTGCGCAGAGTCCTAATTCTGCATGGTAGCCTGTTACAGGCTGCCGGCAAATAACCGGGAATGAAAAAATGAGTTGGTTAGATAAAATCCTGCCACCCAAGATTAAAAAAGATCCTGTGGCCAAATCCGCAGGTATCCCTGAAGGATTATGGCAGAAGTGCCCGTCTTGTGCGGCAACTTTATATGCCACGGATTTAAAGAAAAACATGGAAGTGTGCCCGAAATGCGGACATCATAATCCAGTTTCGGCACGTGAACGTATCCAGATAATGCTGGATGAGACTAAACAGTATGAAATCGGTGCTGACATTAAGCCGATTGATATTCTGAAGTTCCGTGACAGTAAGAAATATACTGATCGCCTGAGTACAGCACGCAAGCTGACACAGGAAGATGATGCGCTGGTGGTGGTACGTGGCACCATGAATGGTGTACCGGTGGTTGTGGCTGCGTTTGAATTCAACTTTATCGGTGGTTCAATGGGTTCGGTTGTGGGTGAACGTTTTGTGCGCGGTGTGCGTGAGGCGGTGAAACATAACTGTACCTTTATCTGTGTGGCTGCTTCTGGTGGTGCACGGATGCAGGAGGGCTTGAATTCGTTGATGCAGATGGCCAAAACCTGTGCTGCATTACATCTGCTTACTGAAAAGTCACTACCGTTTATCTCTGTATTAACTAATCCGACTATGGGCGGGGTATCAGCCAGTTTTGCCTTTATTGGTGATGTAGTGCTGGCCGAACCGAATGCGCTGATTGGTTTTGCTGGTCCACGGGTGATTGAGCAGACGGTGCGCGAGACTTTGCCTGAAGGTTTCCAGCGTGCGGAATTTTTGCTGGATAAAGGGGCAGTCGATCAAATTGTTGACCGGCGTGAATTGAAAGAGCGCATTGTGCGCCTGATTGGTTTGCTACGCTCCCAAGCTAGTGAAGATGCAGCTTGATCAGTATTCGTTTGTTGAACTGAATAATTAACTATAGCCGCCCTGAAATGTTGTTTCAGGGCGCTTTTATTTGTCTGGCAGGCTGAAACATATGTGAAGTTGGTAAAACTGTAAACTGAGATGTGTTCGTCCAGATTAATGTTGCCAGACATTATTTAGCAAACAGATACAACC
This sequence comes from Snodgrassella alvi, assembly GCF_002777425.1. Classification (GTDB taxonomy): domain Bacteria; phylum Pseudomonadota; class Gammaproteobacteria; order Burkholderiales; family Neisseriaceae; genus Snodgrassella; species Snodgrassella alvi_B. The sequence goes on from NZ_MDVC01000091.1 coordinate 84,905, forward strand.
GTCTTTTGCGGATTGGGAAGAGTGGTGCAAACTTTCGCTTTATGCCTGTAATTGCGCCAGTAATACAGGTATATGGCTGTGGGCAATGTCTTTAGCTGCGGTTAGTAGCCATAATTGCTGGTGCTGCTGATGCAGTTGTTGCAGTGTTTGCAATGCCTGCTGCTGTTGTGGCTGACACAGTTCCTGCTGATAGAGATGACAGAATTCGCTGTAGCGACTGGCCGGATTTTGATGCAGCCATTGTCGTAGCTGGCTGGAAGGTGCAATAGTCTTAATCCATTCCACTGTGCTTAGTTGGGCTTTACTGATACCACGTGGCCACAGGCGGTCAATTAATACGGCCGGTTGCTGGTGCTGGTAGAGGTAAACACGCTGAACGCTATACATGGCTATTGAGCTGAATTTTAGAAATAATTAATCATAATTTCTGAAATTTGTTGCGGCAACTGTTATGACGGCAATGACAGTTGAGAATATATTCAGATGCTGTGAATGGGTTGGTTAATGCTGATTTTGATAAATGCTATGGCTATGAGCAATATGCAGGCTGTACTGGATTATGGATAGAATAAAAAAAGCAGCCATAACTGGCTGCTTTTTGCTATAGATGTTGGTTATTTCTGGTTGTCGTTCAATTCCTGCTCTAAATCGTTTTTACGCATCAGGCCGGAAATAGTCTTACCATTCGGGAATATCATGGTAGGGGTACCATTAAAGCCGAATTTGTCCCCCAGTTTCATGGTTTCAGCTACTGGATTGTTACAATTGGCTACGCTAGCTGGCTCTTTGCCATGACGCATCCAGGCAGTCCAGGCTGTGGTGCGATCTTTCTGACACCATATCTGTACTGATTTGTTCTGTGCATTCGGGTGCAGTTCGGGTACGGGCATCAGGAAAGTATAGACAGTAACGTTATCAATCTGGGCGATTTCTTCTTCAAGCTTTTTACAGAACGGGCAATCAGGGTCAGAAAATACGGCCATTATACGTTGTCCATTACCGCGAACTTCTTTGATGGCTTTATCCAGCGGCAGTTGGTCAAAGTCTACTTTGGACAATTCACTTAAACGCTGTTCAGTTAGATTTTTGTGGTGTTGTAGGTCAAGCAGGTTGCCCAGCATGATGTAATCGGCATTTTCGTCGGTGTAGATAATCTGATTACCGGTAATTACAACTTCATAAATACCTTTAAATGGGGTGGTATAGATATTCTGTATGTTTAATTCCTGACCTTTGAATGCTTTTTGCATTTTTTTTATCAGGTTGTCGCTAAGTTTTTTACTGGTATTGGCATCGACAGTCTGGCTGGTTTCAGTTGTTGTGTTACTGGCAGCGGATGCACTGATGCCAGAAGCGGCACTGGCTGCTGAACCGGTATTGTGTACTGGTGTACCGTCGCAGGATGCGATTAAAGGTATGGTGAGCAGGGGGGTAAGCCAATGCCATAAGTAGGATTTTTTCATATTGAAAGGCTTTTACTTTTTAGTTAATGGTTAATGAATGATTTGAAATTATATGCTGCTATTATGCACAAGCGGTGGATTGCATAAAAGGATTTGTGTGAAAACTGTCGCTATTTTGCTGCTGTTCAGTTACGAAACCAGACAGGCTGCAATCTGTTGTCGCGATAGCTGCACTGAGTGTCCATAGTTGTATAGTCTGCTTGTTAGTTGTTGAGTATAAGGCAATTGAGCCGGGTATGTAATGTTGTTTTGCTTGTGAAACGGTTGGCGTGGCTACTGGCTTCATGCCACAATACTTGTTTGTTAACTAATGTGAATACATGCCATGACTCCGATTTTGGCTTTCGATATTGAAACCGTTCCAGACGTAGCCGGTATTCGTGTGCTGAATCATTTGCCGGCAGAAGTAAGTGATGCAGATGTGGTGGAATTTGCCTTGCAGCAGCGACGTGCTAAAACTGGTGGTAATGATTTTATGCAGCTGCATTTGCAGCAGGTGGTGGCCATATCATGCTGTATGCGCTGGGGTGCGGATAAAATCCATATTGGTAGTATCGGCATACCTGAAGACAGTGAAGAAACACTGATTGCGCGTTTTTTTGAGTTGATAGAAACTCATACGCCACAGCTGGTAAGCTGGAATGGTGGTGGTTTTGATTTGCCGGTATTGCATTATCGTGCCCTGATTTATGGTATCAGTGCTGCGCGTTACTGGGATATGGGGGAGGGGGATTTTGGCGACAGCCGCGATTTTAAATGGAATAATTATATCAGTCGCTATCATGCGCGCCATTGTGATTTGATGGATTTACTCTCCTTATATCAGGCACGTGCCTGTGTGCCACTGGATGACATGGCCAAGCTGTGTGGTTTCCCGGGTAAGCTAGGCATGGATGGCAGTAAGGTATGGGCGGCCTATCAGCAGGGTGAGCTGGCGCAGATTCGGCATTATTGTGAAACCGATGCGGCCAATACTTATTTAATGTATTTGCGCTTTAATCTGTTGCGTGGATTTCTGAATGCGGATGAGTACGAGCAGGAAATCCGTTGTCTGAAAGCTTATCTGAACGGACAACAGGCACCACACTGGCAGGAATTTCTGGCCGCATGGGGCAGCTCAAGTTGACTATCAATGTAAATGAACCGGATGCTAGGATGATGGTTTGTGTGGGGTGTTTCCTAATATGAGTATGCACAGGCTGGTGCTAATTGGGGTAGGCCTGATTGGTGGTTCGCTGGCACTGGATTTAAAACGTGCCGGATTGGTAGACAAAGTAGTTGGTGTTGATATCGATACAGATAATCTGACTCGGGCGGTAGAGCGGCGTGTTATTGATTGTGCTTATACTCGGATTAATGCAGAGAGTATGGCTGATGCTGATATGGTGCTGATTGCTACGCCGGTTAATACATTGCCCCTCATCTGTCGTGAGTTGGCGCCATATCTGCCTGAACAGTGTATTGTTACCGATGTGGGCAGTACGAAGCAGCTGGCATTACAGGCTTTTGCATCTGAGCTACCGCATCACTATCCGCGCTGTGTTGCAGCTCATCCGATTGCTGGTTCCGACCGGCATGGTGCACTGGCGGCACAATTTGGCCTGTTTGCCCAGAAAAAATGCATTATCTGTGCGCATGAACATCAGGATGAAACAGCATTGCAGGCAGTAATAGCGATGTGGCAGGCAGTACAGGCGCAGATTTATCATCTGGATGTAGCTAGACATGATGCGATTTTTGCAGCGGTGAGTCATTTGCCACATATGCTGGCTTATGCGTATGTTCACCAGCTGGCTGAAGCAGCGAATGCAGATGAGTTGTTGCAGTTTGCCGGTAGTGGTTTCCGTGATTTTACGCGGATTGCGGCTAGTCATCCGCAGATATGGACAGACATCTGTCTGGCCAATCGTAAGGTGCTGGCTGATCTATTACAGCAGCAACAGCAAGAGCTGGTGTATTTGCAACAATGTTTGCAACAGGGTGATGCGCAGAAGTTGACTGCTTTTTTTGCCAAAGCACAGAAAATACGCGAAGACTGGCAGAATTGGAAAAAAAAGTACTGCAAGGGGTAATTCTGGCAGATAAAGACATTATTCTGGCTAAGTTGTGGTTGAATAAAGCATTTTTTGGTGTTTTTGACTGCGCCAGATAGGTGCAGTTAATCAATTTTGCGGCATTTTTAATTAAAATAACTCTATTTTGTCGAAATAATACAAAATATGACTTGCCATGCATGCGTATTTGATGCATAATTCGCTTCGTTAAATCAGCTCCTAGTTGGTTTAACAGTTTCTCCTCTATTTCTCCTTTGTAGACTTGGCGCACACTTAACCGTGTGCGCATTTTTTTATCTATTTTTCTTTATGCCTACGGTATATATGTCTGGTCATGCCGGAATGCTGCATGGCAACTTTATCTGGGTTATCTGAAAACAAATTGCTTTAGCTGATTGTTGCTCATGCTTGTCTGCATATCTAGTGTCTTGTTGATTGGAAGGTTGGCGGTGCTATCGTCTGAAAATAAATATTGCTAGGATAAATGTTTTACATTTTTAGCAGGAAATGACGATGTCTGGTGAACAGAATCTGCGAATTCTGCTGCAATCGGCTGCGCCGCAGCATAATCCGGGGAAATATGTGTTCTGTACTGTGCAGCAACCAGCACCGGCATTGCTGGACGCTGCTGTGGCTACCATACAGGAAAGTGAGGGTGCTACTGATTCTGCCGCAGGCTGTGGCAGATGCACAGCAGTTCGGCTATGAATATGTTGCTGGCTGGATTACCTTAAAAGTGCATTCTTCTTTGGCGGCAGTAGGACTGACAGCAGCATTTTCGCATGCACTGGCGCAGCAGAATATCAGCTGTAATGTGGTAGCTGGCTATTATCATGACCATATTTTTGTGGCTGAAGATGGTGTGCAGCAGGCTTCGGTCATTCTGAACAGTTTAGGTGAATAATTGTAGTCGGATAATTGAAATTTGGCTGGCTGATGGTAAAACTGAATAATTGACGTAAATGATAAATGTACAGATGATGCAATATCAAACACCCTATGCAAAAGATATTAGCGATTTATTTCGTGTTGCAATTCATGTCATTGATGCCGATATTTACACACAAGGCCAGTAGGAAGCATCGTGCTCTACATTTTTTAATATCATATGCAGGCTGAATGATTACAATACATAAATCCATGGATGGCTCTGTTAAATGGTTGCTTAACAGGGTCTATCAAGCTGATTTTAAAGTACTGAAAATTGTTTCTGTGCACTTATGTTTATTATTACGCCAGAGGTCGGGGCGATGCGGCAAGGCAAGTTATTGCCGGAAGTAAATTAGGTTGTTGCGCGACACTTGTATTTGTTGCTGGCATAACTAGCACTGCCTGGTTAGGATGTGCTTAGGCGTTATTCACTGATTGAAACTGTTAGCTATAAACAGCAGCAGTTGTCTTACCAATAGATTACTGTGGCCGAAAACTAGACATTCATCAGCATTGAAACAGTTATTAAGGCAATTAGGACGTAGACTATAGCAAGTTGCCAGAAAAGTGGTTTTTTTCTGGCTAAGAGGAATTATAGTTATTGTTGTTACGGTAGAGTGTGCGCCCGAGCTATGTTTATTTAACTGTTTCTCAAGCAGGCTATGGCACAGCTAGATAATGAGACGGTGTTACTGGTGAATTTTATTTAGGCTAATAAATAATACAGACTGTGATTAATCTGGCCAGCACTTAATACAGCCGGCATTTATTCCAGGTGTAACATCTGTTCTTCTTTTACTTCCTCCATAACAACATAACTGCGGCTTTCGGCTGCGGCCGGTAGTTGCAACAGAATGTTGCCCAGCAGGTTGCGATATGCATGCATATTGGGCAGGCGTACTTTAATCAGGTAATCGTATTCGCCGGAAATCAGGTGACATTCCAGTACTTGCGGAATGGTCAGTACTTCACGGCGGAAATCTTCAAAAATATTGCCGGATTTGGAACGCAGTTTGATTTCCACAAACACCAGCAGGCTCTGGTTTAAGGCGCGCGGATTCAGGCGTGCGTGATAGCCGGTAATGATGTTTTCTCGTTCCAGTCGCCGTACCCGTTCGGTGACGGGAGTAGTGGACAATCCTACCTTGTCGGCCAGTTCGGTCATGGTGGTACGAGCGTTTTTTTGTAGTAAGGACAGTATCTTCATGTCCACTTTGTCAATATGGTGCATGGTTTATCTATGATATAAATGTGATAATTTATAAAAATACTCCTTTTTTTTGTTTAAATAAAGTGAAATTCACTACCATTCTTTGTTTACACTATGAAAAGTAACTAAATGGGCTGTTTGAGGATTAGGCAATTGAACGGCTGAGATTATTCCGTTTGATTACTAGGGAGACGAGGGAATGAAAGTATTGATTATGGGGGCAGGTATTATTGGTGTAAGTACTGCCTGGTATCTGGCTAAAGCCGGACACGAAGTTACTGTACTGGAGCGCGCTGATCAGGCCGCGATGGAAACCAGTTTTGCCAATGCCGGCCAGTTATCCTATGGCTATACCACACCGTGGGCAGCACCGAATATACCGGCTAAAGTATGGAAATGGCTGTTCAGGGAGCATTCTCCTTTGCTGATTCGCCCTGATGGCAGCCTCGCACAATTGCAATGGCTGTGGCAGATGTATCGCAATTGCAATGCACAGAGCTATGCAACTAATAAAGAACGCATGGTACGTATTTCTGAGTATAGCCGCGAGATGTTGCAGCAGCTGGAGGCAGAAGAAAATATTCAGTATGAAGGGCGCAAGCAGGGTACTTTGCAAATTTTCCGCACGGAAAAAGAGGTGATCGATTCCCGTTCTGACATAGCTGTTTTGCAGGAATTCGGTGTGCCGTTGCAGGTACTCAATAGTGTTGCTGAATGTACGCAGTATGAACCAGCACTGGCACATATGGCCGGAAAGCTGGCCGGTGCATTGTATTTGCCTCAGGATGGTACGGGTGACTGTCATTTATTTACTACTCAGCTGGCCGAAAAGTGTGCGGCTTTAGGTGTGAAGTTTTTATACCGGCATGCTATTTCGGAAATTCAGCAGGATAAATGCTCGATTAAAGGCGTGCAGGCTAATGGCCAGTGGTTTACTGCCGACCATTATGTCTGTGCGCTAGGTAGTTTCAGCCGCAATATGCTGAGCAAGCTGGGGATTAATCTGCCAGTTTATCCGGTGAAGGGATATTCACTGACTATCCCGATAATTGATCAGGATAAAGCACCGGTTTCTACGATTATTGATGAAACTTATAAGGTGGCGATAACGCGTTTTGATGAACGCATCCGAGCTGGTGGTATGGCTGAGTTGTCTGGTTATCGTATTGAACTGAACCCAAAACGTAAGGCTACGCTGGACTTGGTAGTTAATGATCTGTTTCCGGGCAGTTGCCATACTTCTGAGGCTTTTTTCTGGAGTGGTCTGCGCCCGATGACACCGGACAGTACGCCGATTATTGGTGCCAGCCGTTTTGTGAATCTGTCGTTGAATACTGGCCACGGTACGCTGGGCTGGACGATGGGGCTGGGTTCGGGAAAAATTCTGGCAGATTTGATTAGTGGGGTTAAGCCAGAAATTGAAACCAGTGATTTATCGCTGGCACGTTATGTTTAAGCGAATAATATCGTTTGATGAAATGTATTTGCCTGTGTGATGCGGTACCAGAATATGCAGTTTTTAAGGACATACAGGAGTGGTAAAAGGTTTTATTATAGTTAATATATTATTAATTTATCCTGTTTAGGGATAAGGTGTATATGGCTAATGATAAAATTCTATTACTGGATGTTGCTCCTGTTGGCCGGATTATAGAATTTGATACGCTAACGGCTACGCACCGGATACTGGTGGATGAGTTGCATGATTTTCCTGATGGTATTGCTGTTGACCGGCAACACAGCGGCTATTTTATTCAAGCATGGAGCGGATAAAGGAACCGGAGTCACTTGAATTTTTTCAGGCTGATGGCATGATTGCAGAAATTCCGCTGGATGGGCATCATCGGTATGAGCTGGTGGGCAATGGTTTGTTTGTCCCCGGTAAACAGGTGGTGTTTGATGAACAGGAACAGCAGATTTACTGGTGTGACTGTGAGAAAGTGCGTGTCTGCCGTTATGATGTGGTAAACGGTAGAATAGAGGTACTGGTACAGACTGGTTTGTATCTGCGTAATGCACATGACTATTCACGTCACTGTGTCGGCATTGCGCTGGATAAGTCGCATAATTATTTTTTACTGGACTCAGAAAAGGCACCTGATGAAAGGTGGTGAAAGCCGGACTCTGCGTGCCCGTTTGCAGCCAGGAAGCATATGATGCATGAAGTGCTGGCAACCGGTTTACAGGACGAGATGGTTTAGCTGCGGATTTTGCCAGTTCTGTGATCTATATTACAGATCTGGGCGGTAATCTGTGGCGGTATGATATACAGCAGCGCAGATCATTGCGTAAATTGGCTCAGTTTGGTTCGCTTACAGGGATTGCTTTGCTTAAACAATAAAATTTGGTAACCACGATAACAGGGGAGTCATTATGCGTCCGTTAGTTGCGCATATACGTTTAAATCACTTACGTGATAATTTTCTGGCTTTAAAACAGATGCATGGCGGTGGCAAAATGCTGGCCGTGGTGAAAGCTAATGCCTACGGACATGGTGCAGTGCGTTGTGCTCAAGCGCTGGCTGATATGGCTGATGGTTTTGCGGTGGCGTGTATCAATGAAGCGGTGCAGCTGCGGGAAGCGGGCATACGATTGCCGATTGTGATGCTGGAAGGTGTTTTTGCCGCTGAAGAATATGCGCTGGTAGACCGTTACCAGTTATGGCCAGTAGTGGGTAATTTGTGGCAGCTGGAAACCCTGCTTGCTCATGACTGGCAAAAACCGGTGACGGTATGGCTGAAAATGGACTCGGGCATGCACCGTACCGGCTTTTTTCCGCATGATTATGCTCCGGCCTATCAGGCGCTGGCACAAAGTGACAAGGTAGCCGATGTGGTGAAAATAACCCATTTTGCCTGTGCTGATGAACCCATGAAAACGATGACTGCTGAACAGATTCACACATTTGAGATGGTGTGTGCCAATTTGCCCGGAGAAGTGAGTCTGGCCAATTCAGCAGCAATAATGGCCTATCCGCAAACCCAGTGTGGCTGGGGACGAACCGGACTGGCGCTGTATGGAATTTCACCCATGGGTGGTGTGGATAGCCGCTTTAAGCCAGTGATGCGGCTGGTAAGCAAGGTGTTTGGTGAGCGGGTGTTGCAGATGGGCGAACCGATTGGCTATGGTGCCAGTTTTGTTACCAATCGTTCAACCCGGGTAGGGCTGGTGGCCTGTGGTTATGCTGATGGTTATCCGCGTCGTGCTGCGACAGGCACTCCGGTGGCCATTGATGGCGTACGCAGTAGAGTTCTGGGGCGGGTTTCTATGGATATGATGACGGTACAGCTGGATGACCACCGGCAGTCACTGGGCAGTGAGGTGGAATTATGGGGCGATACTGTCAATGTGAATGAGGTGGCCGCTGCTGCCGGAACCATTGCCTATGAATTACTGTGTAATGTCAAGCGGGCAGAAATGGTATATGAATAAATTGCCATGGATTGTCAATTATTGGGTAAATGTTTGGCAAGACAGAAAAATTGGTTTATAAAGATGTAATATGTTCTCAGGCAGCCTCTCAAGCTGCCTGAAGTTATTTTTTTTGAGTTTATGATAATGGAAATAGAAACACTGAGACTGGCCAAGTCCTTGATTGCACAGCCGTCTGTCACACCAGATGATCATGGTTGCCAGCCGCTGCTGATGAACCGGCTAACAGCACTGGGTTTTCGCATTGAGACTCTGCGGTTTGGGGAGACTGATAATTTTTATGCGGTTTATGGCAAGCAGGGGCCACTGGTATGCTTTGCTGGTCATACTGATGTGGTGCCGGCCGGAGATGAAAACTGCTGGACTTCGCCACCATTCACGCCTACCGAGCGTGATGGCCGGCTGTATGGTCGTGGTGCTGCCGATATGAAAAGCAGTGTTGCTGCTTTTGTCACTGCCTGTGAGCGCTTGCTGGCACAACAGCCGGATTTGCCGCTGCGTCTGGCTTTGCTGATTACTTCTGATGAAGAGGGCGACGGACATAATGGCACTAAACGCGTGGTCGAGATTCTGCAACAGCGTGGTGAGCATATTGATTACTGTATTGTAGGTGAGCCTACTGCTGTTGATACGCTGGGGGATATGATAAAAAATGGCCGGCGTGGCTCGTTATCCGGCACATTGCGGGTACATGGCCGTCAGGGACATGTGGCTTATCCGCATCTGGCTGCTAATCCTGTTCATCTGGCCGCAGCGGCACTGGCTGAGTTAACAGCCACACACTGGGATGACGGTAATGCCTATTTTCCGCCTACCGGATTTCAGATTTCCAATATTCATGCTGGTACTGGTGCTACCAATGTGATTCCGGCTGAATTAACGGTGCAGTTTAATTTCCGTTTTTCGACTGAATCCAGTGCCGAGGGTTTGCGCCAGCGTGTGCATGCCATTCTGGATAAGCATGGTTTACACTATGATTTGGACTGGGCATTGTCGGGACAACCATTTCTGACCGCAGCCGGACGTTTAACCACCGTGGCACAGACAGCCATTGATCGTGTGTGCGGAGTGGCTGCACAGCTATCTACTACCGGTGGTACTTCTGATGGCCGCTTTATTAAAGCCATTGCCAGTGAACTGATTGAATTGGGGCCAGTGAATGCAACCATTCATCAGATAGATGAGTGTGTGGATATTACTGCCATAGCACAGTTATCGGCGATTTATGAAGATATGCTGCAACAGCTTGCCCAGCCTGATTCCTGCCAATCTGCATAAGGAGAAAATAATGAGTCTTGTTAGCCAGAAACATTTTTTAAAGCTGCTGGACTATACACCAACAGAAATCCAGACGTTGCTGGATTTAGCCGCCAGACTGAAAACTGAGAAGAAAACCGGCGCAGAGCAGCCACGTCTGACGGGTAAAAATATTGCGCTTATTTTTGAAAAAACTTCTACCCGTACGCGTTGTGCCTTTGAAGTGGCTGCACATGATCAGGGGGCGCATGTAACCTATCTGGATAGCAGTGGCAGCCAGATTGGCCATAAGGAAAGTATCCGCGATACCGCAAGGGTTCTCGGACGCATGTATGACGCCATTGAGTATCGTGGTTTTGGTCAGGAGATTGTTGAGCAACTGGCTGAATATGCGGGGGTTCCGGTAATTAATGGATTAACCAATGAATACCATCCTACGCAAATGCTGGCTGATTTGCTTACCATGAAGGAAAACAGCAGGAAACCTTTAAGCCGGATTACCTATGCTTATGTAGGCGATGCCCGCTACAACATGGGTAATTCTCTGCTGGTAGTCGGTGCCAAAATGGGCATGGATGTGCGTATCGGTGCCCCACGCATCTTCTGGCCGGATGATAGTCTGGTGGCACAGTGTCGTGAGATTGCGGCGCAGACAGGTGCGCGGATTACCTTAACAGAAGATGCAGCCGCCGCAGTTAATGAAGCTGATTTTATCCATACCGATGTCTGGGTATCGATGGGAGAGGCGAAAGAAATCTGGAAAGAACGTATTGAGCAGCTCAGGCCGTATCGGGTCGATGCCCGGCTGCTTGCAGCCAGTCACAATCCTGATGTTAAATTCATGCACTGCCTGCCGGCGATTCATAATCGTGATACCCAGCTAGGGCAATGGCTTTTCGATGAGTTTGCTCTGGATGGTGCTGAAGTGAGCGAAGATGTATTTGAAAGTGCTGCTTCTATCGTATTTGAGCAGGCGGAAAACCGGATGCATACCATTAAAGCCGTACTGGTAGCATTACTGGGCACCTGAACGGATTTAGCCTGTTGTTAATGGAGAGAATGGTTATGAAAGCTTCCCCCAATCAGTTGCTGATTAATCCGCACTATCTGGCATTGCTGTTAGCGGTGATGGTGGCGATTATGCCATTTTCCACGGATATCTATCTGTCTTCTGTGCCAGAAATGGCTACTTCCTTACATGCACCGATTTATCAGGTTGAGCGCAGTTTATCCAGTTTTATGTTTGGTGTGGCACTTGGACAATTGCTTGGGGGAGCATTATCCGATATTAAAGGGCGCAAAGTTATTGCCATGATTGGCCTGAGTATCTATCTGCTCTCAGCCATTGCCATTATCTTCATTGATTCAGCCGGCGAACTGCTGTTCTGGCGGTGGATTCAGGCTCTGGGTGGCGGCATGGCAACTGTCACTGTAGGTGCTACGGTACGTGATTTTTTTCAAGGCAATGAAGCGGCCAGAATGTTTGCTACCATAGGCATTATCACGCTGGCTGCACCGCTGGCTGCTCCGATGCTGGGTACAGCACTGGCCGCGCTGGATGGCTGGCGTATTATCTTTATTTTTCTGCTCGTATATGCTCTGGTCGTGCTGATGTGTGTGTGGCGGTTTATGCCGCAGGCTAAAATGGACTTTCAGCCACTGGACAGTCAAATTTTCCATAAGATAAAACAGAATTTTTCTGTGGTTTTTCATGAGCGTGAAGCACTTGGATTCATGTTTTTGCAGACTGCTGCTTTTGCGGCCATGTTTGTCTTTCTGACTGAATCTTCATTTGTTTATATGAATATCTATGGCTTGAGCGCACATCAGTATTCTTGGGCTTTTGCCGCCAATATAATTACCATGATGCTGTTTAACCGGATAACAGCCTATCGTCTGCGTACCACGCCGGCGCGAAATATTTTACTCAGTGGTGTGTTCCTGCAACTGGGCTGTAATTTATTATTAACCATGGTGGTGTGGAGTATGGATCGGCCACCGTTTTTCCTGCTACTGGCGCTAATCATGTTTTCCATTGGTTCACAGGGGCTGATTGGCTCCAATACGCAGGCATGTTTCATGAGCTATTTTCGTAAAATAGGCGGCAGCGCCAATGCCGTGCTGGGTACCATGCAATTTCTGATTGCCGCCATAGTGGGCTGGCTGACTACATTGGTGCATAATGGTTCGACACATGTGATGCCGACGATGATGCTGATTTCCTCCAGCTGTGGCGCCATTTTGCTATGGGTTTTGTCACGTAGTGCATGGCAGAAAAAACTTAAATAATTCCGGGCAGCCGTAGCAGGCTGCCTTTTTCATGTCTTTCTTGAACAAACTACTAATAACATTACTAATTATGTATGATAATGATAAACTCAAACCACATCGCGATGCTATAGACCAGATTGACAGCGAAATTTTGCGGTTATTAAACCAGCGTGCCGGCCATGCTCAGGCCATTGGTACGTTAAAAGGAGAAGGCATAGTATACCGTCCTGAGCGTGAAGCAGCCGTTTTACGCCGGATACAGGAGCAGAATCCGGGACCATTATCTGATCAGGCGGTTGCCCGTTTACAGCGGGCGATTATGAGTGAATGTCTGGCATTGGAACGGCCGTTAACCGTGGCTTATCTTGGCCCGCAGGGCACGTTTACCGAACAGGCTGCCATCAAACATTTTGGTCAGGCAGCACAGACACATCCATGTGCTTCAATAGATGAAGGTTTTCGTCTGGTAGAAGCGCAGCAGGCAGATTACGTGGTAGCACCCATCGAAAACTCTACTGAAGGTTCAGTGGGGCGCACGCTTGATTTGCTGGTAACCACGCCATTAAAAGCCTGTGGTGAAGTTAATTTGCGCATTCATCATCAATTGCTGCGTGCTGTTGCTTCTGAACAGGGCATCAATAAAGTTTACGCGCATGCACAGGCATTGGCACAGTGCCGTAACTGGCTGGATAAAAATCTGTCTGAGCAGGTGGCACGGATTGCCGTGGCCAGCAATGCCGAAGCAGCACGGCTGGCTGCTGCTGACAGTGGTGCTGCGGCCATTGCCTCACTGATGGCTGCCGACCATTACCAGCTCCAGACACTGGCACAGAATATCGAAGATGAACCCAACAATACTACCCGTTTTCTGGTGCTGGGGCGCAATATCACCACCAGCAGCGGCCGGGATAAAACTACGCTGATTGTGGCTGCACCCAATAAGGCTGGCGCTGTACATGATTTACTCCAGCCTTTTGCAGACCATCATGTTTCCATGACCAAGCTCGAAAGTCGCCCTAGTCATGGTGGTTTATGGGAATATGTATTCTTTATCGATATTGAAGGCCATCAACAGGATGCAGCAGTAGCGGCAGCACTGGCTGCCTTGCAGCAGCGTTCGGCATTCCTGAAACTGATTGGTTCTTATCCGCAAGCTGTGATTTAAACGTAAAACAAATATTGGCCTGAAACAGGCGCAAATCACCTCTGGCATGGAGAAAAACAAGTATGAAAAATATTGTTGTATATTGTGGTTCCAATTTGGGACAGAATAAAGCTTATTTCGATGCTGCGCAGCAGCTCGGACAGGAAATGGCACAACAGGGATACCGTCTGGTTTATGGTGGTGGCAATATCGGTCTGATGGGTACAATTGCTTCGGCCGTGCTGCAACATGGCGGTGAAGCCATTGGTGTGATTCCGAGCTTTCTGAAAAATATGGAAGGTGCACATCCGGGGCTGACTGAACTGTATGAAACAGCCAATATGACCGAGCGCAAAAACAAAATGATTGAACTGGCTGATGGTTTTATTGCCATGCCCGGTGGTCTGGGCACTTATGAAGAGTTGTTTGAAGTGTTATCACAGGCACAGCTAAAGCTGCATCCTCATCCGGTAGGGATTCTGAATGTAGCCGGCTTTTTTGATCCGTTAATCCAGATGCTGCAAAATACTGTGACAGCCGGTTTCATGCCACCAGAAAACATGGATTTACTTTGCTGTGCCACCATACCGGCAGAACTACTGGAGCAGATGCGTCACTGGCAGCCGCGGGATGCGGTGAAATGGGTTACACCGCAATGGGCGCAGCAGAGCAGAGAAACGCTATGTTAACTCTGGCGCTGCTTAATCACCTTATTCAGCAGAATGTAGAGCTCAAAACGCGCTGGCAGCAGCACCAGCAGCGGGTTATTGCACTGGTGTTACCTATGCTCACACTTAAGGGACGGATTGATGCACAGGGTTTCTGGCAGGAGGATTGTGCCGAAGCTGACACCACAATTACGATTGCGTCAAGCGCACTGAGTAAAATGCTCAGTGGCATACAGCCGGGTGTGGGCGATGTGCAGATTAGCGGTGACCGCGCACTGGGTATGGCCATTCTGCCGCTTATACAGGCATTACAATATGACTGGCGTGATGATATTGCTCGGCTGCTTGGTGATGCTGTGGGCGGAAAAGTGGCACTGGAACTGGAAAATCTCTATCAGCATGGCCGTGCAATCAGCCACAGTATTGCAGCACAGGTGGCTGATTATGCACGTGAGAGCGATGCCGCTGTAGTGGGGCAGATGCAATTACAGCAGTTTGCTGCTCAGGTGGCAACATTACGCGATGACAGCGCACGTCTGGCCGCTCGCATTGCTCGCTTGCACCAGAAACTTAACTAAATTCCACTTTGCTCGAACAGCATATAAGCCGTTACTGTAGCAAAGAAACGGCTCTGGTATAATTTCAAGAATTTTTACTGGATTTCAACGATACATCAATCATGACACAACAACGCAAAATACTGGTTACCTCTGCCTTGCCCTATGCAAACGGGAACATTCATCTGGGGCATATGGTTGAACATATTCAGACAGATATCTGGGTGCGTTTTCAGAAAGCCCGCGGACATGAGTGCTACTACGTCTGCGCTGATGACACGCATGGTACGCCGGTGATGCTGGCAGCACAAAAACAGGGTGTAACGCCAGAAGAAATGATTACCAGAGTACGTCAGGACCATCTGGCCGATTTTACTGGTTTTGGTATTGGCTATGATAACTATTACAGTACCCATTCTCCTGAGAATGAAGCATTATCCCGCAGTATCTATCTGGCTTTGAAAGCCAATGGCAAAATTGAAAGCCGTACCATCGAGCAGTTGTTTGACCCGGAAAAAAATCTGTTTCTGCCAGACCGCTTTGTTAAAGGTGAATGCCCGAAATGTCATGCGCAGGACCAGTATGGCGACAATTGTGAAGCATGTGGTACTACCTATAGCCCAACCGAGCTGATTAATCCGTATTCTGCCATTTCTGGCGCTACTCCAGTACTGAAAGAATCAGAACATTTCTTCTTTAAGCTAGGAGAGTGCGCTGATTATCTGAAACAATGGACTGCCGGCAATACCCAACTGGCTGATGGCCGCCGGCAGCCGCATTTGCAGGCAGAAGCCCTGAATAAAATGAATGAGTGGCTTCAGGATGATAACCTGAGTGACTGGGACATCAGCCGTGATGCGCCTTATTTCGGCTTTGAAATTCCGGATGCACCCGGTAAATATTTTTATGTCTGGCTGGATGCGCCTATTGGCTACATGGCTTCGTTTAAAAACCTGTGTGAGCGCATCGGCGTGGATTTTGACCACTGGTTCCGTGCAGACACCGATACCGAAATGTATCATTTTATTGGCAAGGATATTCTGTATTTTCATGCACTGTTCTGGCCGGCAACCCTGCAATATGCAAACCTGCGTGCACCGACAGGCGTATTTGCTCATGGTTTTCTCACCGTAGATGGGCAAAAAATGTCTAAATCGCGCGGTACTTTCATTACAGCACGCTCCTATCTGGAACAGCGTCTGAATCCGGAATGGCTGCGGTATTATTTTGCGGCCAAGCTCAATAGCAAAATTGAAGACCTGGATTTAAATCTGAACGATTTTATCGCCCGTGTTAATAGCGATTTAGTTGGTAAATACGTGAATATTGCTGCCCGTGCTGCCGGGTTTATCAGCAAGCGTTTTCAGGGTAAATTAACCGATGTCAGTAACAGTGAGCTGTTGCCACAGTTACAGGCACAAACTGAAGCCATTGCAGCCTGCTTTGAAGCACGGGAATATGCGCGTGCCTTGCGCGAAATCATGGCACTGGCCGATGTGGTGAATGAATATGTAGATGCCAACAAACCGTGGGAGCTGGCACGGCAGGAAGGTCAGGAAGTACGTTTGCAACAGGTATGCAGTGAGCTGATAAATGCTTTCCGTATCCTTACTGTCTATCTGTCGCCAGTATTACCGCAGTTGGCTACTGAAGCGGCAGCTTTTCTGAATGTGGCGCCACTGAGCTGGGCAGACAGCACGACTTTACTGCCAGCAGGTCACAGCATTAATGCCTATCAACACTTGATGCAGCGGGTGGAACAAAAGCAGATTGATGATTTGGTGGCGGCCAATCGCCAGAATATTCAGCCAGCGCCAACAGCTGCTACTGCCGCATATGAAGCTGTGGCTGCCACAGCCTCATTTGATGATTTCATGAAAATCGATATGCGTGTGGCCAGAGTGCTGACATGTGAAAAAGTTGAAGGTAGCAGCAAATTGCTCAAATTTCAGGTTGATCTTGGCTTTGAACAGCGCACGATATTCTCAGGTATTGCAGCCAGCTATCCTGAGCCCGAAAAACTGGTTGGACGCATGGTAATCGTGGTGGCCAATTTTGCGCCGCGTAAAATGGCCAAATTTGGTATGTCTGAGGGCATGATTACTTCGGCTGCCGGTAATGGCAAACTATTCTTATTGGATGTAGATAGTGGTGCTGAGCCGGGTATGAAAGTCGGCTGATTATTCATTCTAAAAAAACAGACCAGTTAATATTAACTGGTCTGTTTTTTTATCTAAAAAGTGATGAGATTGTTAATCTCATCACCTGTGATATGGCCGCTAAATTTCTGTAAGCAGAATCTTACACCTAAATGAAATGATTATTTCAACACTTCATGCAAGCGCTCTGAATCCAGACCTTTTTCCCAGCGTGCAACAACAATAGTAGCACAGGCATTGCCAACCAGATTGGTCAGGGCGCGGCATTCAGACATAAAGCGGTCAATACCCAGAATCAGCGCCATTCCTTCTACCGGTACAGACGGTACAACGGATAATGTGGCAGCCAGTGTGATAAAGCCGGCGCCGGTTACCCCTGCTGCACCTTTGGAGCTGAGCATGGCCACCAGCAGCAACAATACCTGCTGTTGCAGTGTCAGATCAATGTTACAAGCCTGCGCAATAAACAGTGCGGCCAGGGTCATGTAAATATTCGTACCATCCAGATTGAAGGAATAACCAGTAGGTACAACCAACCCAACAATTGATTTTTTGCAACCGGCATTTTCCATTTTCTGCATCAGCGTAGGCAGGGCGGCTTCAGATGAGCTTGTGCCCAGTACCAGTAACAGTTCTTCCTTAATGTACTTCACCAGCTTGATAATAGAAAAGCCGTTATAACGGGCTACCGCACCCAGCACAATCAGAATAAACAGCACTGAAGAAATATAGAAAGTCAGAATCAGGTAGAGCAGATTACCAATAGAGTCAATACCGTATTTACCAATGGTAAAGGCCATGGCACCAAATGCGCCTACTGGTGCCGCGCGCATCAGAATGGATACCATTTTGAAAACCGGTGCAGACAAATCATGAAAGATATTGATCAGCGGACGGGCTTTTTCACCAATCATGGCCAGAGAAACACCAAACAGAATAGCAATAAACAGGGTTTGCAGGATATTGCCATTGGTAAGCGGACTCATTGCAGTAGTCGGAATGATGTCCATCAGAAAACCGGTCAGACTGGATTCATGTGATTTCTGCACATATTCATGAACCTTGGCACTTTGCAGGGTAGTCGGGTCAATATTCAGACCGTGTCCCGGCTGGGCAATATTGGCCACAAGCAAGCCAATAACCAGTGCCAGAGTAGAGAAGGTGAGAAAATAAACCATAGCCTTGCCGGCTACACGTCCCATGGTTTTCATATTGGTCATCTCGGCGATACCGGTTACCACGGTGAGGAAAATAACCGGGGAGATGATCATTTTAACTAATTTGATGAAAGCATCGCCCAAAGGCTTCATGCTTTCGCCAACACTGGGGAAAAAGTTACCAAGTAAAATACCAATAATAATGGCGATAATTACCTGTACATATAGAATCTGATACCACCGCTGTTTCTTTTGTGGTGGATTCATTTCCTCAATTTCGAGTGGTAACATGTTAATCTCTCAAGGATTTGTGTTTAAAAACTACTGGGTTTTAAAGTTATTATGAGCATTATGAGGCATAATCCGCTGATTATAAAGCCTACATAACTTAACGGAAAAGCTTTATTAATTACTAAATGATAAACATACAGTCAAGAGACGCATACTATAAAGGATTTTTTTGTAAAAACATTAGCTTGGCAAAAATTTAATTCTATTTACGATGGCTTGTTTTATTTCTGGAAAGTATAAATATTATTCTTTATATTGTAATAGTAGAGTCATTTGACATAAATTACTCGGTTGTAAAAAAACCGTCTGCTCATATTGAACAGACGGTTTTAAATATATGGTCGGAGTGAAAGGATTCGAACCTTCGACCCCCTCGTCCCGAACGAGGTGCGCTACCGGGCTGCGCTACACTCCGAAAGAAGTTGTGCATTATAGGCAGCGCTGTGCACCTTGACAAGAGCAGGGCGCAAATTATTCCCAAAAAATGTCAGGAAGGTATCAGCCAGCATACAGCACAAACAGGCATGGCCTTTTTTTCAGTTGCGGCAGTAATTTCATGCTTCTCCATGCTGCAATACTCTGACTGATAATGGTTTGAGTGGGCATGGTTAGATCAGCTGCAATACACAGGCGGGTTTGCGGATGCAGACTGGCAATCGCATCTGCCAGTAAAGCATCATTGCGGTAAGGCGTTTCAATGAAAAGCTGGGTTTCATTTTCCTGCCGTGAACGGTTTTCCAGTGCACGCAGACGTTCTGTACGTGCGGTTTTCTCTGCAGGCAGGTAGCCTTTAAAGGCAAAACACTGTCCATTGGCGCCAGAGGCCATCAGCGCCAGCATGATACTGGAAGGGCCAACCAGTGGCATAACGGTAAAACCAGCCTGATGTGCCAGTGCCACTAGCTGTGCTCCCGGGTCAGCTACTGCCGGACAGCCAGCTTCACTAAGTAGGCCCATACTGCGGCCTGCCTGTAACGGTTGCAATAATGCAGCAATATCGCGCTCTGCTGTATGTTCATTCAGCGTACGCAGATTCAGTTCACGAATCGGCGTGTGTACGCCAAATGCCTTTAAATGAGCACGCGCCGTTTTTTCGGCTTCAACAACAAAATCGGTCAGATTAACAATATATTCCCGTTCATATGCAAGCAGACAGGGCGTGTCTGCCGTTCCTAATGGTGTAGGAATCAGATAGAGTACAGGGCTGCTCATAAAATATTTATTCCTTCAGCCAGTAGAAAGTCCACCAGCCGAAAAACCGGCAAACCAATTAGCGCATGTGGGTCTGTGCTTTCAATACGTTTAATCAACAGTGCGCCCAGTCCTTCACTTTTGGCCGCACCAGCACAATGTATTGCATCAGGTTCCAGCGTCAGATAATAACTAATTTGGGCATCTGTTAAAGTACGCATCATAACGCGTGTTTCATCAATATGCTGATGCAGGCGGTTTTCAACAACATTAAGTACCGTCAGGGCACTGTAAAACACCACCTCTTGACCACTTAAATAGTGTAACATCTGTTGTGCTTTTGCCACGGTTAGCGGTTTACCCAGTTGCTGTTCGCGACACCATGCTACCTGATCGCAGCCGATAATCAATGCATCTGGATAAAGACTGGTTAGCGAATGGGCTTTACCACTGGCCAGACGTAAGGCAGTCTGTGGCGCAGCTTCGCCAGGTAGTGGTGTTTCCTCAAAATCAGGGTTGACTGCCTCAAAAGGAATGTTCAATTGCTGAAGCTGCTGCTGGCGAAAACATGAACTGGAGGCCAGAATCAGCTTTTTCTCAATTGGCATAATTGCGAACTCATTGACATTAGAAGACTTAAATTATATCATCCGCCGTTTATGTTAGACCCTATTTTGATTGATACAGCCACGTTCACACGTGAACAGCAGCAACGCGGCGGTCAATTGCAGCTTCAGGCGCTTGACCGGCGGGTTTGGTCACATGAACTTTTGGCGCAACGCGATGGCATTATCCAGTATAAAGTCAGCGGTGGTATTGACCGCTGGCAGCGTTCTTTTATCGATATCAGCATAGAAGGTGAATTGCAGCTGGTGTGTCAGCGCTGTTTACAGGCAGTTTCCTGGGCGCTGAATGACCAGTCGCATATAGTGCTGTTTGCCAGCGAACAGTTGCTGGACGAGGCCATGGCCGCTGATGAATCACTTGAAGGCGCAGTATGGAGTGCAGAATATAATCTTACTGCACTGCTGGAAGACCAGATTTTAATGGCGATTCCGTTTGCTCCGCGACATGAAGACTGTGATCACACTCTGGCACCCCAAACCAATCAAGACTCTGGCAATCCTTTTGCCAGACTGGCAGGACTGAAAAGCGGCCACTAACGAATTAACTTAAATTACCCAGGAGCTTTAACATGGCAGTACAACAAAACAAAAAATCACCTTCAAAACGTGGTATGCACCGTTCACACGATGGTCTGACCGCTGTACAGGTTTCTACTGACACCACTACTGGTGAAGTACATCTGCGTCATCACATTTCTCCAAATGGTATGTACCGCGGACGCAAGGTAATCAAAGCCAAAGGTGAATAATTCACATCTGTGATTATTAAATGCGTATGAAAGCCAGACATTGCATTAGCAATCACTGGCTTTTTTGTATCCATTGTTAGCAGGATAATTCATCCTGTTAAAATAAAATACTTCTACTTTTCCAGCAGCCATCAGTGGCTTGCTCTTTATATTGACCCGGGTTTCCCATGAAAAAAATCTGGTATAACTACGAAGACATACATCGTGCCATCAAACAGCTGGCAGAAAAAATCCAGAAATCAGGACATTCATTTGATGCAATGATTGCTATCGGTGGTGGTGGATTTATTCCGGCTCGTATATTGCGAAGTTTTCTGAATATTCCTGTATATACTGTTACTTTGTCTTATTATGACATCAACGACTGTCCGACCGACTGCCCACAGAAAATCCAGTGGACTAATGGTTTTGATGAAAAAATGAAAGACAAAAAACTGCTGATTGTTGACGAAGTGGATGACAGTCGGGCTACACTAGAATACTGTATTCGTGAATTACAGCATGAAGGTTTCCAGCAGCTGGGCGTTGCTGTATTGCACGAGAAACGCAAACCCAAAAAAGGGGTATTGCCAGCTGATTTACCTTTCTATAGCGCAATACAGGTTGATGACTGGTGGATTAATTATCCTTGGGATGCACTTGATATTGATGAGCACTATGAAAACGTTGCAGCCCAAACGACACCTGAGGCATAACATATGACCTTGAAAACCATCGCAGTTGATGCAATGGGCGGCGATTTCGGACTGGATGTAACCATTCCGGGTGCGCTGACATTTTTACAGCAGCAAACAGATGCGGCACTGATTCTCGTTGGTGACGAGACTAAAATCAGAAATGCATTAACTGAAGCTAATGCTTCCATGGAGCGGATTACTATCTGTTCTGCCAGTGAAGTGGTAGGCATGGATGAAGAACCAACGTCAGCGCTTAAGAATAAAAAAGATTCTTCCATGCGTGTGGCCATTAACCAGATTAAAGAAGGTCAGGCGCAGGCTGCCGTATCGGCTGGTAATACTGGTGCCCTGATGGCAACCGCACGCTTTGTATTAAAAACCATTGCCGGTATTGATCGTCCGGCTATTGCCAAGTTTTTACCCGGCCGCAATAATCATGTCACACTGGTACTTGATCTTGGTGCCAATGTTGATTGCAGTAGTACTCAGCTTTTGCAGTTTGCCATCGTTGGCAGCCAGCAGGTGGCAGCACTGTCGCCTGAAAATATCCGCCCGCGGGTGGGTTTGCTTAATGTTGGTACTGAAGATATCAAGGGTAATGCCGCCGTCAAGGAAACCTATCAGCTTCTACGGCGCAGCAATCTGAATTTTGTCGGCAATGTTGAAGGTAATGCCATTTTTACGGCCGAAGTCGATGTACTCGTAGTTGATGGCTTTACCGGCAATGCCATGCTGAAAAGTATTGAAGGTGCTGTTAAATTCGTTGGTACAGTTGTTAAAGAGGAGTTTACCCGCAGCTGGTTTAATAAACTGGCCGCTTTAATTGCATTACCAACATTAAAAGGCTTTAAACAACGTTTGGACCCACGACGCTTCAATGGTGCTATTTTTCTTGGTTTGCGTGGTGTGGTAGTCAAAAGCCATGGTGGCACCGATGCTACGGGTTTCTGTTTTGCACTGCAGGAGGCTTACAAGGCCATCAAAGCAGATTCAATCAAGAAAATTCAGGCCGGTGTAGCCCAGCAATTGGCTGCACTGGAAGAATAAATCATCCTGTTACAAAGGCAGACAAGTTAAATAACTTTGTTTAAAATGTGGCCTTTGTCGTAAATAAAGACTATGCCATGCTAAATGCTCATATTCTAGGCACAGGCAGTTATCTGCCTGCACGCCGTCTGTCCAATGATGACCTGAGCAAAATTGTTGATACCTCCGATGAGTGGATTGCCACACGTACCGGTATCAAAGCGCGCCATATTGCTGCGGAAAATGAACAGACCAGTGATTTGGCTGTTGCTGCAGCACAGGCCGCACTCGCCGATGCTGCTATAGCTGCAGATGACATCGATCTGATTATTGTTGCTACATCAACGCCAGACATGACCTTTCCGGCTACTGCCTGCATCGTACAGAACAAACTTGGTATTTCTGGTTGCCCGGCATTTGATGTTCAGGCAGTGTGCGCCGGATTTATGTATGCAATGGCTACGGCCAATGCCTATATCAAAAGCGGTATGGCGAGCAAAGCACTGGTTATTGGCGCTGAAACTTTCAGCCGCCTGCTAGACTGGAATGACCGGCGTACATGCGTACTGTTTGGTGATGGTGCCGGAGCTGTAATTCTGGGTGCCTCCGAACAGGAGGGCGGTATCATCAAGACCAGATTACAGGCAGATGGCGGCTATAGCCATATCCTGCAAACGCCGGGAAAAATCGCTGCCGGTGCCATTGAAGGGTCACCCTATCTTTATATGGATGGTCAGGCAGTGTATAAATTTGCTGTCAAGGCACTGGCCAATATTGCCAAAGAAGTTATTGAAGAATCTGATTTACAGCCGGCTGATATAGACTGGATTATTCCGCATCAGGCCAATCTGCGTATCATCGAATCCACTGCCCGTCATCTGGGCGTACCGATGGACAAAGTCATTGTTACGCTGGCAGAGCAGGGTAACACCTCCGCAGCCTCTATTCCGCTTGCTCTGGATGAAGGGATTAAAAGCGGTCGCATCCAGCATGGCCAGACTTTATTACTCGAAGGTATTGGTGGTGGTTTTGCCTGGGGTGCGATTACCCTGAAATACTAATATCGTTCTTATCAGGGTCGGATTATGCTACCTCAATCTGCGTTAGCCAGTATGTATCCGGTCATTATGTCACCCAGCCATGATGGCCGTTACTTTGGTAATTATGTACAGTCGTTGCTGGCTTTGGTGGCGGCGCATACCAGTGCCGGTTTTCCGATACAGGTATTCATGCATCAGGGCGAAAGCCTGATTACCCGGGCGCGCAATAATTGCGTAGCCGAGTTTCTGGCGCATCCTGAATGGACACACTTGTGCTGGATTGATACCGATATTGGTTTTTCACCGGAAGCATTTCAGCGCCTGCTGCTGGCAGATCGCGATATTGTTGCTGGCGTGTATCCGCTCAAGTATGAATCATGGCCAGCAGAAGGTATTGACGCGCATATGACCCAGCAGCAGTTCAATGCTACCTATACCCGCTATACCATCAATATCAGTCAGGCAGATGCCAATAATGAAGTGCATGTACAGGTTGATGACGAAGGCTTTATTGAGCTTCCGGAAGCGCCAACCGGATTCATGGTTATTAAGCGTCAGGTCTTTACCCGTCTGATACAAGCTTATCCTGAACTGCAATATCAGCCTGATTCTCTTGGTGTTGCCGATCAGGGCTATCATTACCGTTTTTATGACTGTCTGGTTGATCCGGTAACCAAACGCTATTTGTCTGAGGATTTTAGTTTTTGCCGTTTATGGAATCTACTGGGCGGTAAAGTTTATGTTGATGCACGCTCCAATCTGACCCATATGGGTAATAAAATCTATCAGGGGCCATTTGCCCAGTCACTAGAAGCTAATCTGGCTTATGCAATAGGCGCTCCAGCTGGTGCCAGAATGTTTCTGCATCACAGTCAGCCTTTACAGGCTAACCAGCCTCCATCAAAATAATTATTTGGACATTAGTTCCATTCAAATCAAGGAAGACCATGAGTATTGCTTTTTTCTTTCCCGGTCAGGGGTCACAAAGTCTCAATATGATGGCCGGTTTCAACGACATGGCCGTTGTTAAAGAAACATTTGAACAGGCCTCGGCAGTGCTTGATCAGGATTTGTGGGCTCTTATGAATGGTGAGGACAACACCGCCCTGAATGAAACCGTTAACACCCAGCCACTGATGCTGACTGCCGGTATTGCTAGCTGGCGTGTCTATCAGCAACTGCACGGACAGATGCCGGTGATGCTGGCGGGTCATAGTCTGGGCGAATACTCCGCTCTGGTAGCAGCCGGCAGTCTGGCCTTTAATGATGCCGTTAAACTAGTTCGCCTGCGTGCTCAGTTGATGCAGGAAGCTGTACCGGCTGGTGAAGGCGCAATGGCAGCAATACTGGGACTGGATGATGATATCGTGCGTCAGGTTTGCTTACAGGCGCAAAATGAATTGTCTGGTACCGTTGCCGAAGCAGTAAACTATAATTCGCCCGGTCAGGTAGTGATAGCCGGAAGTACTGCGGCCATCTCCCGCGCCTGTGAACTGGCTAAAGCGGCTGGTGCCAAACGTGCACTGCCTTTACCTGTATCTGTACCTTCTCACTGTTGCCTGATGAAACCGGCTGCCGCCAAACTGGCTACGGCTTTGGCACAGGTTAAAGTTGAAACGCCGCAGATTCCGGTATTACATAATGTAGATGTTGCCGTGCATTCAGAGCCGGAAGCGATTAAACAGGCGCTGGTGCAGCAGTTGTATTCACCGGTACGCTGGACCGAAACAGTGAGCAAGCTGGTGGCAGAAGGTATTACTGAATTTGCAGAGTGTGGTCCGGGTAAAGTGCTGGCTGGTCTGGCTAAACGAATTGATAAAAGTGCCAGCTGTGCCGCATTAACCAGTGTGGAAACCATGGAAAGTTTTATTGCTGCGCATTCTGCCAGCTAAAGGAAAGAATTATGAATCAGGATTTAACAGGTAAAATCGCTCTGGTAACTGGTGCTACCCGTGGAATTGGCGCGGCTATTGCCCGGCTTCTGGCTGAAAAAGGAGCTAAGGTAATCGGTACGGCAACTTCTGCTACTGGTGTGGCCAGTATTAATCAGGTACTGGCTGATGTTGGCGGTGAAGGACGGGAATTACGTATTGCTGAGGAAAACAGTATTGAAAATCTGATTGCGGATATCGAAAGTAATATCGGCAATATTGCAATACTGGTGAACAATGCTGGTATTACCCGCGATAACCTCCTGATGCGCATGAAAGAAGCAGAATGGGATGAAATCATGCAAATCAACCTGAAATCAGCCTTTCGTGCCAGTAAAGCGGTAACGCGCAGCATGATGAAAGCACGCTGGGGTCGAATTATCAATGTGACTTCCGTGATTGGCTTTACCGGTAATGCCGGCCAGACAAACTATGCTGCTGCCAAGGCCGGACTGGTTGGATTTAGTAAATCCATGGCACGCGAAGTAGGCTCACGTGGTATTACCGTGAACTGTGTTGCACCCGGATTTATTGAAACCGATATGACACAAGCTTTACCACAGGAGCAGCGTGATTTCTTCGCAGCACAAACTGCATTGCATCATTTTGGTACTGTGGAAGATGTGGCCGCAGCTGTATTGTTTCTGGCCAGTGAAGAAGCACGTTATATCACAGGGCAAACACTGCACGTTAACGGCGGAATGCTAATGCCTTGATACTTGATATCAGTTAAAAATATTTGCATAGCCATTTTGTATAATGCGTACAAAATGGCTATGGTATAAGTAGATTCTTAAATTGAAAAATCTTCTTCGAAAGAAGAATACAGGGCAGACTCAATTCGAGCACGGGTTAGCCTTGGAGCGAATAAAGCCAGAAATTCATAGCCAAAGCCGCGCAGATAAACATCCTGCCTGAGTATAACCTGTGAAAACGAAGGTTCAAATAAATGTTCAGCACTAATTAACTGCAAACCCTGATCCTGTCTGCTATCAAAAGCCATACTGGCCAGTAGCCCAATACCCAACCCTTGTTTTACATAAGTTTTTATTACATCTGTATCAGTTGAAGCCAGTACCACTCTGGGTAAACTGCAACCCTCCTGAGTAAATGCACGGGCGATTTTGGATTGTTCACTGAAAGCAATATCATAGGTAATGAGCGGGTAGGCAGCAATGTCCTCCAGTCGTAACGGACGTTTCAGATTCAACAGGGGATGATTGTCGGGAACAATGACACTGCGATTCCATGCCTCACAGCTCAGTTTACGCAACTCGGGGTGCTCAATTCCCATTCCCATGCCAATGGCAAAATCTACCTCTCCATCCAGTACCATATAGCTGATGGTTTTCGGACTGGCAGTATGAATACTTAATTGAACCTGAGGATAGCGCTCAACAAAAGCAGATACAACTTCGGGCAAATCATAGCGCGCCAGTGTATGGGTAGTGGCAATAGTCAGAGAACCAATATTCTGATCCGCAAATTCTGTGCCGATGCGCTTGATATTCTGTACTTCACGCAAAACCCGTTCGGCAGTTTCCAGTACAATTTTTCCCGGTGCCGTAACTGCAACCATACGTTTGCCATGGCGGATAAACAGCGGTACGCCCAGCTCCTCTTCCAGCATGCGAATCTGCTTGGAAATACCTGGCTGAGAAGTAAACAGTACCTCTGCTGCCTCTGAGACATTCAGATTCTGACGATAAACCTCAACTGCATAGCGTAACTGTTGCAGCTTCATATGGCTTCAGCCCCTTTAAGTTTGGCATTATTTTAATTGTCGCTCAAATACAACAAAAAAGCTTCTTTATCTGTATCATAACGCAATTTACCCATTCTGACATGGGACACTTTCACTTAAGGCTAAACAAATTTACAAGCTAATCAGCCTACTGAGGAGGATCAGGCCAATAGAAGCTTGCATGTTGTTTTAAAGCAACTTAATTGAGGTGACGGCGCGAATTTAGTTGTAAATAAGTGACACAAAGCTATTTTTTAGGCATGATGCACAGTTAGGAAGCGGGTCGTCTAGCAGCTTCGCCTTGGTGGTTTGTGTATTGACAGTTTATGCTGCGGTTTTTTATAGTATAGGCCTGATTTACCAAGCTACCCGCCCGGTTTGAGCGGCCTGTAAATGGTATTTGTGTTTTGATCAGGCGAATTTCAGGCTGAATCAACACATAACAAATTTTTTGATGAGGGAATAACATGACCAAACAGCTAAAATTGAGCGCATTGATCGTTGCTATGGCTGCTTCAACTGCCGCTTTTGCCAATGGTGTTGTACCGGGTGCCGACTGGACCGGTGAACCTGCTGGTGCTTACAATGGCTATACTACTAGCTCTGCTCCTGAAAAAGGAACTGGCGAAATTCTTGTCACCCGTGAAAACGGTGCTGATGGTACACCTGAATGTGTGAAAAACCGTTTCAACAACGATAACGAGCCTACTCTGGGTAACAACTGTGGTCACCCAATCGTTGCTCAGGCTGCTCCCCAAGCACCTAAATTTGTTGATGAAACTGTATCTTTGTCTGCTAACTTCCTGTTTGGCTTTGATAAATACAACTTGCGTCCGGAAGCAATTGATACTCTGAATCAATTAGCTACTCGTCTGGCTGACAGCAGCGTACAAACTGTACGTGTTGAAGGCCACACCGACTTTAAAGGCTCTGAAGCATATAACCAGACTCTGTCTGATCATCGTGCTCATGCTGTTGCTGAATATCTGGTTTCCAAAGGTGTTCCTGCTGAGAAAATCTCTGCAGTTGGCTTGGGTAAATCTGAAGCACGCATGACCGAATCCTGTCAGGCTGAAGTTGCCAAACTGGGCAAAAAAGTTTCAGCTGCCAAGAAACGTGCTGCTTTGATCGAATGTATCGCACCTGATCGCCGTGTAGACGTTAAAATCCGTACTATGGTAGCTAAAAAAGTTAGATAATTTTCTACCTTAGTGATAAAAAAACCCTGCTCTAAGCAGGGTTTTTTTATATCATTGATAAGTCGGCTAGTTTAAAAAATATTTTTTTGTTATTGCTAATACAATTTTGAAAATAGTAACTCGTTTCAGTCACTAATTACGATAAATATTCTATTTATTACAGCTGCTTTTTGATTATTTACTTAATTATGAATGTTAATATATGTTATTATGTGGGGAGAAAGTATATTAATGTAAAAAATATCAGACAGTTTTAATTATATTCTTAATATTATTAAAAACTGTTTTCATATATAGAATTATTGCTCAAGTAAAACGGGAAAGTGTTGATTAAATTCTTATCTATTAGGTTCAAACAGAAACCAAGCTCTGAATAATGATAAATATTTATAAAACTCAATTTAATATCGTTTCAGTTATGAAACATTTAAAATTTCTGTTTTTAATTTTATGTTGTTATCTGTGTGTTGCCTGTACTGCACAGTTTCATCGAGTTCCAGATGCGTCGGGAGAGAAAAAACATGTTGTCGTAAAATTTCAACGGCAAAATACAGCTCCGCAAACTGGCGTAGTATTAGTTGAACCAATGGATTTACAAAGTGGTGATATTTTATTTTCTGCTGATTCTAGTCTGAATTCACGCGTTTTGCGTCTGTTTGGTAATACATCGGTTAGCCATGCATTTCTGTATCTGGGCGATGGCGAAATTGCAGAGGCTGTTGGTGGCGGTGTGCATATTATGTCACTGGCTGAAAGTGTTGATGAAAGTCCGTTACTGGTGGTTTATCGCCATCCACATTTGAATAATTTGCAGGCTGAAAAAATTCGTCAATTTGCCAAGGCTGAAGCTGGGGGGAAATACAATTATCTAGGTATTATCAAGCAAACTCCTTATACTTTCACGCGTAAAGTATGCGAATTACCAGTAATTCCCCGTGCCTTTCGCCATCTGTGTCTGAATACCATGGCATTGGTGCAGGTGACACCTTTCTCTTCTGATCGCTATTTTTGTTCGCAGCTAGTAGTAGCCGCCTATGATTATGCTGGGTTACCTTTAACCAAAACGCCGGCTGAGTGGGTTGCACCCGGTGATTTGCTGCATATGCGCGCTGGCGATATCCCATCTGTGGTGCCGGTTTATCCGTTGCAATATGTTGGCCATTTGCGTTGTAAAACATCTTTATGGCAACGCAGTTGCACTCTGGCAGATATCTGAATATTTAATATTATTGTGTAAATTTACTGTAAGACAATGGTTACTATTCTGGCTAAATAAAATCATCAGTTTGATGTCGATGAATTAGATACCGGAGAACCATTATTTGAGCTGATTGATTGTGATAAAACTATGTTGTTCCATTAATTAGCCTCACTATCGTGTTGGCTAGCTAATGAAATATTTGTGGCTAATATAAGCGATTAACCGGATTATTTATTTAGTCTGAAAAATACATTAATTCACAGTATAAATAATTAATCGTATCCAGTTCATGGATATGGTCAGTTCCCGTCTGATGAATACTGGGACATTCAAATGCAGAATTGAAAGGGAATGGTTTCAGCCAGAGTCGCAGGCGCATACAGGAAGTGTAATACACGTCTGCCATTTGTCTGGATGGCTTTAGAAGATGAGTGCACAATAAGCGGTCGCATAATAACCGCGCCACCTTTGGATAAAATACATTCTTGCTCTCCTTGTTGATCACGGAGTTGCCGCAGTTCTGATTCAGCAATTCTGCCGTGCTGATGTGTACCCGCAACCACTTTGAGCGGACCATGCTCATGCAAGCAGTCGTCTATGTGCAATCTAACTGCAACAAGTTGCTGCGTATATTGCACGGGTGGTTGTACAAATAATATATTCTGTTTGTGAGACCAGCCTGTGAAGCGGCTGTCAGAGAACCGGTGTCTGACAGCTATACTTAAGTCCTGATGTAGCGGTACCAGCCAGTTTTTGTCTGCTGATTTTTTGAATAAGGTGCATTGAATCGCAATCGGTTTTTCTGGAAGCAGGGCAGATAGCAGGGTGTTGTTTTTTAAATTGTTGGCAAGTAGCTGACACCATGGCTGTGTAAGTAATTCACGGCTGCCAGCAGTGGTTAAATTAACCTGTTCTAGCTGTTGTTCTATTTCTGTTAGTTGTTGCGGCGTAATTAATGCATTAATAACAGCATAGCCATTTTGTTCGAAATAATCTTTTGTGTACATATTTATTTCATAAGAGTTTATTCAGTTCAATGGTAGAATAATTTACTCTGGAAATATATATATTATTGAGTAATTACATTTTAGCTTTAATATTAGTTTTTTGTGAATATTTTTCTGAATGCCGCATAAAATTGCGTATAACAGTCAATTTGCAGTATAAAGAATGAAAGTTAAGTGCTTGCTGGATAGTAATTAACACATTTAATCTGAATAATAGGGTGAGAAATATGGCGATGATTAACTTATATTCTCTGCTAAAGGTTAGTTTATCTGCTAGCGATGATGAAATCCGTTGTGCATTGAAAAGGGCAGCAGATGAGCAGATTTTAGATTGGGAAAGATGGCAAACCTGTCGCAAAGTATTGCTTAACCCTGATTTGCGGGCAAAATATAATGCTAAATTGCTTACAGAAAATCCACAGTTAAGGCAGGAGATAATTCCTGGACTATTAGAACCTGTTGAAACTAAAGTAGGGAAGTCTGAGGAGTATAGACTGTTTAACGAAAATGAGTATCGGCCAAAGTATTCATTTACTATTAAAATTCCTTTTTTGGCTTTAAAACGTAAGCTAACGCCTATGTTTAATCCAGATACAGGTGAATTTAAAATAGCATATACGGGATTATCTATAACGCCTTTTTTTATGGGTTTCCTTACTCCATTATTAGTTAAAGATGTGCGAGGTTCATTGTACTGGTTTATCTGGTGCGTAATCATTTCCTTTCTTGGTGTTCAGCTTAATTTTCCCAGATTGGGGACACTGCTATTTATTGCACTCATGTGCTTTTGTTACTGTAATCAGTATACAAAGCATTTGCTTAAACAAGGATTTAAATTTTGTGGTACTTCAGAACAAAATTATCGCGCGGCCAGAATTTTAAAAATGGAATTAAATTCAGCCAATACAGTATCTGATGTTAAAGTAACTCAGATTAAGAATGGCATACTTGATAACCTTGTCAGGTTATTTATTTTCTTTCCAATAGCAATAGTTTGTTTATATCTAATACGAATAGTTTATTCAGTGCTGACTGTAGTATTTATAAATTTATCTCTTATATTTATTTCTGCAAAATAAATATCTATCCCAGTAAGAAATATATTACAAGATAATGCTGTTACCGTAGTAGATAATCTGAATGATTAAGATTCTGGGATATTGTGAAGATATAAATATGCCTTTAATGAACCTAATACAGCTTATACTTTAATATGGCACTATAAAAAGCTTGATGGTTTAGTTGAAGTCATATTACGGCATGTGGCTAGTAGTACAAGCTATAATAGTAAAAGAAGTTGATTGTGAAAGGCACAGTTCGCGTTCTGTCGAAGAGGAAGATGGTATTGTCGAGGCATTTCCGGTAATTTGCTGATCATTTAACGTATGAAGATTATGGCACAGCTGGTGCAATAATCGACACGGTAAACGCATTGGTCAAATGATTGAACCTAATATTTATAGATGCCAATTAGATTATATTTGCAATAAAAAACCGGGTGGTGCATAAATGCCATCCGGTTTTTGAATTTTTTAAATTATGAATCTTACAGAATATCTTTTTTATCAGTTAATTGAGGTAGCAATGCATCCTGATTTACTGATAATAGCCCACTCTTGGTATAGATTCCCAGTTTATTACGGGTATCGGCAATATCCAGATTACGCATGGTGAGCTGGCCTATACGATCGGCTGGAGAAAAGGCAGTATTATCGACTTTTTCCATGCTTAGCCGTTCCGGCTGGTAGGTCAGATTTGGTGATTCGGTATTGAGGATGGAGTAATCGTTACCGCGACGTAATTCCAGAGTTACTTCACCAGTAATGGCTTTAGCTACCCAGCGCTGTGCAGTTTCGCGCAGCATCAGTGCCTGTGAATCAAACCAGCGCCCCTGATACAGCAATCTGCCCAGACGCAAGCCATTGATGCGGTACTGTTCGATGGTATCTTCATTATGAATACCGGTGAGCAGACGCTCATAGGCAATATGCAGCAATGCCATCGCCGGTGCTTCATAAATACCGCGTGATTTGGCCTCAATAATACGATTTTCAATCTGGTCGGTCATGCCTAGGCCATGGCGGCCACCAATACGGTTGGCTTCCAGAATCAATGCTACCGGATCATTGTATTCAATCCCATTTAAGGCTACTGGTACGCCTTCTGCAAAACGTACGCGTACTTCTTCTGTTTTAATGCTTACTTGCTCATTCCAGAAAGCAACCCCCATGATTGGCTGTACGATTTTCATGCTGCTATTGAGCATTTCTAAATCTTTGGCTTCATGAGTTGCACCAAGCATATTGGAGTCGGTTGAGTAGGCTTTTTCTACAGACATTTTATAGTTGAAGCCCTGAGCAATCAGGAATTCAGACATTTCATGCCGTCCACCCAGCTCATCAATAAATTGCTGATCAAGCCATGGTTTGTAAATGCGCAAAGCCGAATTGGTTAACAGGCCATAGCGGTAAAAGCGTTCAATGTCATTGCCTTTATAGGTTGAACCGTCGCCCCAGATATTTACATCATCCTCCTTCATCGCGGCCACCAGCATAGTACCAGTAACAGCACGACCTAGTGGTGTAGTATTGAAATATGGCATGCTACCAGTGTGCACATGAAAGGCACCGCTTTGAATTGCTGCGATACCTTCATGTGCCAGCTGAGTACGGCAATCAATCAGACGGGCTTTTTCTGCACCGTATTCCAATGCTTTTTGGGGAATGGCATTGTAATCATCTTCATCCGGCTGACCTAGATTGGCAGTATAGGCGTAGGGTAATGCACCTTTCAGTTTCATCCACAGCAGTGCTGTTGAAGTATCCAGGCCGCCGGAAAAAGCAATGCCAACTTTTTCGCCTATAGGCAGATGTTGCAAGATGGTAGTGTGATTACTCATATTGACTCTCCTTTGAGGTGTATATTATAGAATCTGAAAAGATTATTGCCATACCAGTAAGGCATGATTACGTTTACCGCGACGCACGATGGTATATCGGCCGAAACGTTTGTCATGGTCGCTGAATATGTAGTCAGCACTGTCAATTTTCTGTCCGTTAACCATGACTGCACCCTGGCTGATAAAGCCGCGTGCTTCATTGTTGGATTTGGCCAGTGCCGCTGTAGTTAATGCCTGTACGATGTTAGTGGATTCGGTTATGGGAAAAGCGGGTAGTCCGTCCAGAGATAATTGCTGGAAATCGCTTTCAGTAAGGGCACTCTGATCTTCAGCAAACAGGCTGGCAGAAATGCGCTGTGCAGCCGCCAGTGCTTCTTCACCATGAATCAGCTTAGTCATTTCTTCAGCCAGAATACGCTGTGCTTGCGGCTTGGTACCACTGGCCTGATCATGTGCTTCGATAGCATCTATATCGGTAACGCTGAGGAAGGTAAAGTATTTGAGGAATTTGTATACATCGGCATCAGCAACTTTTAACCAGAACTGATAGAACTGATAGGGGGAGGTTTTCTCTGCACTTAGCCACACTGCGCCGCCTTCGGTTTTACCAAATTTGGTGCCATCGGCTTTGGTTACCAATGGCAAGGTTAAGCCATATACGGTAGCCTGATGCAGGCGGCGGGATAGGTCAATGCCACCGGTGATATTGCCCCATTGGTCTGAACCTCCGATTTGCAATACGGCACCGTGACGGCGATACAGTTCGGCAAAATCATAACCTTGAAGCAGAGCATAAGCGAATTCAGTAAAGGAAATACCCACATCATCACGGCTTAAACGCTGTTTTACAGATTCTTTATTCAGCATGGCGTTCACTGAGAAGTGCTTGCCGATGTCGCGCAGAAAATCAAGACAGTTCATGTTGCCGAACCAGTCGTAGTTATTAGCCATAATGGCAGCGTTTTCACCACTAAAGCTAAGAAATGGCTGTAATTGGGCACGTATTTTGGCTACCCATTGCTGTACTGTTTCCAGTGTATTGAGTGAGCGTTCCTGTGCCTTGAAACTGGGGTCACCAATCATGCCGGTGGCACCACCTACGAGGGCAATTGGAGTATGTCCGGCCAGCTGAAAACGACGCAATACCAGAATAGGTAATAAATGTCCGATATGTAGGCTGTCAGCAGTGGGATCAAAACCGCAATAAAGGGTGATTTTCTGTTCGTTTAATAAGGTATCAAGAGCCTGAGCATCGGTGGTTTGGGCAATCAGGCCACGTTGCTGTAAATCGTGAACAACACTGGTCATAGTAAGATTTTATACTTTCAAATTAAATTAAAATGGCGTGAAACTGGATTACGCTGGTTTCTGGCTGCATAAAAAACACAATAGCCAATATCATAATGTGTTTTGGCTGATTCTGGCCAGTTAGCCTGTTTCCAGTTAGGTAATTAATAATGATGCATTATTTTACACGATTTGTTTGTTACTGCATTTTTGGTTGCAAAAAACTGATACATCATGAGTTTGGCTGTAACAAGAAAAGGTTTGTCTGCTTTTGCCAGTATTCAGGCTGTTCATATGTGTATTTTTATTTTTAATGCATTATTTTTTAAAATCAATAATTAAGCTAATCATGTATGGTGTGTGCGCTGCTGTTCTGTCATGCAGAAACAGGATAATCTGTGTCTGACTGAAATCAGGGCAGTTTAATTTTTGCTATCTGATGTGTAGGTTTTCAGCTTATGCAACTAAATGATGTGAGCTGAAACGCATAAAAAAGCAACAGCCTTAGCCCGGCTGTTGCTGGCTAATTATTGCTATCGGTTAAACGTTAAACAAGAAGTGGATAACATCGCCGTCGTTAACCACATATTCTTTGCCTTCGGCTCGCATTTTACCGGCTTCTTTGGCTTTGGTTTCGCCGCCACAGGCAATGAAATCGGCGTAGGCAATTACCTGTGCGCGGATAAAGCCACGTTCAAAATCGGTATGTATTACTCCCGCAGCCTGCGGTGCGGTATCGCCTTTATGGATGGTCCATGCTCTGACTTCCTGTACACCGGCAGTGAAATAGGTTTGCAAGCCAAGTAGATCGTAACCGGCACGAATCAGGCGATTTAATCCCGGCTCTTTTAAACCCATTTCTGCTAAAAATTCTGCTTTATCGGCTTCATCCAGATCCGCAATCTCACTTTCCATCGCAGCGCACAGGGCAACAACAGGCGCATTTTCCTGTGCAGCCAGTTGTTGCAGGCGTTGCAGATGAGGGTTGTTATCGAAGCCATTTTCAGCAACGTTGGCAACATACATAGCAGGTTTAACAGTCAGCAGGCATAAGGGTTTAATCAGTGCCAGTTCGTCCTGATCCAGACCTGCTGCGCGAATTGGTTTGCCCTCCAGCAGATGTTGCTGTAAACGTTCCAAAATAGCCACCAGTTTTTGTGCTTCCTTATCACCGGATTTGGCTCGTTTACTTTCACGTACAATGGTTTTTTCCACACTGGCTAAATCTGCCAGAGCCAGCTCGGTGCCAATCACTTCAATATCGGAAATCGGATCTACTTTGCCGGCAACATGGACGATATTGTCGTCATCAAAGCAGCGTACTACATTAACGATGGCATCTGTTTCTCGGATATTAGCGAGAAACTGGTTACCTAGACCTTCACCTTTGCTGGCACCTGCTACCAAGCCAGCGATATCGACAAATTCAACTATGGCTGGCTGAGTTCGTTTTGGGTTAACAATTTTGGCTAGTTCAGCCATGCGTTCATCTGGCACTTCGACAATGCCGACATTCGGCTCGATAGTACAGAAAGGATAATTGGCAGCTTCAATGCCTGACTGGGTTAGGGCGTTAAACAGGGTAGATTTGCCCACATTGGGTAAACCCACAATGCCACATTTCAAACTCATGATATTCCTTGGAAATAGGCGATATATAAAAATGGCTGAATTGTATCATAAAGCATAGTGATACCTGTGCTGAACCAGCGAAGTATTGTGTAGTTTGCCGAAAATGTGAATTTATACAGTTTACTTCATCGATAAAATTAAATTAGGGTTGGTGAAATTAAATTATTTTTTAAAACAATAATATGATTATTTTTTGCTTAATTGGTGCTTGCATATGCGAAAAAATATCGTATAATTGCGTCTCTCTTGAAAACGAGATACGGCGAATTAGCTCAGTCGGTTAGAGCAGAGGAATCATAATCCTTGTGTCCGGGGTTCGAATCCCTGATTCGCCACCACATAAATCGCAAATTCTGATTAGAATTTGCGTTTTTTTATTGTCTTCCTATTTTGTATTCTTTAAGTATTAACATCGTTTATCTGGTTTATTTATTAGGCATGATTGACTACATTTGAGCTATTTTGAATGGATTAATTGCATTAATCTGTAGGCAATTTTTTGTGTAATTTATAAGATGTGTGCTACGCAGAAGACAGGTTTATACTGGAATTATCTAGTAAATATTTAACGGTAGTTGTATTCTTAATGCATGCAGTGTTGAAAAATGCCGAAATATTTCCACCTCATGATTAAGGTAATTTTTTAAAATTCATAAGGTATTGTCTCAAGCCGTTTAGCCTTACGCCCGAAGCCCTATTTTATTGTTCAATATTGCTCATTTTAACTGGTTGAAGCAACAAATATTTGTAATTTGGCTTTTTAACACGGTATAAATGATCGGACAGCCAACTATAAAACATTATGCAAAACCAGTGATGGGTTATTCTTAAAGTGTAGTCGTCCTATTTCTTACCGATGAATAGGCATTAGTTTTGACTCTGGTGCATATTGAATACCGTCGTTATCAGCTTGCCGAAAATACACAAGTCATACCATACAATATATGAAATAAGTTGTAGTATAGTTCTTTGCATTAGAATCAAAAGATGGGTTTGGTAGATAATATTTTAATGTTACGAAAGCAATGGATGAAAAATTTTAGAACAATTGTAAACCAATTCAAAGCCAGCGATTTTTTAAATTTACGTGAACATGATATAAACCAAAAATTAGGCGTAGATTATCCAGATGAGTTCTGTAGTTTTGATTTTGGATATCAGATAATTACATGGGTTGATAATAACAGCAAATTAGAATGCAGTTTTCGTGATTGTGTTTGCACGGATGTCGTAATCTGGTTAAAACAAGCAGATCAACTTACTAAGATTGATAGTGCAACAGTAGAAAAGGAAAAGAACAACTATTAAAAAACAAAATAATATTATTTAAATATATAGCAGGTTTAATTCAATAAAATTAAGATTTAAAGGATTACAATTTAACCTGACACGCTCGTGCAACCGAATATTCTTTTTCCAGAACAATAGAAACAAGCTTTTATTAAAATTCTGCTGTGTAGATTTTTTGGAAATGTATATTCTGGGTTGTTTAAAATACCCTTTCTCATCCTCTTTTTGTTTGCTCAGTTTATCATTATTACTATCCTGTTCAATTCGACTGCAACAGATAAAACATAGCTGCGTTAAACATTCCTGTAATGTATCTGAGCAAACTATACTTTTAAATACGCTGATCCATTTCCTGTGCCGGACTTTCATGTTTATTGGTTTTGCTAATAACCCGAGCTGGTACACCCACTACCGTAGAATATTCTGGAACATCACTAACCACTACGCTACCGGCTCCCACTTTGGCACAGGTATGTACCCGAATGTTACCTAATACGGAAGCATTAGCACCAATCATAACCCCGTCACTGATTTTCGGGTGTCGGTCTCCACTCTGTTTGCCGGAACCTCCCAGAGTGACTCCGTGCAGCAGAGAAATATTGTTGCCCAGTACTGCCGTTTCGCCAATGACTACTCCGGTACCATGATCAATCATGATGCCATATCCCATTGAGGCAGCAGGGTGAATATCAACCCCTAATACTTCTGAAGCACGGTTTTGCAGGAAATAGGCCAGAGTAGGACGATTCTGCTGCCACAGCCAATGATTAATCCGATGAGTCTGTATAGCATGGAACCCTTTGTAATACAGTAATGGTAGGCAGTAAGTATCACACGCCGGATCACGTTCATAGTAGGCAACTATATCTGCTAGCGCAGCGTGAATAATTGCCGGATCTTGATGTAGTGCCTCCAGATAAATCTCAAATAATGCCCGCGCATCCATTACTGCACTGGACATTTTGGTAGACAGGTGAAAGGCAAGCATGCGGGCAAAGTTTTTATGGCGTAATACGCTCAGATGCAGAAAGCTGGCCAGTATCGGCTCGTTACACACCGCATTTTCAGTTTCATGGCGAATGGTTTGCCACAGGCTTTCTGCCTGAGCAGCATCAGGTAAGTTCATACGTCTGGTTTCTCTTTTACAGAATAAAACTATTGCAGCACAATATCATATTGTTCCTGATTGTAGGTGGCTTCTACTGCCAGCGCAATCGGTTTACCGATAAATTGACTTAACATGTGTAGAGAGTTGGCTTCTTCATCCAGAAATAAATCAATGACACTTGGTGAAGCAAGTATGCGAAATTCTTGTACATTTATACGGCGTGATTCACGCATGATTTCGCGCTGAATCTCATAGCATATGGTTTGTGCGGTTTTTAGTCGGCCGCGCCCTTGGCAGGCTGGGCAGGGCTCGCACAGTATCTGGGACAGGTTTTCGCGTGTGCGTTTGCGTGTCAGCTCGACTAGTCCGAGACTGGTGAAGCCGTTAAGGGTAACTCGAGTGCGGTCATAAGCCAGTGCCCGTGCCAGCTCAGTCAGAATTTCCTCTTGATGTGCTTCGTTGGTCATGTCAATAAAATCAATAATAATAATGCCACCCAAATTACGTAAGCGCAGCTCGCGTGCAATCACATGACATGCTTCCAGATTGGTTTTAAAGATGGTTTCTTCGAAGTTGCGCGCACCTACGAATCCTCCAGTATTGACATCAATGGTGGTCATGGCTTCAGTTGGTTCTATAATAATATAACCGCCGAAGTCCAGATTTACTCGTGGCTGTAGGGATTGGGTAATTCTGGTTTCGATATTGTGCGCTTCAAATAGTGGGCTGTCATTCTGGAATAATTTCAGTTTATCCAGTGCGCCTTGAGAGTAGTTCATGGCAAATTCACGCATGCTTTCATAATTGGCTGTTGAATCTACGATGATGTGGTCAATATTGTCGCTGTACATGTCGCGCAATACGCGCAGGCTTAAAGGTAAATCCTGATACAGCAATGTTTCCGGCGGGCTGATTTTGGATAACTGTTGAATATGCTGCCATCGTTTGGTTAAATAGTTGATATCAGCCTGTAATTCTGTGTCCGTGGCATTCTCTGCACTGGTGCGGATAATATAGCCATGGCCTGCATCGGCTGGTAACAGCTTTTGCAGACGTTCACGTAAATGATTGCGTTCTTCTTCGTCTTCAATACGTTGTGAAATACCGATATGCTGATCCTGTGGCAGGTGTACCAGAAAGCGTCCTGCCAGTGATATCTGCGTAGACAGGCGCGCTCCCTTGGTGTTGATCGGGTCTTTGATTACCTGTACAACAATTGCCTGACCCT
Organism: Snodgrassella alvi; assembly: GCF_002777425.1. GTDB lineage: Bacteria > Pseudomonadota > Gammaproteobacteria > Burkholderiales > Neisseriaceae > Snodgrassella > Snodgrassella alvi_B. Next base: position 125,333 of record NZ_MDVC01000091.1, read on the forward strand.
CATGCAGCATGTGTTCAATACGCAGGGGTTGCTCGGGTTTCTGACGCTGCTCCAGAATATCAACAATGTGCAGAAAAGCAGCACGTTCCAGGCCGATGTCAATAAAGGCGCTTTGCATGCCGGGCAGTACGCGCCGGACAACACCCAGATAAATATTACCTACCAGACCATAACCGCTGTTACGTTCTATGTGAATTTCACACAGCCTGTTTTCTTCCATAACAGCTACTCTGGTTTCTTGCGGGGTAATATTCACCAATACGGTTTCTGCTGGCCGCTGGATATCCTTTGGCAGCGGTATGTCGCTGTTATGCATGATGTGGCTTTCAATTTAATCAAATTACTTTGTGCAGTTTTTGCCTGTACAGATAAAAACTGCACAAAGTAATCTGGGCAAATATTTGCATGAAAGCTGATATCATAGCGCAGGCGTGAGCTTACTGCCAAACGCAGCTGCATAAAGTTGTATGCTAGAAAATGCAAAGAGGAAAGAAGATAAAATCAAATAATAGGTACAGAGAGGACTGTTAATATTTGCAGTGAGTCCAGATGAGGTGTGATTGGTGAAAATATAATGATAATACAATAAATTATTGTAAATTTTAATTACCTGGACGGGATATTATTTTAGCTGGCAGCAGGCATTGACGCATTCTTTAATTAGCTGGGGGCCGCGAAAGATCAGACCGGAATACAGTTGCAATGCAGTGGCACCAAGGCGAATTTTTTCAGCCGCATCAGCACCGGAGGTAATGCCGCCTACACCAATCAGTGGAATCTGCGAATTAAGAAGGGCAGATAGATGGTGTAGTACATGGTTACTTTGTGTCTGTACTGGCAAACCAGACAGGCCTCCTTCTTCCTGCGCAAATTTGTGGTTACCCAAGACAGTTTTATCAATGGTGGTATTAGTAGCGATGATCCCGTCTATCTGTGTATTCAGTGCGACATCAGCAATAGCTGCAATTTGCTCTTCATCCAGATCAGGTGCAATTTTAATGGCAATAGGTACATAACGGCTTTGCTGGGTTGCCAGCTGTGCCTGCCGGTTTTTCAGATGATTTAATAATCTGTCCAGTTCGCTGGCACTTTGCAGGCTGCGTAAATTGCGGGTATTGGGCGAAGAAATATTGACGGTGATGTAGCTGGCATAGGGATAGGCTTTTTCCAGACAAATCAGATAGTCATCTACTGCTTTCTCCATTGGTGTGGCCGCATTTTTGCCAATATTAATACCGAGTACTCCCCGATACTGGCTGTTTGCGATATTGTTAATCAGGGTATCAATACCATAGTTGTTAAACCCCATGCGATTAATAATTGCCTGTTGTGAAGGTAATCTGAATAAACGTGGTTTGGGGTTGCCAGCTTGCGGTAATGGGGTAACGGTTCCCACTTCTATAAAGCCAAAACCAAGCATGGCCAGTGCATCTATATATTCACCATTTTTATCCAGCCCTGCTGCCAAACCTATCGGGTTGGGTAAAGTCAGACCCATCAGTGTCGTTGTACTGCTGCTATCACTTTCGGCCAGTGTATTATTGGCATGATTGTGTTTGCCTTTAAGTAAAAAACCGCAATGATAGCGATGCAGTAACCGCAAACATTTTAATGTCAGGTGATGGGTAGTTTCTGGATCCAGTTGGAATAACAGCGGCTTGATGATTGGGTACATGATATTGAGGCTGGATAAGGGAGAAATATTATAACCAACAACTCTATCAAATCGAGTGGAAAACAATTAAATTCAGTATGTGTTGGTGAACTTAAACTATTTGATTACAGGCAGAGCAGGCTTGATAAATTCATGTCACTAAATAGTGCTGGCACAAAAGCATACTTAAAGTTGGGCGAGTAGTGATACTGGTCTATATAACGATATGCCCATTTCTGTTCCTGAACAGATTGCGGAAACATAAATGGGCATAATAGTCAGAAAGCCGGATTAGCTATTGTTGTCAATAGCAGAAATTACCATGGTTTGTTTGCCATGCTCTGAATATTTTGCTGCAATGTACTGCTAATACCTTTGCCAAGGCGTGTGCCCCAGCCGGTTTCAGAGGTGTAATCTACCAATTCCGGTGCACCAATGACATCGCGTGCAACAGTATAAACATTCCCAAAGTCATCTATCAGACCAACTGCTTTGGCTTCTTCACCGGTATAGGCACGACCACTAAAGATGTCAGGATTGTCAGCAATTTTCAAACGGTTGCCACGTCCCTGTTGCACGGCCTGAATAAACTGCTTGTGAATACTGCTTAACATTTGTTGCCAGATTTCTGCCTGTTCCGGTGTTTCTGGTACAAACGGATCGCCCATATCTTTATTGCTACCTGCAATTTTTACCCGACGCTTAATGCCCAGTTTGTCTATTAGGCCGGTAAAGTCAAAGCTGCTGCCAATAACCCCGATACTGCCAACAAGGCTGGATGGATCTGCATAAATTTTATCTGCGGCACTGGCAATGTAGTAGCAGCCAGAAGCGCACATATCTTCGGTAACAATATATAAAGGTATGCGTGGATGCTTAGCTTTCAGGTGGCGGATTTCTTCATAGGCGATACTGGAAATAACCGGCGACCCGCCAGGACTGTTAGCACGAATAATAATGCCTTTGACATTGCTGTTTTTATAGGCTTCTTTCAGGCTTTTACGTAATAAATCTGCCTGATTATTGTCGCTGCTGATAATACCATCCAAATCGATAACCGCAGTATGTGCACCGCCTGGTTTTGTGCTACCCAATGAGGTAATGGTAATAACGATAATGCAAATCCAGAACAGCCGCCAAAACCAGCGCCAGATTCGATTACGTCGTTGCTCGCGATAAACTTCAAATAATAGCTTTTCCAGCATATTGCGTTCCCAGCTGCTGTTTTCTTCTGGATTGCCGTCTGTCAGGCCTGATCCTTTAATTTTCATTTTCATCTGGTTTATTCTCTGGTTTTTGTATTGATATTTGAGCATTAGCTGATTTATCAGACAAGTCTACTCTGTTGTGTTTAATCAGCAAATAAGTGATGTCTGAAATTATATCTGAATTTTATATTGATGCATCTGTTGTTGTGATGAAATTTTCGGCCAAACTTTATCCACTTAAGCGTCTACATTATAATAGCGCTACTGTCACTCTGCCAGCTTAAATCTATCAGGTAGGCCGGATGTAAAAAACAACAAGTAAAGCAATATATTGTCTTGCAGGTGAGCAATGTATTTGCATGTGTGCAGTTTGCGTCTTATGTTGACTACTGAAAGCTGGCTGTGTCTGCCACAATATTCAGATAGCCTGAAGATTGAATCATTTACTTTGGTAAATAAGTACATAATCTTCAGTATTAATTCTGCCTGTCAATTATTAATTATAACTTTGGAAAATCATGTCCAGATTCTTTTTTAATGACCGTAAACAATTAGTTAATGAAGCTATTGAAGGTTTGGTAATTTCTGCTCCGCAGGGCAATCTTGTCAAACTAGATACTGATCCAGCAATACGGATAGTTGTACGTAGCGACTGGGATAAAAGCCGGGTGGCAGTCATTTCTGGCGGTGGTTCTGGACATGAACCAGCACATGCAGGTTTTGTTGGCAAAGGCATGCTAACTGCGGCTGTATGTGGAGATTTGTTTGCTTCACCCAGTGTCGATGCGATATTTAACGCTATCGTTGCGGTAACCGGCGAACATGGCTGTTTGTTAATTGTTAAAAATTACACTGGAGACAGGCTAAATTTCGGGCTGGCAGCAGAAAAGGCTAAAAGTCATGGCCTGAATGTAGAAATGGTTATTGTTGCAGACGATATTGCGCTGCCTGATAACAGACAACCGCGTGGTATTGCTGGTACAGTGCTGGTGCATAAAATAGCTGGTTATGCTGCTGAAGAAGGCAAATCATTAATTCAGGTGCGTAATCTGGCGCAGCAGGTATGTGACAATCTATGGAGTTTGGGCGTAGCCATGCAAACCTGTAATTTGCCAGACTATGAGGAAGAAAAGCGTATTAAAGACGGGCAGGTAGAGCTGGGGTTGGGTATTCATGGAGAACCCGGCGCTTCGGTAGTGAGTACGCAAAATAGCAAGATACTTATTGATACTCTGGTTAATACATTGCAACAGTCAGCTGGGGAAGGACGTTTTGCTGTTTTAATTAATAATCTGGGTGGTGTTTCTGCTCTGGAAATGGCTTTATTAACCCGTGAGTTGGCACATTCTGCCTTAAGTAAGCAAATTGAATGGCTGATTGGCCCTGCACCGCTGGTTACCTCGCTGGATATGAAAGGTTTTTCACTGTCATTACTCAAGCTGAACGATGACTTCAAGCAGGCGCTTAATGCGCCAGTTGAAACTCAGGGCTGGCAGAAGCCGGTAGCATTAAAGCCATTAAAAACACTTGCCTGTAAACCTGTATATACACAGTCAGATTACACGCCGTCAGAAAATTCTCAGGTGGCCGCCTATGTTACCGTTATAACAGATACGCTTATCAGACTGGAAAGTCGTCTGAATGCGCTGGATGCAAAGGTAGGTGATGGTGATACCGGTAGCACTTTTGCTCATGGAGCTCATGCTGTTGCCCAGCAACTGGCACAACAGCGCTTACCCCTGAATGATTTGTCGCAGTTATTACTGTGTATTGGAGAGCGGCTGGCTGTTGTCATGGGCGGTTCAAGCGGTGTCTTGATGTCGATTTTCTTCACCGCAGCCGGCCAGAAGTTGCAGACAGGGGGCACGTTGGTAGAGGCTTTGTTAAACGGGCTGGCACAAATGAAGCATTATGGCGGTGCAGACCTGGGTGACCGTACTCTGATTGATGCCTTGCAACCAGCATTGCATGCATGGCAGAAACAGAATATTCAAGCCGCGGCTCTGGCTGCCAGAGAAGGGGCAGAAGAAACGGCTACCATGCATAAAGCCGGAGCAGGACGCTCATCGTATGTTAATCAACAGAATCTGGCCGGCGTGGCTGATCCGGGAGCGGTTGCTGTAGCCGAGGTATTGGCCGCACTGAACGAACTGGAAAATAAGCAGGCAGATTAAGTTTATCTGCTGTTGTTACATAAAAGTTTTCATTATCAGTCGTCATGACCGGCTCTGTCTGGCAACATGAGTATCTAGATTGAGTCAAAATTTGCTTTGATATTATATTTATATATAAATCATATAGTTGTTTGAATAATCATTTTGTTGGAATGGAAAAGAACTAAATGAAAGCTGTTATTCCTGTAGCTGGTTTAGGCACACGTATGTTGCCCGCAACAAAAGCTATTCCTAAAGAAATGCTAACGGTAGCCGATAAACCACTCATTCAGTACATTGTGCAGGAATGTGCTGCTGCAGGTATTAATGAAATTGTTCTGGTTAACCATGCTTCTAAAACTGCGATTGAAAACCATTTTGATACCGCATTTGAGCTGGAAACACAGTTATCAAACAAGGGTAAAACTGCTTTGCTGGCTGAAATTCGTGCTGTTTTACCTGCTGATATGCAAATTATTCAGGTACGTCAAAGCGAAGCAAAAGGTCTGGGTCATGCAATGCTGTGTGCACGTTCTGTGATTGGTAATGAACCATTTGCTGTCTTGCTACCTGATGTACTGATAGATGAAAGTGCCTGTAATCTGGCTACAGATAATCTGGCGGCAATGTTGAGGCATTTCGACCAAACACAACGTAGTCAGATTATGGTTGAACGCGTGCCGATGAGTGAAGTCAACAAATACGGTATTGTAGATTGTAATAATCAGCAGGCTGCTGCCGGAAGCAGTATTGCCATGAACGCTATTGTCGAAAAACCTGCGCTAGAACAGGCTCCATCTGATATGGCAGTCGTTGGCCGCTATGTGCTTTCAGCCAGTATCTGGCCGCTGTTGGAGAAAACAGTGCCAGGCGCGGGTGGTGAGATTCAGCTTACAGATGCCATTGCTGCACTGATGCAACAGGAAGCCGTAGATGCGTTTATGATTCAGGGCTATTCACATGATTGTGGCGACAAACTGGGTTATATGAAAACCTTTATTGAATATAGCCTGCGTCATGATAAATGTGGCTCTCAACTTAAACAATGGCTACAGCAACAATCATTTTAGGCACCACTAAATTCAGTTTTAACTCTGCTGTGACAGTTTGTCCGAAACTGCTGGCAGATTACGCAGAAACTGCTGCAAGTCATCCGGGAGAGGGGCGGTAAGTTGTAAAATATCGCCACTAACCGGATGTGCCAGCGTTAACTCTGTGGCATGTAAAAACATTCTTTTCAAACCGGTTTTGTGCAGGCGCCTGTTTATCTGGTAATCCCCATAACGTTCATCACCAGCGATCGGACACAACTGTGATTGCATGTGCACACGTATCTGGTGGGTGCGTCCCGTTTTCAGCGTCGCTTCCATCAGAGTTAATGCTTTTATGCCTACGGCGTGTAACTGAGTACCTGCATACTGTTGCAGTACTCGAAACTGTGTATATGCCCGCTGTCCTTCCTGAGCATTACTGGCAATGCGTACCATTTTTTCTCCCTGAGCACCAGTGTATTTCAGCAGTGGCAATTTGACTTGATGTACTTTTTCCGGCCATGTACCAACGGCCAGGGCCAGATATACTTTATGTGGATGATTCTGGCGAATCGATTCATGCAGTTTGACCAGAGCACTGCGTTTTTTGGCAATCATAAGTAAACCGCTGGTGTCTTTATCCAGCCGGTGAACCAGCTCCAGATAACGTGCTTCAGGACGGGCACGCCGTAACTGCTCAATGACACCGAAGCTGATACCACTGCCGCCATGAACGGCGACACCAGAGGGCTTGTTGATCACCAGCAATACATCATCTTCATACACAATAGCAAATTCCTGCGCAGGAATGGTCGAGGCGGTTGCAGGCGCATGACTGGAGGCAACACGAATGGGCGGTAAACGAATCTGATCATTGACGGCAATACGGTCTGTCCCTTTACAGCGTTTCTTGTTCAGACGTACTTCTCCACTACGGATAATGCGCTGAATATGACTTTTTGGCACACCTTTCAATTCCCGTATCAGATAATTATCCAGTCGTTGCCCAGCACTTTCCGCACAGACAGACAAAAACTGCACTGAATCTTTGCTTAAAACCGTCATATTGCTTATAATCCGTAAGCTTTTATAAATAAATAGAAGTCATCAGTTGTCATGGCCAGAAGCAATAGTGGCAGACGATACTGAACCGAAAAAGGGCGCATTTTGCCCGGAGCTGAAAAGCGCCTGAAAGCGCATTTTGGCTGCAAATAATGAAATGTTAACGTATTTATTGGAAAAACGCACTGTTGCAGGCGTATTTCCCCATGTTGTTGACCAGCCGTCAACAGCAAGGGTTAGTGATTAAGTTTGACTCCATCAGGTGGCAAGCCACGGCTTCAGACGTGATCTGGCAAGACAAAACCGGATAACGCAGCCGCTACTGCGCCCAAGCACCTGACAGAATAACAGAAGAATGGCTACCCCAATTAAGTGCCGTGACCGTCTTTATCGGCTATCGGGCACACGCTGTTTAGCAGGTATTGTGATGCTGGATAGCGAATATGATCTTTACACCTTCTTTATGATGAAAGCCTGCTTAATTTGCCGTGAACAATTCAATCTGGCAAGGCTGCGGGTGTCAAATACTAATTACAACGCCTCGTCAGTGCACATAACGAGGTTTTCATGAAACGAATGTTATTCAATGCCACGCAGGCGGAAGAATTGCGCGTGGCAATTGTGGATGGACAAAGTCTGCTTGACTTGGACATCGAAACGCTGGGTAAAGAACAGCGCAAAGGCAATATCTACAAAGGTATTATTACCCGCATCGAACCTTCACTGGAGGCGTGTTTTGTTGACTATGGCACAGATCGCCATGGTTTCCTGCCATTTAAGGAAATATCACGCAGTTATTTTCAGAATTATGAAGGTGGTCGTGTCCGTATTCAGGATGTGCTGTCAGAAGGCGTAGAAGTCATTGTACAAGTAGAAAAGGATGAGCGTGGTAACAAGGGGGCAGCCCTAACCACGTTTATCAGTCTGGCTGGACGCTATTTGGTGCTGATGCCGAATAACCCCCGTGGTGGTGGTGTTTCCCGCCGTATTGAAGGTGAAGACCGGCAGGAACTCAAGCAGGCCATGAGTGAGCTTGATACACCGCGTGGCATGAGCCTGATTGCACGTACCGCCGGTATTGGCCGCAGTGCAGAAGAATTGCAGTGGGATCTGAATTATCTGGTGCAGCTATGGCGCGCAATTGAGCAGGCGGCACACCAGCATAATGAACCCTATCTGCTGTTTATGGAAAGTTCACTGCTTATCCGCGCCATTCGCGACTATTTCCAGCCTGATATCGGAGAAATCCTGATTGATTCTCAGGAAGTCTATGATCAGATTCGCGAATTCATGTCTTATGTTATGCCAGCCTACATCAATCGCTTACGGCATTATACTGATCATACCCCTCTTTTCTCCCGTTTCCAGATTGAGCAGCAGATTGAATCTGCCTTTTCCCGCGAAGTCGCCTTGCCATCCGGTGGTGCCATTGTTATCGATCACACCGAAGCCCTGGTATCCATTGACGTTAACTCCGCCCGGGCAACACGCGGAGCAGATATCGAAGATACAGCATTCAAAACCAATATGGAGGCTGCTGAAGAAGTCGCACGACAGATGCGTGTACGCGATCTGGGCGGGCTGGTGGTTATTGACTTCATTGATATGGAGAACAGCAAAAACCAGCGTGATGTTGAAACCACTCTGCGTGAAGCCTTGAAAAAAGACCGTGCACGGGTACAAATGGCTAAACTGTCCCGCTTCGGCTTAATGGAATTGTCAAGACAGCGCCTGAAACCATCTCTTGGAGAAAGCAGCCATACTATTTGTCCGCGCTGTGCAGGTACCGGTTTTATTCGCAGCATTGAATCAACAGCATTACATATCTTGCGCATCATTCAGGAAGAATCGATGAAAGATAATACTGCTGAAGTGCGGGTGCAAGTGCCCGTAGACGTTGCTACTTTTCTACTGAATGAAAAACGTGCTGAATTGTTTGGGCTGGAAGAGCGGCTGGATGTATGTGTATTGCTGATTCCGAATATTCATCTGGAAAATCCACATTACAGTGTTACCCGTGTACGTACAGATAATGTCGAAGAAAAAACCGTACCTAGCTATCATCAGGTACAGGAACCTGAGAACCTCGGTGAACTGCCATTCTCTATCGGTCAGAATAAAACTGTCAGACCTGAAGCTGCAGTTAAAGGTATTCATCATACCCAACCCGCTCCCGTAATTGAGAAAACGCCCGCAGTTAAAACTGAGGCAACGCCAAGTATGTGGAAAAAACTGTCTGGCTGGCTGAGTAAGCTGTTAGGTGGTCAGACTGCCGAATCTGCTGTACAAAGCAGTGCCATACCAGAAAAAGCAGCTAAAGCCACACAGCAGAAAAAAAATCAGAAAACCCAGACACAGGAACGGCGTCAGTCACGTGCTAACCGGTTGGCTAAAAATACAGATTCTGCCCAAAAATCTGACGTTGCTGCTGAAAGTAAAACAGCAGTTGATGCCATACTGGCAAGCCGGCCGGTAAATGAGCAGCGTAACCGGCGCGAAGAAAAACGTGCCGATAAATTTGCAGCTGCACAAACCGATACAGCAACCGATACCACTCAGGGGCACAGTGGCCTTAAACAGGAGCAAAACATTTCTCGCCGTCGCCGCCAACGGGCATCAGGCAAAACTGAGACGCCAGTGCAGCAAGCAAACATTATTGATTCGATTGACGAAGCTCGGACCAGCGATCCGTTGATTATTACCCTGTCTGCTGGAGGAGCGAAAAATGAGCACCATAAAACCCGGCATGATAAAAACAGCCGGCGTCAAAACGGCAAGAAAAAGCGCAGCTACATCATATCGGCCAGAAAAGTCAGCCGCAATATTGACATTCACACTATTACAGCACAGATACAGCAGACTACTGAGCATGTGCTTAATCCTGTGCAGCACAGCAACAGTGTTAATACTGCCCAGTTAAGTGAAACTCATGATGGCATCGTGCAGCATGCAGTAGAGCAGGCACAACAGGCCATTATCCGTGTTCTTGCCCAGTTAGAGCACGATCAGCAGATATCGACTGGTGATAAATCTGTTGTTATTAATCCCGAAACGATAGCGCAAACCCAACCGGTGGTTGTTGCTCAGATGGAATCAGTAACGACGAATACAGCAGCAGATATTAATCTGAGCCATATAGCTGAACAGGGTGGACTGATACTGGTTGAGACCAGCGCGGATAAAACCGTATCAATCAGTGATGATGCAGTCATTGTGTCGGAGCCTAAATTGCGGCGCAAAGATAGAGTGCTTAACCAGCCAGATAGTGTTCCAGTAGTGCCGGCAGTACTGGAACAGGTTGAAACCAGAATATAGAGATATCTATCTCATCCAATGGTATTTTATTTGTTGATATATTTGCCTGTATCAGTAAAATCCTTATTGCTGATACAGGCAAGTTGATGCATAAACGAAGGTATTTACAAGTTATTCATTACCTTGCAAAATAGTATCAGTATCGTAATAAAGTACAAAATGATGGATTGCACCTTGTACACTAGATGTGTAGTGACTATATTGCTGTAACTGCTCAATATGATTATTTAATTCAGTTATTGTGTTGAAAAACTACAACACTTTTAAATGCTGAAAATATTTTATTTTAATGTATTATTTTTTGAATAATGTATTGAATTTATTGGTTAATATTGTTTTTTGGCTATTATTTATCGCAGTGTGACCTGTCAAAAGTGTTGTGTGTTTGCAAATGAATTTGTTTTTTTGCAACTAAAGCATTATATTGACAGCCATGAAATCGCTAACGCGGCGATTAATGCAAAACTTTAAAAGCTCTTCATTAGGTTTTTGAAGTTTGTTTTTTCGACATAGAAAAGGAATACAGCAATGAAAAAAACCCTGATTGCTTTGGCTTTGACCACTTTGCCGGTTGCCGCTATGGCTGAGGTTGTTTTATATGGCCAAATGAAAGCAGGCTATGAAGTTAACTCATCAAAAGTTACTGGTGAAGATCGTGATCCATACTTAAATGGTATCGCTGATTACGGTTCTCGTATTGGTTTCAAAGGTTCTGAAGACTTAGGTAATGGCCTGAAAGCTATCTGGCAGGTAGAATCTCGCATTCATTTGGGTCACAGCAATGGTAGATCTGATGGCTGGGCTAACCGTGATTCATTCATCGGTTTGCAGCATGACAAATTCGGTACCGTACGTGCCGGTCGTATCAGCAATGCTATCAATGCTAATATGGACGTTGTTGATGCTTGGGAATATAACAGTGATGCATTGGGTCTGGGCAAATTCACCCGTACTGACGCTCGCTATGTAGGTATTGCTTACGATTCTCCAGAATGGGCTGGCTTTAATTTTAATGTGCTGTACTCTCCACGTGATAACGTAAACGGTGGTGATCGTACAGGTGAATATGATCGCGGTATCGGATCTGGTGACAAATACAGCCTTGGCTTGAACTACAAAAATTCTGGTTTTTATGCTAAATATGGTTTTGACTACCTGAAAAACTCTGGCGTAAAAATTCATGATGACCTCACTGCTGAGTTAAAAGACGGTCAGGTTCATCGTTTAGAAGGTGGTTATGATGCTAATAACTGGTTTGTTGGTTTAGGTTATCAGTTTACTAAAAATACCTCCTCTCACTATAGTTTATTAAACGATACTCAGGTTAACGTCATTCTTCCTGATGGTGAGAAATTGGATGCTAATGTCGGTGATCACAATGTGATTATTGATAACCAAGGTCAGGAAGCTGCTCTGACTGTTGGCTACCACTTCGGTAACATTTTCCCGAAAATCTCTTATGCTCATGGCTGGGATGTGAAAATCAACGGTACCAAAGAGAAAAACACCAAATACGATCAGATCGTGTTAGGTGCTGACTATGACTTCTCTAAACGCACTACTGCTAACGTACAGGCTGGCTGGTTGCGTGAAGGTTTAGGCGAAGACGAAGGTAAACGCAAAACCACTGCCTTTGGTGTTGGTCTGAAACACACTTTCTAATTAGTATTTAATCCTTACTAATTAGTAGTTGAACTTAATCCCTGACTGAAGAACAGATTACACTGTTCATCAGTCAGGGATTAACTTATTTTATAAACATCATTGAATTGCATTAATAAAATCTTGATGTAGATGACACTGCACATAGCAATAAAAGCATAATTATTATTACTTATTAAGCATATCGGCTGATTATAAAAAATCAGGGGATAAAAGCTTAGCCATAATGACAAATATATAGTTAAAACCATTGAAAAAATGGTGCAGGAAATCATAAGTAAATAACTTACTTATCTACTAATTATATCTATTTGATATTGAATAATTAAATTGTTCTATCCATAGCTGAAAATTAGATAGATAAGCAACCTGATAGACTACATCTATAATCATACCTGAGCATGGTTTTAAGGATTATGGATTAATACATTGACAACAGTTGCGTGAAAATTTTTGTTTTCTGTAAACATTCTTGTGCTGGTTGTTGTATATGACTTTTCTGAATAATAATTTGCCTATATATAAAAATGTATTGCTAATAGTAGGTAATGTGAAAAAACTGTAGCAGAAAGTCAGTTTAACGATAAAACCAGTGGCTTTCACCGTCATTTGGATACATTTCTGATATTTATTTAACCTGTTCTTTAATAGCAGAAACTATCTCGGTCTGCTATTCAGAATCAGTGGTTTGCTTTTTTATAACCCCACCAGTATATTCCGCACACTCGTCATGATGGCGATTGATGTAAAACTTCAAAAGCTCTTCATTTGGTTTTTGAAGTTTGTATTTTTGACGTTGAAACTAGGAATACAGTAATGAAAAAAACCCTGATTGCTTTGGCTTTGACTACTTTGCCAGTTGCTGCTATGGCAGAGGTTGTTTTGTACGGCCAAATGAAAGCAGGCTATGAAGTATCTTCTACTAAAACCAGTGGCGACAGCCGTGGTCCATACCAGAATGGTATTGCTGACTATGGTTCAAGAATTGGTTTTAAAGGTTCTGAAGATTTGGGTAACGGTCTGAAAGCCATCTGGCAGGTAGAATCTGCCATTCATTTAGGTAACAGCAATGGTAAAGCAGATGGCTGGGCTAACCGTGACTCTTTTATCGGTTTACAAACTGATTTCGGTACAGTTCGTGCGGGTCGTATCAGCAATACCATGAAAGCCAATATGGACGTTGTTGACCCATGGGAATACAACAATGAAGTTTTAGGTTTGGGTAAATTTACCCGTACTGGTGAACGTTATGTAGGTATTGCCTATGATTCCCCAGAATGGGCTGGTTTTAAATTCAATGCCTTGTACTCTCCACGCGATAATGTAAATGGTGGCAATCGTAACAGTGAGTATGATTATGGTATGGGCGCTGGCGATAAGTATAGCGTAGGCCTGAATTACCATAATGCCGGTTATTTTGCGAAATATGGCTTTAACTTCCTGAAAAATTCAGCTGCCATGATTTCTGAATCCGGTCATACCGAACTTAAAGATGGTCAGGTACATCGTCTTGAAGGTGGCTATGATGCCAATAACCTGTTTGTAGGTGTGGGCTATCAATATAGCAAAAATACCAGCTCCTATTTCCGTGGATTGAAAGGCGCATCAATTCCCGTGGGCGGAGAGGGTAATTTAAACACTATGAATGTTGGTGATCATAATGTGACCTGGGATAACCGGGGACAGGAAGCTGTTTTGACCCTTGGCTACCACTTCAATAATGTTTTCCCGAAAATCTCTTATGCTCATGGCTGGGATGTAAAAATTAACGGTAGCAAAGAGAAAAACACCAAATACGATCAGGTTGTATTAGGTGCAGATTACGACTTCTCTAAACATACTACTGCTAATATTCAGGCGGGCTGGCTGCGTGAAGGCAATGGCTACGATGAACTGAATCAAAGCAAAGGTAAAAACAAAACCACTGCCTTTGGTGTTGGTTTGAAACATACTTTCTGATCAGGCAGTGTGACCTGATTTTAGAAAAACAATAAACCCCGCTGTAGCGGGGTTTATTGTTTTTGGCTGTCTGCTCGGTAAGACAGGTCACACTTTTACTAAAGTGGTCTGCTTATCAAAAAAATAATGTACACTTTTGCTAAAAAATCAGCTTAGGTAGAGACATTAATCGCTGATATGAATGAGGGCAAACGTTCCGTTTCATCTATTACGATGCTGTTTGCTATACCAGTATATGGACAGAACAATCACAGCTACCAACAGAATAATGGCAAACAATAGCTTTGTATATTGATGAAACTGGGCAAACATCCATTGCGCTGATTGTCCGAACAAATAGCCAAAACTAACGATGATGGTTGCCCAGAATAATGCGCCCAGAGCGTTCAGTAAGAGAAATCGGGGAAACGATACTTTACTCATGCCGATGGCAATGGGGCCGGCAATACGCAGGCCATATATAAAGCGCACACCAATAATAATGATTGAGCTGTGCTTGCACAGTAACCGGTTGGTTTTTTCTACCAGCGGATCCAGTTTAGGAAAATGTTGCAACAGGCGCGTGCCATAATAGCGGCCAAGTAAAAAGCAAACCTGATCACCAAGCATGCCGCCAGCAGTAGCACACAGAATGGATGGTATAAATAACAGATAGCCCCTATGCACAAAAAAACCAGCCAGCGTGAGGATGGTTTCGCCTTCCAGAATACTGCCAATAAAGATGGCCAGATAGCCATAATGATTGAGTAACTGTTCAACATTCATCTGGTAAATACGCGGTAAAGGTAATCAATTCATAAACATAAGATTATCTGAACCATTAAAGCAATCTTTTTTGCCAGAACCAGACAAACTTTACACACCATATTGCTGGCGATAAGCTGCTACCGGTTGATGGTAGCTGGCCAGTGTGGGATCATTTTCCAGCAAGCGAAGTAAATCCTCTAGTGTAGCAATTGCTGTTACGGGTATTTGATACTGCTGTTGTACTTCCTGTACGGCTGATTGTGTTCCGGTACCTTTTTCCATGCGATCAAGTGCAATGGCCACGCCAGCAGTAATCGCACCTTCACGCTGAATAATGGCCACTGATTCCCGTACTGAGGTACCGGCTGAAATGACGTCATCAATAATCAGTACACGTCCCTGTAATGGTGCACCCACCAGTACACCACCTTCACCATGGTCTTTTGCTTCTTTACGGTTATAGGCATATGGCACATTGCGTCCTTCTTCTGCCAGCATCATTGCGGTAGCGGCGGCCAGTATAATGCCTTTGTAGGCAGGTCCGAACAGCATATCAAATTCTATGTTGCTGGCCAGAATGGAGCGGGCATAAAAGCGAGCCAGTTGCAGAATACTGTAGCCATCATTAAACAAACCGGCATTAAAAAAATAGGGCGACTGTCTGCCGGCCTTGGTGGTGAACTGGCCAAACTTTAAAACATTCTGTTGCAGGGCAAAGTGGAGAAAGTCCTGACGGAAATCAGACATAATTATCCTTGGTGATAAAATGATGTGTTAAACAAATTAAGCTTTAAATTTTAGCATTAATCGAAAGGACATGCGGATGCGCATTATCTCTGCCAATGTAAATGGTATACGCTCAGCCACCAGTAAAGGTTTTATTGATTATCTGGCACAGGCACAGGCCGATATTGTGTGTGTACAGGAGTTAAAGGCTCAGGAAGCTGATCTGACCGAAGAGATGAAGCATCCGCAAGGCATGCATGGGGTATGGCATACCGCCGTTAAACGGGGTTACAGTGGCGTGGCCATATACAGTAAGCAGCGGCCCGATGCTATTCAGATTGGGCTTGGCTGGGAAGATTTTGACCATGAAGGGCGTTATGTGCGCGCTGATTTTGGCAAACTGACAGTTATTTCATTATATTTGCCATCGGGCAGCAGTTCGGAGGAGCGGCAGCAGGCTAAGTTTAGTTTTCTGGACAAGTTCCTGCCCGTGCTACGTGAATTACAGGCATTGCAACGGGATGTGGTGATTTGTGGTGACTGGAATATTGCGCACCAGAATATTGATTTGAAAAACTGGCGCGGAAATCTGAAAAACTCTGGCTTCCTGCCCGAAGAACGGCAGTGGCTCAGTCAGGTAATTGACGAACTGGGCTGGGTAGATATCTGGCGTACCCTGTATCCGGAAATACCTGGCTATACATGGTGGAGTAATCGCGGACAGGCTTATGCAAAAGACGTGGGCTGGCGCATTGATTATCAGTTGGCAACACCAAATCTTGCTGCCTGTGCACAAACTGCATCTATCTATAAGGATGAAAAATTTTCTGATCATGCACCGTTAATCGTTGATTATGCTTATGAGTAATTTTAAATAAGTTACAAAATGGTGTTTGCAGCTCGCCATGCTTTTTTAGCAAAATACGCGCATACAATGACAAGTTCGGATTGAGTGGCTTGGGAATTGTATGTGCGTCAACGCGGTGAAGCCCTTGGTGTATTTCTGGCAGCGCTGGGATAATCAGACTGGAAAAGGTATATCTGTCATCCAGTATCAGGTGGCTAATGACGCTTATTTGTCTGATTTTATTACGTTTAATTAATGGTTTCTACAATTTCGTATTCCTGCATTTTATATAATAATGTTCTTTTACTGACCCCCAGTGAACGGGCGGTATTTTCCCGATGTCCATGGTTTAGTTTCAATTCATTGATAATTAATTCTTTCTCATAAATTTTGACTTTTTCCTTTAAGGTAGCACCATACTGCTCATCTTCACCAAAATCCGGATTGAAATCAGGTGTTTTTTTATGGGCAATGATATGTGCAGGTAAATCTTGCGGATAAATAAACAGCCCATTGGACATTACCACGGCATGCTCAATGGCATTGGACAATTCGCGCACATTGCCCGGCCATGGATACTGGTTGAGTACTTCCACAGCGCTGATGGTGAAGTCGAGTAATTCCTTATTATTTTCATGGCAAAACTGATTGGCAAAGTAGCGTGCCAGCAGCATGACATCATTTTTTCTGTCGCGTAATGGTGGTAAGCTTAATTCCATAACATTAAGCCGATAGAATAAATCTTCACGGAATTCGCCAGTGCTGACCATATCTTGCAGACTACGATTGGTGGCAGCAATCAGCCGGAAGTCAGTTTTGATTAATCTGGTACCGCCGATTGGTTCGAATTCCTTTTCCTGAATGACACGCAGAAGTTTTACCTGTAGGTTGGTCGACATTTCTGCTACTTCATCCAGAAAAAGTGTGCCCCGATGTGCACGTTCAAATAAGCCAAGCTGACGTTGATAAGCACCCGTAAATGACCCTTTTTCATGCCCGAATAGCGTACTTTCCAGCAAGGTTTCCGGCAATGCGCCACAATTTACTTTGATAAAGGGGCCGGTTGAGCGTGTACTATAGTAATGAATGGTTTTCGCCACTAATTCTTTACCGGTACCGCTTTCACCCGTGATTAATACGGTAGTTTTGGTTTGTGATATTTTAGCGATATTGCGGCACAGTTCCATCATATTCGGGCTGTTAGTGAGAATATGCCCTTTGGTATCGCAGTTGGTTAATTCGATTTTCGGCGATAAATCAATTCCCTGCTTTTTAGCCCTGCTTAACTCTAATGTCCGCTTTATCAATGCTTTAAGCTCATTTAGATCAAAGGGTTTAACAATGTAATCAATCGCTCCCAGCTTTAATGCTTCAACCGCTGTATCAACACCAGCATAAGCCGTCATCAGTATGATAAACATCTCTGGATGGCTTTCTTTAATTATTTTCAGTGCTTCCAGTCCGGTCATTTGTGGCAGGCGGTTATCCATTAAAATTAAATCAATGGGCTGCTGCACTAATAGTGCAATAGCTTCTTCCGCATTATCAACAGCGATAACTTGATACTGTTGTTGTGATAAAAAAATGGATAACAATTTGCGCAGATTGAGTTCGTCTTCGACAATTAAGATTTTTTCCGACATAAGTTCCAGATTATTTTGTTTCAGTTGACGGGAAGTGCTATTTCAACGGTAACACCACTGCTGTGCTCATTATTTTTAATGCTAATTTGCCCTTTATGGGAAGAAACTATTTTTTGTACCATGGCCAGCCCAAGGCCGGTACCAGAAATTTTGGTAGTAAAAAACGGGGTAAAGATTTTATCCATTAATTCTTTTTTAATGCCTTCACCGTTATCTTTTATCCGAATCAACTGATATTTGTGGTTTGCTGACAATAATGTAGCTATTTCAATTTTACCGTGATCCCTGATTGCCTGAATGGCATTGATTAATAAATTCAGTAATGCCTGTTTGATTAATTCTTTATCCAGATACAACGGTGGCAACTCACGGGTTAATGCAAGAATCAGGCTGATATTATTTGACCGGTGGGATGAGTTAATCAGCACCAGTACTTCTTCAATTAAAGTATTTAACTGAACGGAAACATAGTAGTTTTTGGAGGGCACGGAAAAGTCCAGCAGTTGCTGGATAACCTGATTGATTGAATCAACTTCTTTCAGAATAATCTCAATATATTCATTTTGTTCTGTGCGCGGTACATCATTTTGCAGGTACTGGACAAAACCGCGTACTGCCGCCAGGGGATTGCGGATTTCATGGGCAATGCCTGCCATCAGTTCACCCAGTGCAACCAGACGTTCTGTTTGCTGGATTAGTTTTTCTACTTCTTTGCGTTCAGTGATATCTTTAAAAATAACCACTGCACCAATTATCTGCCCCTGATGATTTTTCAGATGGCTGGTACTGGCAGAGATTCTGATAATGCGTCCGGCAACCGGAAAATCTACTTCAACCCCTACATGATCGATACCATTGTATAAGGTATCCAGTAACGGACTATGAAAGTTTTTATCATCGACTATGGTTGAATAAGGCCGGCCAAGTATGTGTTGAAGTTGATAACCGGTTATTTTTTCTGCTGCCGGATTTAACATGGTTATGGAGCCATTATTGTCTACAGTAATCACGCCATCCAGTGTATTTTCCAAAATCAATTCGTTCATGGTTTTGGTTTTTCTGAGCTTTTCAGCTAGACTATTAATTCCATTCACAATTTCATTCAGTTCTCCGCGAATCAGTGGCAGACGAAAGTCAAGCGAATAGGGTAGTTTTTCCAGCCCCTGCTTGATTATATTAATATCAGTATTCAGTTTTCTGGATAAAAAGGAAGCGATACAGATACAGCTCAGCATACAGATCAGGCTGATGATTATGACATTCTTATCAAATACAAATGTCTGCTTTTCAATATCATCCAGTGTTTCATTAGCCCAGATATAACCAAGTATCTGATTATTGCGTACGATGGGAATCATGGCATTCATGATATTGCCCCTGACCTGTTCACCAGTATCAATCATGTGCCGGCCACTATGCATTACTTCACGCCCTTTGTGTGTGGCTGCAATAGATTTACCCACATTCACGCCATATGCAGATTGTGGTGCATAGACGACAATGGCATCCAGTTGTTTGTGATAATAACCGGCCGCAATACTCGGCATATCTTTTAGTAACGGTTCAATTCTGGGAGACAGATACTGATTAAGTTGTGCAATCTGCTGTGTTCTGGGCAGATTTTCATCCACCTGCTGATAGGCATCCCCTAAAAGCAAATCCAGTGTTTTGGTAACAGCATAAAGTTTTTGGCTTTTTTCCTGCCTGAGTAGTTCACGTCCTTCTTTATCAATTAATACTGCACAGACACAGATTGAAAAACAGGACAGAAAGGTTACCAGCAAAAAAATACGGGCACTGATTCTGTCTGGATATAGGCGCTGAAGGAAACGGGTGTTCATAAGTGCTCAAATATCCATCATTATCAATAAATTAATTTCGTAACGTCGGGCTGATTATTAGCCGAGATATTTATTTGAATTATCGGATAGATTATGCGGATTAACAACTCAGGCAATATCGGATAAATCCAATACCGCCTGATTGCCTAATCTAATAACATATCGGATAACCAGATATAATCATTAGTATTATTGGGTGATTGTTAACAGCGTTCCAGAATGACTGTCGTACCCTGTCCGCCACCAATACATAATGTTGCCAGTCCCAGTTGTTTATCGCGATGAAGCATGGAATGAAGCAGGGTAACCAGAATACGTGCGCCGCTGGCACCAATAGGATGGCCGAGGGCAATGGCACCGCCATGAATATTGGTTTTGTCCATATCAAAATTCAGTTCGCGCCCAACACCGAGAAACTGGGCAGCAAAAGCCTCATTTGCCTCGATTAAATCAATATCAGACAATTCCAGTGCTGCTTTTTGCAAAGCCAGTCGGGTTGTCGGTACCGGCCCCAGCCCCATTACGCTCGGATCTACACCACCTGAAGCATAGCTGCGAATATACGCCAATGGTTTTAAGCCTAACTCTTTGGCTTTGGTTTCCGACATCAGTACTATGGCTGCTGCACCATCATTAATGCCTGAAGAATTACCGGCTGTGACTGTGCCATCTTTTTTAAAGGCAGGTCGGAGTTTGGCCAGACCGGCCAGACTGGTATCTGCTTTGGGGTATTCGTCCTGTTTAAAGATAATATCGCCCTTACGTGAACTGATGGTCACCGGCACAATTTCTTCGATGAATTCACCATTATTAATGGCCTGAGTGGCAAGCTGCTGGGAACGCAGTGCCAGCTCATCCTGCTCCTGCCGGCTGATAGCATACTGTTCGGCAATATTTTCCGCCGTAATTCCCATATGATAATGATTGGTGGCACAGGTTAAACCATCATTCACCATTGTGTCATATAGTTCTGCATTTCCCATTTTCAGCCCCCATCGTGCTTTGCTGCCAAGCAGATAGGGAGCCTGAGACATGTTTTCCATTCCACCGGCCACAACAATATCATTATCGCCGGTTAAAATGCTTTGTGTAGCCAGTACAACTGATTTAAGGCCACTACCACATACCTTATTAACGGTAAATGCAGGTACTGTACTGGGGATACCTGCACTCAGTGCAGCCTGACGGGCAGGGTTTTGCCCCAGTCCGGCCTGTAGCACATTACCCATAATAACTTCATTCACCAAACCGGCATCAAGCGCAGCACGTTTCAATGCTTCATCAATAACGGTTTTGCCTAAATCAATCGCACTCACCGTGGCAAGTGCACCATTAAAACTGCCGATGGCTGTGCGGGCAGCACTAACTATTACGGTTTTTGTCATCATAAACTCCCTTTTTATTTAGAAAAAGTACAGGCCAATCAGGAATATGGGCGTAGTGAAAATTAATGCCGTCATGCAGTAACCCATAATGTCCCGCACCCCAAGCCCGGCAATTGCCAGTGCAGGTAATGCCCAGAATGGTTGCAACATATTCATCCACTGCTCGCCATAGGCAATTGCCATCGTGGATTTACCTAAATCAGCACCCAGAGCCTGCGCAGCAGGAATGACAAATGGCCCTTGAATAACCCAGTGACCACCACCTGAAGGTACGGCAAAGTTGATAATACCGGAGCTGAAGAATGTCCAGATAGGGAAGGTATCCTTGCTGGCAATATTGATAAAAAATTCAGTAATCAGACCACCCAGACCGGAATGTTCCATCATCAATTGAATGCCCGCATAAAACGGGAACTGAATAACAATACCGGCTGTGCTTCTGGCTGCATTGGATACAGCACGCATATAGGCCATAGGCGTACGGTGCAATAAAACACCAGCAGTCAGGAAAATTAGATTAACGGTATTAATTGTGATATTAAAACCACTGTGATAGAAGTAAATCAGCAGATAACTGATACCCAATGCACCTACCAGTAAAGAGAGCAGTTTACTTTCTTCCAGCTTTTCAGCTACGGTAGCCGTTTTCCGATCAAGTTTACGTTGAAAATCAGGCTCCGGTGCCAGTAACTCAGGGTCAACCACATTGACCTTACCGTCGGTTCTGACCATAAAACGTACCAGCAGAGGTAAGCAGATAATCAGCATGGTGGTAATAAAAATATTACTGGCAGAAAACATTGTTTGTGAAATCGGCACAATGCCCTGTGGATTGGACTCACTAACCATAAGGTGTGCAACCGGATTGCCGGGAGTTGCCGCCATTAAAGGCATTGAACCGGACAAACCACCACCCCATGTCATAAAGGCAATATAAGCGCAGGCAATCAGCAATCCATAATCAACATTCTTAACCTGTCGGGCGACTTCCTTGGCCAGCATGGCGCCTACAACCAGCCCGAAGCCCCAGTTTAGAATACAGGCAATGCAACCCACAAAAGTTACCAGCATCGCTGCCTGAGTAGGTGTTTTGGCTAGTGAGGCAATAGAAACCAGAACAGATTTAACTGGTGGTGAGCTGGCTAAAGCATGGCCGGTAACCACAATCAGCGCCATCTGCATGCCAAAGGCCAATAAGTTCCAGAAGCCATCCCCCCACATTTTTACCAGACCGAGCGGTTGGGAATCGGTTAATCCCCAGGCCATAAAAAAAATGATAAAGGTAAGCAGTAAAGCAAAAATCAAAGGATCGGGCAGGTATTTACTCACCAGATTGGTAGTATGTCTGGATAAACGTGAAATCATAAAGCCTGTGCCCCTGTAGCAATAGACATCGTTTGCAGATTATCCGCGACAATAAATTCTGCTGTGGTATGCGCTTTCACTGTATCAACATCCACTCCTTCAGACGTCTCAATCAGATACAGTTGCCCATTTCTGAATTCAAATACTGCCAGCTCAGTAATAATCATGCTCACCTTGCCTTTGGCCGTAAGCGGTAAACTACATTCAGGCAGGATTTTAGGTTCACCGGTTTTAGTGCAATGTTCCATGGCAATAATTACCTTTTTTGCCCCAGTAACCAGATCCATTGCGCCGCCCATACCCGGCACCATTTTGCCCGGTACCATCCAGTTTGCCAGATTGGCATGCTGATCAACTTCCAGTCCCCCGAGTACACAGGCATCCACATGCCCGCCCCGAATCAGCGCAAAAGAAAATGCACTATCAAACATGGCTGCGCCGGGAACAACACCACAGGGCTGTCCACCCGCATTGACAATATTGGGTTCGTCCACGGTTTTCGGCCCTAGCCCCAGAAAACCATTTTCTGATTGCAGAGTAATATTGATACCTTCTGGCAAATAGTTAACCACCTGAGTTGGCAAGCCAATCCCCAGATTAACAACATCACCATCACGCAGTTCCTGAGCAACACGGCGAGCAATTAATTCTTTTTTATCCATTGTCTTTTTTCCTTAATCGTTAGTGCTAACCATAAAATCAACTAATGCTGCTGGTGTCATCACGACATCAGGATGAATCTGACCAACTTCTACCAGCTCATCAACCTGAGCAATCACGGTATCGGCAGCAGTAGCAATCAGAGGATTGAAATTACGTGCGGCATATTGATAAACCAGATTACCGTTATAATCAGCCTGATGAGCATGTATGATGGCTAAATCAGCCCGCAGCGGCAGCTCAAGCAAATATTCACGACCATTAACCGATAAAATTTGCTTGCCATCAGCAACAATCGTACCGACGCCGGTAGGTGTTAAAACACCACCCAATCCGGCACCGCCGCAACGAATGCGCTCAGCCAGCGTACCTTGAGGTACCAGCTCAACCTCAATCTCTCCGGCAATCATTTTTCTGCCTGTTTCACGATTGGTGCCAATATGGGAAGTAATTACTTTCTTCACTTGATTATTAGTAATCAGTGGGCCAACACCAGTATCAACAAAGGCTGTATCGTTACCGATAAGCGTTATGTCTTTAATACCTGATTCCAGAATCGCATTAACAATCTTTAACGGCGTACCACACCCCATAAAACCGCCAAACATAATCGTCATACCGTCTTTAAGGTAATCCCGGATTTTATCGGTAGTGATTAATTTTTTTTGCATAACGACTCCTTGTTACATGTTAGAAATTCATCTTTGCTTAAAAGCAGGCTGCTTTACTATTGCAATTCATGTACCAGTTTGGCGTCATAAAAATAAAAATATAGTATATTGATTTTTAAATATAAATTTATTTTATTAAATAGATTTATGCTGTAGGTAGTGCAGAAATCTGCACTTGAGCGCAAAAAAAATTGCATAAAGAAAACAAGATAATATTTATCAATCATTGATGAATAAGTGCGGTAGCCATAAGCCCACCACGCTTAGTGGGAAAATAAAATATTTTGCTGTCTGAGCTGTATCGGCTATTAATCATTTTTTATAGTTACCAAAAAGCATTGCTGTTAATCTGGAGAAACCCATCAGTATGCGCTTGAGGTTAATGAATCGGGCAGTATGGTTCCAGATTGGCAGCAAACTGGAACAACAGCAGAAGCAGATAATAGGGCAAATACGATATATCCAGCCGTGCAATTAATAAAGCAAAGCAATAATTGAAATTAAATATCTATAACTACCAAATATTTGCATTATTTATGGCCTGTTTTAGCACAGAAGTAGCCAAAAATGCTTGACGAGTTTAATAATGCTCCCTATAATGCGCTCTTCCTTTCCCTGATAGCTCAGTCGGTAGAGCGACGGACTGTTAATCCGCAGGTCCCAGGTTCGAGCCCTGGTCGGGGAGCCAAAGGGTCGTTAGCTCAGTCGGTAGAGCAGCGGACTTTTAATCCGTTGGTCGAGCGTTCGAATCGCTCACGACCCACCAAAAACCCTTACTTGCTAGTAAGGAGAATTAAACCTCACAGTGGTGAGGTTTTTTTGTATCTACCCAGACCTTAAATAATCTGGCTATTTGTTCATCATCATAATTTATGAGCTAATCAGAATGCTTAGATTATGCTGGCTCCTAAAGTGTTTTGAAAATGTTTTAAAGCCCAGTTGTGTCCTATGGCATCAAAACTGGCAACAGCATGTTGATGGATGACTATTTTATAATTAAGGTTATAAGCATCAACTGCTGTATGTAAAATACAAATGTCGGTACATACTCCAGTTAAATGTATTTCTGTGATGTTTCTTTCACGCAGGCGTAAATCCAGATCAGTGCCACTGAACGCTGAATAATGACGTTTATTTAACCAGTAAACTTGTGGATTAGATTGGTTTATTGTGTACAATTGCTTCAATGAACCATATAAATCTTGCCCCTCTGTGCCAATAATATTATGTGGTAGAAATAATTTATTTTCTGGATGATACTGATCATCTGATTGATGGGCATCAATGGCAAATACTACAAAATCGTCTTGTTCAATAAACGTTCTGGTTACATTTACCATTTCTTTCTCAATTGATTGTCCAGCTAACCCAGTTGTTAGCGCGCCATTTGTGGCGATAAAGTCATTGGTGTAATCAATTGAAATCAGTGCTTTCATATGCTATCCATAAAACGGTTTTGGTAGTTTGAACTTTGTAAGTTATAAATCATTAAATGAGTTTCTTGATATTTTAGCTTTAATTTATTATTCATAATATAAAGTTGTGTGCTAAAAATTATTTAAAATTTCTTGGATGAAAATTTAAATAATTGAGCGGTGGTAATTCATGCCTGATAGATATAAGCATTAACTATGCTTGGAGTATATATGATCACTTATTTCAATATTATTGCGTGAATTTATATCACTATTTAATAGGTCAGAACAGCAAATATTGTTGTTAGGCAAGATTTTTTAATTCTTGAAAACGGAAAATCGGCATTTCAGTATAGTTTTAGTTTTATAAGCAGGAACTGCTGGGTTAATGGTTATACAGTTAATATTTCCAGAAACTGAGTGGTATAGCATGGACTAAGCTGAGTGCGGGTCATGTGCCAGTGGCTGGATTGCAGTTCGCTGCCAAGCTGAATGCTGTTGCGGCCGTAACGGCTGGTGATGTTATCCCATGCGCTCATGAGTTCGGGGCGGTGATTGTGCTCACTAGGGTAGAGTAAATCCTGTTGCTGGAAAGTCTGTGCTGGTTCAATACCGCTTAGTTCGATACCACATTTTTTGTATTCGTGGCCGGGGCGGTAGATGCTGCGTAGCAGATTCTGGGCGATATGGTTTAGGGTGAGGGTGTCGGCACTGGGTTGTGGCAGTTTGATAAACTGGTAGCCGTTGTATTGGGACTGGTCGTGGCGAAAGCGGTTGGTGTAGATAAAAACGCCGATGATATGGGCGTGGCTGTTTTGTTGGCGCAGTTTGGCTGCACCAGCACTGATGTGATGGCTGATGGCAGCTTGCAGGCCGTCAAGGCTGGTAATTATGTTGCCAAAGCTGCGGCTGCGAACGATGTGCTGGCGACTGGCTTCGTTGATGATGAGTTCGCTACAGGGGATGCCCTGCATTTCGCGCTGGGTGCGCTCGAGCACGACGCCGAACTGTTTTCTTAGGGTGGGAGTATGGGCGTTGATGAAATCGAGGGCGGTGCGGATGCCTTGAGCAGCGAGTTTCTGGCCGATTCTGCGGCCGATGCCCCAGATTTCGCTAACAGGTGTGCTGGCAAGGGCGCGGCGCTGGATATTGGGATTCCAGTCTGTCCAGACGATAACGCCGTTGAAATGGTGGCGGTGGCGTTTGGCCAGATGGTTGCAGAATTTGGCCAGAGTACGGGTGGGGGCGATGCCGACGCAGGTGGGGATGCCTACCCATTGCTGGATGCGGTTGCGGATGTTGTGGCCGAGTTGGTGCAGGTTGTTCAGGCCGTGCAGGTCGGCAAAGCATTCGTCAATGGAGTAGATTTCGATGGCTGGCACGAGGGAGGCGATGGTGTTCATCATGCGTCGTGACAGGTCGGCATACAGTTCGTAATTGGAAGAAAAAACGATTAGTTTGCCCTGATGTATGAGATGCTGAATCTGGAAATAGGGGACGCCCATTTTGATGCCGATGTCTTTGGCCTCGCTGGAACGGGAGATGACGCAGCCATCATTGTTACTTAGGACGATGATGGGTTGTTGCTTAAGTTCTGGGCGATAAACTCTTTCGCAGGAGCAATAGAAGTCATTGCCGTCAATCAGGGCAAACATAAGCGGGGTTTAAGGCTTGCAGGCGGTGTTTGTGTTGCTGGATGATTTGATAAACGTCGCGATCCAGTTGGCCTTGTGGCTGGCTGAGGATGGTGTGCAGTTCATCACTGTTGCTGGCGCTGCCCAGATAAATCCAGTGGTAGAAGATGTGGTATTTCTGCCGTTCTTTGATATAGGCATAGCTGGTAAATGGCCATGCAGCCAGTTTGATTTTTTGTAAGGCCAGTGCCAGTTTGAGGTTGTGGGTGGTGGCGGTGATTTTGTTAATGCAGGCTCCGCTGCACTGGTGTAGCTGGTGGCGGAAGCAGGGGCGGTTGCTGCTGCCTTTTTCGATACCAAGAGTTTGCAGACACAGGTCGGTGTTGCTGATGGTGCTTTTGATGGCTTTCTGGGCGTCGCTTTTGCTGTGAAACAGGCCGTAGTAGCGCTGTTGCTGGTTGAACTGGACGTGACGCATAGGCACGATGTTCAGGGTATTGTAGCCGTGTGTGTTGGTACTGAGCTGGAAGCTGAACAGGTCTTTCTGGCGGCGCAGGCGGCGGTTGAGGATAGGCTGGCGCTGTTTGATTTGCGCCGATTCGGTGAGCAGGGCATCCAGTTCGCCACTACAAGGGATAACGTCGATTTTTTTGGCCTGCTGTGACAGGCTCATTTCTTTGCTGTTGTGCACATCCTGACCGAAATGGCTCAGCAGACGGGTTTTGACTTGCTTGCTTTTGCCAATATACAAGGGAAGGTCGTTGTCGCCGTATATAAGGTACACGCCGTAATCGTCGCTGATGTTTTTCAGGGCATCGTTATTGAGATGAGCGGGCAGGCTGGGACGTTGCATAATGGTTTTGCAGGCCTGATGCAGGGTGCTGGCCGGAAAACTGTGTTTGAGCTGCTGCCAGAAGTCGTAGATGGCGCGTGCATCGGCAAAGGCTCGGTGGCGGTTGTGCATGTCGATGTTATGACGGGCAATGATTTTGTCCAGTCCGTGGTGTTTGTGTTCAGGGTAAAGCTGGCGTGACAGTTTGACGGTACATAGTTGTTGTGGATTGAAGGTTCTGCCCAGACGTTTGAAAGCGGCTTTGATGAAGCCGTAATCAAAACGTACGTTGTGAGCAACGAAGATGCGCTTTTTGAAAATGGCGCTGAGCTGGTCGGCAATTTCGTCGTTGAAATGCGGTGCCTGTTCTACCATCTGGTTGCTGATGCCGGTGAGTGCCTGAATGAAAGGGGGAATGCTGGTGTTGGGATTGAGCAGGGTGTGGAAAACCTGTGGCTGCTGCTGGCCGGCTTCGGTGTAGACGACGGCAATTTCGGTAATGCGGTCGCTGGTGGTACGGCCACCGGTGGTTTCGATATCGACAAAGGCAAGTTGCTGGTCTGGGAACATGATTTCTGGGTTAGCGGATGTGTTTGATAACGTAGGTGACTATGCCGACGATGGTAAGGGTGTCGCCTTCTTTAAAGTTGAAGTTGGGATAGGACTGGCTGCTGTTTTCGGAATGCAGTTCGATGCAGCCGTTATTCAGTTTATGCAGGCGTTTGATGGTGAATTCGTTCCCCAAGTCTGCCATGACGATGTCGCGGTGTTTGGGGGTAAGGGAACGATCGATGATGAGCAGGTCGTTGCGGCTGATGCCGGCATCGTGCATAGAATCTCCGCCACAGCGTACGGCAATGGTGGCCGCCTGATTTTTTATCAGATACTGGTTGAAATCCAGATAGTCGCTGATGTAGGGCTCTGCCGGACTCGGAAAACCCGCGGGAATGGTTTCTGTGGCTAAGGGGATGTTTAGCTGGCTGAGGTTGTCGGCTATTTTCCAGCAATCGGCCGGCAGATTTTGTGCTGGGCGCTGCGGGGTATTAGCTAGCTGGCTGATCAGGTGTTCTACTGCGGGTATCAGGCTTACGGGTATGCGTTTGACTATTTTCGGTCCGGCAATTTTAGCTTTGCGTCCGGCACCAGCTCTGGCACCTCCGTGTCTACTGGATTTTGCTGCTGTATCAACCACTAGTATGCTCATCTTGATTAAGTTATTTAATCAAGAATGGTAGGATTTTGATTTTGCTGCGTCAATTATGCTTGCTGTGGATGGCCGGTAATGGTTTGTTTTTTATGCTTTATGCTGATGGATATTACTTGTGTTGATGCAAGTTAACTGATTTTGTAATTGATTGTTTATTTTAAATAATTGTTATTTATTGCTGTTGAATGGGTAGGGTGTGGTTAAGCTGTGTGCGAATTATTTATCCAAGAATAATTTGTTGTTGATAAATTAATATTCCAGATAATGAGCTTACTGCTGTTGCAGGAGAGCGGAAGTGGGTTGGGGTGTGTGGCTATGTGAAGCTGGTGTGCTGCTGGCTGAGGCTATGTGATCTGCAATCTGGTCGAGGGTGGTGATGGTTTCCCGATGGGCACTTTGTACGTTTGACGCGGTGATGGCAGCAGCTTCGCTGGCATTGCGATGGTTTTCGTGATGTGAGCAGGCGGCCATGCAAGTAATGATGAAAACAGGTAGTAAAGAGGAGATTTTCATGATTTTGTGCTGGTATGGGGCTGATTTATTATTTTATTATGTTTGGTTAAGTGGTGTACAGCCACATTGGCTGAGTAGCTGAGTAGTTTCATATACAGGCAGACCCATGATGCCGGTAAAGCTGCCGCTGATGTGTTCGACTAACATGCCACCCAGCCCCTGAATGCCGTAGGCTCCTGCTTTATCCAGTGGTTCGCCGGTAGCAATGTAGGCAGCAATCTGTTCGTTTTGTAAGGAGGCAAAGTGAACGGTGCTGGTTTGCAGGATATGGCTGGTTTGGTTGTGCCAGTAAATGCAAACTGCGGTGTGAACCTGATGCTGACGGCCTGAGAGTAGTTTGAGCATACGGAATGCATCGTCGGTGTTGACCGGTTTGCCCAGAATCAGGTTATTCAGGCTGACGGTGGTGTCGGCGCTGATAAGGGGAAATTCTGGTGGCTGCTGCTGGGTTTGTTGCCATGTGGTAAGTGCAGCGCTGTTTTTCATGCGCGCCATGCGCTGGACGTAATCTGTTGCGTTTTCGCCCGGATAAGGTGTTTCATCAATCTCTGCGGGTAAGCGCAGGACATGGTAGCCAAGATTGGTGAGGATTTCACGCCGGCGCGGGCTGCCTGAAGCCAGATAGATGGTTGGCGGGTTCATTGTCTTGTTTGGTGCAGATAATTGTGTATTGTTTAGGTTTGCTGTGGTTATTTTAACATTGCTTTAGGCCGCATTGTTTGCTGTTGATAATGGGGTATTGTGTTCTGGCAGTGTTGGCTGATGGTGGCTTGTATCTTGTTTGTTGTCAGCTTAACGGTTTACGTCGACGATAAATCGGCCTTTGGTTTGACCATTGATGATGTCTTGTGCAATTTTAGGACATTCGTTCAGGGAAATGATTTGCCCAATGTGTTGTAATTGGTCGGTGTTCAGGTGTTTGGCTAGAAAATCCCATGCGGCAATGCGTTTTGGCAGGGCTGCCATAACGCTGTCGATACCGGCCAGTGTAATGCCTCTGAGGATAAAGGGCGCAACTGTTGCGGGAAAATCCATGCCCTGTGCCAAGCCGCAGGCAGTAACGATGCCGCCATATTGGGTTTGGGCACAGATATTGGCCAGACTGTGTGAACCGAGTACGTCTATGGCTGCTGCCCATTGTTCTTTTTGTAATGGTTTGCCAGCGTAGGCCAGAGTTTTGCTGTCGATGAAATGTTGTACGCCCAGTTGTTGCAGGTAATCTGTATTGTTGATTTTGCTGGTGGCAGCGGTGATGGTGTAGCCCAGCTGGGTGAGCAACATGATGGCAACTGAACCCACGCCGCCGGTTGCACCGGTGATGAGGATGTTGCCCTGTTCTGGGGTAATGCCATGTTCGATTATGCGTTGAACGCACAGAGCGGCTGTATAGCCGGCAGTGCCGATAATCATGGCCTGTTGGGTGCTGATACCTGTGGGTAGAGGGATAAGCCAGTCTGACTTGAGATAGGCATACTGGCTCAGGCAGCCCCAATGGGTTTCACCACAGCCCCAGCCATTTAGAATGACACTGTCTCCTGACTGATATTGTTTGCTGCTGCTGTGAATAATGGTTCCAACGCCGTCTATGCCGGGTATCATCGGCCACTGCCGCACTACTGGACCAGTATTGGTGATGGCCAGTGCATCTTTATAGTTTAAACTGGAATACTGTATTTGCAGCAGGGTATCGCCTGTTTGCTGCAACAGCTCGTCTTCTGCGATGTTCTGGATGTTACAAGAAAACGCGGTCTGATTTTTTTCTAATAGTATGGCTTTAGCTAACATGGTTGGATTCCTGTTGTTGATAACTAGACGGCGAGTTTAATTTTTATTATAGACCGGTTGTCTGGTTGCAATCCATTATGCAGTAGATTAATCGGCTTTCAGGATAATCTTAGCTAAGTTTTTGAAGTGATGGTAAAAATAATTTTTTGATACGCCTGCTTTTTTCAATATGCTTTCAATATTTGCACTAATGTAGCTATGTGTGGTCATCACTTTTACGCTACTGTGGATAAGGGCGATTCTGGTGTTGTAGCCTTAGCGGGATCATGGTTGCGTACTGGATGGTTCTGTCATGGCGGTAAAATTTTTGTTTGCTGTAAAGATAAGAGGGCTGGTTGATTCAGTGTTACTTTCCCTGCTTGCTGACGGCAATACGACACAGCCAGTCCAGCCAGCTAATGGGTAAGAGCTTTTTTAAATACCAGAATAAATGTGCCGGTACGGTAACTGGATAGCGTGCTTTGGGTTTGCGGGCATTCAGGGCGCGTGCGCAGACGCTGGCGCATTGTTCGGCAGTTAATGTAAATGGTGCTACAGCACCAGCAGTTTGCAGGCGGTTGAGCTGCGCCTGATAGGCGGCACGATGTACGCTATTTTCAACATCTATATACTGTTTGAATTTGACTAGTGCATTAGGACGGAAGCGGGTGGCAATTGGCCCGGGTTCGAGCAGGCTGATATGGATACCGCTGGCATGAGTTTCCTGCCGCAGGGTGTCGCATAATCCTTCCAGTGCGAATTTGCTGCTGATGTAGGCACTGCGCCATGGCATGGCTGCATAGCCCAGTATGCTGGAGTTAACCAGAATGCGGCCATATTGCTGGCGGCGAAAGACTTTCATGGCTGCATTGATGCATTGCCAGGTACCAAATACATTGGTGTTGAACTGCTCCTGCAAGGCTGTGCGGCTGATGTCTTCGGCAGCACCAGTCTGGCCATAGCCAGCATTGCAGAATAAGGCATCCAGTCGGCCGAATTCAGTGATTACGGTTTCGATAGCGGTCTGTATTTGTTCGTCATTGGTGATATCCAGTTGCAGACTATGAAAACCTTCGGTACGTAAGCGTTCTACATCTTCTGTGCGACGGCAGCTTGTATAGACGCGCCAGTTGTCCTGACGCAGTAATTGTGCTGTGGCGTAGCCAATGCCACTGGAGCAGCCGGTGATCAGGATAGTTTTTTGCATGTTTATACTTGGTTGAAGTCTGTTTTAACGGTTCTAGTTTAACATGCTGGATGGCATGTATTTTCTAAGGTTGTATGTTTAGCCTGTTTATATCCATAAAGGGTAAAGATGTTGTCTTCTTCATCATAAGGGATACGCAGGCGTTCAAGGATTGCTCTGAATGCAGTGGTTTCATCAATGATTGCATCGGCAATTAATCTGCCTCTATGCTGGCTTAGTTGGGGTCGAACTTTCAGCCACTCAATCATAAAGAGTGGAGGCATACCTTCATAATAGTAGTTACTCCAGTCACCTAGCCAGTATGGTACTTCGTTTAAGCAGGCGTGACAGGTTTTATCTTTATCTGTGATACAGCGCAATACATAGGGCGGTTCAAAAGTTAAGCTACTCACAGCATGCTGCAATTTAATCCATTTGAGGTCATTCATCATAGGAATAAATTGTTTTGCTACTATGATTTCCATTACTTTCTGTTTTAGTTTTTGTATGTCTTTATGCACTGTTATGTAATGCTTATACTCATTATATAAGGAAGTTATATTATTTAAATCATTGAATTCCATTATTTAGGTTAAATATGCTGGTTATTTCGATAAACACCATTGTGGATTATTGCTCCTTTTCGGCCGCAGCATCATAGGCATCTACGATTTTCTGCACCAAAGGATGGCGGACTACATCTTCGCTGGTGAAAACGTGAAAATAGATGCCGTCAATGTTGTTGAGCTTTTCGCGTGCGTCTTTCAGGCCGCTTTTGATGTTTTTGGGCAAGTCAATCTGGCTGGTATCACCGGTGATAACTGCCTTGGCACCAAAACCTATGCGGGTGAGGAACATTTTCATTTGCTCGGGTGTGGTATTCTGGGCTTCGTCCAGAATAATATAAGCGCCGTTAAGTGTACGTCCGCGCATATAGGCTAAAGGGGCGATTTCAATCAGCCCTTTTTCCAGCAGTTTGGTGACGCGGTCAAAACCCATCAGGTCGTAGAGGGCATCATATAGGGGGCGCAGATATGGGTCGACTTTCTGTGCCAGATCACCGGGCAGAAAGCCCAGTTTTTCGCCGGCTTCTACGGCAGGACGTACCAATACGATGCGTTCTACCTGATGTTTTTCGATGGCATCTACGGCAGCGGCTACGGCCAGATAGGTTTTGCCGGTACCGGCAGGACCCAGACCAAATACCACATCATGTTTTAACAATGCCTGTATATAGCCATTCTGGCGTGGCGTACGGCCACCGATATTGCCGCGGCGGGTGCGTAATGTCCAGACTTTGGGCTCGTGATGTTCTGTATCTTGATGAGCGCTGGTTTTGGCTTCTACTGCGGCCAGTTGGATGTCGCTATCGTTCAGATCGCGCTCCCGTGCGATACTGGCTAGATTTTCCAATGCTTTGATTCCTTGGCTGATTTGTTTTCCAGTTAAGGTAAAATGGTCGAAACGGCGGGTAATTTCAAGATTCAGGGCTTTGCCCAGACTGGTAATGTGCTGGTCTAGTGCACCACACAGGCGTTGCAGGGTTGTGTTGTCTATTTGTTCAAGCTGATAATGGCTGGTTTGACTCATGATTACGCTGAATGAAATTAAATAATTATTAATTAATATGTAGTCAAGCTGGTCGAAAGCAAGGGTGAATTGTCGGATAATGTTATGTCTGGTAATGGCGCTGTTTTTAAGATTATATGATGAGAAATGATTAGGCGGCCTTGTTGGTAAACAGAAGTTAGTATAGATTGTGCCTGTAAATGGAGGAATACTGCTGGCAAGTTGAGCTAATAGGCATATAAATGATTTTATGAATGGATAATTGCATGCGAACTGCGAAGATTACACGTAACACCAGCGAAACAAAAATACAGATAAGTATTAATCTGGATGGCACTGGCGTAGGGAATTTTGATACTGGGGTACCCTTTCTGGAGCATATGCTGGATCAGATTGCCCGCCACGGGCTGATTGATCTGGATATCCGCTGTCGCGGAGATGTGCATATCGATGACCATCATACGGTTGAGGATATAGGTATTGCGCTAGGGCAGGCGCTGAAACAGGCTTTGGGGGATAAGTGCGGGATTACGCGTTATGGCCACAGTTATGTACCTCTGGATGAGTCGTTAAGCCGGGTGGTGCTGGATTTATCCGGCCGGCCGGGGCTGGTGTATAACGTTGAGTTTTCCCGTGCTTTAATCGGACGTTTTGATGTTGATTTATTCAGTGAGTTTTTTCATGGTTTGGTGAATCATGCGATGATGACGCTGCATATTGATAATTTGCGTGGTGTGAATGCGCATCATCAGGCTGAAACGATTTTCAAGGCATTTGGCCGTGCGCTGCGGATGGCGGTGGCTGTGGATGAGCGCATGACAGGGATGATGCCATCAACCAAAGGTACACTGACTGCTTAATGTTATTGAGTGAATAGTCTATCCGTTAATGTATACATTAACGGATAATTTTATTTGGGCTTCTGGTAATTATATTTTTGATATTGCTGTTTATTTTTATAATATGTGGTGACGGTCAATAGGTGAATTGTTGCAAATAGAAAATTGATTATAATTAACATGTATAAATAATATTTTTATTTATATATTTATTTGTTTATTTGTGATAATGTTTGACTGTAAAATCTGGTGGCTGTAATACTGGTTTTTTGCCGGTTCTGGAGTCATTACTAATAGGTGGCTGGTGCTGTAGGTGTGCTTGATAAAGATAAATGAAACTGTCAGTTGGATAACAAAACCAGTGTAGCCGGTATTGGATTAATTAGTATGATTGACAGTAAGAATGGACAGTTTCTTTAGGGAGAGTTCGTTAATTATAATCGGATTCCCAGTAAGTTTTGTTCAATATAGGCTCAGTGGATTTTAATAAAAATAAAGATGTGAAGATGAAAGTAGCCATTGTCAATTATGGTATGGGTAATTTGCATTCGGTTCTGCAATCGGTACAGGCAGCCGGTCAGTTACAGCAGATGCAGGCAGAAGTTATTCTGACGGCCGAACCGGATAAGATATATACGGCAGATAAAATTATTTTTCCTGGTCAGGGTGCCATGCCGGACTGTATGGCTGCTTTGCAGCAAAGCGGGCTGGCAGAGGCACTGACAGATGGTTTACGGCGTAAACCGTTTTTTGGTATTTGTGTTGGTGCCCAATTGCTGTTTGAATTCAGTAAGGAAGGTGATACTGCCGGATTAGGCTGGTTTCAGGGAACTGTACCGCGTTTTCAGATTGCTTTAAATGCAGATGGAAAGCCGCTGAAAATACCCCATATGGGCTGGAATCGTGTACATCAGACGCAAAATCATCCTTTGTTTGACGGGGTGGCACAGGATGAGTGGTTTTATTTTGTTCATAGCTATTATCTGTTGCCGCGAGATTCGTCCATTGTTATGGGCAAGACAGACTATGGCAATGATTTTGCCTGTATAGTGGGTAAAGAGAATGTTTTTGCTACGCAGTTTCATACTGAGAAAAGTCATGTGGCCGGTTTGCAGTTGCTGGGTAATTTTTTGCGGTGGGATGGAACGCTTTAGTTCAATTTAATGGTAGCGGTGTTTAACTCGTAAGTGTAATGCGAATTTGATATGTTATTAATTCCTGCAATTGATTTAAAAGGTGGGCAGTGTGTACGCCTGCAACAGGGACTGATGGACAAGGCCACGGTATTTTCTGATGAACCGGCAAAGATGGCTATGCACTGGTGCCAACAGGGAGCCCGCCGTTTGCATTTGGTAGATTTGGATGGTGCTTTCGCCGGTAAACCGGAAAATATGATTTCCATCAAATCTATATTGGAACAAGTGGCGGATAATGTGCCGGTACAGCTCGGAGGTGGTATTCGTGATTTGCATACTATTGAACGATATTTGCGGCTGGGACTGAGTTACGTCATTATCGGCACTGCTGCGGTAAAGAATCCACAGTTTGTCCGGCAGGCATGCGCTGCCTTTCCGAGGCAGATTATTGTCGGACTGGATGCTAAAGATGGTATGGTTGCGATTGATGGCTGGGCGACGGTGACTGATTTGCATGTGACTGAACTGGCTAAACGATTTGCAGATGATGGTGTTAACAGTATTATCTATACGGATATTGGCCGTGACGGAATGATGGGCGGTGTTAATATAGATGCTACAGTGAAGCTGGCTCAGGAAGCTTCTGTGCCCGTGATTGCATCTGGTGGTGTAACCAATATGGCGGATATAGAGGCGCTCTGCGCGGTAGCCGGGCAGGGAGTTGTTGGTGCTATTGTTGGGCGTGCTATTTATGAGGGTTCACTTGATTTGGCAGTAGCCCAGCGCATGGCTGATCAGGATAAATGTTAGTTCCTGGCTTTTTATACATACAGCAAGGTATCAGATAATCTGATTCTGGCAAAAAATATTGATAATAATTGTTTGATACTTGGGATTGTTGGAAACTGGTGTAATTTATTTAACAATAAATAATAAGTACAGTAATTAGGGAGGCAATGTAGTGATTAATATATTTGGTGCGCTGATATTGGCGTTATGGTTATTCCTGACAATGAACCGCCCACGGCAGATTTTTTTTGAGGCCAGTATATTTATTATGGTTATGATGGGGGTAGACTGCATTATGCAACATGCCTGGCCAGATGTGAACAATGCCTGGTTAGTGGGATGGATTGTGCAGTGGATTTATGTGTTTATTGTCATGTGGCTATTTGATATTGTTTGCCTCAGTAACGTAAGTGCTGCGATTTATTCGATCATGGTAGGTGTTGCCTACTATTATTTACAGCTGAATATACCTGCTCTGGTTGAGCATTTGCTGAAATAATTATTGCTATTGCATAGCTGAGAAAGATAGTATCATGGCTTTAGCCAAACGTATTATTCCCTGTCTGGATGTTGATAATGGACGTGTAGTGAAAGGGGTTAATTTTGTTTCCCTGCGCGATGCCGGTAATCCTGTGGAAATAGCTCAGCGCTATAATGATGAAGGTGCAGACGAGCTTACTTTTCTGGATATTACAGCCAGTTCAGATAATCGTGATACGATTTTACATGTTATTGAGGCAGTGGCCCGCCGGGTATTTATTCCGCTGACCGTGGGCGGTGGGGTGCGTAGTATTGAAGATGTACGTCGACTGCTC
Source organism: Snodgrassella alvi (assembly GCF_002777425.1). Taxonomy (GTDB): domain Bacteria; phylum Pseudomonadota; class Gammaproteobacteria; order Burkholderiales; family Neisseriaceae; genus Snodgrassella; species Snodgrassella alvi_B. The sequence continues at coordinate 162,961 of NZ_MDVC01000091.1, forward strand.
AATGCGGGTGCAGATAAAGTATCGATTAATACGGCCGCAGTGACAAATCCGGAACTGGTTAACGAAGCCAGTGCATTTTTTGGCAATCAGGCAATTGTTGTGGCGGTAGATGCCAAGGCTGTAAATGCTGAAAATACGCGCTGGGAGGTTTTCACTCATGGCGGGCGCAGGCAGACTGGTTTGGATGCGGTAGTCTGGGCACGGGATATGGCATTGCGTGGGGCTGGTGAGATTCTGTTAACCAGTATGGATCATGATGGTACCAAAGCCGGTTTCAATTTACCTCTTACCCGAGCTGTAAGTGATGCTGTTAGCGTACCGGTAATTGCATCCGGTGGTGTGGGCAATATTGAGCATCTGATTGAAGGTGTGCTGGTAGGTCATGCTGATGCCGTGCTGGCGGCCAGTATTTTTCACTTCGGTGAAGTGCGTATTCAGGATGCCAAAATGGCCATGAAACATGCAGGTATTGAAATGCGTGTATAGTTCAGGCTTGATGGTGGTTGTATGTTTACCTGAAAATAAGGACAATTGCTGTGGTGAATACGCTGGATGCGGTAAAGTGGGATGATAATGGTCTGGTTTGTGCAGTAGTGCAGGACAGACATACTTTGCGTGTGCTGATGGTAGCATGGATGAATGCAGAGGCCTTGCGCCAGACGATAGCTACGGGTTTCGCTCATTATTATAGCCGTTCGCGGCAGCAGCAGTGGATGAAAGGCGAACAGTCTGGCCATACGCAAAAAGTATATGAACTGCGTCTGGATTGTGATGGTGATGCTTTGGTGCTAATGGTTGAACAGCACGGAGGTATTGCCTGCCATACTGGACACGCCAGTTGCTTTTATCGGATTTACCAGAATGGTAACTGGCCAAGTACTGAATCGGTTATCAAAGATGAAAATGAAATATACATCCGTTCTGCTCAAAGGCAGACGGATAATGATTAAAAAGAGAACAGGATGACACAGACGCCAGAAGCAGTAGATGTAGCGATGGTATTAAGTGAGCTGGCTGATGTGCTTGACGCCAGACGTCAGGCTTCACCGCAAACTTCTTATGTTGCGCAGTTGTTGCAGAGCGGTGAAGATAAAATTCTGAAAAAAGTCATTGAAGAGGCAGGTGAAGTGCTGATGGCATCCAAGGATGGCGACAGGCAGCATCTGGTTAAGGAAGTGGCTGATGTTTGGTTTCATACCATGGTGTTGCTGACTTATCATCAGATACGGGTTGAGGATGTATTGCAGGAATTGCAGCAGCGACAACATATTTCTGGATTGACAGAAAAAGCCAGTCGTCAGCCGCAGTAATTACAATGTATTTTAAATATGCGCTGCTGTAAATAAATGGCGGGCGCATGTTTTTTTTTGGCAGTTGAAGTAAAGGATAGTATTATGGGCAGCTTTTCAATTTGGCATTGGGTAGTGGTATTGCTGATTGTGGTACTGATTTTCGGTACCAAAAAGTTACGCAGTCTTGGTAAGGATTTGGGCGGTGCAGTACATGATTTTAAGCAGGGACTGAATGAAAGTGATCGGGAAAATGCAAAAAAGGATGATGTAATCGAATATAATAAAGACGACAATAAAGCATAGAAGACGTTTATGTTTGGTCTGGGCTTTGGTGAAATTTTACTGATTGCCGTGGTAGCACTGGTGGTACTTGGGCCGGAACGGCTGCCCAAGGTAGCGCGCAGCGCTGGTCTGTGGGTTGGGCGTATTCAGAATTTCATTAGTAATGTGAAAACCGAACTGAGCCAACAGGCCGGTGTGGCCGAATTCAGGCAGGCACGTGACAGTATTGAGGCGACCGCTCGTTCTTTTGAGCAGGATATTAACACCAATGTGCGCAGTATTCGTGGTGAGGTGGATACACTCAGGCGCCAGCTGGCCGAAGATGAACAACAGATGGATACAGACAGTATGTCCGTATTACCACAACCGTTGCATAACTGTCGCGCAGCGGTAGCAGAAGCACCATTGCTGCATCGGGTTTCCTTACGCCGACAGGCTTTACAGCGCCGGCGGGATATGCGGCCACGGCGTAGCATAACCCCGAAATTGCGCGTGCGCCGACATTGATGGATGAATGATTGTGATGCCGGTTGATGAAAATACCGAATTGACGCTAATTGATCACCTGCTGGAATTGCGTCGCCGCTTGATGTGGATTCTGGGTATTCTGTTGCTGTGTTTTGCGCTTATGGTGCCTTTTGCGCAGAAAATTTATACTTTTGTGGCTGAGCCTTTAATGGCGAACTTACCAGCCGGGCAGCATATGATTGCCACCGAGGTAATTGCGCCATTTTTTGTACCGTTAAAAGTAACATTGATGGCGGCATTTTTGCTGACGTTGCCGCATACGCTGTATCAAATCTGGGCTTTTGTTGCACCAGGCCTGTACAGACATGAAAAACGCTTGATTTTGCCACTGTTAATTGCCAGTGTATTGTTGTTTGCGCTGGGAATGGCATTTGCCTACTATCTGGTTTTTCCGGTTATCTTCCGTTTTCTTACTGGTATTACCCCTATTGGGGTCAGTATGGCGACCGATATTGATAAGTATTTGTCCTTTATTTTGGGTATGTTTGTGGCATTTGGTGTAACATTTGAGGTACCGGTATTGGTGATTCTACTAAACAGAATTGGGTTGGTATCAGTTATGCAGTTAAGAAAAGCCCGTGCTTATGTCGTAGTAGGGGCTTTTGTAGTGGCAGCTGTGGTAACGCCGCCAGATGTTTTATCACAAACCTTGCTGGCCATTCCGCTGATACTGCTTTATGAGGTTGGGATTCTGGTATGTCGCTGCCTGGGTGGTAACAGGAAAGAGACAGCTTTATCTGTCCAGTCGCGGAGACAATAAATTTTTTATTACTTTATACTGAAATAAACAGGCTGCCTGAAAATTTTCAGGCAGCCTGTTTATAAATACTAAGCCAGTTGACGACATTGTTCGTTGGAGAATTGTATGAATCAGTCGCAAATTGATTCGTGTCCAAATATTTACCGCTCATCCACTCTGATCTGGTGGCTGGGGATGCTGACTTTATGCATCGTGCCATTTATGTCGAGCTGGCGTGTTGGTACGCTGTCAAGTTTCTATCTGGAAGCAGGAACATTATTTTTTGCACTCTGTCTGGCCGGGCTAACAGTGCTGACACGCAAAACACGGTTTTCCCTTCCTGCTACTAGTATCGGACTATTATTACTTGCCGCTCTGCTGGTACTACAGGCACGACTAATGCACCTTCCTTATGCCAGCCAGTCTGACCTGACTGCGCTGGTGTTTGTGGTGCTTGCTATGCTGGCCTGGGCAGCACGCGACTGGGTGATTCGCATTGGTCAGACTCAGGCGGTAACGATTCTGGCCATGGCTCTGGTACTGGGGGTATTGTTGCAATCGCTGGTATGTGTGATGCAGTTTACCGGTGTGACTGGCTGGATACCGGGGGTATTGCGCGGCCCAGGTAATCATTATATCTATGGGCAGTTGGCACAGCGCAATCATCTGGGACATTATCTGATGTGGGGTGTGCTGGCCTTGTGTTTTTTGTGGCAACAGCGGCGTCTACCTAACTGGTTGGTATGGCCATTATTAATCTGGTTTACCGGTGTGATGGGACTGATTGGTTCACGTACGATTATTGTGTATGTGCTGGTTATTGGGCTGTCACTTTTTTTCTGGCGCTGGCGTGCCGGTGCCGCAGCAAATCGTTTGTTACTGATGCTGGCCACAGCTATCGGACTGGTATTGCTGTTTCAGCTGATATTGAGTCCTTTGTTTGAAATGTTGTTGCATATCAATTTCCAGTCTGGTACAGCGCGGCTGGAGCAGGGTGGATTTGCCCAGTCTGGACGCCAAATGGAATGGCATAAAGCGTGGCTGATATTCAAAAGTGCACCCTGGTTTGGCTATGGCTGGGGCAGTTATGCTTATCAAGGTTTTGCCATTGCTGATATTTATCCGAATGGATTTCGCCAGTATGAAAATACAGTACTGTTTACGCATTGTCATAATCTGGTACTACAATTACTGGCGGAAACAGGAATCATCGGATTTTTAATTGCTACTATCGGTTTTATCTGGGCAATCTGGCCACATTTGCACAAAGGATTTAATCCAGCCTCGATTGTGCTGGTGAGTATGATTCTGGTGTCTTTATGTCATAGTATGCTCGAATATCCGTTGTGGTATAGCTATTTTCTTGCTGTTTTTATACTGCTTATCGCATTGACACCGCTATCACAGGCTCAGCAGACACAATCTGCCCGGCCAGCTTCCGCTCAGGCAAACCAGTTTTGGGCTGTATTAGCGTTGCTGTTTATGACATTGATGTTGTGGCAGATGTTGTCCTATCAACGTTTTTTAAAAGTCCGTGCTAATCGTGACCTGCCACAGGTAGAACAAATAAGTCGTATGCAAGATTTGCGTAAGCGAATGTATTTTATGCGTTATTATATTGACATGGCTATTATCGAAAAACTTAATGTTACTGATTCTTTTTTACCTATGTGGGGTAAACAGGCTGCATTGCTCTCTGGCCGGTATCGACCTTACAGCAACACTTTTATGCGTGGCCTTTACTTACAGCAGGAGCATCAGAATGAAGCTGCGCAGCAGTGGTTTAGTCAGGTAAGTCATTATTATCCGAGATTAGTTCCTAATTTTATAAGCAGAATCAGACAGCAGCCTCAGGCAGTGGCAGTGATACCACAGTTACAACAGGATTGCCTGAAATATCAGCAGCAAAGCACTCAGAAAATGAATTGTTTATAGGGTTTAGACAGATATTTAACATAGTGGTTTTTAATGAAAAAGTGAGCAAAAGACTTGCCACTGTAAAGATAATTTCAACCTACATGTTAAGATACAAAGTGTAAATAAAGTAAATGCGTTTGTAGTGTATACAGACTGTGCACTTACATTTAGGAGGATGATATGAATCGTGTATTATTAATTGATGACGATAACTTGTTGACTGAATTACTCACTGAATATCTGACAGCAGAAGGGCTGGAAGTGAGTCGTGTCGCCGATGGTGAAGCCGGTGTTAAAGAAATTTTAACTGGTCAGTATAACGTGGTGGTGCTGGATTCCATGATGCCGAAAATGAACGGTCTGGATGTTTTGAAAACCGTACGGGCACAAAGCAAGATACCGATTATTATGCTGACAGCCAAAGGTGACGATATTGATCGCATTATTGGTCTAGAAATGGGTGCGGACGATTATGTACCGAAACCTTGTCAGCCACGTGAGCTGCTGGCACGTATCAATGCGATTTTGCGCCGTACGCACCAGAGTCACGACAGTGACCAGAATGGTATTCCGAATAGTATTGCAGCCAGTGGTGTAGTACTGTATCCGGCCAAGCGTCAGGTTACCATCGAGGAAGAACCTCTTGAGCTGACCAGTACGGAATTCAATCTGCTTGAAGTACTGATGCGCCATGCCGGACAGGTAGTAAGCAAGGAAACCCTGTCACTGGAAGCATTGGAACGTAAGCTGGCTAAATTTGATCGCAGTATTGACGTTCATATTTCAAGTATCCGGCATAAGCTTGGCAATGCCAGTCTGATTCAGACCGTACGTGGTCTGGGTTATTTGTTTGTTAAAAATTGAACCAGAATACAGGCTGTTGGTAAACAGCCTGTTCTAATATATGAAACTGTTTCCCCGTATATTTGCTACGTTTTGCGCAGTGATTGTTTGTGCCATTTTTGTGGCCAGCTCTTCTTTCTGGCTGGTACAAAACACGTTGGCTGAAACCCGCTTCAAGCAACAGCGTAATTTTGAAGAAAACCTGCTTAGCAGTACCATGAATGCGTTTCAGGCACGTGGCGATGCCGGTATACGAGAACAGTTAATGGAATGGGGTAATAGTCCTGGTGGTGAAAATCTGTATGTAATCACCGGTGACAATAAGAACGATATTCTTGGGCGTCCCATTGACCCTGAAGACATTGATAAGGCGCATGAGTTTGCCCTGTCACATCCAAACTCAAAACTGGTGCAGATTTCCTACAATTCACTTGGTGAAGAATATTTATTTATGATTCGTGGCTGGAATCATGAGCGCACCCCCCGTCCCCCAAGCCCGTTTTTTATTCCCGGTCTGCCGATTGCACCGGTCTGGCACGAATTTATTATTCTCAGTTTTATTATTATTGTTGGTTTACTCACCGCCTATATTCTGGCCAACAACATTACTCAGCCTATTCGGGTTTTATGGCGAGGTATGGATCGCTTGGCACATGGAAATTTGCAGACTCGCGTATCCCATCAGCTATCAGAACGGCGTGATGAACTGTATTCTCTGGCTGTACAGTTCGACAATATGGCAGATAAATTGCAGAAACTGGTTGAAAAAGAGCGTCATTTATTGCATCACGTTTCTCATGAAATGCGTTCACCACTGGCACGCATGCAGGCTATTATTGGGTTGATTCATGTGCAACCGCAAAAGCAGGAACAGCACCTCCAGCGTCTGGAAAGCGAACTGGGACGCATGGATTTACTGGTAGGGGAACTGCTTACCCTGTCGCGGCTGGAAACTTCTGATTTACCAATTACGCTGGAACCGCTGGCATTGGTGCCGGTAATTAAGCAGATTGTTGAAGACAATCAGGCAGTGGCTATGCAGCACCACCAAACTTTATCATGGCAGTGTGACATTCCTGAAACTGCGATGGTAATGGCTAACGAAAGCTATTTGTATCGCGCTTTTGACAATGTGGTACGAAATGCGATTAATTATAGTCCTGATGGCAGTGAAATCAGAATTCATCTGCATGAAGGCGGCAAGCAGCAATGGCAGGTCGATATCAGTGATAATGGCCCCGGTGTGGCAGAAAATCAGTTGCCGCATATTTTTACGGCCTTTTATCGGGCAGACAGCAGTGCCAATAAACCGGGTACTGGTTTAGGTCTGGCTTTAACCAAACATATTGTTGATCGTCACCATGGCAAGATTTATGCGGATAATCAACAGCCCAAAGGCTTAAGTATGCATTTTTTGTTGCCTAAATTTACGCCGGGCAGAAACAGGAATCGGCAGAAGGATAAAAATTAAGCCCTACTCAGTTGCCGGATAAAGTTATTGTCTTTATCCGGTTTTTTCACATTCTGGCTACAGGCTAGTGTGTCCCGCCATTTGCACAATACTATCTGCTTCAAAATCAACCGTGATTTTAATATGTAGTCTGGTAACCAGTCAGGCCGGTGATAATAAATTTCTGCTATAACTGGAAATTAATCGGCGGTTTTCTGTTCATTTGTTTCTGCTACTGGCAGGGCAGCGTGTTGGTCAAACCAGTTAGCTACAATCTGATTGACTTCGTCTATACCTTGTTTTTTCAGGCTGGAGAATAGCTGTACTGTTACTTGCTGGCGGGCAAAATATGGCTGAAGTGCTTTTTTGACATTGGCCAGTGTTTTAATTTGCTCGTTTTTGGATAATTTGTCCGCTTTAGATAGCAGAATGTGAACGGGTCGATTGGTTACCGCGAAGAAATCCAGCATCTGCCTGTCCAGCTCTTTGAGCGGATGGCGTGCATCCATAATCAGAATCAACCCGATTAGCTGTGCTCTCGTTTGCAGATAATCGCCCAGTAAAGTTACCCAGTGTCGGCGTATTGCTTCCGGTACCTGTGCATAACCATAACCGGGTAAATCTACCATAAAGCCGCCATTGGTCAGTTCGAAAAAGTTAATATGCTGTGTACGACCGGGCGTTTTGGATACATAGGCCAGACGGGTATGGCTGGTCAGGGTATTAATGGCACTTGATTTACCTGCATTACTGCGGCCTACAAAAGCAATTTCTGCGGTTGTTGCCGGCAGGTCTTTCAGGTGATTAACGGTAGTATAAAAGCAGGCGTGACGGAACAGATTCATGAGTAACAAAAAAAGATAACAAGGTAGTAGCATACCATGTTTTTGCGCACAATCCGGGTTCAGCAACGCATGTTAACGCAGGTTTTAACGCACGACACTTGATTTTTTGCTTCATACTGCTAAACTTGATAGAAGTTTATTTCAAGGAAATGTTCAGATGAAAGACGAGGTCTCGGGCAGTTGTATTGTGCATGTAGACGTGTTTTTCTCTGATTTCAGGCAGCTTTGCTCGCGTAGCAAGCTGCCTGTTTCTGTTTAACGCATAGGAAAAGAAAATGGATTTTAGCTGGTTGGGAGAACCGGCCACATGGGCAGGGCTGATTACTCTGGTGATTCTGGAAATCGTTCTGGGTATAGACAATCTCGTATTTGTGGCCATTCTGGCCAATAAGGCCAGTCCGAAACAGCGCGATCATGCCCGTATAGCCGGCCTAACTCTGGCAGTGCTGATTCGCATTGTCATGCTGGCACTGATGTCTTTTATTATTACTCTAACCAAGCCGTTTGTGCATATCAATGGTTTTGCCGTTTCGGTTAAGGACCTGATTATGTTTGGTGGCGGGCTGTTCTTGCTCTATAAGGCCACCACTGAATTACATGAGCGTCTTGAAGGCCATACTGCCATGGTCTCCATTACCAATGTAACTGTATATGCCAGTTTCTGGAGTGTGGTATTGCAAATTGTGGTGCTGGATGCGGTATTTTCACTTGATTCAGTGATTACTGCAGTGGCCATGGTGCAACATATTACAGTAGCAATGCTGGCAGTGATTATAGCTATGGCAGTGATGATTTGGGCTAGCGGGCCGCTAACCGAGTTTGTGAGCCGACATCCTACGGTAGTGATGCTGTGTCTGGGTTTTTTGCTGATGATCGGGTTCAGCCTGATTGCCGAAGGGTTGCACTTTGCCATACCTAAGGGCTATCTGTATGCTGCGATTGCCTTTTCAATTCTGATTGAAATTTTTAACCAGATTTCTACACGCAATAGCCGTCGCAACGACATGATTGGCCGTTCATGGCGGTATCGGACCGCAGACAGTGTACTGGGTATGATGGGATTGCGTGAAAAGGAACTGGCTAAGAATGGTACGCAAGCTGAAGATGATGAGCATTTTGAAGAGAATGAAAAATCCATGATACGTAGTGTGTTGACGCTGGCAGAACGGCCGATAATGGGTGTAATGACACCGCGCAGCGACATTGAACGGCTGGATTTATCGCAACCACGTCAACAGCAGCACCAGCAGTTACAAAATACGCCCTTTTCCCGACTGGTAGTAGTAGGCAAGGCCGGTATTGATGAGCCTTTGGGATTTGTTAATAAAAAAGATCTGTTAAACCAACTTTTAAGGGGCGAATCGTTAAATATTCAGGCTGCTCTGCGGCAGCCGCTGGTTTTACCAGACAGCAGTACCGTGCTTGACGCTATGGAACTGTTCCGTTCACGCAGTGCGGATATTGCCTTGGTTGTGGATGAATTTGGTGCTGTACTCGGGCTCGTAAGCATGAAAGACTTGATGGAAACCATTGCCGGCGATTTCCCAGAAGAGTATGAGCGCGCAGATGCCCCCAGTATCCAGCAAAATGCTGACAACAGTGTTACCGTAGATGGCAGTCTGGAATATGCCATTCTGGCTCAGCATCTGTATTTGCCTACATTGCCGGAAGATGCCGAATATCATACTGTAGCCGGATTAATCATGGAGGAAATGCAGGATATTCCCGATGTGGGTGATACCGTTGATTATGCCGGTTACCGCTTTGAGGTATTGAGCAAGGACGGCCATCGTCTGGAACGCGTGCGCATCAGCAAAATTGAGCTGCCAGAAGCTGAATAATTCGGTACAGTCAGCTAGCCATAAAAAAGCCTGCGATTAATCGCAGGCTTTTACATTTAATGGCTTGATTATTTAATCTGGCTGCCAATAACGCCACCCAGTGCAGCGCCACCTAAAGTAGCACCAGTATCCTTACCAAGCAGATTACCAGCCACACCGCCCACCACAACACCTGCGGCAGTATTGCGCTGAGCCGGCGTCATGTCTGCACAGGCAGAGAGGGATGCAGCTATTGCGGCTACTAATACCAATGTTTTCATACTTGATTTCATGTCAATGCCTCTTTCAAATGTAATAGATTATTTATGTATCAAATCATATTTGTATTGCTGGTAAACCATTTAATAGCAAACAAAGTATTATTTCCATATTAATTATATACCTGTAGCGAACCAGTTTAGCAGAAAAACTGCATTCAGAAACGCAAAGGCATTTATATGAGTATAATTAAGATACCTATCGATTATTCAGCTTCAGTTACAATATCCGTCAATATCTCGGGTGTCTGGTGTGAAGGTTGCTTTTTTTCCTTGTATTTAATTACTGCCCGATCCAACTTATCCATCAAACAGTCAATCGCCGCATACATATCATTATCAACACAGTCAATATGAATGTCTTTGCCAGATAGATGTAAATTAATTTCCGCTTTTTTCTGAACTTTTAAAACTGAAAAAGTAACAGTTGCACTGATTACCTGATCTACATGCCGAATAATGCGTTCCAGCTTACTCAAGGTATAGTCCTTTAAGGCTGCGGTAACATCAAGATTCTGTCCGACAAATTTCAGATTCATAGCCTAACTCCTTTTTTAAAGGTTTTTGCGAAAACAGGATAAATTTTGTATAAGCTAACTGAAAATTAATGATTGTTGTATTGTACTTTACGTTGGTGCGCCGGTGGAATTTTCAAGGCCTCACGATATTTTGCTACCGTGCGCCGTGCCAGATTGATGCCCTGCTTGGCCAGTTGGCTGACCAGATAAGCATCAGAGTAGGGGTGTTGCGGATCTTCTTCGTTAATCATACTTTGCAGTAGCGATTTGATTGCCGTCTGGCTGTTGCCCGTACCATCATCCATAGCTGCAACAGACTGGCTAAAAAAGTAGCGCAGAGGAAAAACACCTTGTGAACAAGTCAGGTATTTCTGATTAATAGCGCGTGAAATAGTGCTTTCTGCCAGTTCCAGCGCCAGAGCTGTTTCCTTGATTGTTAAAGGCGCCAATGCCAGCGAACCAAAACTGAAAAAATCCTGTTGTTGCTGCAAAATCCACTCCCCCAGACGTTGCAAAGTGGTTTTACGCATTTGTAAGCTGTGCAGACAGGTTTGCGCTTCCTGCCATTTGCTTTTGCACATTGCATCCATTTCAGTGTCCTCCTGCTGTAACCACTCTTCTACACCACTTTCTATTCTCAATTGTGGAAAAGCATCGCGCAGAATACGGATTTGCCAGCAGCCGCTGTTATCGGCATATACTTCCAGATCAGGACGGATAGCCAGAATGCCGTTGCGATCGGGTAAGCCATAACAGGGAAAAGGATTCAGAGTGCCAATCAGTTTACAGGCAGCCTCAAGAGTGGTAGCTGAAAATTGCGGCAGTTTCCGGCACAATTGCTTGAACTGGTGGGTGCTGAGCCACTGACCAAAATGTTCACTAATCAGTAAGCGTGCACAGCTATGAATTTCATCACTAATTGTAGCTGATGCAGGTGACAGATTATCCAGTTGCAATAACAGTGATTCCTGTAAATTACGTGCACCAACGCCGGTTGGTTCAAACTGTTGCAGAATAGTCAAAGCTTGAGCCAGCTCGGTTTCATCCAGTCGCCACTCCAGCGGCGCATTTTCTACCAGATCGGTTAAACTGCCGTCCAGATACCCTTGTTCATTTAGATTATCAATCAGAAAATAAACCAGAGTCTCCGTAGCATCATCCAAGTCGTATTCACATACCTGCCGGCGCAGTAAGGCATACATATCAGGGTCATCGGCCAGCGTGTCCCAGACATCGCTTTCGCCTTGAATCATCCCATGCTGTGGTGGCTGCACATACTGGGAGAAAGCCGCAGCATCCTCAGCTGTATTTTCAACTTCTTCGAGAAAAGGATTATCGGCCAGCCAGCCAGAAACCAGTTCCTGTAATTCCAGTGTGGATAGCTGCAATACCTGTAACGATTGTTGCAGCTTAGCACTAAGGCGTGTTGAAAGATTGAGTTTGAGATGAGTAGCAGGCTTTTGCATACGCACTTAATATTCGAAATGCTCACCCAGATAAACAGCGCGTACCTGTTCATTATTAACCAGTTCTTCCGGTACACCGGAAGCCAGTACACTACCCTGATTAATAATATAGGCACGGTCACAGATACGCAGCGTTTCACGTACATTATGATCTGTAATCAGCGTGCCGATACCGCGTTGTTTCAGGAATGAGATCAGATTTTGAATGTCAATCAGCGCAATCGGATCCACCCCGGCAAAAGGTTCATCCAGCAGAATAAAGCGCGGATTCATCGCCAGCACCCGCGCAATCTCGGCACGGCGGCGTTCACCACCAGACAGAGACCGCGCAGTATTATTGCGTAAATGTTCGATATGCAGGTCAGCCAGCAGCAATTCCAGCTGTTCAGCACGTTTTTCCGGCGGATAGCTGATTTCCAGAATAGCATTGATGTTCTGGGCTACCGTCATTTTACGGAAAATCGATGCTTCCTGTGGCAGATAGCCCAAGCCCAGACGTGCGCGTTCATAAATCGGACGGTGAGTAATGTCCTGATCATCCAGCTTAATACAGCCGCCATCGGCAGCAATCAGCCCCACAATCATATAGAAGCTGGTGGTTTTACCGGCACCATTCGGACCAAGTAAACCGATTACCTCACCACTATTCACTTCCAGAGCAACATCATTGACTACCTGACGCTGTTTAAAACTTTTTTGCAGACCGCTGACACGTAGCTGGCTTTGCGGCACAGTTGGCGTTATATTCATGAACTTGGCTTATTTCTTTTTCTGTTGCGGTTGGATGATGACATGTACCCGCCCTTTAGGCGCGCTCTTAACCGTATAAACTTCAGTATTGGTGTTATAGATAATCACAGCACCACGTGCCATATCGCCACCGCGGTTTACCTGAGCATTACCAGTAATAGTAACAATACCACTCTGGCTTTCATAGTGCACATTATCACCCTGACCAAACACCATACCGTCTTTTTCCAGTTGCTGGCCAAACGTAGCCGGTTTGCCATCAGCAATAATGGTCTGGTTGCCGGCATTATCCTTATGCGCAGTCACACGGGCAGCATTCATATACATAGTACCCTGCCGCATTTTAACATTACCAGTAAACACCGTTGTCTGATTCTGTTTGTCCAGTGAACCCTGATCTGCCTCAATCTGAATCGGTTGCTGCCGGTCACTGTCCAGTGCCCATGCATGCACGCTGCCAGCAAGCAGCAACATAGCTGCTAAAACTTTACCATTAGTGCGAATGCGGATCATAAATAATAGCCTTTACACGCGCGGGTAAATTCAGAAAACCGCGCTGTTTGTCATATTCAAAACCTTGCGATGTACCACGTGACATACCATACTGGTATGTGACCGGTGCATCCGTTTTAATCACCTGAGTTTGTGTATCTACATGTAAAACACTGGTTTGCAGCTGGCCTTCCGGCTCATCGCCTACCGACTTCTTGTGCCACATTACCTGCCCAAGCAAATCCACCTTACGGCTGTCAGTATAATACTGGCCAGTACTGGCCTTAACACGATACAGTTCTGCGCCGTTTTTATACAGACTCATATCAGGATTATCGATATAGATAACTGTCTGCTGTGGAAACTGCCGTGCAGCAGTTGCATGGATAGTTTCACTCAACTGCCCGTGCTCATCAAAGCGTTCACCGTTAATCGTACTAATCTCATATTTCGGTTCTTTCGGATTCAGCGGAACTTCCACCATTTTCACTTCAGTAATGCGGTCGAGCCAGAAGCTGATACCACCAAGCGCCACCGCCAGAATCAGCGGGAACGCCCAGTTACTGCGACTGCGTAACACACTCATGCCAGATACTCCGCCATCTCAGCAGCCAGAAAACCTTGTGCATCCAGTAGCAAATCACATACCTCACGTACCGCACCGGCACCGCCCGATGCCCGGGTAACATAATCAGCATGCTGTAATACCAGCTCATGCGCATTGGGTACGGCTACCGCCAGCCCACAATGCTTCATCACCGGTAAATCCACCACATCATCACCGATATAAGCACATTGCTGTTCACCCAGCTCCAGTTGCTGGAGCAGTTGCTGATAACAACTGCGTTTATCCGTAATACCCTTAAAGTAATGATGAATACCGAGCTGCTGAACACGAATCCCAACAGAGGGCGCATCACGTCCCGTAATAATTGCCGTCTGGATACCGTGCCGGTGCAGCATTTTCAGCCCATGCCCGTCCAGCGTATGGAATGCCTTGATTTCCTCGCCATTATCACGGATAAAGATACGGCCATCAGTCAGCACCCCGTCTACATCCATAATAAACAGCCTGATTTGCTGTGCAGCCTGCAATAGCGCAGTAGCAGACATCATTGCATTCATCAACATACCTTTAAAATAACTTGCCAATCCGTCTAAACAATGCGCGCCTGTAATAAATCATGCATATTCAGCGCACCCACCGGACGGTTATCCACATCAATAACCACCAGACCATTTACCTTATTGGCCTGCATGGTTTTCAAAGCTTCCGTAGCCAGCCGCTCCTGAGTAATGGTTTTAGGCGCATGCCCCATCACATCCGCCATCACCCAGTCTTTCAACTGCTGGTTACTCTGAAACAGGCGGCGTAAATCGCCATCTGTAAACAAACCAGTTAACTGCCCGTTGCAGTCTACCACTATCAGCATGCCCAAGCCTTTTTCGCTCATAGTCACAATGGCCTGACGCAATAGCGTATCTTCCTGTACCAGCGGCATATCCTGACCACCATGCATCACATCGGCCACCGTTAACAACAAACGCTTACCCAAACTACCGGCCGGATGGCTCAGTGCAAAATCTTCCGGCGTAAACTGACGTGCCCGCAACAGCGCAACCGTCAGCGCATCGCCCAGTACCAGCACCGCAGTGGTACTGGATGTAGGTGCCAGCCCCAACGGACAGGCCTCATGTGATACATGAGCGCACAAATGAATATCCGCATGCCTTGCCATACTGGAACTGGTTTTGCCGGTAATACAGATTAGCTGCACATGTTTGCGCTTGATGGCCGGTATCAGCGCCAGAATTTCCTCACTTTCACCGGAATTGGACAGAGCAATCAACACATCACCATCAACAATCATACCCAGATCGCCATGTCCTGCTTCAGCCGGATGAACAAAATAGGCCGGTGTACCAGTGGAAGCCATAGAAGCAGCAATCTTGCGCCCGATATGGCCACTTTTACCCATACCGGTAATAATCACCCGCCCACGGCAATCCAGAATAGTGGCCACAGCCGCGGCAAAATGCTCATCCAGACTGGCCGCAACTTCGCGTACAGCCTGCTCTTCAATAGCAAAAACTTCCTTGCCCCAGTCTAAATATTTATCCTGAACGTTCATAGCACCATCAGCAGCAATAATAAGCAAACAAAGACACAACAAATTTAACCTGATTATAACCTGATAACAGTCATTATGTTTGCTTAAGGAACTTGTCAAAATACCCAAGCCTCGTTAGAGTAAACCATAACCCATGAGTAACCGGTTCAATCGATTGATTAACCTAAACAAATCATATCTAACAGATATTTACCACAAGGAAATAATATGGCCGTATTATCACAAGTCAACACACTGGGACAGCAAATCTGGTTGGACAACCTTTCCAGAAGCCTGATTCAGTCGGGAGAGCTGGCACAAATGCTGGAGGCAGGCATCAGTGGCGTGACTTCCAATCCGGCCATTTTCCAGAAAGCCTTCGCCGGCGACAGCCTGTACCAGAGCGATATCGCCCGTCTCAAACAGCAGGCACTTACCCCGAAACAGCGTTACGAACAGCTAGCCATGGCTGATGTACAGGCTGCATGTGATATTTGCCTGCCTTTATATGAGCGCACTCAGGGTAAAGCCGGCTTTGTCAGTCTGGAAGTCGCTCCCGATCTGGCCGACGACACACAGGCCACCGTTACCGAAGCTGTACGCCTATGGAAACTGCTTGACCGCCCCAATGTCATGATAAAAATACCTGCTACCAATAGCGGCATACAGGCTCTAACCACACTCGTGGCACAAGGCATCAACGTAAACCTTACCTTGCTGTTTTCCAAAGCACAGCTACAAAAATCATGGCAAGCGCATGCAGCCGGTATTCGCCAGCGTCTGGCCAACAACCTGCCCGTTGACCGCATACAAGTAGTAGCCAGCTTTTTCCTGTCGCGGATTGACAGCGCACTGGACATCACCCTGCCAGCCTCTTTACAGGGCAAAACCGCCATAGCACTGGCCAAAACCGCCTATGCCGAATGGCAGGAATTTACCCAAAGCCGCGAATTCACCGATCTGGCTGCACAGCAGGCCGCACCACTGCGCTTGCTCTGGGCTTCCACCGGCACCAAAAATCCGGCTTATTCCGATGTCTGCTACATAGAAAACATCATTGGTGCAGATACCATCAATACCGTACCAGCCAATACCCTCAACGCCTTTATCGACCACGGCAAAGCTGCTGCTACCCTAACTCAGGACGTACAACAGGCCAAAAGCGTACTGATTGAAATCGAGCAACTGGGTATTAACCTTGAATCACTGGCCAGCCGTCTGCAACAGGAAGGATTACAACAATTTGTAGATGCTTTCGATGCCTTATTACAACCTTTAGCTTAAATGGTTTAGGTTAAAATAATAACAGGTATACATTATATTATGTGTAATGTATACCTGTTATTTTTAATTTCAAATATAAAATTTGTATTACATATAACCAATAATTATATTGTAAAAATATAAAATTTATCTGAAATTATAATTACAACTTAAATTTATTAAATCTAAATTGTAAAATGAATAAATGAAATATAAACAAAAGATTTTAAAAGTCACCAAAATTACTTTGTATAACAAAAAATCATCATATATTTATACCTAAAAATTAAACGCTATCCTTACAGACATCACCAGCACTATTAACCGAGCATAGCAGAATACCACCACAGATAAACCAGCCTGAAACCGTACTGCCAGCACTACTGCCGCAATAAACCGCAAGAAAAAAGCCACAACAGCATACAAACCATCGTGGCCTTTTCAGCGATAATTAACACCTGTCCGTATTAATCGCGCCTAAACAATACTAATGCAAGCCGACAATGTTGCCCTCAGCATCAACATCAATCTGCCGGTAAGCCGGTAAAGTACCCAGCCCCGGCATCGTCATCACATTACCCGCATACACCCGAATAAAACCGGCACCGGCTGATAGCTGCAAACGTGTGATTTCAACATCAAAATCAGTAGGCACATTTTTCAGATTAGGGTCGGCACTGATAGACAACGGCGTTTTCACCATACACAAAGGCAAATGGTCAAGCTTGAGCTGCTGGATTTCCGCCAGATTCTGCTCAGCCTGTGCAGACAGATTAGCCTGACGCGCGCCATATTTTTTCACCATCGTCTGAATCTTTTCCGCCAGCGGCATACTGTCCGCATAGGGCAGAGTAACCGCATTATCCTGTGCACACGCAGCCACCACATGCCGTGCCAGCGCTTGCGTACCCGCACCGCCCTGAGTAAACGCATCACTGATTTCACAGGCACAAGCGCCGTGTTCCAGAGCATATTGTTTAACAAAATCCAGCTCTTCCTGATGGTCGTAAGGGAAGCGGTTAATCGCCACAATCACCGGCAAACCATAACTTTTCGCATTCTGGATATGCCAGCCCAGATTGGCACTGCCTTCTGCCAGCAGTTCCACATTGCATTGCGTTACCTCCGCCGGTAACGCCTGCCCGGGCTTAATATTGAAGCGGCCACTGTTGGATTTCAAACTGCGTACCGTAGCCACCAGCACCACACAGGACGGCGCCACACCAGTCTGGCGATATTTGATATTAAAAAACTTCTCCATACCCATATCCGAACCAAAACCAGCTTCAGTGACCACATAATCGGCTAGCTGCAATCCCACCTTATCCGCCAGCACCGAAGAATTCCCATGAGCAATATTAGCAAACGGGCCGGCATGAATCAGCACCGGCGTTTGTTCCGCCGTCTGCATCAGATTAGGATTAATCGCCTCTTTCAGCAATACCGTCATCGCGCCGGCTACTTCCAGTTGTTCCGCCGTAATCGGATTACCCTGAATATCGTAAGCCAGAATAATCCGCCCGATACGCTGGCGCATATCCTGTAAATCAGTAGCTAGAGCCAGAATCGCCATCAGCTCCGAAGCTGCCGAAATCTCAAACCCGTCTTCCCGTTCCACCCCATTAACACCACCGCCCACACCCACCTTAATCCGGCGCAGCGCACGGTCGTTATGGTCGATGACCCGTTTCCACACAATCCGGTTTTTATCAATATTCAGCCGTGGCAACTGCGTTTGCGCCGTAAACTCCTCACCCAGATGCTCCTCATGGTATAAGCGTGCATCCAGTGCCGCAGAGGCGAGATCATGCGCCGCCGTAATCGCATGAATATCACCGGTTAAATGCAGATTAAGCTTCTCCATCGGCAACACCTGAGCCTTACCACCGCCAGCAGCACCACCTTTCACCCCAAACACCGGCCCCAGACTGGGCTGGCGAATACAGGCAATCGCCTTCTGCCCGATAAAATTCAGCCCCTGACTCAGCCCGATTGTCGTAACCGTTTTACCTTCACCCAGCGGCGTAGGCGTAATGGCTGAGACCAGCACCAGCTTGCCCTGTTTTGCATCCGGCCGAATCACCTGTAAATCTACCTTAGCTACTTCACGGCCGTAAGACATAAGGTATTGTTCAGGGATGCCGCAGTTGCGGGCGATTTCTGTAATGGGCAGTAGTGTGGTGCTGGCTGTCATATAGAATTTCCTTATAATGGGATCTAAAGTTTTATTGTTAAAACAGCATAATTGTAGTTGTGTTTATATAAACCTAAAAGGGTAAATTAATTATTGCAGATGCTAAAATAAATTAATCTCTTCATCAATCATGTAATTAAAAATGCTAAATTTAGATTTTTGAAAAATAAGTAATTTTGAACTGTTGTTTTTGTAATACAGTTACACTATTTGCTGATATATAATATAAATTTATGATTTATATGAAGATATATAATAGGTTTTGCTATTCGATAATAAATTAAATTAATCTTTACATTTTAAAACTAATATCTATATTATTTTATCTTAAAATAATAAAATTAAAGGCGCATGATTAATATTTGTTTTTTAAAAAAATTTAAGTTTTTATTGATATCTAAAGAAATGTCAATAAAGAATCTATTAAAATGTATTTTAGCGATATTAGGTTATGGATACAGTCAAAATAGAATTAAACAAAAGTTCAGCAGGAGCGCAAGGATTAGGATTTGATTATCAATTTTATTATTTTATTTATCTTGCTTTACAATTAAAAGAGGGAGAAAAAATTGGTTATGAGTCCATAGAAGACGTTCATTTAGAAACCAATGAAAATACTAAAATATTAATTCAATTAAAGCATTCAATACAGACTGATAAGACAGGCGGTATTGTTACGATGAGTAATCGTGATCCAATATTGTGGGAAACACTTAGCAGATGGGTTGGCTACATTAAAAAGCTTGATGATTTTTTGACTATCCATTCATTCCGGTTTATTACGAATAAAACAGAAAATAATAATGAATTTATTAAAATACATAAACAATTTATTTTTGATAAAAATTTATCACTCTTTAAAAAACAATTAGTTGAGTTATTGAATAAAACTAGAGGTAAT
Organism: Snodgrassella alvi; assembly: GCF_002777425.1. Lineage (GTDB taxonomy): Bacteria > Pseudomonadota > Gammaproteobacteria > Burkholderiales > Neisseriaceae > Snodgrassella > Snodgrassella alvi_B. Next base: position 182,650 of record NZ_MDVC01000091.1, read on the forward strand.
GAAAGTAGAAAGCATATAGATATAGTTTTGAACTTAGATGAAAAAAATTTATCTGAATTTCTACTGAAACTCGATATTCAACTTGATGTGGGAGATATAGAACAGAAAATTAAAAATTATATTAACAACAATTGGCCAGTTCCCGAAAAAGATTTAGACAAAATTTATTCTCAGTTATTCACAAAGTTAAGTCATAGTAAATATGATGGGATTAGGAAATGTCAGAATTTTGTGATGACGTTTGATGAAATTAAACTTTTAAAAGTTAATGTATGTAAGGATGTATATGGAAATGTTTCATTACCTATCAGAAACTTTATAAATGAGTTGCCAGAAAATCTTGAGGAGCAAATGTTCATTAGACAATTAAATGAAATTGGTGAGTTGGGATATGGAGAAAAAAAATCCAGACGAATAACAAAATATACTACTTTTATGCTAAATGCGATGAATAATATTGCGTGGTGGCTTAAGGATAATTATGTAACCACTGAACAAATAGAAAAATTTGAAAGCACATGCGTTGAAAGATGGGAAAGAATATTTGATGATCAATATAGAGAAATAGAAAGAGCAATATATAATAATGAGGCTAATATTGATGAACTTGAAAAAAATATATGTAATCAGGCAATTGGTGTTGTAAGAGGTATAAGAGAATTAGATTTAAAGATAGATGGTTTTCAAAATACGATAGGTATTGAGATAAATAATGGTTTTTTTTATTCTCTTTCAAACAGATTGGAGATAGGATGGCATTATGAATGGGAAAAAAAATATAAAACTCAATACTAATCATTATTATATATATAATAATGAGGCATTAGCTGGAGCCGTATTTAAATCAATTTTAAATAGAATTAACCAATTAGACATAGCTAAAGGTTGTTTAGTGCTACCATTTTTATTGGATAAACGAACAGTCAATTGTCTAATAAACAATAATAATAATCAATTGACTCTATCACAACTAATAAAAAATAATCCTAGAGTATTCGTATCATTTAATAAACGGTATTTATCTTTATTGCCAGTTTATATTAATTTTATTACTATATTTCAAAATGCT
>NZ_MDVC01000092.1 GCF_002777425.1 Snodgrassella alvi
TTAAGAATGGAAATTGGCGAAAAGATGTTCTTAATGATCCATTAAATAAAATAGATGTTCCAGGACATAAAGGTCCACACCCAGAAGAAATGCATCAAGAAATATATAAACGTTTAAAACAAGCTAGTGATAAAAGTCCAGAAGCATTTAAAGAAGCTTTAGCAGAACTTGGTAAAGAAGCTGTGACCCCAAATTCATGGTTAAATAAAATATTAACTAAGAGTGACTAATAAATGAAATACTTTAAACTAAATCCAAATGTTAACAGCAAAAAGTGGAGAGGATGTATTATTCCACGTGATGAGTTGATTGATGATGGAGGTAATGTAATTCCCGTTGATTTTTTGTCTTTAATAAAAATACCTACAAACAAAAAACTTTTTTTTAAAAAATTAAGGGATGGTTATTTCTCACCAATAAGTACAATTGGAGCTAAATATCTCCTTTTTGATAGTAAAATTAATAGGATAAACAATATATCGGGTAATGGTGTTAAATTAATTCCTATTTCTGATAGTGAGAAGCCAGAAAAAGCATATTTAATAATGTACCCTTTTGAATGTGTTGATTGTGTTAACTGGGATTTATCTGAAATAGACTTATGGCCATCAGGCTATGTTCCAAAAGAATGGGAATCAAAACGTGGGCGTTTTTTTCTAAAACCAGCTATCCACGAAAATAAAATTCCTAAACATTTAGATGCATTTTGTTTAAATGAATGGGATGGGGCATTTAATATTATTATTTCAGAAAGACTTAAAAATAAAATATTATCACTTGATTTTGATCATTCATTTTTAGAATTTTATGAGCTAGTTCAAACGTAAATTAAATAGCAAAAATTTGTCTATAACCTTTAATTTTATCGTCATAATACAGACTTACATCCAGCCCGATCATTATCTTATTTTAGCGTTTGATAATTTGATAGATGGAAAGTAGAAGTAGGACTATATAGATAACTACTAGTCCTAATTGATGATTTTGGACTGTTGATAATATGACATCAATTACTGGTACAGGTGGTGATGCGACTGATCACGATGCGAATAATAAATTCTTCTAAATAGATTTAAAACTACAACTAGAGTTACTTACGACCCACTGGGCAACCGCATCGCCACCACCCTGCCGGATGGGCGCACCATCAACAGCCTGTATTACGGTTCCGGCCACCTGCACCAGATAAATATCGACGGCCACATCATCAGCGACATCGAACGCGACAACCTGTACCGCGAAGTATTACGCACTCAGGGATGCCTGAACACCCAGTTCAAATACGACCGCAACAGCCGGCTGCAACGCAAACAGATACAGCGCAATCAGAATCCCATCCTGCCTGATATCCTGCTCGAACGCAGCTACCAGTACGACAACCTCGACCGTCTGGTAAGCAAAAAACACAGTAAACACGGGCAGACCGATTACCGCTATGATCACACCGGCAGAATCGAAGGCTGCCGAAACCAGAGATACTGGGAGACCTTGCAATACGACGCTGCCGCCAACCTGCTGGACAGCAAATACAGAGAAGACTACAACAACCACAACCTGATTCGCTGTAACCAGCTGCTGCATTTCAGAGGACACCACTACAGCTATGACGAGCACGGCAGAACCCAGACCAAACAGAGCATCGGTGCTACCCAGCACTACCACTACGACGCCGAACACCGCCTGAGCGAAGTACGCATCGAACAAACAGGCCGCAGCCAGCGTTACGGCTACGTCTACGATGCACTTGGCAGACGTATCGAAAAACATCAGATAGACCGCGAAGGCCAACCCTACAACCGTACCCGCTTCCTGTGGGACGGGTTAAGAATGATTCAGGAAACCGGCTCGAATCACCCTACCAGCCTGTATATCTATACCGACCAGAACAGCTATGAACCACTGGCGCGGATAGACACAGACGGCAACCAAGAACAACATATTCGCTACTTCCACACCGACCTGAACGGCTGCCCGGAAGAGTTGACCGACGAAAACGGTAAAATACTGTGGGAATGTAGCTTTCAGCTCTGGGGAAAACGGATTCATGAAATTGAGCACGAATCAGTAGAGCAAAACCTCAGATATCAGGGACAATATTTAGACAGAGAAACCGGCTTACATTACAATACCTTCAGGTATTATGATCCGGATATAGGCCGCTTTACCCAGCCAGACCCGATAGGATTGCTGGGTGGCTTTAATCTATATCAGTATGCGCCTAATGGGTTGACTTGGATTGATCCGTGGGGGCTAAGTTATATAAATCCTAAAACCATTTTGTTTTCACAAGATGATATTGGTTCTAACTTTAGTGATAAAAGAAGCGTAAATGAACTTATACATAGGCTTAAAAATGATCCTTCATACGTAAATAATTTAGAACCAATTAGAAAGGTAAGAATGCGTGATTTGCCCGCTGATATACAAGCAAAGTTATTATCACAAGGTGCGCATAAAGATTCTGTTTTTAGTTTGGATAATAGGCGTCTTTATGCTGCTAAAGAGGCTGGAATATCTAAGATTTCATCTAGATGGGCTACCCCAGAAGAGTTGTCTTCAGATACTTTAGTACGGCGTTTTTCAACTAAAACCGGTGGTAAATCAATAAAAGTGAGAAAGTGTGGTTAATATGAATCTGAAGGAAATACAAACAAAATATGGTATTATTTATACACGAAATGCATTAATGTTATCTGAGGTTAAACTAGAATGTTATCCATTCACCTTGGTTGTTGATACGTCATTGTCATTAGCAGGCTGCAAACCAGAAGTTTTAAATGTTCCAGAAGTTAAAGTTACATTTATTTTCAGTGATATTGATAGTTTATTTATTTATAAAATAGATGAGTATCCTTATGAAAAATATTCAAAATCTAGCTTTGATGTAGTTGATGAGGTTCATAAAAAAGGAAAGCAACGTATAATACTTAGTACTTATGATCATATTTTTGATGTAATTGGTAGATATGAAATTAAATATTACTAAAAAATAAAATTATAGAAGCTGGTTCAATAATTAGATATATGTAAGATAAAGAGTTGTGGCATCAGGTTTGCTGAAACATCTCACAATAAAATGTTGCAGCCAATCTGATTGCATCAAAGGCAAACAAAGTGCCAGCCGCAGCCAGCGTTACGGCTACGTTTACGACGCCTTAGGCCGGCGTATTGAAAAGCATCAGATAGACCGCGAAGGCAAGCCTTACAACCGTACCCGCTTCCTGTGGGACGGGTTAAGAATGATTCAGGAAACCGGCCTACATTACAATACTTTCAGGTACTATGATCCGGATATAGGTAGATTTACTCAGCCAGACCCGATTGGGTTGCTGGGTGGATTTAATCTGTATCAGTATGCGCCTAATGGGTTGACTTGGGTCGATCCACTTGGGTTGAGCTGTAGTTTTAATAGTAAGTCGAATCGTTGGCGTAATAATGAAACAGGACGTTTTACCAAACGCCCAACTGATCCATCAGAATTAGTTAGAAATGGGAGGGTGAATAAAGCAGACATAGATGCATGGGCCACACAAGGAGGAATACCAAATACTTGGCATGCTGATCCTAATCGTTTCCCCAAAGGTGGATTTAAGTATGAAGGTGAAGGATATAAAGTACATGGACATGGCATGAATCCTGTTGCACAATCAAAATGGCCAACGTCAAATTCAGCAAATGGCCCAACGGCTAGGATTACAAATACTACAAATAAGCAAAGTTATAGAACAGATGGAACATGGGGAAAATTTGACAGTGATAGAAATGCAGCTCATATTCCATTAGATGGATCAGGATATTAATTTATGAACGAGAATATACTATACAATTTTTTGAAAAATAGACCATCCCTTTTAGATTATAATGATGAACTAAAGCTAATAGGTATTATGACTAAACTACCTATGAGTTGGCTCATTAAAAATAAAGATGAATTTATTTGTGCTTTAGACCAATTACATGACTCACATACGGATGGTGGATTTTTATTACAAGAGGAATGTGACGATATTATATTTGATAATTTTTGTGAATGGCTAAGAGAAGTAAATAATAAAACCGGCATACCGACATTAGTGTATATTGATGATTTTTCAAGTGTTGGACTTAATAAATTTAGAGAAAGTATTAGAAAAGATGAAAATACAGATAAGTAAGATCTAAACAATATTAGATCTAAATCTTTATACGTCTTGAATTGGTATTTAGGGGTGTTATTATCATAATTTATTAAGAAAAATGTTTAGTCAATAAATATTTAACAAAATAAAAGGCTATTCATTAATACTAGAAAGTACCGGAAGAACTAACCGATGCAAACGGCGAATTACTGTGGGAATGTAGCTTTCAGCTATGGGGAAAACGGATTCATGAAATCGAACATATCCCCATCCAACAAAACCTCAGATATCAGGGACAATATTTAGACAGGGAAACCGGCTTACATTACAATACTTTCAGGTATTATGATCCGGATATAGGTAGATTTACTCAGCCAGACCCGATTGGGCTGCTGGGTGGATTTAATCTGTATCAGTATGCGCCTAATGGGTTGACTTGGATTGATCCGTGGGGGTTAGCATGTAAAGGTCGCTCAGGAAAGCAAAACAGACTTAGAGAACTAGCAGATGATCCAAAACAACCTAAACATATTAGAGGCTGGTTAAAGAATGAAATCCGACATAAGGAGACAGGTAATAGAAAAACTATACGTCTGCCAGGAAATTCAAGAAATTCAAAATCTCCAGGAAAAGTTTTAGCACATAAGCGTGGAAAAAGGGCAAAAGATGGTTATTCATATGAACACTCCGTAATGCAAGATCATGATCTTCATCTTTTAGAACACAGACACGAAGGATATTAGTTATTATGAATAAAGAGAAAATATTAAATGTAACATCATTGGATTCAGAAGAAAGACTAGACTATTTTATTAGAAAAGTGGCTGATTTTGAAGTATTATGGGGTAATTATGGAGATAATGGTTGGTTACAATTATATGCAGAAAATGGTAGAAAAGTAATGCCATTTTGGCCAGAAAAAGAATTTGTAGTTAATTATAATATTACTCATAAGTTTAAATGTTCACCTAAAGAAATTGATCTGGATTATTTTTTAGACAAATGGATTAAGGGATTAACAAAAGAAAAAATTGACCTATTAATATTTCCTGTTGAAGAAAAAAAAAGTTGTATTATTAATCCATTAGAATTAAAGACACTGTTAGAAGAAGAATTAGAGCAGTATGAATAAATAAAAGTTGAAGAATACTTTTATTTGTATAAAACACTTAATATACTATAGTAATAAAGTAAAAAATTTTGGCAGTACCTAATACTACCACTACGACGCCCTTGGCAGACGCATCGAAAAACAAAAGTTAGACCGCGAGGGCAAACCTTACAACCGTACCCGCTTCCTGTGGGACGGCTTAAGAATGATTCAGGAAACCGGCCCGAATCACCCTACCAGCCTATATATCTATACAGATCAGAACAGCTACGAACCACTGGCGCGGATAGACACAGACGGCAACCAAGAACAACATATCCGCTACTTCCACACCGACCTGAACGGCTGTCCGGAAGAACTAACCGATGCAAACGGTAAAATACTTTGGGAATGTAGCTTTCAGTTATGGGGTAAACGGATTCATGAAATCGAACATGAATCAGTAGAGCAAAACTTCAGATATCAGGGACAATATTTAGACAGAGAAACCGGCTTACATTACAATACTTTCAGGTATTATGATCCGGATATAGGACGCTTTACCCAGCCAGACCCGATAGGGCTGCTGGGTGGGTTTAATCTGTATCAGTATGCGCCTAATGGGTTGACTTGGATTGATCCGTGGGGGTTATCTCGATATTCGGGTGTTGATTTTTCTGGAACAGATGCTTTATATCAGGATGGTGTAAATATTGTTAAGATAGAAATGACTGGAGGAAGATATGGTGATTTTAAAAATGCCAATAAGATTGCAGGCTATACAAATTCTAAAGGTAATATAACAGGCAGGTCTCATCCAGAAGGATATACATGGCATCATTTGAATGATTATGATTCCAAAACAAATACATCAACTATGCAATTAGTAAAAATAGAAGCGCATGAAGCTACATATCCACATGCAGGTTCTGTTAGTCAATTTGAAAAATATCACGATGTTAAATACGAAACATCCAAAGCTAAGGCTAAAGCTAAAGAGATTTCTTCTAAGCTTTTTGGTAAATGTTAATGGAGGAATATGATATGAATTTTGATAAGATGGAAACATATCATGACGATGATGGCATAGCAATAGATATTATTTTACATACTTTTGGCCATCAAAAAATTCCAGTTATTTATTTGGAGTCAGATGTATGTGATAAAAAAATGAAAATAGATATTAATTTTATTATATCGCATCAAGTTGAACTTCATAATATAATTGAAAAAGAAATAGCTTTATATACTAATAGAATTTACAACAAAAATTTATATAAATGTACATTAATGAAAATCTATTTATTCTCGGATATTGAAAATGAATACGGTTTTTTATTCGATTGGTCAGGGGATACAGAACATGGGATAGGGGTAAAAATTAAAGATTTATCAGTGAAAAAAATAGGGAGTGCAGAAATAGCATTTCTTTAAAGCCCTGTATTTATATAGAAGGCCAACCCTACAACCGTACCCGCTTCCTGTGGGACGGCTTAAGAATGATTCAGGAAACCGGCCCGAATCACCCTACCAGCCTGTATATCTACACCGACCAGAACAGCTACGAACCACTGGCACGTATAGACACAGACGGCAACCAAGAACAACATATCCGCTATTTCCACACCGACCTGAACGGCTGTCCGGAAGAGTTAACCGATGCAAACGGTAAGATACTGTGGGAATGCAGCTTTCAGCTCTGGGGAAAACGGATTCATGAAATCGAACATGAATCAGTAGAGCAAAACCTCAGATATCAGGGACAATATTTAGACAGGGAAACCGGCTTACATTACAATACTTTCAGGTACTATGATCCGGATATAGGTAGATTTACTCAGCCAGACCCGATTGGGTTGCTGGGTGGATTTAATCTGTATCAGTATGCGCCTAATGGGTTGACTTGGGTGGATCTGTGGGAGTTAAGTGCTAAATGGACTAAAAAGGGAAGTCCAAACTACAGGCAACGGTCATATTGCTTATGAATATGAGGTATTTATGGCTTTGGATTTTATAGCATCAAATAAGCAAAAGAAAATAGATGAAAACACACAGGTATTTTCACTTGAGAAGTCTGATTATGATAAATTATTTAATGATGCGAAACCATTAAATCAGTACCCAATAATAAAAAAATTTGATAATTATTATGCCGATACTACTATTTTATATGGAGAGATTCAGCCCTTAATAAAGGAATTAGAAAGTCTTATTAAAATAAAAAAGTTACACCTTGGATCAATTATTCATTTTATTGATTTTCTGGAAAAATCATTTAATGATGGTTTAAATATATACATATATTGTGACTAGGGAGCTTGTGTACCAGCCATTTTCCTGACGATCGTGTAAACGCTTGCTGAAAAAGGTATTGGCTGCGGCCAGATTGCTGATATAGCTGCCGGCTTCGGGACGGAAAACGCAAATTTCTTTATTTGAAGAATGCGAATTATTTCCTGTACCAGAACCGTTGCCGCCGCTGTTATCAGCGTCTGAACCGCCTGTGCTGGAGCCGTCTCCAGTACCATCTGACGGATTGTCTCCAGAATTTGCCTTCACCTTAATGGTCAAATACCATAAATTTCACCATTATTATTAATTTGCAGACTATCTTCACTGATCGTTACTGCACCTTCGTCACCATCACCACTAGCACTGCCATCCCCACCATTATCACCATGAATTATCACGTCTGAATTTACAGAAATCGGATTCTCAGCGGCAAGAGTTTCATCCATTGTCTGAAAAATGTAAGCTGCTTCCCCATCAGTGCCGTTTTTGCCAGCATTAGTACCTGCAATTCCATCCACATCGTTAAGTGGTTGAAGTTCATACTCTATTTCATCACTAGGGAGGGTAATAATCTGTGTTTCTGCTACTGCCTGCGTGCTGAACATCATGCCACTCAATGCTATGGCCACGCTTACTGTGGCTGTTTTTTTATGTGCACGAGTGAGCTCACCAATAGCAATCCATGTTTGATGCAATGTGCTCCAGATTAAGCGATAAATGCGGTTCATTTTATTCCTTAAGATTCAAAATATTGCTTAATAAGCAGAATTTATGCGCTCTTATGAAGCGCACATAATATGTCTTTCAATTAAATTAGCAGCAACGGGGATTTTTTTACTGATTAATCGAAAGCTGATAAATATTTGTGTATTTACAGTAAAAATTGCCGTTCAAATTTAAAAACTATAAATAGTTTGCTCAATGAAAAAATTTTAAATTAAACAAATTTTCTTTCATCCCCTTAATGAAAGTTAAATCAATGAAATATTTTACTAAAATTATGACGAATTTTCCAAAAAAAAAGCAACTAATTTATAAATTGCAGTTAATTAATGATTTTATTGGAATAACTTCACTAAGCCATAAAACGTTTTCAGAAGATGAGGGAAATCGCACTATAAATAGAATAAATTGATTTTTTTATTTTAATCATAATTTATTAAGTATTAATATATTGTTTATGAATTATAAGTAAGTAACGCTTACACCTGAACGCAGAAAAACAGGTACAAAACCGGCCGGATTAAGCCTCAATCCGGCCGGTGTTATGAAAAGATTTTTGTCTGTACAGATGCAATTTTTGCTTGTACGGTTTCTTTACTGGCAGTAGTTAATAAAATACTTTAAAGCGTTCTGTGTCATCAATAAAGGTTTTTTCGGGGAAAGGTGCTTCATTGGAACCAAAAGGCATCATGGCACGCAATTTCCAGTTATCCGGTATCTGCCACTCTTTGGCAGCAGCGGCATCCGGCAGTGGATTGTAGTGTTGTAGACTGGCGCCGATGCCAGCATTAGCTAGAGCCGACCAGACAGCAAACTGGGCAATGCCACTCCCCTGTTCCGACCAAATGGGAAACTGCTCGGTATAGCTGGGAAATTGCTGTTGCAGGCTGGCAATGGTTTGCTGGTCTTCATAAAACAATACTGTACCGATGCCGGCAGCAAAGCTGTTGATTTTGGCTTCGGTGGGGGCAAATTTGTCGGCTGGAACGATGGCGCGTAATTCCTGCATGACAATTTGCCAGAATTTTTGACTTTGCTGGCCAAAGAGAATCACTACGCGTGAGCTCTGTGAATTGAAAGCTGATGGTGACAGTTTAACGGCCTGTTCTATCAATGCAGTTATTTCTTCCTGTGCCTGCGAGACATTTCTGCCCAGTGTATATTGGGTACGACGTTTTTCAATGGCTTCTATCAATGCGTTGTTCATTTTATTTCCTTTATCATTTTGTAATTAAATTATTAATTTGAATCAAACATACATTGCTATATTAGCGGAAAAATTTCAACTTACCCAGCTCTGTCTGCCAGTACAACAGATTTCAATCTTTGATATTTAATTAATTTTATTGCTTTGTAAACAATATGTAATAAACAAGAATAGCTGAGATTTGCCGCTATGGCGGCGGTTTTAGCTGGTGGTTACACAGCATTTCCTCACAGGAATTGATTTTTTGAATTGTGCTGAACTGGCAAAATATATATAGCAAACAGGCTGTTTTTAATATATTTTTTATAAAAATTACTGTTGTTTAATTAGGTAAGTTATTCCGGTAAGGATTATGGTTGTTAGTTTTAGTATGGCAGATAGTGGCGCAAAAAGGCGGTAATGGCGATACTGAATATTACTGTTGGCAATAGGGAAAAGCGCCATGCCAGTAATATGGTGATGATTACCGATAACAGATTGGCAGGATGAGTAGTGGCAAATGCTGGTGCAATAACTGCAATTAGTACACAGCCGGGAATGGATTCAAGTACTCTGGTCAGGCGCGACCCCAGTGCGCGCTTGCGCAGTAGCAGATAACCGCTGACTCTGGTTACGTAAGTAACCAGTGCCATGGCCAGAATAGTGAGGACAGCAGGTAAATCAATCATAAGCAGCTATCATAAATGCTACAGCCAAACCAGCTAGCATACCCAGCAGAACGTACCATGTGCACCGGGCAGAAAACAGTAGCTGGCAATAGCCACCAGCAAACTAACCAGCCACGGAATGGCCATTTTACAACCTTTCCACATACCTTTAAGTAACACCAGAAATACCGCGACAAAGGCCATATCAAAGCCGTAGTGAGTAACATCGCCAATTATTGGGCCGATAAGCGCGCCTATTGTTGTACATCCTATCCAGACCAGATACAGGCCAAAACTTGTACCAAGATAAAAGTAATAGCTGAATTTCTGCGCAGGTGAGCTTTTGGCATCGGTGAACGCCAGTGCCCAGCTTTCATCACACATAAAAAACAGCGCAGGTAAAACTTTGCGTTTGGGTAAGTCTTTTAAATAAGGTGTCAGTGCGGCACTCATTAAAATATGGCGGCTGTTTACCAGCAGTGTCATTAGGGCTATCAGAAATAGATGTGGCGGTGATGTCCATAAGTTGACGGCAACAAATTCGGAACCACCGGCAAAATTTACTGCGGTAAGCAGTGAAATTTGACCAGTACTCATGCCCTTCTGGATTGCCTGAGCGCCTAATACCAGTGAAAACGGAATAAAGCTTAGCATAACAGGCAAGGCGGTAATCAAGCCTCTTTTAATCTCCTGTGCAGGTGATGGTATAGCGGATGACGACACTACTGGGCGCTTTCTTGAGTATGGTTTGGCTAGCACTAGATTATAAATAATATATTTTCATGGCGTAAACAGAATATGATTGCTTATTACACGTATCAAATATAGCAAAACTGATTAGAAACTGTGCCCAGTGCAAGAAATTATTAGCAGCAATATTACAGACACTTTTATACAGACTGCCAGCTGGTGTATTCAACAGATGGCAAATTTTGAGCATCTGTACAGTTCCATCTATATGGCTACTACAGGTAAATGCCAATGTTTCAGCAGCAGGTTATCTATGTTGCTCTGGCAGATAAAAGCTGCATGGTAATATACTGGAATAGTGGTAATTGCTGCTGGCCATGTCTTTATACTTTATCAATATAAACCAGTTAGTTATATGTACTGAAGAATAAGAAGCTGGACAATGTTTTCTATAACTTTGCGATATGTAGTTTATACCTGTCATAATAAATCGTACTGATATATTTTGTTTCTTCCCTGCTGCTGGTATTAGTAATAGGATTTGTTAGGGATTCTTTAAAAATATTATATTGAAACTTATAAATCAGTCTAGCTGGCAGAGATGCCAGCAATAATGGTTTGCGGGATAAATTTTCTTCTCTTTGCTGAATTATAAGCACCAATTATGGGTAACTGAGAGATAAGTAAACTTATAAAAAGAATCAATTTATTTGCGGGTATTGCACTTATTGTCTTATCGGCTATTTAGTCTGTTTTGAAAGTTTAAATGATTTATTTGCAATATGTTAAAAAACTTCAGGATATACAGCTTATTAAATTGGCTTATGTAGTAAATAAATTGTGAATGACATCCCTTTATACTGCCCAACAATACCAGTGGTACTTTTTTTATTGCTGATTAATTAAAACAAACCAGCATAATTACTGCTGGTCTGTAGGCTGGTTACTGATAGTAATGGACGATATTGAGTAAATCCGAGCGGGACATATCTCCAGGGTTGTTGCCGGGCTGGCCTTCGGGAATAGGAATGCCCATTTTTTTGAAGTGTTCTACCCAGTATTCTGGGAATTTACCGGTATCTTTGGATTTGAAAGTCATGGCGCGCAAGGGGAAAACTTCTTGTCCGTGATTGGCTTCTTTGAATATCTGGTAGATTAATTCGGAGCAATAATACTGGTCGTTGTTGATATCGAAGGCATCATCGTATTTTTTACCCACTTTCTGGCGCGCATGAACCAAAGCAGAAGAAATCAATGGCTGGTAAGCTGCTTTTAATCTGCCTACCACGGCACGGGGCTGGCACTGTTTTTTCGGATGCAGATATGCGCGCAGGGGAGTAATTTTTACTTTGGGGTGTGTTGCTTCGATTACATAGTGCTGGCTAGGAGTTTTCTGCCAGACAATGCCCACATGGGTAAAATTATATCCCTCCAGACCGCTGGTAGCGGCCTTGATGGCACTGCTCATACCGCCAGCGCAGTCTTCCAGAAAGATAAGATCGCCATTTTGCACGTGAAAGGGCTTCTGGGCATAGACATTCAGGCTAAGTAACAGGCTGAAAACAAATGCCAGCAATGACTGGATGTATTTCTGGTTCATATCTGAATCTTATGCTTTTGGTAAATAATGGTTAATTATACAGAATATGTCATTATTAGCCAGTGTTAATCCTGCATAGGCAATATGTTCCCTCTTATGCATCAGTCAACGTTTTTACCTCGCTTGCGCTGAAAGATGCGGTAACTGGCAGCAAATGCAGCAATGGCGGCGCCAATCAGTGCACCACCGATAAACATGGAAACCAGATCAACGGTTTTGCCCACATCCAGACTATCCAAGACCTGTTTGGCACTCAGTTTTTGGCCGTTAGGGCTGCTCATGCCTGCTATCATATGACGGTTGTTGCACTTGGGCAGTAAGGCTGTCTGGTCGGCCGGCTGTGGATAGGCTTGTCTAACCGCAGCTTCACACTGCTGAATCTGTGCCGGAGTCACCAGATTAAACCAGCCACCAATATATAAGCCGCCAGCCAGCAGACAGGCGGCAACAATGCCCACCATTACGGCAGAACCTCTCTTCTGCTCTGCTAGCGGTGCAGAAACTTTTCTGTTTTGCTGTTGTTCGGCTTGGCGTTTGATTTGACGGGTTTTGTTACTCATTTGCGCTCATTTCGTTGCGACAAATTTAGGGAAATAGCTGATTACCAAGCATCTAGTTGTATTGGCCAACAATTGGGAAAACTAAAATATGGGTAACCAGACAGTCTGATGCTGAATGATACCTGAAGCTGTCTATATTCGGTTAATTGATGTAATGGTTTTGATAAACATCTTGTGGCTGGATTTCGGTGTAGCAATTAGTTTTGCAGGAATTTCAGCTTAACGCCAGCTTTGGTTTTCGCCAGCATTTCGCTGACGTTCTCCCCCAGATACAAGGCAAGGCCAATGGTAAGCATATCGACTACCATTAGCTGTAACAGGCGTGAAATCATCGGTGTATATTTTTCACTGTCTTCAGGGGTAATAACGCTAATTACGCAATCGCAGGCTTGTGCCACCGGTGAGCCGGCGCGGGTAAGGCCGATAATTTTGGCGCCGTTGCCTTTGGCTATTTTGATGGCATCCAGTAAATCGCGTGAGGAACCGGAATGGGAAATGACTACCAGAACATCCTGAGATGACAGAACAGCAGCGGCCATTAACTGTACATGACTATCGGTATAGGCAACAGTAGACAGGCCAAAACGAAACAGTTTGTGCTGTGCATCCATCGCTACGATGCCGGAATTACCAGCACCATAAAATTCGATGCGGCGAGCTTTGGCCATAAGTTTTACTGCGGTATCCAGATCAGCAGCATTAAGTGACTTACGACTGCCCAGCACGGTGGCAGCGGTGTTGGCGATAACTTTATTCAGCACGTCCTGCATGGAATCAGTGCTATTCAGTTCTTCATGCACATAAGGCATGCCATCATGGCCAATGCTGGCAGACAGATTGAGTTTGAATTCTGAAAGTCCGCTATAGCCCATACTGCGACAAAAACGAATAACAGTAGGCTGGCTGACACGGGCCTCTTTGGCAATGTTGGCGACAGCAGCATGCACAAACCATTTGCTCTGAGCAAGTACACACTCGGCTACGCGGCGTTCTGCCGAGGATAATTCGGGTAATTTTTGGCTGATTTTGGCTAACATTCTGCTCTCCTGTTTTGTTGGCACAACAAAACAGGAAAAGAAATATGTCTACTAACTGCATGCATAATAAACCTGCTGACTTCTCTTGTATTGCCTGTTTATCCTAATCACGAGTATAAACGAATGCAATATCTTTGGTGCGGATTAGCGTTACCGACATGGCTATAAAGCCATAAATAGTTATTTTTGTTCTAGAGTTAGGTTTGTCTTTGTATACGTCATTTTCTAAACCAGTTTTCTACCCGCCTAGCAGCGATACTGGCCTAATGCGTTGAATATGATATCAAGCAGACGTTGGTTATCCACACTTTCCATGACATTGACAGGCTGATGAGTTACTTCAGGCATGCCTACAGTGAGTCTTAAGGCACCTTCTTTCCAGCGGCGGCTGCTGGCACGGGTATAGTCGCGCGCAGTGGATACGTCAACAATATAGGGCGAGCTGGTAACGATATTGCTGTCTATCAGTTTGGCCACACATAAAACATCATGAATCCAGCAACCGGCAAGATGACGGGTCTGGATGGAATAATCCATCCATGGGCGTGAAGTGCGCACGATAAAGTCGGTTAGCGGATTGGCAAAGCTTTGCAGTTTATCCAAATCCTGATGGGTAAGCATAGTCTGGGTAGTGACATCCAGAGGAGCCAGTGTAATGTTGGCACCGCTTTCAATTACAATTTTGGCTGCTTCAGGGTCGACTGCAAAGTTGGTATCTTTCAGATAGCCGTCCAACTGAAAGACACCACCCATGATAACGATTTCGGCTACCGAACGGGCAAAATCCGGATATAGTTGAATGGTATGGGCAATATTGGTTAACGGGCCGATGGCTACTACGGTGATTTCTCCGGGATTGCCACACACCAGTTCGCCAATCGCCTGAGCAGCATGAGGTGCGCTGTGGTCGTTGAGTGCGGGCAATGGCGGCAGATTATCCCATAAAGAGAGCAGTCCCTGTTTGCGAACATTATTGTCCAGCTGTTCGCGCCATGGGGCGGCCGGTTCAATCAGTGCCTGTGCCGCACCTTTAACTACCGGTATATCTTTATTCAGCTCTTGCAATAGCTGGCGGGCTACCTGATAGCCGGTATCACGTGGTGTATTACCGGCCACAATGGTAATAAGTTCAAGTTTGATTGAATCTGCGGCCAGTGCCAGCGCCAGTGCCAGACCATCATCAACATTTGCACCTGCAATGCCATTACCGGGATCACAGTCAATCACGATGCGCTTCATAAGTATTACCTATGCGTCAATGGTAACGGAGTCAGTGGCTGACTCCGTTACATATGTTTCAATCAGTTTGTCAAAGCGATTAAATAGCGTCTTCTACCGCATTCAGATCGCGTCCGCGGGTTTCCGGAGCAAAGAATGTGGTGAAGAAACCAATACCGGCCATGGCTGCAAAGTATATGGCAATCGGCCACCATGTTTGATAATGCTTCAGTAATGCTGAGGCTACTAATGATGCTGTGCCACCCGATATGATTCCACCGAGTTCTTTGGCCAGAGCCATTTTGGAATAGCGGTTACGTACGCCAAACAGCTCCACACCATAGGCTGCCTGCACACCGAAAATACCCAGTGAAGCCAGACACATACCAATAACAATAATACTGCCTACAATAAATGGATCACGGGTTTCCAGAAACATATAGGCCGGAACGGCATACAGCATCAGCAAGAAACAAAACCAGCGGTAAACAATACGGCGACCGTAACGATCAGACAACCAGCCGGCAAAAGGTATCACAAAGAAACCCAGTAGAGAGGCAATAAATACCGCCGTAGTGGCAACAGTTTTACTAACTTGCAGAGATTCGACTACATAGCCAATGACAAAGCCCTGTGCAAGATAAGATGGGCCATTTTCGCCAATACGCAAGCCCAGCATCACAAAAAAGGCTTTATTCCTTGCCCAGAACGAAGTTTTGCTAGACGGAGTGTCAACTGGTGATTGGGTAGAAGTAACGGTTTGTGGTTGAGCTTGTAGTTGTTTTAATTCGTTTTGTTCCTGTTCGAAAACAGGTGTCTCACGTACATGCCGGCGGATAAGGGTTGCAGCAATGGCAATCACAGCACTGAGGATAAATGGGATACGCCAGCCCCAACTAATCACATCTTCATCATCAAGCATTAATACCAGCAGCCATACCGCAGAAGCAATCAGCGTACCACTGTTGGAACCAATGCCGATTATGGAAGCAATCAGACCACGCCGTTTTGGCGGCGCATACTCTCCTAGCATAACCGTAGCACCTGAAAGCTCGGCACCGGCACCAAAGCCCTGTACAAAACGTAACATGACTAGAATCAAGGGAGCCCATATGCCAATGGTGGCATAGCTGGGAATAAAGCCAATCAGGGTGGTGGAAATTCCCATCAGGGCAATAGTGGTTACCAGTACGAATTTCCGTCCTTTACGGTCGCCCAGCCGACCAAAGAAAATGGCACCAATCGGGCGGGCAAGAAAGCCAACTGAATAAGTGGCAAAACTAGATAACAAAGCAATTTTAGGGCTTACATTTGGAAAAAATACCTTGCTGAACACCAGGCCTGTGGCCAGGCCATACAGGGCAAAATCCACATATTCCATGGTGGTTCCAAGCCAGCAGGAAAGTGTTGCCTTAATAAATTCCAGTCGTCCTTCGGGGGTGGCTAAACGTTGTTCAGCTGCGCTCTGCTCATGGCTGTCAACTGACGATTGTAAGTCACTCATTCAAATATCCTATGGTTACAAATCAGGGTAATACTACTTAGAAACAAAAGGTTAAAACAAAATTTCCAGCACAAACTTGCTGCCTATATAAGCCAGCATCAGGCTGACAAATGACACAATGACCCACCAAGCCACTTTTTTCCCGCGCCAGGCCTGAGTATGGTGTCTGAACAGGATAACCAGATAGATTAGCCACGACAGCACGCCAAACACCGTTTTATGGTTAAAGCGTGCCGGTTCACCAAACACAGCCTCAGAAAACACTGTGCCACTGACAGCCGCAATGGTCAGAAGCACAAATCCCGCCTGTAAACCTTGAAACATTAATTTTTCAATCGCCAGCAATGGCGGCAGGAATGATTGCTGCGGTACAGTTTTATGCCGGTGCAAATAATGGTTGCGTACCAGCATCAGCATAGCCAGAAGTGCGGTAATGCCAAACAAGGCATATGCCAGCAATGCAGACAAAACATGTATCATGAATGCACTATTGTGCATTAGGTAAGCAGTAGGCCGCCCCGGCAACAGCCAGGCAATCAGCAATACCACTGCTGAACAGGGAAACAGTGCTAACTGCAATCCCTGAAGTCGATAGCGAAAACTGCCCACCCAATACAGCACCACCATCAACCAGGTAATGAGATTGAGTGCATGACCAAACCCTACCAGTAGCACCCGTTGCTGTAACATTGGCTGCCACACCACAAAGGTATGCAGCAATAATACCAGCAGCAACAGTGACTGCTCACCTCGCAACGGATAGGGCACATCCGTATGGTGTTGCCAAAACCGCCATGCCAGCACAGAAAGTACGGCATAGGCAAGAATAAGCACCAGCAGCAATAAGCTCATGATTTTTCCGCAGCAATAGCGCGCCAAATTTTGGCGCGCATAGTGTAAAATAGGCAATTATTTATTGTTATGCCTGCTCCAAACTTGGGCAGGCATAGCAACAAGATGCCATTTTATAACCAAATCGCTTCTTATCCTACCCATTTATTGCGTCAATTACTGACAATAGACAATTTTCACCCGATATACACAGGCTGCTTACACATAGCTGGAGATGGTTTCGATGCTAGACAATTTATCAGATCGCTTTAGTAAAATTGCGAAAACCCTGCGCGGACAGGCGCGTTTGAGTGAAGACAATATCAAGGATGCCCTGCGTGAAGTACGTATGGCACTACTGGAAGCAGACGTTGCCCTGCCAGTTGTAAAAAATTTCATGTCTTCTGTAAAAGAACGTGCAGTCGGGCAGGAAGTCGTTGGCAGCCTAACGCCGGGGCAGGCATTTATCGGGGTGGTGAATGACGCCCTTACCGAGCTGATGGGTACCGAGAACAGCAGCCTGAATCTGGCCGCGGTACCACCGGCTGTCATTCTGATGGCTGGTTTGCAGGGGGCAGGTAAAACCACCACCGTAGGCAAACTGGCACGGCTGCTGAAAAATGAACAAAAGAAAAAAGTGCTGGTGGTTTCCGCCGACGTGTACCGGCCGGCAGCGATTGAACAGTTAAAATTACTGGCTCAGCAGGTTGAGGTGGATTTTTTTCCGTCTCATGAAGGTGAACAACCGGTTAACATTGCCCTGAATGCACTGGATCACGCCAAAAAACATTTCTATGATGTATTGATGGTAGATACGGCTGGCCGGCTGGCTATTGACCAGAAAATGATGGACGAAATCCAGCAGATTCATGCGGCGATTAATCCGGTGGAAACGCTGTTTGTGGTGGATGCCATGCAGGGGCAGGATGCAGTGAACACGGCACAGGCCTTTAATGACACCCTGCCCCTGACCGGTGTGGTATTAACCAAGATGGACGGTGATGCCCGTGGTGGTGCCGCCCTATCGGTACGCCATGTAACCGGTAAGCCGATTAAATTCATCGGTGTCGGTGAAAAAATCAATGGTCTGGAACCATTTTACCCAGACCGTCTGGCCTCACGCATTCTTGGCATGGGCGATGTACTTTCACTCATTGAAGATGTGCAAAAAGGCATTGATGAAAAAACCGCGCAGCAAATGGCGAAAAAGCTGCATAAAGGCAAAGGTTTTGACCTGAATGACTTTAAGGCACAGATTCAGCAAATGCGCAAAATGGGCGGGATTGAATCAATTATGTCCAAACTGCCGGGCGACATGGGACAAATGGCCAAGCAGGTACCGGAAGGCACAGCAGAAAAAGCCATGAACCGGGTAGAAGCCATCATCAATTCGATGACAGCTAAGGAACGCGCCAATCCGCTGTTGATCAAAGCCAGCCGCAAACGCCGCATTGCCAATGGTTCCGGCGTTACCGTGCAGGAAGTGAATAAAATGCTCAAACAGTTTGAGCAGTCACAGAAAATGATGAAATCATTTAGCAAGGGCGGTATGGGTAAACTGATGCGTCTGGCCAAAGGCATAAAAGGTATCATACCGCAATAATCTAAATCATCAACGCACTGCCTGAATTCTTGTTCAGGCAGTTTTTTATTTCTGCTATCAGTGCCACCTGAGCAGACGCTTTAATTCAGCCTGTACAGACTGATATTTTTATTGTAAATTATTCAGGACAGTTGATTCTTTCTGTTTAATCACTCTGCCTAAAAAGGAGTAATATTATGCGTAAATTTAATGATAAAGGCTTTTTTTGAGCCAACCAGTAAACGTCGTAAAGGTTTCCCATCCGAAACCAGCGTTAAACGCGGATTGGTACGGATTGTTCATGGCGATAAAGTTTTGCATGAAAAGCTGGGTCGCAATGATCGCTGTCCATGCGGCTCCGGCCGCAGCTTTCAAAAAATGTTGCCTAAAAACAGGCTGCTTTCGATGGCAGCAACAGACATGACTATTTCCGCTGATTTCTGCCACTTGTACTGTTACTGATTTAATCAGCTTTTAATTGCTATCTTCCGGTATGCTGCTAGTATTATGAGTATACCGGAAGATTATTAATTGCTTTTGCATAGCTGATTTATGAGCAAATAATCAACAGACACAGCAATCGGGATATGCTGACACCGATATCAGCCAATCACCGTACTGATATACCCTGCACTTCACTTTTTCAGCGATATTACCGGCAAATCATTACTCATCTGATTTACTTTCACACGCTCACAACGCGTAGTTTGCTGCCATATTATTCAGAATTTAACAAAAGCGCATCATCTTAAACCATGCATTAATGCATGAGTTATAATCGAAGTCTTATTTTTTTGATTTTTTCCCAATTCGTAACCATGTTAAATACCCAATATTCTCCGAGTGAAATTGAAACCCGTTTGTATCAGCAATGGGAACAGAGCGGCTATTTCACACCATCACTGGATTTAAGTAAGCCTTCTTTCGCTATTCAGCTACCACCACCCAATGTTACCGGTACGCTGCATATGGGGCATGCGTTTAACCAGACCATCATGGATGGCCTGACCCGCTATCATCGCATGAAAGGCGAAAATGTCTGCTGGATTCCCGGCTCTGACCATGCCGGTATAGCAACCCAGATTGTGGTGGAACGTCAGCTGGCGGTAGAAAATATTTCTCGCCATGATTTGGGTCGAGAAGCGTTTATTGCCAAAATCTGGGACTGGAAAAAATTCTCCGGCGGCACCATTACTGAGCAAATGCGCCGTGTCGGCTGCTCAGTAGACTGGAACCGCGAATACTTCACCATGGACGAAGTTCGTGCTGAGGTGGTAACCGAAGTATTTGTACGCCTGTTTGAGCAGGGACTGATTTATCGCGGTAAACGGCTGGTGAACTGGGACCCTGTATTGGGTACGGCCGTATCTGATCTGGAAGTGGAAAATATTGAGGAAAACGGCCATATGTGGCATATCCGCTATCCACTGGCCGACGACCCAAACAATGCCCTGATTGTGGCCACTACCCGCCCGGAAACCCTGCTTGGTGACGTAGCCGTGGCCGTACATCCTGATGATGAACGCTATGCCGGCTTTATTGGTAAACAGGTAATCCTGCCATTATCAGACCGTACCATCCCAGTGATTGCCGATGAATATGTGGATAAAGACTTTGGTACTGGCTGTGTAAAAATCACACCGGCACACGACTTCAACGATTACGAAGTGGGTAAACGCCACCAGACTGTACTGATTAATGTATTGAGTCTGGACGCCAAAATCCTGCCGCAGGCAGAAGTGTTCGATTTTCAGGGGCAGGCACAGACAGCTATCGATCTGCCGGCAAAATATGCTGGTCTGGATCGTTTTGCTGCACGTAAACAGATGATAGCCGACCTTGAAGCGGAAGACTTGCTGGTTAAGGTAGAAGAACACAAGCTGATGACGCCAAAAGGCGACCGTACCGGCAGTGTGATTGAACCGATGCTGACCAGTCAATGGTTTGTAGCCATGACCCGCAGCGCCAACAATGATGTTGCCCATCCGGAACCGGAATCAGAATTCAAAGGTAAAACTTTAACCGAAAAATGTATCCATGCCGTGGAAAGCGGACAGGTACGCTTTATTCCGGAAAACTGGGTAAATACCTATAATCAGTGGATGAATAATATTCAGGACTGGTGTATCTCACGTCAGTTGTGGTGGGGGCACCAAATTCCGGCCTGGTATGACCAGTCTGGCCGCGTATATGTTGCACGTAATGAAGCCGAAGCACGTGCACAGGCCGGTGCAGATGCGGTATTAACCCGCGATGAAGATGTGCTGGATACATGGTTTTCTTCCGCACTGGTGCCCTTCTCTACTCTGGGCTGGCCGCAAAACACTCCCGAATTGCAGGCGTTTTTGCCATCTCAGGTACTGGTAACCGGCTATGAAATCATTTTCTTCTGGGTAGCACGCATGATTATGATGACTACCCACTTCACTGGTAAAGTACCATTTCATGATGTTTATATTCATGGCATGGTGCGCGACCATGAAGGCAAAAAAATGTCTAAATCTGAAGGCAATGTGATTGACCCGGTAGATTTGATTGATGGCATTGATCTGGAAAAATTGCTGGTAA
Organism: Snodgrassella alvi; assembly: GCF_002777425.1. Taxonomy (GTDB): domain Bacteria; phylum Pseudomonadota; class Gammaproteobacteria; order Burkholderiales; family Neisseriaceae; genus Snodgrassella; species Snodgrassella alvi_B. Next base: position 21,668 of record NZ_MDVC01000092.1, read on the forward strand.
AACGCACGACTGGTCTGCGCCGGCCGGAAAAAGCACCGCAGGTAATCAAAGCCACACAAAAACTATTCCCTGACGGCATTCCAGTATTTGGTGCTGATGCACTGCGCTTTACCATGGCCAGCTATGCCAGTCTTGGCCGTAGCATTAATTTTGACTTCAAGCGCGCCGAGGGCTATCGCAACTTCTGCAATAAACTGTGGAATGCCAGCCGCTTTGTGCTGATGAATATTGAAAACCACGATTGCGGACAGGATGAAAGCCAGCCATTAAGCTACAGTTTCGTTGATAAATGGCTGCTGACCCGTCTGCAACAGACAATCACAGCAGTAAGTGAGGCACTGGATACCTACCGCTTCGATATGGCTGCACAAACGCTGTATGAATTTATCTGGAATGATTATTGCGACTGGTATGTGGAACTGGCCAAAACCCAGCTCCAGCGTGGTGACGAAGCGCAGCAGCGTGCAACTCGGCGTACACTGGTACGGGTATTGGAAGTGGTGTTACGTCTGCTGCACCCGATTATGCCGTTTATTACTGAAGAACTGTGGCAAACCATCGCGCCTTTGGCCAATGCAAAGCATACCGAAAGCATCATGCTGGCAGCATGGCCACAGGCAGACAACAGCCTGGCTGATACTGAAGCGGTAAACCAGATGCATTATTTGCAGGAGCTGGTGAATTCCGTACGTAATCTGCGCGGTGAAATGGGGCTGGCCATGAGTGTGAAAGTGCCGCTACTGGTAGAAAGTACAACGGATTTGGGTACATTATTGCCCTATCTGCTGCTTATGGCGCGCCTGAGTGAAGCCAAACAGGTAGCACAATTACCGGAAGGCGATGATGCGCCGGTAGCAGTATGTCAGGGTGCACGCCTGATGCTGAAAGTAGAGGTAGACAAAGCCGCCGAAACCGCCCGTCTGCAAAAAGAAGCAGAAAAGCTACAGAAAAATATCGACAAGATTGCCAATAAACTGGCCAAACCGGGCTATACCGATAAGGCTCCGGCACATCTGGTAGAAAAAGACCGCAGCGAACTGGCACAATTGCAGGACAGAATGGGCAAAATCAATTTGCAGTTGCAAAAATACCGCTGATTAAATTATTCATGTTCTAATAGCATCCACCAGACCATAAGCATATATATAGATCTGAAACACTGGCAATATCTATATGTCTGCTCAGTCTGGTGGTTTTTTATAGCAGCCAAGAATGTCCTGATAATAAATATTTTTTCTTTATAAAACAATATTTTAAATAAAAACAATATATGTAATTTGTATTTAATTTACACATAATTATTTAATTTTATAATAATCTTATGTAAAATTCAGAAATAATGTCTTATTTTTTGGTTTAATATTCCAAAGACATATGAACTGGATATACTGAAAGATTGGAGCAACAAGATGGTAAACACATCTAAATACTCATCCCTCAACATCGTCCTGATTCAGACACGCGAAGCATTACTTTCCCATTTTCGGCCCATGCTGAATGATATTGGTATCACCGACCAGCAATGGCGTATTATCCGTTTACTGGCAGAAAATGGTATTATGGATTTTCAGGAACTGGCCAAACAGGCATGCATTCTGCGCCCAAGCCTGACTGGGATCCTGACGCGGCTGGAAAAACTGGGCTATGCGGTACGCCTCAAACCCTCCAATGATCAGCGACGGGTATTTCTGAAACTGACACCGGTAGGGGAAAAACTGTATGAAGATTTCTGTGTCGCAGTAGATGCACGTTACAAAGTACTGGAACAGCGTTTTACGCAGGAAAAACTGCAACAACTGGGTAAACTATTGAAAGAATTTACCAATATTGCTGTTGATAAAGAAGAAAAAGAAACCAGATAACATGGATCAACCATCCTCAACCATGGCTTTGCAATATCGGGAAGCCATGTCCAAAGTGGCGGCAGCAGTACACGTTGTCACCACAGAAGGCCATGCCGGACGTTATGGCATCACCCTCACTGCTGTCACGTCGGTAACGGACACCCCGCCCACACTATTATTATGTATTAACCGCAATGCCCGCATTCAGCCGATTCTGTGTGCCAATGGGCAGCTATGTGTTAATGTTCTGGCCGCTTCACAACAGGACGTAGCCGAGCACTTTGCCGGCCTGACATCCATTTCGGCAAGCGAGCGCTTTTTGCAGAACGAATGGCAAAATCACCACCATACTACCCAACCACAGTTAGTGGGGGCACTGGCACATTTACACGGCCACATTATCGACAGCCATGATATGGGCAGTCACAGTGTGTTTTACGTAGCGATTGAGCATATCAACGTTAATTCGCAGGAAAATCAGGGATTATTGTATTTTCAGCGGCAATTTGCTCAAACTGCTGCACCAGTGTGTGAAGCAGACTATGTCTGAAGCATTTCCCTGCAAACTGGCTGTTAATATCTGTCGGCACTGATAAACAAAACGGACTGTCCATACTGGTACAGCCCGTTATAGCTGGCAGAAATATTTATTTTACAATCTGTACCAGCTCACCCGCTGCATAGCGGTTAGCCATTTTTTCCAGAGAAACCGGTTTAATCTTGTCTGCATGACCAGCCGCACCAAATGCCACATAGCGGTCGATACATACCTGTTTCATCGCTTTAATGGTTTCAGTAAAGTATTTGCGCGGATCAAATTCTGCCGGATGTGTAGCCAGAAAACGGCGAATCGCACCTGTACTGGCCAGACGTAAATCGGTATCAATATTTACTTTGCGCACACCGTACTTAATTCCTTCCACAATCTCTTCTACCGGCACACCATAAGTTTCCGGAATATTGCCACCATATTCATTAATAACCTGTAACCACTCCTGTGGTACCGAGCTGGAACCATGCATCACCAGATGGGTATTGGGCAGGCGTTCGTGAATTTCGCGGATACGGTCGATTCGTAATACATCACCAGTAGGCTTGCGGGTAAATTTATAGGCGCCATGGCTGGTACCGATGGCAATAGCCAGTGCATCCACGCCAGTGTCCTGCACAAAGCGCGCTGCTTCATCTACACTGGTGAGCATCTGCTCATGGCTGAGCTTACCGGCAGCGCCAACACCATCTTCTTCACCGGCTTCACCAGTTTCCAGATTGCCCAGACAACCAATTTCACCTTCAACCGATACCCCACAGGCATGTGCCATGCACACAGTTTGACGGGTAACATCCACATTGTATTCATAGGTAGAAGGTGTTTTGGCATCGCTCAGCAGCGAACCGTCCATCATCACTGATGAAAAGCCCAGCTGGATAGAGCGTTGGCAAACTTCTGGTGAAGCACCGTGATCCTGATGCATTACCACTGGAATATGCGGAAATTCTTCAATAGCAGCCAGAATCAGATGACGCAGAAACGGTGCACCAGCATATTTACGCGCGCCAGCACTGGCCTGCACAATCACCGGAGCGTTAACTTCATCGGCCGCTTCCATAATCGCACGCATCTGTTCAAGATTATTGACATTAAACGCCGGCAGACCATAACTGTTTTCTGCAGCATGGTCGAGCAGTTGGCGCATAGAAACTAAAGCCATGAGATTCTCCGTGGGGTACTTGGTAAGAATGGGTAAAAATTCGGCGCAATTATACCATCAAGCATCATGTTTGTAGGCATGTGCATGCACTATTCAGTAAATCCGTGCCTGAATAAACAGTCGCGGGAATTACTGGAAAAAAACGATTCGTTCGCGTTGTACAGTTAATGGCAGCCAGTCACCCGCATTCACGGCCTGATGCAGTGGCAGCCACCAGCGCAATACCCCGTATTGCGGATGCAGCAGCTGTACATCATACGATCTGGCCGTTAAACACACCTCTGTTACCTGTACCTGCACCCCGTTTTGCGGGTCATATTGCAACGCATTCTGCGGAATATAGCAGGCATCACTGACATTATCGCAGCCCAGCAGACGCGCAGCCCAAGCATCTGCCGGCTGCGCCAGTAATTCAGATTTCTTGCCCTGCTGTACCCAGCGGCCATGCCTGAGCAGACAGATGCAATCGGCCAGTGCAAACGCTTCCTGCGGGCTATGAGTAACCAGCACCGCCGGACATTTCTGCTGGCGTAGCAAACGCAAGGTTAATTGCTGCAAACTGGCTCGCAGAGTGGTATCCAGTGCTGAAAAAGGCTCATCCAGCAGCAATGCCTGCGGTTGCAGAATCAATGCCCGCGCCAGTGCTACCCGTTGCCGTTCTCCGCCGGATAACACCCCTACCGGCTGAGTAGCTGCTTCAGCCAGCCCCACTTCCGTTAAAAGCTGCTGTGCCTGCTGCCGGGCACATGATTTACTTACCCCATGCATACGCAGGCCAAAAGCCACATTCTGCCAGACATTCAGATGCGGCAATAAAGCATAATCCTGAAACATTAGCCCAATACGGCGCAGTTCCGGCGGTAAAAAAGTAATATCTGTATCATTAATCAATATCTTGCCGCTATCCGGCTTCACCAGACCGGCAGCCATATTCAGCAAAGTTGATTTACCACTGCCGCTTTCACCCAATACCGCCACCAGCTGACCATCGGCCACCTGCAAACTTAAATCCGCTGCCACCACCTTATCAGCAAACTTTTTATTAATCTGTTGCCAGCTCAGCATATGCGTTGTTCCTTTCTGCCCTTACTCCACTCCAGCAAAGCAAAAATCAGCATTGCCAGCAACATCAACAGTAAAGTCAGCACCATAGCACGGTCATAATTATCACGGCCGGCTGTGCTCAGATAATGATAAATCAGCGTAGTTAACGTCTGCCATTCAGGCCGCGACAAAAACAGCGTGGCCGCAAACTCCCCTACACAAGTGGCCGCAGCCAGTGCCAGCCCGCGCTGCATGGCTGGCCGCAACAACGGCAAAATCACATGCAGCAACAGCTGTATGCGACTGGCTCCCAATGTTCGCGCGGCCTGTGTATAACTGCGCGGCAGACTGTCCCACGCCGCCAGTATATCCTTGGTAATAAACGGATAGGCGAGCAACGCATAGGTACATACCAGCATACTTAATGATGCCGTCCAGCCCGGGTAGCACAACAACAGTCCAAACGACACACACACCGGCGACACCATAAATGGTAAAAATGTCAGACTGCGCACCCACGCCAGCCGCTGCGCCAATGCCGCATGCGTAAAACCCAGCAGCAGGGCTAACACCATCGCCATTACAGTAAAGCGTAAAGTATTCAGCAGTGCCTGCCATGTAGTACTTTCCAGCAATACCAGCCACGAACTGCCTGCCAGCACGGCACGCCAGCCAACTGCCAGCAAGGGCAGCACACAACAACCCAGCAACAGCAGCAAAACCAGCAATAGCGCCAGTTTCTGCCGTGCAGTCGGTTTTTGCGCAGGCAGCATCTGTACCATAGCCGTTTGTGTCGTATATTTACTTAGACAGGCATGTGCAATGCCCGCCAAAAAAGTCGTTGCCAGCGTCCACAGCACCAGCACACCGGCCTGTGCCATATCCAGCTCATAGGCAATCAACTGATAAATCTGCACTTCCAGCGTAATGTAACGCTCACCCCCCAACAATAAAGCCAAACCAAAACCAGAGAAACAGTACAAAAACACCATGCACATACCACCGGCCAGCCATGGCAACATCTGTGGCAACTCAACACGAACAAAACGCTGCCACACCCCTGCACCCAGAGTCTGCGCTGCATACAAACGCGTCGCCGGTACCTGACACAAGCCCTGATAGGCCGCACGCACCATCACCGGCAGATTAAAAAACACATTCCCATACAACAATAACCACGGCGTTTCTTCCCAGCCATGCCACAACAGCCCCTGCGCCCCAAACAGCGCCAGAATACCCACACCAGCCACCAGCGTCGGCATCACAAATGGCAGCATCAGCAAACGCAACACCCAGCTTCGGCCTGCAAACTGCAAACGGGTAACCACCCACGCCACCGGCACACTCAGCAACAAAGTCAGCCCGCTGCTGATAGCGGCCTGCCAAGTTGTCCAGCCCAGTAAACGGCGCAAATACTCATCCTGCCAAACCATACGGAAACTGTCTGCATCCGTTTGTTGCAGCATCGTCCACAACGGCAGCAGCACCATAGCCAGTAAAAACAGCAGCGGCAACAGTAACAGCATTCCCAGCAGCACTTTTTGCGCCATACCACCAGCGTTTGCTTTAATGCCGTTTACCTTCATATGCACCTGTTCATTACCTTTAAATTCACCGTTTATACAATCAAACAGGGCACCACCATGCCCTGTTGTTATTCCCTAATCTAGCAATGGCAAACAGCCCTATTTCAGAGCAGCGCCCAACATCTGCCTAGCGTTGCACCACTTTCACCCACTGTTTCACCCAGCCTTGCTGTTTTGCAGCCATATCAGCCATACTCGGTAGGGCAACAGAAGTAGGAATACTCATATGGGCATATACATGTGGCAGCTTCACCCCTTTCACCGCCGGATAAACCCACATTGACGTAGGGATAGCACTTTGCACCTGATTGCTTTGCAGATATTGCACCAGCTTCGCCGCCAGTACCGGCTGGCTGGCATTATTCAGCACCGCAGCACCTTCAATCTGGCGGAATACCGCACCCTTAAAACGCAAATCGCCAGTTGGCGGTGTCTGGTATTTGCCTTTACCATAATACACCTCGGCTACCGGACTGGAAGCATAGCTCACCACCATCGGCCGGCTGCCGCCGTTAAGCGTGAAATCAGTGTAATAAGCCTCACTCCAGCCCTTGGTCACTTTCACCCCGTTCTGGCGCATTTTTGCCCACCACTGCCACGTGCCCTGTTCACCGAGGCCACCAATATTGGCCAGCAGAAACCCCAGCCCCACCGTTGAAGTGGCCGGGCTGGGCACCACCAGCAAATCCTTGTAAGCCGGGCTGGCCAGCTCTTCCAGCGAACGCGGTAAAGGTTTCTTGTGTTTATGGAACCAGGCCTTATCATAATTAATGGCAATATAGCCATAATCCACTGCCAGCACCTGCGGCAAGTCCACGTTTACCGCGCGGCTGGCCGGCTGGCTGGCAGCAAACAGCTTAAACTGCTGTGCCTTGCTGATATTACTGTTATCCAGACCATACACCGCATCGGCAATCGGTTTGGCACGCGTTAAAATCAGCTTATTGAGCATCTCATTGCCACTGCCAACCTTAATCAAGGTTAATTTAACCTGATTATCCTGCTCAAACTGAGCCAGAACATTTTTGGGCAAAGCAAAAGAATCATGCACCGCCAGACGTACTTCAGGCTGCGCCTGTGCCCATGCGGCCATCAGCATGCATAATGTCCCGATTAACCACTTACCTGCCTTCATCCCAGCCTCCTGCACTTAAAATTATCCATATCCTGTGTACAATCATACCTGTTTTACGTGTACATAGTACAAACCTGACGCCAACTTACAAATCATGACAACCCATTACTGGCTATTCGACCTTGACAATACACTGCATCAGGCGGATGCAGGCATCTTCAGCATTATCAATCAGCACATGACAGCCTATCTGGCTACTAACCTGCACATGGATAGCGCAGCAGCCTCACAACTGCGCCAGCAATACTGGCAGGATTACGGCGCCACACTGGCGGGGCTCAGACTGCACCATCCCCAAATAAACCTGCACGATTTTCTGCTTGCCTGTCATCCTCTGGCACAGATTCTGCCCCTGTTACAGCCCATGCCACAGCTACAGTACACATTGGCACACCTGCCCGGACACAAAGTAGTTTTTTCCAATGGCCCCAGCCATTATGTACAGGCACTGGTCAGTACCATGCAAATCCAGCCACACTTCCATGCCCTGCTTGGCACAGACAACATTGAGCTGCACTACAAACCTCACCCCCAAGCCTACCACAACCTGTGCCGGCAACTGCATATCCAGCCACAGCAATGTATTATGGTAGACGATAGTCTGGCCAACCTGAAAACCGCACATGCACTGGGTATGCGTACCGTATGGTATGGAAAGCACAGCCATCCCACCCCTGAAACCGATGCCACAGCCTCAGACATGTCCGGCCTGCTGCGCATCGCCTCAGACCTACTGTGAAGCGCTATACGCCAGCACACAAATTCTCTACAATAACAGATATAAATCACCAACCACAAAGGACAACGCCATGCGTGCGGGAATCTCTTTATTATGCGGTTTACTGGCTCTCAGTGGCTGTACATGGGAAACCTATCAGGATGCCACCGGCCAAACCAGACTACGCCAGAAATACGAGCCGGGTACACGAGTGGTATATCAGGATGGTACCTACTCGCACAACATGCGTTACAACAGCATGCGTCCCGAACCTCATGTCATGAAACCCAGTGTAGGTGATGCCAACGAAAAACTGCCGGCACATACCCACTGGTCAAACACAGACAACAGTGCCGAATAATCCACATACACCCATACACAGGGCTGCCGGAATCAGACATGAATTCTGGCAGCCCGTTTATACATCTGAATACATACTGATTTATGCCTACTACACCCCTTAATATCGTTATCCTCGCTGCCGGCAAAGGCACCCGCATGTACTCCCGCCAGCCCAAAGTGCTGCATGAAATCGGTGGCATCAGCATGCTGGAGCGCGTTATCCACACTGCCCAGAGCCTCCACCCCGACAACATCAGCGTCGTCATCGGCCATGGCAAAGAACTGGTGCGGCAACGCATTCAGGCAGATGTGCACTGGGTTGAGCAAAACCAGCAGCTAGGCACTGGCCATGCGGTAAAAATGGCACTGCCGCATCTGGGCAGCAGCGGGCGTACCCTGATTCTGTATGGCGACGTACCCCTGATTGACCAGCAAACCTTACAAGATTTACTCAGCACCGCCGGTGAAGATATTGGCCTGCTGACCGATGTGCTCGACAACCCCACCGGCTACGGCCGCATCATTCGTGAACAGGGCAACGTTGTAGCCATTGTCGAAGAAAAAGATGCCAGCACCGCCGAAAAAGCCATCCGCGAAACCAACACCGGCATCTTCGTACTACCCAACCACAAACTGGCACAATGGCTTAATGCCCTGCAAAACCATAACGCCCAGCAGGAATACTACCTCACCGATGTGATTGCACTGGCACAGCAGGACAACATCCCCGTACATCCGCTACAAGTACGCGCTTCATGGCTGGCAGCAGGTGTAAACAACAAACTGCAACTGGCACAACTGGAACGCATCCTGCAACAGCAGCAGGCCACCGCTCTGCTTCAGGCTGGCGTTACCCTGCGCGACCCGGCACGTTTTGATTTACGCGGCCAGCTCACCCACGGGCAGGACGTAGTTATCGACATCAACGTGATACTTGAAGGCAACATAGAACTGGGCGACAACGTTACCATTGGTGCCAACTGCGTGATTAAAAACGCCATCATCGGCGCTGGTACCACCATTCACCCCAACTCCCATCTGGATAACTGCATCATTGGCAGCAACGCCCAGATTGGCCCATTTGCCCGTCTGCGCCCACGGGCACAGATTGGCGATGCTGTGCACATCGGCAACTTTGTCGAAATTAAAAACAGCAACATCGGCTATGGCAGCAAAGCCAACCACCTTACCTATCTGGGCGATGCCACCATCGGCGAACACAGCAACATCGGTGCCGGCACCATCACCTGCAACTACGATGGCGTCAACAAATACCGCACCATCATCGGCAATCAGGTACGCATCGGCTCCGGCAACATGCTGGTTGCGCCCATCACCATCGGTGACCGTGCCACCACTGGCGCAGGCAGCACCCTGAGCAGAAACTGTCCGGCCGACAAACTGACACTGGCACGCAGCCGCCAGACCACCCTGCCAGAATGGCAACGCCCAGAAAAACCGGCCAAAGAATAAACCAGCCCTTACCCGCACCATCAACCCGTCATGCCTCAGCCGCATAACGGGTTGAAAACCATCTGCCGCACCCACTTTTAACCAGCATTCACCGTCAACAGGCACACACAGCCACTGAATCAGCCTGCTCAAAATTACATAGTCACCACAAACTTAAACATACCCAGATTATAAACTAAATAATAATCACATCCATTACCAAAAACTTGACACAAATTCCTAACACCGCAGCTTCCCTTAGCCATCCATGCATGCAAATTAACAAGCAAAAGTAATATCATGTACAATAAAAATGATTCCCACTAAGAACAACAACACAATACCTATTTCCTAAGGTTTAGCGCAGTGTCAACACTTACCCTCGATCAACTACCGTTTGGGCAACCGGCAGTCATTACCCGCCTATTGCCTGAATCCATGCCATTTCGCCGCCGCCTGTTAGCCATGGGCATCACCCCCGGCAGCCACGTCACCGTTATCCGCACCGCCCCCATGGGCGACCCACTGGAAATCAAAACCCGTGGTTTCTACCTGTGCCTGCGCCGCAGCGAAGCAAAAGCCATTAGCGTAGTTGAGGTAAAAAAATGAAAATTGCATTAATTGGTAATCCCAACAGCGGCAAAAGCACCCTCTTCAACACCCTTACCGGCTCCCGCCAGCAAGTAGGTAACTGGCCGGGCGTCACCGTCGAGCGCAAAACCGGCAGCATCCAGATAAACCAGCAACCAATTGAAATCGTCGACCTGCCCGGCACCTATGCCATCGAAAACCTCGACATAGCCGCCTCACAGGACGAAATGATAGCGCGAGAATTCGTCCTCAACGAACCCGACACCCTGATTATCAACATCATCGACGCCACCAATCTGCAACGCAGCCTCTACCTCACCTTTCAGCTTCTCGACCTGAAACGGCCTATGCTGGTGGTACTCAACATGATGGACGCCCTGCACAACATAGGCGAAAACATCAACATCAGCACCCTTACCCAGCAGCTCGGCTGTCCGGTTATCGCCATTTCTGCCGCCAAAAAAACCGGCCTGTCCGAACTGCACCAGGCCATAACCGCAGCCATTACCCATCCCGTACCGGCTCACCCGCAATTCGACACCCTTGGCAGCAAATACAGCAGCATCATCCGCAACCATCTGGCACAACTGCCCGCAGACAGCGCCATTCATCAGCTCGACCAGTGGGCACTGATTGAACTGCTACTCAAACAAAATCCCATCCCCCTCAGCGAAGCAGAAAACCACACCTTGCAACAGTGCCGCGATGCCCTGTCCGACTGGTGCAACTACGAAATCGACATCGCACTGGCCAGCGCCCGTTACGATGCCATTGACCAGCTAAGCCGTAGCATTATCGAAAAACCACGCGAAGCCAACCTGTCGCTGTCCGACAAAATCGACCGCATCACCCTTGGCCGCTACAGCGGCATCCCGTTTTTCCTGCTCATCATGTACCTCATGTTCATGGTAGCAGTGAAATTCGGCTCCGTATTCATCGACTTTTTTGACATCCTTTTCGGTACCATATTTGTCGACGGCTTTTCCGCCCTGCTTACCAAAATCAGCGCACCAGAGTGGCTGATTGCCATCCTCGCCAATGGCATCGGTAGCGGGATACAGACCGTCGCCACCTTTATTCCCGTTATTGCCGCCATGTTCCTGTGCCTGTCGTTTCTCGAAGATTCCGGCTATCTGGCGCGTGCCGCCATGGTAGTCGACAGAGGCATGCGCGCCATCGGCTTACCGGGCAAAGCTTTCGTACCCATGCTGGTAGGCTTCGGCTGTGGTGTACCCGCCATCATGGGCACACGCACCCTCGACAGCACCCGCGACCGCCTCATGTCCATCAGCATGATTCCCTTCATGTCCTGTGGTGCCAGACTACCGGTATATACCCTCTTTGCCGTTATCTTCTTCCCCCACAACGCCTCCACCGTCGTATTTATCCTTTATCTGCTCGGCATTGGCGTGGCCATCCTCACCGGCCTCATCCTCAAACACACCCTGCTGCCGGGCGCCATAACCCCATTCATCATGGAAATGCCCGCCTACCGTCTGCCTACCCTGCGCGGCATGCTCTACCTCACATGGTCACGCCTCAAAGGCTTTATCTTCCGCGCAGGACAAGCCATCGTCCTCATGGTAACCATCCTCAGCCTGCTCAACTCCCTCGGCAGCGATGGCTCTTTCGGCCACAACGACAGCAGCCAGTCTGTCCTGTCTGTAGCCAGCCAGAAAATCACCCCCGTATTTGCCCCCATGGGCATCAGCGAACACAACTGGCCGGCTACCGTAGGCATATTTACCGGCATCTTTGCCAAAGAAGCCGTTATTGCCACCCTCAACTCCCTGTACTCCATGAAAGCAGAAGAAGATGGCGGCGAAGAACACTTCAATCTGCAAGCCGGCGTCATCAAAGCCCTGCAAACCATTCCCACCAACATCAAAGAACTGGCCAGCTCCTTCCTCGACCCCCTTGGCTTCAGCGCACTAGACCAGAGCGCCGACAGCGTACAGCAGGATATGGACATCAGCGCCAGAACCATTACCAAACTAGAAGCCTCCTTTGGCAGCAGTACCGCAGCCATGGCCTACCTCATATTCATCCTACTGTACACCCCATGCGCCGCCGCCCTTGGCACCATCTACCGCGAAGCAGGCGCGCGCTGGATGCTGTTTGTCGCTGGCTGGACATTTCTCACCGGCTGGAGCTGCGCCACCGTCTATTATCAGTACCACCAGCTTAGCCACAGCAGCAGCGCCCCCTACTGGATTGGCGGCGTAGCCTGCCTCTTCAGCATCATCGTCTGCGCCATGAAACTCATCGGCAGCCGGTGGCAGACCAGCCAGCTAACCATAAAAACCAGCCCGCGCAGCACAAACAACGGCTGCCACTAAATAACAAACTATTTTTACCAACTATCAAACATATTTACCCAAACAGATAGTGATATTTCCCATATCATCACTATCTATTTGCACTCAATAGTCCAACCAACAGAAATCACCCACCAACTCACACCCGCAGAGGATTACCAGAATATGCTTATCACCGCCATTCGCGACTACCTCCTCACCATCGGACAGGCTAGCCTGCAAGATTTAGCGCGCCATTTTCAAGTACAGGAAAGTGCCATGGAGCAAATGCTCGCCTTCTGGCTCAGAAAAGGCACCATTTGCCAGCTTACCCCCAGCCAGCCAGCCTGTAACCAGAACAAATGCAGCGACTGCCTCGCCTGCCCCGACGGCGTAAAAAAAATCTATCAGGCAGTCACCAGCCCGCGCACAACCATCCCCATTAATCCAATTAATCACAGCGCCTGAACACCCCATATTTAAGTCAAAACACATTAGTAAAGTGACAGCATAAATCAATACCAACAACATACAGCCAGAGCAAATATCGGCCAGCACCAGCAGCACAAAAAACAAAATAATTGATAAATAAAAACAATTTACCCCAAACACCCACCACCATAAACCATCAGCACAGCCAAATACACCCCTCAGCACCAGCCACCACTAACAAACACTACTGTGCAAACCCGCCATTTCCATTACAATCATCTTCTCAAACAAAATGGAAACAGCATCAACAGGCACTGCGATGCACACAAGACAAGCTACCACCGCTGCATCAAACCATAACAGCAACAACATAGCCCCGTCTGACCACAATCCCGCATCCGCACCACCCAACCTGCCTGTGTAGCAAAAGGATAAACCATGTGTGGTATAGTCGGCGCCATTCGCGCTCAGGATAACGTAGTAGAATTTCTTACCAGCGGTCTTGAACGGCTGGAATATCGCGGTTATGACTCCTCAGGCATCGCCGTATGGACACCAGACGGCATCAAGCGCGTTCGCCGCGTTGGCCGCGTCAAACTCATGGAAGAAGCCGCTCAGGCCGCCGGCCTCAAAGGCTCCCTTGGCATCGGCCATACCCGCTGGGCTACCCACGGCGGCGTTACCGAGCCCAACGCCCACCCGCATATCTCCAATGATTTGATTGCCATCGTCCACAACGGCATCATCGAAAACTTCGAAACCGAACGCAGCCGCCTCCAAGCACTGGGCTATGAATTTACCTCACAAACCGATACCGAAATCATCGCCCACAGCATTCATTACGAATACACCCACACCAGCAGCGGCAACCTATTTCAGGCCGTACAGACCGCATGCCAACGTTTTCAAGGCGCCTATGCCATCGGCGTTATCGCCACAGACAACCCCGAAAAACTCATCGCCGTACGCATGGGCTGCCCCCTCCTGGTAGCATTGGGCGCAAACGAAAGCTTTATCGCTTCCGATGTTTCTGCCGTTATCGCCTACACCCGCCGCGTTGTCTTTCTTGAAGATGGCGACATCGTCCAGTTATCCACACAGGGCATCGACATCCTGCTCGACAAACACAACCAGCCGGCAGAGCGCGAAATCAAAATGTCCGAGCTGTCACTAGCCTCCCTCGAATTGGGGCTATACAGCCACTTTATGCAGAAAGAAATTCACGAACAGCCCAAAGCCATCACCGACACCGCCGAAGTATTTCTCGTTGGCGGCTTTGAGCCCGAAAACTTCGGCGCCAACGCCGCCAGCATCTTCGAGCGCATCCGCAGCATCAAAATCCTTGCCTGCGGCACCTCCTACTATGCCGCCCTTACCGCGCGCTACTGGCTCGAAGCCATCGCCCAGATACCCACCGATGTTGAAATTGCCAGCGAATACCGCTACCGCAAAGTCATCGCCGACCCCGAGCAACTCATCATCACCATCTCCCAGTCCGGCGAAACCCTCGACACCATGGAAGCACTCAAATATGCCAAATCACTTGGCATACAGCACAGCCTATCCATCTGCAACGTCATGGAATCAGCCCTGCCACGCGAAAGCGAGCTGGTACTGTATACCCGTGCCGGTGCCGAAATCGGCGTGGCCTCCACCAAAGCCTTTACCACCCAGCTAGTAGCCCTATTTGGCTTAGCTGTTACACTGGGCAAAATGCACGGGCTGGTTACCCCCGCAGAAGAAGAACAATACACCAGCGAACTGCGCCTGCTGCCCGGCAGCATACAGCACGTACTCAACCTCGAACCGCAAATCGCCAGCTGGGCAAACCAGTTTGCCGCCAAAAACAACGCCCTCTTCCTTGGCCGCGGCATCCACTATCCCATCGCCCTAGAAGGCGCACTGAAACTCAAAGAAATCACCTACATCCATGCCGAAGCCTATCCCGCCGGCGAACTCAAGCACGGCCCGCTAGCACTGGTAGACCAGAACATGCCCGTCGTCGTGATTGCGCCCAACGACAGCCTGCTGGAAAAAGTCAAAGCCAACATGCAGGAAGTAGCAGCACGCGGCGGCGAACTCTTCGTCTTCACCGACCTCGACAGCGAATTTACCGCCGGCACAGGTATCCATATCATCCGCACCCCGCGCCATATGGGCGTACTCTCCCCAATCGTCCACACCATACCAGTACAACTACTGGCCTACCACACCGCACTGGCACGCGGCACCGATGTGGATAAACCGCGCAATCTGGCAAAATCGGTAACAGTCGAATAAAAAATCAATTCAAATTTAAAATAAATCCCTACTATGCAATCATAGTAGGGATTTATTTTAACCATCAATTCATTTACAAAAAAGCTTAAATACAACACATAAATTTATTTATTAGCCATTAATTAACAAATATGAACTAAAATATGAAATAATTAAAATATTGCTTTCAGATACAAAGTCAACCAAAGCAAATGACAACCTAAAGGAGACATAAGCGTGGGAGAAGCTTACTGGGCTGCCCGAGAGGGCGATGTACTTCTACATACCTCACTAATTGCCGATATCGCCGGTGCCGCCGTAGAAATAGCCTGCTATACGGCTCTTACCGCTGCCGCCAGTTTCCTAATACTGGGAGCTCCATTTACCGGCGGCACTAGCGCCCTTGTTCTGGGGGCACTTGTCGGCGTAGTTATGGGCGTTTCTGGCGGTACTCCAAGATATCATAGTTAGCAGACTGGGTCAGTGGCTTATTTCCTCCCTCCGAAGATGGCAGAATCAAAACAGGTTCACCCAACACCCATATCAACGGCAAACCAGCAGCTCGCGCCGCAGGTACAATAGACCCAAGCATAGAACTAGTCGATAGCAGCGAACAACCGCAACAACCCACAACCTTCATCGATATTGCTGCTGGCATCTTTGGTGGTGCAGCACTAATAGCCAAAGAAATGGTCAGACCCACCGTTGCCTCTCCAGACCCACGGGCTGTCCCTAAAGAAGACGACAAAATCATTTGCCACAAACACCCATCCTCATTCTCCGATCTGGGTAGCAAATACTCCGAGAAATTACCAGATATCTCACCACTTGGCATTATCGAAGGCGGTATCGACATACTCAGCGCAGGCTGGGGCACATTAACCGGTAGTGCCGAATACATGGCCGAAGGCTCCAGCAAAGTCTACATCAACGGCCAGCCTGCCGTACGCAGCAACGACCGCAGCACCTGCGAAGCCAAAGTCACCGACAACTGCAAAGGTGGCGTCAGAGTTTCCAACAACGTGCGCATCGGTGGTGAACCCATTGTCGTGCGCGAAATCAAAAGCGGCAAACATCCCATCAACCTGATAGTTTCCGTAGCAACAGCGATATTGCGTCCCGGAAAACTGTGTACCAAAATAGTCTGCTTTGGGAAAGATTTTTTCACCGGTGTTGCTCTCAGCCATCTTACAGCACAAGGGACAAGGGCTGCATCAACTGTTTTTCTAGGCAATCCCGTCCATCTACCTACCGGCGCCAAAATACTTACAGACCAGGAAGAACTCGACTTCACCATCCCCGCCCATTTCCCCATCGAATGGCAACGCTTCTACAGCAGCAGAGACGAACGAACCCATAACATGTTCGGCGCCGGCTGGAGCGTCCCCTATGAAGTAGAAATGGAAATCTCCCCGCAGCCAGACGGCTCCTGCTCCGCCGTCTACATAGAAGAACAAGGCCGGCGCCTTGAGATCGAAGCCTTGCAGCCGGGCGAAGGCATCCGCGGCGTAAACGAAAACCTCACCATCCGCCGTGGCCAACAGAATCGCTGGATCATCGAAGACGATGACGGCATCTACCGCCTGTTTGAACCCGATCCCAACCAGCCTAATCGCCTCTACCTCACCCTGCTGCAAGACCGCAACGACAACCACCTGTTTATCTACCGCGATCAGCACAGCCGCATCAGCCACATCAGCGCCGACAACAACACCGCCACCATCTCCCTGCACTATCAGGATAAACGCCATCCCCAGCGCGTCACCCACATCAAAAGAGAACTAGCCGATGGCAGCAGCCAGCTACTGAGCCAGTACCACTACAACGAACAGGGTGACCTGCAACAAGTCATCGATGCAGAAAACCGCCCCACCAGAGAATTTGCCTACGACAACGGCCGGCGCATGAACTACCACCGCCTGCCCACCGGCTTGCAGTGTCATTACCAGTGGGATAGCTTCAGCGGATCAGATGGCATCGAATGGCGCGTCATCCGTCACTGGAGTGAAGCCGATGGCAAACGTCTGGAAGACTACCGCTTCCAGTATGACCTAAGCAAACGCCTGACTACTGCGTATGACAGCCTGGGTCGAGTAAGCCAGCATTACTGGAACGAAGTCTATCAACTCACCCGTTACATTGATGTCCTAGGGCAGACCACCGAATTTGACTGGAACGAAAACCAGCAACTGATCAGCGTCACCGATCCGCAGGGTGGGAAGTGGCGCTACAGTTACGACGAACAGGGACGTCAAACTGAAGAAACCGACCCCCTCGGCCGTACCAGCCAAACCCAGTGGCTGCCACACTGGGCTTTACCCACCATCAGCGTCGACCCCGATGGCAGCACATGGCGTTACTACTACGACCAGCGCGGCAACCTGCGCAGCGTTATCGATCCCATGAAACAGCGTACCCACTACCAGTACGACCAGCATGGCCAGATAGTCAAATAACCGATGCCCGCGGTGGCAAAAAATACCTGCGCTGGAACCAGAACGGCCAACTAATCCAACACAGAGACTGCTCCGGCACCACCACCCAACTCAATTACGACGCATAACAACCTCAGCACCATCTCCGACGCCCAATGCAACAGCAGCAAATACCAGTACAACGCCGCCGGCCAGCTCACCGGCGTAACCTTAACCGACGGCAGACAGGAACACTACCGCGTCAACAGTGCCGGCCAGCTACTGACCTATACCGACCCAGCCGGCCACAGCACCCACTACCAGCGCGACCCGCGCGGACTGGTACACACCCGCATCGATGCTGCCGGACGCAAACTCGGCTTTAACTACGATGCCTATGGCCGCCTCAACACCCTCATCAACGAAAACGGCGAACACTACCAGTTTCAATACGATGCTGCCGACCGCCTGATCGAACAGACCGATCTGGACGGGCGTAAACAACAACTAAGCTATGATGCACTGAATAACGTCAGCGCCGTGCACTTTGCTGCCGGCAGCAGTGCCGAAATCACCCACCGCTTCAAACGCGATGCCATCGGCCGCCTGATCGGCAAATACACCACCGACGGCAACACCGCCTACCAGTACGACCAAGCCGACAACCTTATCAAAGTCGGCTACAAAAAAGCCGGCCTGCCCGCAGAAGCTGAACCCGACCTCATCACCTTCAGCTACGACCAGCTGGGCAACCTGCTGAGCGAAACCACCGCACAGGGCACCCTCAGCCACCAGTACGACCCACTGGGTAACCGCATCGCCACCACCCTGCCGGATGGGCGCACCATCAACAACCTCTATTACGGTTCCGGCCACCTGCACCAGATAAACATCGACGGCCACATCATCAGCGACATCGAACGCGACAACCTGCACCGCGAAGTATTACGCACTCAGGGACGCCTGAACACCCAGTTCAAATACGACCGCAACAGCCGGCTGCAACACAAACAGATACAGCGCAATC
>NZ_MDVC01000093.1 GCF_002777425.1 Snodgrassella alvi
ACTGGGTAATCTGCTAAGCGAAACCACTGCACAGGGTACCCTCAGCCACCAGTACGACCCACTGGGCAACCGCATCGCCACCACCCTGCCGGATGGGCGCACCATCAACAACCTCTATTACGGCTCCGGCCACCTGCACCAGATAAACATCGATGGCCACATCATCAGCGACATCGAACGCGACAACCTGCACCGCGAAGTATTACGCACTCAGGGACGCCTGAACACCCAGTTCAAATACGACCGCAACAGCCGTCTGCAACACAAACAGATACGGCGCAATCAGAATCCCATCCTGCCTGATATCCTCATCGAACGCAGCTACCAGTACGACAACCTCGACCGATTAGTAAGCAAAAAACACAGCAAACACGGCCAGACCGATTACCGCTATGATCACACCGGCAGAATCGAAGGCTGCCGTAACCAGAGATACTGGGAAACCCTGCAATACGATGCCGCCGCCAACCTGCTGGACAGCAAATACAGAGAGGACTACAGCAACCACAACCTGATTCGCTGTAACCAGCTCCTGCATTTCAGAGGGCACCACTACCGCTATGATGAGCACGGCCGAACCCAGACCAAACAGACCATCGGTGCTACCCAGCACTACCACTACGACGCCGAGCACCGCCTGAGCGAAGTACGCATTGAACAAACAGGCCGCAGCCAGCGTTACGGCTATGTCTATGACGCCCTTGGCCGGCGTATCGAAAAGCATCAAATAGACCGCGAGGGCCAACCCTACAACCGTACCCGCTTCCTGTGGGACGGCTTAAGAATGATTCAGGAAACCGGCCCGAATCACCCCACCAGCCTGTATATCTATACCGACCAGAACAGCTACGAACCATTGGCGCGGATAGATAAACGAGGTAATGACCCAGAAAGGGTAATGTACTTCCACACCGACCTGAACGGCTGTCCGGAAGAACTGAGCGATGCAAACGGCGAATTACTCTGGGAATGTAGCTTTCAGTTATGGGGAAAACGGATTCATGAAATCGAACATGAATCAGTGGAGCAAAACCTCAGATATCAGGGACAATATTTAGACAGGGAAACCGGCTTACATTACAATACTTTCAGGTATTATGATCCGGATATAGGTAGATTTACTCAGCCAGACCCGATTGGTTTAGCTGGCGGATTGAATCTATATCAGTATGCGCCTAATGGGTTGACTTGGATTGATCCGCTAGGACTTGCAGCACTTTATGATATAGGTACATATGGCAGCTTAAATGGAACAAAACATGTAGGTGATAACCTACAAGCCCATGAACTTATTCGCCATGAATATCTGAAACAATTAGGTCTGGCTGATAAAGCACGATTGTCTTCGAATCCTTCGATTGCGCTAGATCTTGATCATCATACTAGAAGTCCTTCTAAAGATTCACGAGGAATTGGAGGAGTACATTACCATGAAGCACAAATTAGGGCAGAGAAAGGATTAGGTCGTAATCAATTCGCGTCAACAATCAAAGAAGAATTGGATATAACATCTGAAGCTCTGAGAAGAGCTGGTGTTCCTGAAGAGAAAATTGGTATACTGAGAAAAAAATCAGAGAGATTTTATAAAAAAATTAGCAAATGTTAATGGAGATATCATGCAACAAGTATATGAACTTATACCTTCATCAAATGAAAATAGTGGTATCAAATTTGGTGGAGGAGCATTTATTGATGGCCAGTGGCCCCAAAATCCATTAGGTGAAAATTTAACATTATTATTCACAATTGATAATGATAAATTATCTGACTCTATTAGTGGAATTAATCTTCCTAAAGCTAAATATATTTCCGTATTTTCAACATATAATGAAAATAGATATTTCTTGGACGATATTGTTTATTCCGGTGATGATGCAGAACTCGATCACTTAAAATCAGGATTTACAAGAGTAACGCTAACAGACATATCAAAGCTATGCGAAAATAGTAATAACTTTGTTCCTCAATATCTTGAATTAAAAAAAACACAATTAGAGAATAGTGATTATCCAACATTTTCTTTTTTGTCAAATAAAATACCCAATGGAATTGTTGCTTGTGAAAAATTAATGCATGAATATGATTTTATTGGTCAATTATATTCATCAGATATTCCAGTTCATGATGGTGGAGCATTATTTTTATCTGATGCTATTGGGTATTTATTTTTAAAAAAGAAAATTGATGATTTTAATAATGCGGGTCTTTTTTTTGCTCAAACGGCATAATTATTTTAACATAACTATCTAACTGCACCGCGAAGTATCACGTACTCAGGGACGCCTGAACACCCAGTTCAAATACGACCGTAACAGCCGGCTGCAACGCAAACAGATACAGCGCAATCAGAATCCCATCCTGCCCGATATCCTGCTCGAACGCAGCTACCAGTACGACAACCTCGACCGATTGGTAAGCAAAAAACACAGCAAACACGGACAGACCGATTACCGCTATGATCACACCGGCAGAATTGAAGGCTGCCGTAACCAGAGATACTGGGAAACCCTGCAATATGATGCGGCCGCCAACCTGCTGGACAGCAAATACAGAGAAGACTACAGCAACCACAACCTGATTCGCTGTAACCAGCTCCTGCATTTCAGAGGACACCACTACCGCTACGACGAGCACGGCAGAACTGCCAGTAAACAGACCATCGGCGCAACCCAGCACTATCATTACGACGCTGACCACCGCCTGAGCGAAGTACGCATTGAGCAAACAGGCCGCAGCCAGCGTTACGGCTACGTCTACGACGCCCTTGGCCGGCGTATTGAAAAGCATCAGATAGACCGCGAGGGCCAACCCTACAACCGTACCCGCTTCCTGTGGGACGGCTTAAGAATGATTCAGGAAACCGGCCCGAATCACCCCACCAGCCTGTATATCTATACCGACCAGGACAGCTATGAACCACTGGCGCGGATAGACACAGACGGCAACTATGAACAACATATCCGCTACTTCCACACCGATCTGAATGGAGCACCGGAAGAGCTAACCGATGCAAACGGTAAAATACTGTGGGAATGCAGCTTTCAGTTATGGGGTAAGCGAATTCATGAAATCGAACACGAACCCATAGAGCAAAACCTCAGATATCAGGGACAATATTTAGACAGAGAAACCGGACTACATTACAATACCTTCAGGTATTATGATCCGGATATAGGCCGCTTTACCCAGCCGGATCCGATTGGTTTAGCCGGTGGGTTTAATCTGTATCAGTATGCGCCTAATGGGTTGACTTGGGTGGATCCGATTGGGTGGAATTGTGTAGTTACAAACTCAAAACTGAATAAAAAGATCAAAGAGGTTCGTGCTGGGAATGATGTAACTGTTGGTTCATTTAAAGAAGCTGATCAGGTATTATATGGTGCTTTTGCTAATACTCGTAAAGTAACTGGTGCCGGTAATAAATCGGCTGCTAAAACATCTAGGCAAAAGAAAGAGTTTAAACTAAGACCTTCAGAAAAAGGTAATACTGCTGTTTACCATAAAGATTATCAGTTTAATAAAGATGGTATCTTAATTGGACATGAAGGATTACCGGATGGTCATCATCATAAAACAGTGCCACATATTAATGTATTAACACCTGACGGTAAAAAGATTACTATTTATATAGAGAGACAGTATGCTTAATATTATCAATTTTATTGAAAATGAAATTAAGTTATCAAAAGGAATAAATAAAGAATTATATTTAAAACTAGACTTGTTAAAAAAAATTGCTTTATACATGTCACAAAATAAAATCGAAGGAAAAGTAGATAAAATAATAACACTTATAAATATGAATACTGGATACTCTGAATATAGATTAATAAATGATTGTGAATCAGATAATAAAAAATTATGGATAGAATATACTTATGGGAATGACAAAGTAAGATTGAATCCAGGAGACATTTTAATAAAAATGAAATAACTAATGTGTAACTATCCCCTAAAATAGTACAGCATAAAAGTAGAAAATTCTCTTTATTAACCCACAGAGGATTTAATCATGAAAAAAATGACTGAACATCAGATCGTAGCTATTTGAAAATAAGCCTCTGTGCTTACTATTATCAGCCTAAGTTACCGGATGATGCGGTGATTATGTCAGTGCTAAGTACGATCATGGATAAGCATTTACACTGAGGTTTTCCTAAGTGTTTTAATCGCATCAGAAAGCTCGGCTATAACGGCTATAAATGGAATCATAAACGTGTTTATCGAATATATTGCCAGTAAAGCTTAATCTGAGGGTAACGCGTAAACAACGTATTCCTCCGCGAAGCCCAGAAATATCTACACCAACCAGAGCAGCTACGAACCACTGGCACGCATAGACAAAAGAGGTAATGACCCCGAAAAAGTCATGTACTTCCACACCGATCTTAATGGGTGTCCGGAAGAGTTGACCGACGAAAACGGTAAAATACTGTGGGAATGCAGCTTTCAGCTCTGGGGGAAACGGATTCATGAAATCGAACACGAACCCATAGAGCAAAACCTCAGATATCAGGGACAATATTTAGACAGAGAAACCGGCTTACATTACAATACTTTCAGGTATTATGATCCGGATATAGGACGCTTTACCCAGCCAGACCCGATTGGGCTACTGGGTGGCTTGAATCTGTATCAGTATGCGCCTAATGGGTTGACTTGGATTGATCCTTTAGGATTCTCAAAGGAAGGGGTACCACATGGCTTTAAGAGCTTTGGGCAATTTAAGCAATTTGGTCAAACATTACAGGCTGGTCTGAGTAAATTAGGATATCCTAGCTCAGTTTCATACATGCAAGGAAGTTCTGTATCTGGTGTAAGCTTCTCTACAGGACAACCTTTTGATGTTGGTCGTGTTAGTGATTTTGATGTAGCTATATCACATCCAGAGCTATATCAGAAAGCAGAATACTTAGGGATAGGAAAAGGTGGACGAACTGGACCAATTAATATGGGTAGTGATACGGCTAAAAAATTAGGTATAGATAATATTCTACAAAGATTATCTAGAATATCTGGAGATAGACCTGTAAATGCTATGATTTTTAAGTCTTCAGTTGAAGTCAAAGCTAAAGGAAAAGGAATCAGAATTCCAGGGAAATGTGGCGGGCGATAAATGAAAAAATTATATTTTCTAAAATACGGCAGTAATAAATCTAAAAAAGAGATAAGTGAATTGTTGAATAATAAATGGGATATAACTTGCTCTGAACATGATAGCTCTTATTTTGGGGTGTACTTCTCTTACTGTGGTCTTTATGCGGACACATTAACTATTACAGATAATTATATCCCGCTATCCGACGAGTGGTTAGATGAAGAAAATAAAGAATTCTGTACATTAATAAAAGTATCTTTTATTAATGGAAAAAATTCTGATAAATTAAGTAGATATAAGTTTTTAAAAAATGTACTTAATCAGGTCGATATACTATCGATGATAAGTGACGAATATTTTGAAGAAAATTAATCAATACTTGATAGGTTGTAGTAAAAACTCTCCTTGGATTATTTTGGCTTTTTACTTTCTTGACGTATTAGTAATATCCAGTTTAATTTGTACTAGCTTAAACTTAATCTGACAGACACTATCTACTCATCGGCATTCGTTCTAACACAATGACTGTCTGATGAGTAAAATAAATTCTCTAGCTGCTTTTCCTTAGCCAGTCCTTTTGTCTCTACCCAAGTTTGCCAAGGTGTCTTACCATAACAGTATTTCCCTGAATGTGCTCTTTCCCGATTGTAAAACTCTAGCCAAAGCTCAATATCTTGTTGTATCTCTTTCAATTCTGTATATATTTTACGTCTAAACATAATATCATAACATTCGGTCTTTATCGTCTTATGGAATCGCTCACATATACCATTCGTTTGCGGACTGTAGGCTTTTGTTTTCGTATGCTCTATATCCTCCAATATTAAGTCAAAAGTAAATGAGGGGTGGACAAACTTAGACTTAATGAGGAATGGATATGCTCCAATAGGCCCAGATGGAAAACAAATGAACCTTCATCATATATTAGGAAAAGAACCCGGCCCAATGGTCGAGTTAGTTTCCTCAACTCACAAACAATATCATAAGCAAATTCATGGATTAATTGAAAATGGAGGGAGCTTTAGAAATACATCTGCTCTAGATAGGCAGTATAATAAATTCAGAAAAGAATATTGGAAATTAAGAGCATTGGATTTTATGTGAGGTAACTATATGGGTGATATTAAAAATCTTGTTACGCATTTAAATCATGGCGCTCAAGACGAAGTATATTGGCTTGGAGCTTGTGATGAATCACAAATTAACATACTTGAAAATAAGCTAAATTTGTCGTTACCAAATGAATTAAAAGAATTTATTTTATTGGTTGGTGGCGGAGGTGTTGTTGGTGAAGAAATATCAGGCATAGTTGATAATGATGCCTTGGCTGAGTCTGGAGGAGCTATCTATTATGATACTTGTCAGTGTCGAAATGAATACTCGTTACCACCAGATATGGCAGTTATTTATTTTAAAGATGATGATGTATGTTGGTGTGTTGATTGTAGGAAAAATACTTATGGACAAATAGTTAATTATGATCTTTTCTCAAGAAAAATATCAAACGTTATTGCACCGTCATTCAGATTTTTTTTTGAAGAATATGTAAACTTACGGACGTAAATTAAGGCTGCCGCAACCAGAGATACTGGGAAACCCTGCAATACGATGCCGCCGCCAACCTGTTAGATCACAGACGGCCAATAGAATTAGACCCTAATAACCAAAATGTCATCCGCTGTAACCAGCTCCTGCATTTCAGAGGACACCGCTACCGCTACGACGAGCACGGCAGAACCCAGACCAAACAGACCATCGGCGCCACCCAGCACTATCATTACGATGCCGAACACCGTCTGAGCGAAGTACGTATCGAACAAACAGGCCGCAGCCAGCGTTACGGCTACGTCTACGATGCACTTGGCAGACGTATCGAAAAACATCAGATAGACCGCGAAGGCCAACCCTACAACCGTACCCGCTTCCTGTGGGACGGGTTAAGAATGATTCAGGAAACCGGCCCGAATCACCCTACCAGCCTGTATATCTATACCGACCAGAACAGCTACG
>NZ_MDVC01000094.1 GCF_002777425.1 Snodgrassella alvi
TTATGCGCACAAGATACATATTATGTTGGTCATATTAAAGGGATTGGGAAAATATACCAACAAACGTTTATTGATACCTATTCAAGACTGGCGTTTGCTAAAGTATATACGGAGAAAAACAGTTTAGTTGCTGCGGATATGCTCAATGATAAAGTGATACCATTTTTTGATAATGAGCAGGTAGCGCTTTTACGAATTCTGACGGATAGAGGAAGTGAGTATAACGGTCATAAAGAGCGTCATGCATACGAACTATATCTGAATTTGGAGGATATAGAGCATACGAAAACAAAAGCCTACAGTCCGCAAACGAATGGTATATGTGAGCGGTTCCATAAGACGATGAAGACCGAGTGTTATGATATTATGTTTAGACGTAAAATATATACAGAACTGAAAGAGATACAACAAGATATTGAGCTTTGGCTAGAGTTTTACAATCGGGAAAGAGCACATTCAGGGAAATACTGTTATGGTAAGACACCTTGGCAAACTTGGGTAGAGACAAAAGGACTGGCTAAAGAAAAGCAGCTAGAGAATTTATTTTACTCATCAGACAGTCATTGTGTTAGAACGAATGCCGATGAGTAGGTAGTGTCTGTCAGATTAAGTTTAAGCTAGTACAATAGTCATAGAACTTCAACTGTACCAACTAGTTTAGGTCCTTCATAAATATTCATCATAAATCCTTTCTTAAGTAAAAAGCTTGGTGCATCTTCCATTAAAAAATAGGCTTCTCCTAAACCTATTCTTTGAGTGGATTCTACTAACTCGTAACTTTTAACATTTAATACTAATGACCAAGATGAAATATCGCCATTTTTACCTTCCATTGGTTTAGTAATAACATAGTATTTTATATTTAGGGGAAGAGTTTTTTTTCCACCTTGTTGTATAGGGGTCCAATAAATTTTGACATTAACTCTGCAATTTTCCATTTTGTTTCTCCTCGTTAACATTTTGGTTGATGTATATATTTACTCCATTTAGGCTTTATTTTAGCCTTATTAAGGACTACATTATCAATAAATCTAGCTTTTCCTATACCATCTAATCGAGGATTTTTATAGGCTGCATCTGCTATATTATCAGGAACGCTAACCTGAACGACACGGAAATCACCACCATGTCCCATTTTTTCACCCCATGTAACAGCATCTTTATAGGACTCAGCAAACCATTTTCCTTCTAAGGTGCTTGGAGGTGATGTCCACTTTCCAGTTTTCATTAATTCATCGTATTCTGCAAGATTCATACCTCTATATAAGAGCATTAAACCAAGTGGATCAATCCAAGTAAATCCATTAGGCGCATACTGATACAGATTCAATCCACCCAGTAGCCCAATCGGGTCGGGCTGAGTAAATTTACCTATATCAGGATCATAATATCTGAAAGTATTGTAATGTAAGCCGGTTTCTCTGTCTAAATATTGTCCCTGATATCTGAGATTTTGCTCTACTGATTGGTGCTCAATTTCATGAATCCGCTTACCCCATAACTGAAAGCTACATTCCCAGAGTAATTCGCCGTTTGCATCGGTTAACTCTTCCGGGCAGCCATTCAGGTCGGTATGGAAGTAGCGAATATGTTGTTCTTGGTTGCCGTCTGTGTCTATCCGCGCCAGTGGTTCATAGCTGTTCTGGTCGGTATAGATATACAGGCTGGTAGGGTGATTCGGGCCGGTTTCCTGAATCATTCTTAACCCGTCCCACAGGAAGCGGGTACGGTTGTAGGGTTGGCCTTCGCGGTCTATCTGATGTTTTTCGATACGTCTGCCAAGTGCATCGTAGACGTAGCCGTAACGCTGGCTGCGGCCTGTTTGTTCGATGCGTACTTCGCTCAGACGGTGTTCGGCGTCGTAGTGGTAGTGCTGTGTTGCGCCGATGCTCTGTTTGTTCTGGGTTCTGCCGTGCTCGTCGTAGCTGTAGTGGTGCCCTCTGAAATGCAGGAGCTGGTTACAGCGAATCAGGTTGTAGTTGCTGTAGTCCTCTCTGTATTTGCTGTCCAGCAGGTTGGCAGCGGCATCATATTGCAGGGTCTCCCAGTATCTCTGGTTACGACAGCCTTCGATTCTGCCGGTGTGATCATAGCGGTAATCGGTCTGGCCGTGTTTGCTGTGCTTTTTGCTTACTAATCGGTCGAGGTTGTCGTACTGGTAGCTGCGTTCGATGAGGATATCGGGCAGGATGGGATTCTGATTGCGCCGTATCTGTTTGTGTTGCAGACGGCTGTTGCGGTCGTATTTGAACTGGGTGTTCAGGCGTCCCTGAGTGCGTAATACTTCGCGGTGCAGGTTGTCGCGTTCGATGTCGCTGATGATGTGACCGTCGATGTTAATCTGGTGCAGGTGGCCGGAGCCGTAATAGAGGTTGTTGATGGTGCGCCCATCCGGCAGGGTGGTGGCGATGCGGTTGCCCAGTGGGTCGTACTGGTGGCTGAGGGTACCCTGTGCAGTGGTTTCGCTTAGCAGATTACCCAGTTGGTCGTAGCTGAAGGTGATGAGGTCGGGCTCTGCTTCTGCGGGCAGGCCGGCTTTTTTGTAGCCGACTTTGATAAGGTTGTCGGCTTTGTCGTACTGATAAGCGGTGGTGCCGTCGGTGGTGTATTTGCCGATGAGGCGGCCGATGGCATCGCGTTTGAAGCGGTGGGTGATTTCGGCACTGCTGCCGGCAGCAAAGTGCACGGCGCTGACGTTATTCAGTGCATCATAGCTTAGTTGTTGTTTACGCCCGTCCAGATCGGTCTGTTCGATCAGGCGGTCGGCAGCATCGTATTGAAACTGGTAGTGTTCGCCGTTTTCGTTGATGAGGGTGTTAAGGCGGCCATAGGCGTCGTAGTTAAAGCCGAGTTTGCGTCCGGCAGCATCAATGCGGGGGTATGCACCAGTCCGCGCGGGTCGCGCTGGTAGTGGGTGCTGTGGCCGGCGGGGTCGGTATAGGTCAGTAGCTGGCCGGCACTGTTGACGCGATAGTGTTCCTGTCTGCCATCAGTTAAGGTAACGCCGGTAAGCTGGCCGGCAGCGTTGTAGTGGTATTTGCTGCTGTTACATTGGGCATCGGAGATGCTGCTGAGATTGCCTGATGCATCGTAATAGAGATGGGTGGCGGTACCGGAGCAGTCGACATGTTGGGTCAGCTGGCCGTTCTGGTTCCAGCGCAGGTATTTGTTGCCACCGCGGGCATCGGTTATTTTGACTATCTGGCCATGCTGGTCGTACTGGTAGTGGGTACGCTGTTTGTGGGGGTCGATAACGCTGCGCAGGTTACCGCGCTGGTCGTAGTAGTAACGCCAGATGCTGCCATCGGGGTCGACGCTGATGGTGGGTAAAGCCCAATGCGGCAGCCACTGGGTTTGGGTGGTACGGCCGAGGGGATCGGTTTCTGCGGTTTCGCGTCCCTATTATCTAATGAATGACAAATTAGGATTTTTTTATGCTCGATTTAAAATTTTGTTTTAGCATAAGGATCAATATATACTCTTGTCACCTTTTTTAAATATGAAAAAACATTATTTGGTAACTGGATTTTCTTATTATTTAATATCACCGATAGTTTATTTCCATCAGTATTTGATAAATGTAAAAAATCGAAGATTATATCAATTACTCTAAGTGTATAGAGTAATCGGATATTGCATTTCATATATTTTTATTTAAGATAATAATTTAATGAATTATGCATATTTAAGATACTCATTAATATCAGCTTCTAGACATAGGCTAAAAGTTTTATTTATATCATCTATATCCTCACATTCTGTATAACAATAAACTTTCGGATCATCTATATCTCTATTAGTAAAGAACAAAGAGGTATATCCTTGGTGCATTAAAAAGGCAAACATATTTTTAGGTGGAATTATTTTATTTTGATGCATCAATTCTATAGTTTCTTTATTAATATCATCAAGCTCAGAATAAAGTATCCATGTACCAGCCTTAAAATTACCAGCATAACATCCTAATTTTTCAAGATATAATTTATAAAACTTAGGAAGCTTTCCATATTTTTTTTCCAATTGCGCTATCTGTTCTGCATTACAGCCTAAAACAGAAATTCCTTTTTTTTCTAAAAAAGAAATAAAACTATCAATCATATGAATGTATTCGTTCTTATTCATTTAATCACCTGTAAGTATATTTATTTTTACGCCTGGGAACATAGTTTCAAACTGTTTAATGACCCCTTGGCATGATTTACATATTGGAAGTTCTGAGAAAAGATCAATTGTTCCTTTAGCATTGGAGTTTATCTTGCTACCAATATGTTCAAGAATTTTTGCTTCTGAATCAAAAGCACGTGGATGGTTAACTGTTGTTGTTGTAAACAATCTATTATTTGAATCTGGTATATTAACAAAACCTGATACAGATCTCTGACCACTAATTGCATCGGCCATGCCATTAAGGGGTCTTCCATCAACATCGATATTGTAATTTGATGTGGCTATATTTCTGCCTTTGCCTATTCCACCAGACTTTCCTCCAAGAGTTTTTCTATATGCCTTAGCTCTATTTGCCGGATTGCTAATAGCATTACAACTTAACCCCCACGGATCAATCCAAGTCAACCCATTAGGCGCATACTGATACAGATTAAACCCACCCAGCAACCCAATCGGGTCAGGCTGAGTAAATCTACCTATATCCGGATCATAATACCTGAAAGTATTGTAATGTAAGCCGGTTTCCCTGTCTAAATATTGTCCCTGATATCTGAGGTTTTGTTTGTAAATACCCCAAACTTAGTACAAGCTTCAAGTAGAAAATAATACTGCTTGTCTTAGGGTTTTATACTCAATCGGCGTCATATTATTTAATGCTTCATGAGGCCTTTCGGTGTTATAACTGGTTAGCCATTCTTCGGTTACCTTTCTTGCTTGTTCCAGATTATTAAATAGATATAAATCTAGTACCTCTGTGCGATAGGTACGATTAAATCGTTCAATATACCCGTTTTGATATGGACTGCCTGGTTGAATATAATCTATGGTTATATCATGTGATTTTGCCCAGTTAGTAAACGTATTTCCGGTGAATTCCGGTCCATTATCTACTCGTATTTTGATTGGATAGCCATGATATTCGGCCAGTTTATCCAGATAACGGGTAATCCTGCCAGCCGGCAAACTGACTGCAATATCAATGCCTAACGCCTCACGATTAAAGTCATCTATCACATTGAAAGTTCTAAACCTGCGTTGATTGCGACTGCTGTCACTCATAAAATCCATTGACCAGCATTCACCTTGTTTACTGGGTGCAGATAGTCTTTCTGGGCATCGTGGAGGAATGCATTTTTTACGCTTTACCCTCAGATTAAGCTTTAATTCACAATACACCCGATACACCCGTTTATGATTCCATTTATAGCCGAGCTTTCTGATACGATTAAAACACTTGGGAAAGCCCCAGCGTAAATGCCTGTCAGTGATAGCACTGAGTACTGACACAATCACCGAGTCATCCGGTAATTTAGGTTGATAATAGTAAGCACAGCGGCTTAAGCCAACAATTGCGCAGCTCATAGCAATAGTAACAGGATGACTTTCTTGTAATTGCACAGCCCAAGCTTTACGTGCCTTGGTAGGCACTATAGCTTTTTTATGATTTCCTCCTGAAGCTGAGATTTTAAACTGAGCTCGGCAAACATTTGCTTAAGCTTACGGTTTTCAGCTTCCAGTTCCTTTAAACGTTTGATATCGGAGGTTTCCATACCACCGTATTTTTGCCGCCATTTATAAAAAGTCGAGTTGCCGATACCATATTTACGGCAAAGTTCTTTAACAGGAATACCGGCTTCAGCTTCTTTTAAAATGGATACAATCTGATGTTCAGTCATTTTTTTCATGATTAAATCCTCTGTGGGTTAATAAAGAGAATTTTCTACTTCAGAGCTGTACTATTTTAGGGGGTAGTTACATGTTCTACTGATTCGTGCTCAATTTCATGAATCCGCTTTCCCCATAACTGAAAGCTACATTCCCAAAGTATTTTACCGTTTGCATCGGTAAGCTCTTCCGGACAGCCGTTCAGGTCGGTGTGGAAGTAGCGGATATGTTGTTCTTGGTTGCCGTCTGTGTCTATCCGCGCCAGTGGTTCATAGCTGTTCTGGTCGGTATAGATATACAGGCTGGTGGGGTGATTCGGGCCGGTTTCCTGAATCATTCTTAACCCGTCCCACAGGAAGCGGGTACGGTTGTAGGATTGGCCTTCGCGGTCTATTTGATGCTTTATTTGATGCTTTTCGATACGCCGGCCAAGGGCGTCGTAAATGTAGCCATAATGCTGGCTGCGTGAGCTATGGCCTGCGGGGGTGATATAGCTCTGTAATTAGCTAGAGGTATTAGATAATAGGAACATGTAACATAATTTTATATGTAATTATGGTACTAAGTATGGGATATTTACAAATAGTCGCTCCATCTAAAGTTGATATTCATAATAGGATTTTTTAAATCTATAATTATTTTATAATTCGCGCTAGATTCTACTTCAAGAAACCTATTAGGTAATTCAATTGCATTTATAAAGGGATTCGACTTTTCAAAATACATCACCCATTTCAAATGTTCATCGGACGTCATATATGCGATAAATCCTTCTGAACCATAACTTCCCTCGCCTAAAAGACATATTTCTCCTGTATTCATTTTAATTTTTTTTGTGATATCTATACTAGTTAGATAATCAGGGTTTTCATTTAAAAAACTAACAAGGTCAAATTTCTTTCCTTTTTCAATTAATAAATTAGGATAAAATTGTACCGAGAGTGAAAAAGATTCTCCATTGGCAAAATAAATCCCATCTTTAATTGGCAATTCTTCTTCATTCCATAATTCTACTATTTTTGACATTTAATAATCCTTAACACTTTATAGGTCTTTGGCTTAATCCCTTATTAGGTACCACACCACCAGCTCTTTTATTTCGTTTATCATTAAATCTTTGTTGGAATTTTTGCCACCATGTTTTACCTGTGTTGGAGTTAGGATGAGGAGCATTTGGATCCACTTTAATTACTTTCACTTTGTCCGAACCAGCTTCTAAAGCAGCATCTAAGCGTCTATTATCATAAGTAACTAGTTGTCCATCAACTTCAATTACATTTAATGGGGATCTATTCCAATCCCACTGACCATTTTTCATAATTTCTGCATAGTTATTAGCTGAAATAGTTCGTTGGGAAAAGTTAATATCATTAGGATTAACCCATTCTCCATGTAACCCCCTCGGATCAATCCAAGTCAACCCATTAGGCGCATACTGATACAGATTAAAGCCACCCAGCAATCCTATCGGGTCTGGCTGGGTAAAGCGGCCTATATCCGGATCATAATACCTGAAGGTATTGTAATGTAAGCCGGTTTCTCTGTCTAAATATTGTCCCTGATATCTGAGGTTTTGCTCTATGGGTTCGTGTTCGATTTCATGAATTCGCTTACCCCATAACTGAAAGCTGCATTCCCACAGTATTTTACCGTTTGCATCGGTTAGCTCTTCTGGACAGCCGTTCAGGTCGGTGTGGAAGTAGCGGATATGTTGTTCATGGTTGCCGTCTGTGTCTATACGTGCCAGTGGTTCGTAGCTGTTCTGGTCGGTATAGATATACAGGCTGGTAGGATGATTCGGGCCAGTTTCCTGAATCATTCTTAAGCCGTCCCAGAGGAAGCGGGTACGGTTGTAAGGTTGGCCGTCGCGGTCTATCTGATGCTTTTCGATACGCCGGCCAAGAGCATCGTAGACATAGCCATAACGCTGGCTGCGGCCTGTTTGTTCGATGCGTACTTCGCTCAGGCGGTGTTCAGCGTCGTAGTGGTAGTGCTGGGTGGCGCCGATGCTCTGTTTGATTTGGGTTCTGCCGTGCTCGTCGTAGCGGTAGTGGTGACTTCTGAAATGCAGGAGCTGATTACAGCGAATCAGGTTGTAGTTGCTGTAGTCTTCTCTGTATTTGCTGTCCAGCAGGTTGGCGGCCGCATCGTATTGCAGGGTTTCCCAGTATCTCTGGTTACGGCAGCCTTCG
>NZ_MDVC01000095.1 GCF_002777425.1 Snodgrassella alvi
TTGTTCCAGAGTCATCATGGTTGGAAAAATTAAAGGCTGAAAGACGTTCCTTTTTCCCTGATTGGGATAAATATGATGTAGGAGAATACACTCATTATATTATTCAAAGTGATTCATTTTATGTTGAAATAATCGCCAAAGATATTAAGATATCAAGAAAAAAACTAAAGGGTGTTTTTTAAAATTATCATATAGTTTAAATATCACTAACGCACTGATGCCAGAGCTAATGCATTAAAAGAATGCTTATCATAGTAAGAAAGGCAATAGTATAAATGGTCGTATAGGAAAAGGAAAATGCTGATGAGTGATTTCAAACTATGGGGTTGGGATAAAAAACCACGCACCATGCTACGGTTTATCAAGGCAGGAGACATATTCTGCTTTAAGCTGGATGAACAGAGATATTGTTTTGGCAGAATTATTATCAAAATTTTTATTGGTCATGTTGCCGAGCTGTTTGATAACATTTCTAATTCTCCTGATATATCTGAGGCAGAAATCAAACAAGCCCGGCGATTGATTGAACCAGTGATATTAGACAGCTACTCATTATTTGATAGGAAAATAGAAAAAGGTAGTGACTGGAGAATAATCGGGCATCAACAAAACTATGTGCCTACCGATATGAATGGCGTATATTTCACCTATGGAGAAGAACCGTGGTGTAAAAAAATGGATATTTGGGAAAATGAAATTCCTATATCTGAAAAAGAAGCCGAATCCCTACCTCGTGTAGCGCCATTGGGTGACTATAATATTAGAAAAGAATTATTAAAGGATATCTGAAACCATGCTGGGAAGGGTATGATACTTTTTCCAGCTTTTATTTATTTCAGGAGTAGTACTTGTGCTATACCCTGAAACCAGCACAATAATGCTCAGATTAAATAAAAATCGCCCTGGATTTATACGCTAACTGGTCAGCCGTACTCAGATTAAAGAACTACTGGACACCCAGCACTACCACTACGACGCCGAACACCGCCTGAGCGAAGTACGCATTGAGCAAACAGGCCGCAGCCAGCGTTATGGGTATGTTTACGACGCCCTTGGCCGGCGTATTGAAAAGCATCAGATAGACCGCGAAGGCCAACCCTACAACCGTACCCGCTTCCTGTGGGACGGCTTAAGAATGATTCAGGAAACCGGCCCGAATCACCCCACCAGCCTGTATATCTATACCGACCAGGACAGCTATGAACCACTGGCGCGGATAGACACAGACGGCAACTATGAACAACATATCCGCTACTTCCATACCGACCTGAATGGCTGCCCAGAAGAACTAACCGATGCAAACGGTAAAATACTGTGGGAATGTAGCTTTCAGTTATGGGGAAAGCGGATTCATGAAATTGAACATGAATCAGTAGAGCAAAACCTCAGATATCAGGGTCAATATTTAGACAGGGAAACTGGTTTACATTATAATACTTTCAGGTATTATGATCCGGATATAGGTAGATTTACTCAGCCAGACCCGATTGGGTTGCTGGGTGGCTTGAATCTGTATCAGTATGCACCTAATGGGTTGACTTGGGTGGATCCGTTAGGATTAACGTCCGTTAATGCTGAGGGATATCATGTTTATGGACTATATGACCCTGGCGCAACAAAGCCTTATTACATTGGTATTACCAATAATGTTGAAAGAAGAAGAAATGAACATCGAGATACGGGAAGATTAACGTCAGGAAGAATGGAAGTACTAGAAAAAAATGTAACCTATGGTCAGGCCAGAGGGTACGAACAATACTATATTGAAATACACGAAACCAGAACCGGTACCATAGGTGAGGAAATTTCTTCTACAAATAGAGGAAATAAATATAACTCATTTGACCATAATCGCACTGATGACAGAGCTAAGGCATTCAAAGAAGCTTATCATAGTAAGAAAGGCAATAGTATGAATGGTCGTATAGGAAAAGGAAAATGCTGATGAGTGATTTCAAACTATGGGGTTGGGATAAAAAACCACGCACCATGCTACGGTTTATCAAGGCAGGAGACATATTCTGCTTTAAGCTGGATGAACAGAGATATTGTTTTGGCAGAATTATTATCAAAATTTTTATTGGTCATGTTGCCGAGCTGTTTGATAACATTTCTAATTCTCCTGATATATCTGAGGCAGAAATCAAACAAGCCCGGCGATTGATTGAACCAGTGATATTAGACA
>NZ_MDVC01000096.1 GCF_002777425.1 Snodgrassella alvi
ATATGTATCTTGTGCGCATAAGTAACCAGGATGTTTGTAAATACCCCAAACTTAGTACAAGCTTCAAGTAGAAAATAATACTGCTTGTCTTAGGGTTTTATACTCAATCGGCGTCATATTATTTAATGCTTCATGAGGCCTTTCGGTGTTATAACTGGTTAGCCATTCTTCGGTTACCTTTCTTGCTTGTTCCAGATTATTAAATAGATATAAATCTAGTACCTCTGTGCGATAGGTACGATTAAATCGTTCAATATACCCGTTTTGATATGGACTGCCTGGTTGAATATAATCTATGGTTATATCATGTGATTTTGCCCAGTTAGTAAACGTATTTCCGGTGAATTCCGGTCCATTATCTACTCGTATTTTGATTGGATAGCCATGATATTCGGCCAGTTTATCCAGATAACGGGTAATCCTGCCAGCCGGCAAACTGACTGCAATATCAATGCCTAACGCCTCACGATTAAAGTCATCTATCACATTGAAAGTTCTAAACCTGCGTTGATTGCGACTGCTGTCACTCATAAAATCCATTGACCAGCATTCACCTTGTTTACTGGGTGCTGATAGTCTTTCTGGGCATCGTGGAGGAATGCATTTTTTACGCTTTACCCTGAGATTAAGCTTTAATTCACAATACACCCGATACACCCGTTTATGATTCCAGTTATAGCCGAGCTTTCTGATGCGATTAAAACACTTGGGAAAGCCCCAGCG
Organism: Snodgrassella alvi; assembly: GCF_002777425.1. Taxonomy (GTDB): domain Bacteria; phylum Pseudomonadota; class Gammaproteobacteria; order Burkholderiales; family Neisseriaceae; genus Snodgrassella; species Snodgrassella alvi_B. The sequence goes on from NZ_MDVC01000096.1 coordinate 724, forward strand.
TAAATGCCTGTCAGTGATAGCACTGAGTACTGACACAATCACCGAGTCATCCGGTAATTTAGGTTGATAATAGTAAGCACAGCGGCTTAAGCCAACAATTGCGCAGCTCATAGCAATAGTAACAGGATGACTTTCTTGTAATTGCACAGCCCAAGCTTTACGTGCCTTGGTAGGCACTATAGCTGTAGTAGTCTTTATTTAATCTGACATTTAGTGTATTTTAAACCAATAATGGAGTGTCAGTAATGAATCAATCTGCAAAAATAATTAAACCAAAATTAGGTCTTTTAGAACTCGCTAAACAGTTAGGTAATGTTCAGCAAGCCTGTAAAGTCTTGGGATATAGTCGCGACAGCTATTATCGCTTCAAAAAACTCTATGAACAGGGCGGAGAATTAGCTCTTCAGGAAATAAGTCGCAAAAAACCTATAGAGAAAAATCGCGTAGAGCCTCATATTGAGCAGGCTGTCGTTAATATGGCTTATGAATTTCCTGCTTATGGGCAACATCGGGTAGCTAATCAGCTACGTCTGCAAGGAATAATGGTCTCTGGCAGCGGCGTACGTTCAATCTGGTTACGCCACGATTTAGAAAGCTTCAAAAAAAGACTGATCGCTCTGGAAACAAAAGTAGCTCAGGAAGGGCTTGTGTTAACAGAAAGCCAGCTACAGGCTTTAGAGAAAGCGAAAGCAGCGCGAGAGGCACAAGGTGAAATTGAGACCCAGCATCCTGGATACTTATGCGCACAAGATACATATTATGTTGGTCATATTAAAGGGATTGGGAAAATATACCAACAAACGTTTATTGATACCTATTCAAGACTGGCGTTTGCTAAAGTATATACGGAGAAAAACAGTTTAGTTGCTGCGGATATGCTCAATGATAAAGTGATACCATTTTTTGATAATGAGCAGGTAGCGCTTTTACGAATTCTGACGGATAGAGGAAGTGAGTATAACGGTCATAAAGAGCGTCATGCATACGAACTGTATCTGAATTTGGAGGATATAGAGCATACGAAAACAAAAGCTTACAGTCCGCAAACGAATGGTATATGTGAGCGGTTCCATAAGACGATGAAGACCGAGTGTTATGATATTATGTTTAGACGTAAAATATATACAGAACTGAAAGAGATACAACAAGATATTGAGCTTTGGCTAGAGTTTTACAATCGGGAAAGAGCACATTCAGGGAAATACTGTTATGGTAAGACACCTTGGCAAACTTGGGTAGAGACAAAAGGACTGGCTAAAGAAAAGCAGC
>NZ_MDVC01000097.1 GCF_002777425.1 Snodgrassella alvi
TAATCGTATCAGAAAGCTCGGCTATAAATGGAATCATAAACGGGTGTATCGGGTGTATTGTGAATTAAAGCTTAATCTGAGGGTAAAGCGTAAAAAATGCATTCCTCCACGATGCCCAGAAAGACTATCTGCACCCAGTAAACAAGGTGAATGCTGGTCAATGGATTTTATGAGTGACAGCAGTCGCAATCAACGCAGGTTTAGAACTTTCAATGTGATAGATGACTTTAATCGTGAGGCGTTAGGCATTGATATTGCAGTCAGTTTGCCGGCTGGCAGGATTACCCGTTATCTGGATAAACTGGCCGAATATCATGGCTATCCAATCAAAATACGAGTAGATAATGGACCGGAATTCACCGGAAATACGTTTACTAACTGGGCAAAATCACATGATATAACCATAGATTATATTCAACCAGGCAGTCCATATCAAAACGGGTATATTGAACGATTTAATCGTACCTATCGCACAGAGGTACTAGATTTATATCTATTTAATAATCTGGAACAAGCAAGAAAGGTAACCGAAGAATGGCTAACCAGTTATAACACCGAAAGGCCTCATGAAGCATTAAATAATATGACGCCGATTGAGTATAAAACCCTAAGACAAGCAGTATTATTTTCTACTTGAAGCTTGTACTAAGTTTGGGGTATTTACATAGGTAGTGTCTGTCAGATTAAGTTTGAGCTAGTGCAATTAAATTGATTAACAGATACCGTTTGATGTAAAACCCAGTAGAATTTTTAATTAACCTCAGCATTATTGTGCTGGTTTCAGGGTATAGTACAAGTACTACTCCTGAAATAAATAAAAGCTGGAAAAAGCATAATACTCTTCCCAGTATGGCTTTAGATATCCTTTAATAATTCTTTAATATTATAGTCACCAAATGGAGATACACGAGGTAGAGATTCGGCTTCTTGTTCAGATATAGGGATTTCATTTCCCCAAATATCCACCTTCTTACACCATTGTTCAACGCCATAAATGAAATATACACCATCCATATCAGTAGGTAGATAGTTTTGTTGATGCCCGATTATTCTCCAGTCACTACCTTTTTCTATTTTCCTATCAAATAATGAGTAGCTGTCTAATATCACTGATTCAATCAATCGCCGGGCTTGTTTGATTTCTGCTTCAGATATATCAGGAGAATTAGAAATGTTATCAAACAGCTCGGCAATATGACCAACCATAAACTTGATAATAATTCTGCCAAAACAATATCTCTGTTCATCCAGCTTAAAGCAGAATATGTCTCCTGCCTTGATAAACCGTAGCATGGTGCGTGGTTTTTTATCCCAACCCCATAGTTTGAAATCACTCATCAGCATTTTCCTTTTCCTATACGACCATTTATACTATTGCCTTTCTTACTATGATAAGCATTCTTTTAATGCATTAGCTCTGGCGTCAGTGCGTTAGTGATATTTAAACTATATGATAATTTTAAAAAACACCCTTTAGTTTTTTTCTTGATATCTTAATATCTTTGGCGATTATTTCAACATAAAATGAATCACTTTGAATAATATAATGAGTGTATTCTCCTACATCATATTTATCCCAATCAGGGAAAAAGGAACGTCTTTCAGCCTTTAATTTTTCCAACCATGATGACTCTGGAACAACCAAATAGCATGCACGAAAATTATCGTCTTCGCATTTAGTATAATAACTGAATTTTTTATTTCGTTCGAATCGCATAGCCCAGACGTAAGAAAAATCAAATATACCTGTAAATACAGAGTATTTAGCAGAAGAACTCCATATTTTAAAAAATGCAGTTAATGAATCGCCCTTTGATTTTATTAAAACATCATCATTTGGGGCTTGCCAATAGGGAAGCTCTACTGCATAGGCAAAATCTTTTTTCATAGCATTCGTCTCTTATTTACAAGTCGGAACTTTAGATGTTCCAGTATTGGGCATATTATTTGTAGTAGTCTTTATTTAATCTGACATTTAGTGTATTTTAAACCAACAATGGAGTGTCAGTAATGAATCAATCTGCAAAAATAATTAAACCTAAATTAGGACTTTTAGAACTCGCTAAACAGTTAGGTAACGTTCAGCAAGCCTGTAAAGTCTTGGGGTATAGTCGCGACAGCTATTATCGCTTCAAAAAACTCTATGAACAGGGCGGAGAATTAGCTCTTCAGGAAATAAGTCGCAAAAAACCTATAGAGAAAAATCGCGTAGAACCTCATATTGAGCAGGCTGTCGTTAATATGGCTTATGAATTTCCTGCTTATGGCCAACATCGGGTTGCTAATCAGCTACGTCTGCAAGGAATAATGGTCTCTGGCAGTGGTGTACGTTCAATCTGGTTACGCCACGATTTAGAAAGCTTCAAAAAAAGACTGATCGCTCTGGAAACAAAAGTAGCTCAGGAAGGGCTTGTGTTAACAGAAAGCCAGCTACAGGCTTTAGAGAAAGCGAAAGCAGCGCGAGAGGCACAGGGTGAAATTGAGACCCAGCATCCTGGATACTTATGCGCACAAGATACATATTATGTTGGTCATATTAAAGGGATTGGGAAAATATACCAACAAACGTTTATTGATACCTATTCAAGAC
>NZ_MDVC01000098.1 GCF_002777425.1 Snodgrassella alvi
CACTACGAAGACAATATCAACCAACTGGTATATGAACAGGTGTTACACCATCATGGCAGTATTGCTGCCGAACATGGTATTGGACAGCTAAAAAATCAGTGGCTGCCACGAGTACGCAGTAACGCAGAAATCAAATGGATGTGGGCACAAAAACACTATCTCGACCCACAGGGCATTCTCAACCCCGGAAAAGTTTTACCGCCCCAGACATGATATAGTTAGTCCTTTTCAAAACAGCCTATGAACATGAGCGAAGTAACCTTGTATACCGATGGTGCCTGCAAAGGTAATCCCGGCGTGGGTGGCTGGGGTGCTTTCCTGCAATCCGGCAGGCACAGTAAAGAACTCTTTGGCGGCGAAGCCAATACTACCAATAATCGCATGGAACTAACCGCAGTGATTCAGGGGCTAGCCGCCCTGAAACGCCCCTGTATCGTCAACATCTATACTGACTCCCAATACGTCAAAAACGGCATGCAGGAATGGATTCACAACTGGAAAGCACGTGGCTGGAAAACTGCATCGAAGCAGCCAGTTAAAAACGTTGAGTTGTGGCAGGCACTGGATACTGAAGTGAATAAGCATCAGGTACACTGGCATTGGGTAAAGGGGCATGCCGGTGATCCAGGCAATGAGAAAGCAGATGAACTGGCTAATCGCGGTGTTGAGCTGGTTAAATAAGCCTTGCAATAGCACAGATAAATAAATTTTTTACTTTCTTTCCCCCAGTACTATTCTGTGTAGCAACATACTGCCAGCAAAGACAGAAGTGCTAATTCATCAGGCTTTTATGCGAAGGGTAAAATTTCCCATAGGTGATAAGTAACTTTACAAACCCAAAAGCCTACTCATGCAGATTTAATGCCAAACTAAAACCAACAATAATAGCTCAGAAGAGAGAAGAAACCTCCTGAAGACGTCAATTAATTTGCTTAAGGATGTGCAACCATATCATACCCAGCAAATATTAGCCTTATCGAAAAAACCATCGCTGACCTACAGTTGTACTAGCTCAAACTTAATCTGACAAACACTACCTACTCATCGGCATTCGTTCTAACACAATGACTGTCTGATGAGTAAAATAAATTCTCTAGCTGCTTTTCTTTAGCCAGTCCTTTTGTCTCTACCCAAGTTTGCCAAGGTGTCTTACCATAACAGTATTTCCCTGAATGTGCTCTTTCCCGATTGTAAAACTCTAGCCAAAGCTCAATATCTTGTTGTATCTCTTTCAGTTCTGTATATATTTTACGTCTAAACATAATATCATAACACTCGGTCTTCATCGTCTTATGGAACCGCTCACATATACCATTCGTTTGCGGACTGTAGGCTTTTGTTTTCGTATGCTCTATATCCTCCAAATTCAGATACAGTTCGTATGCATGACGCTCTTTATGACCGTTATACTCACTTCCTCTATCCGTCAGAATTCGTAAAAGCGCTACCTGCTCATTATCAAAAAATGGTATCACTTTATCATTGAGCATATCCGCAGCAACTAAACTGTTTTTCTCCGTATATACTTTAGCAAACGCCAGTCTTGAATAGGTATCAATAAACGTTTGTTAGTATATTTTCCCAATCCCTTTAATATGACCAACATAATATGTATCTTGTGCGCATAAGTAACCAGGATGTTTGTAAATACCCCAAACTTAGTACAAGCTTCAAGTAGAAAATAATACTGCTTGTCTTAGGGTTTTATACTCAATCGGCGTCATATTATTTAATGCTTCATGAGGCCTTTCGGTGTTATAACTGGTTAGCCATTCTTCGGTTACCTTTCTTGCTTGTTCCAGATTATTAAATAGATATAAATCTAGTACCTCTGTGCGATAGGTACGATTAAATCGTTCAATATACCCGTTTTGATATGGACTGCCTGGTTGAATATAATCTATGGTTATATCATGTGATTTTGCCCAGTTAGTAAACGTATTTCCGGTGAATTCCGGTCCATTATCTACTCGTATTTTGATTGGATAGCCATGATATTCGGCCAGTTTATCCAGATAACGGGTAATCCTGCCAGCCGGCAAACTGACTGCAATATCAATGCCTAACGCCTCACGATTAAAGTCATCTATCACATTGAAAGTTCTAAACCTGCGTTGATTGCGACTGCTGTCACTCATAAAATCCATTGACCAGCATTCACCTTGTTTACTGGGTGCTGATAGTCTTTCTGGGCATCGTGGAGGAATGCATTTTTTACGCTTTACCCTGAGATTAAGCTTTAATTCACAATACACCCGATACACCCGTTTATGATTCCAGTTATAGCCGAGCTTTCTGATGCGATTAAAACACTTGGGAAAGCCCCAGCGTAAATGCCTGTCAGTGATAGCACTGAGTACTGACACAATCACCGAGTCATCCGGTAATTTAGGTTGATAATAGTAAGCACAGCGGCTTAAGCCAACA
>NZ_MDVC01000099.1 GCF_002777425.1 Snodgrassella alvi
TTATTTTAATATTAGTAGTTTACATATAAATTTTTAGTCAGTTGAAAATATTTAAAGAACTGGAGTTTCAATTTTTTATCTCAGAATCAGCAAGAGCGGAAAGATTAAAGAGTGCTGAGCAAAAGTATTGACAAATCAGCCTGAAAAATTTGTTATCTGCTGGTTACATAATATTTCTGATTTTAATGCAATAAATTTTTAATTCCAAATAATTACAATCGTGATTGATATCAGTTAATTACCAAAATACTTTGTGATTAGTTTTTCCCGTTAAAAAAATCGGGCATACGATTGTATGCCCGACACTTAAAATGTTTATTCAGCTATTACCATTTATAGCCGATACCTGCATTAAAGCCAGTTTCATGACCGGTGGTAGAGACACCTGCACCCCATGAGAATTTACCGCTGTTGTTTGTGGCTTTGTAGTTAATACCAACGGCAGTATAACCATGGTAGGAGCCCATACCCACGCCGACAGTCTGCTCACCGGCATTCAGCTGTGGCAGATAGGCACCTGATAGCGCCATGGCCAGTGCCGTACCGGAATAGGCACGGCGTTCTACGTGCTGTATACGATCGTTAACATTGTTGACGTAGCGGTTGATGTTTTCTATACGGGCATTAACGCCTTTGAGCTGTGCCACGTTCACGGCATCGGAATCTTCTGTACCAGCGGCTACACCGGTAATCTGGCGATAAATACCTTTGGAAGCATCACCTACGGAAACTGCTGCTTCGGTGCTGGTGGTAGCCTGAATGGCGCGAGCCTGCTGCGCTGTGGCACCTGCCGGAATATAGCCCATGATGCCACCTGCTGTATTCGCTACAGAGTTGGCACCCAGCGCAACTCCGCCACTTTGGGTAACGCTGGCATGATTACCAATGGCAACCCCATCTGCGGCACTGGCTTTGGCTTCTGCGCCGATGGCCACAGCCGCATTGCCGCTGGCTGTAGCAGCACCGCCTATGGCAATGGCATTATTGCCACTTGCCGAAGCGGCACTCAGGGTGGAGTTGACTTTGGCATACTTGCTGCCACCGTTGTACAGATTGCTTAACGCATCACCGACATTATTAGCAGTAAGCGCAGTACCATCAGCAGCGGTGCTGCTGTAGCTTGGTGCGGTAAAGCTACCCGTTTCGGCATTATAGCTGGCATTGCCGCCCAGACTGCTTGCCACTTCGGATAGTGTCTTTGCTGTAGAGGTAGACAGGCTGTCCGCTTTGGCCATTGCCTGATTGGCTTTATCAGTTGCTGCATTAATGGCTGCGGTACTGCCACTGTTGTTTTGAGCCAGCTTGTTGTCAAATGAATCAGACAGGTTTTGCAAATCCTGTTTGAAATCATTTTTCATTTGCCACAACTGGCTGCCATTAACCGCATCCGTTGAATGTTCACCAATATCACCAACAGCAAGATTAGTAATTTTCTGCGGGCTACCAGAATGATGGCTGGCATCATAAGCATTGCCATTCCATTGCAGGGCGTCTGTCAGCAATGTGCTCAGAGAGCTTGATAACCCTGCTGGTATATTGCCAGAAGCTAGATTCAGCTGATCCTGTAAGCTGGACAGACTGGTCGAAGTAGAAGTAGACAGCGCATAGAGCTGACGGCCATTCACTGCCTGATTAGAGGTGGCATCAACACGACCGTTTGCAATATTACTAATCGTTCTTTCATTGCTGGTATCACGGTTCAGCCCGAAGAAGCTGGATGAACCTGCATCATCGTCGTCGAAATGCACAGCATTTTTTTGCAATTCCTCAATCAGTTTTTTCGAGGTCTGGATATCAGTCTGAGCCGTTTGGATATCATTCTGCGCAGTCTGAAGGGCTGATTGTGCAGTTTTGAGATCTCGGTTTACAGCATCCATATTAATCTTGTTTTCATTAACTACATTTTCAACGCTACTGGATACTGAGCTGAAGATTGAAGATGAAATGCTGTATAGCTGTCCGCCATTAATGGCATCAGTTGAATTTTCCCCGATATTACCGTTAGCAACATTAATGATTCTCTGCGCATTGGCCGTACCGTGGCTGGCATCATAAGCGGTGCCATTCCACTGCAAGGCATCTTTTTGCAGAGTGCTGATGCTGTTAACCGCAGTAGAGAGATTACCGGCCAGGGTGGCTGTAGACTGGGACACAGTATCAATACGCGAATTGGCAGTGTTCAGACCAGTAGAGAGGCTGTCACTGAAAGCAGTAGACAGATTATCCAAACCGGTCATGGCAGAGCTGGACAGAGAATATAATTGTCCGCCATTAACAGCATCGGTGGAGTTTGCGCTGATATCACCAGCAGCCACTTTAATAATTTTCTGCGCATTAGCAGTGCCGTGGCTGGCATCGTAAGCGGTACCATTCCATTGCAGGGCGTCTTTCTGCAAATTGGAAACACTGTTAGTTAAAGAGCTGATGCTGTTATTAACATTACTCAGGTCACCAGCATTGCGTAAAGTAGTAGACAGCGATTCCACACTGGTAGATGTAGAGCTGGAAAGACTGAAAAGCTGTCCGGCATTAACAGCATCGGTAGAGTTTTCGCTGACATCACCAGCAGCTACTTTGATAATTTTCTGCGCAGTGGTAGTACCGTGGCTGGCATCATAAGCGGTGCCATTCCACTGCAAGGTATCTTTTTGCAGAGTGCTGATGCTGCTAACCGCAGTAGAGAGATTACTGGTTAGGGTGGCTGTAGACTGGGACACAGTATCGATACGCGAATTGGCAGTGCTCAGACCAGTATAGAGGTTGCTACTGAAAGCAGTAGAGAGATTATGCAAACTGGTCATGGTAGAGTCGGACAGAGAATATAATTGTCCGCCATTAACGGCATCGGTAGAGTTTTCGCTGACATCACCAGCGGCCACTTTAACAATTTTCTGCGCATTGGCAGTGCCGTGGCTGGCATCGTAGGCAGTGCCATTCCATTGCAGAGCGTCTTTTTGCAAATTGGAAACATTGTTAGTTAAAGAGTTGATGTTGTTATTAACATTACTCAGATCACCGGCATTGCGTAAAGTAGTAGACAGCGATTCGACACTAGTCGAAGTAGAGCTGGAAAGACTGAAAAGCTGTCCGGCATTAACGGCATCGGTAGAGTTTGCGGTGATATCACCAGCGGCCACTTTAGTAATTTTCTGCGCATTGGCCGTACCATGGCTGGCATCATAAGCGGTGCCATTCCACTGCAAGGCATCTTTTTGCAGAGTACTGATGCTGTTAACCGCAGTAGAGAGATTACCGGCCAGGGTGGCTGTAGACTGGGACACAGTATCGATACGCGAATTGGCAGTGCTCAGACCAGTATAGAGGTTGCTACTGAAAGCAGTAGAGAGATTAAGCAAATTGGTCATGGTAGAGTCGGACAGAGAATATAATTGTCCGCCATTAATGGCATCGGTAGAGTTTTCGGTGACATTACCAGCGGCCACATGGGTAATTTTTTGCGCATTAGCAGAACCATGGCTGGCATCGTAAGCGGAGCCATTCCATTGCAGGGCGTCTTTCTGCAAGTTAGAAACATTATTATTTAAGCTACTAATACTGCTGTTAGCAGTATTGAGGCTACTGCTTAAAGAGTTGATGTTGGTATTAACATTACTCAGATCACCGGCATTGCGTAAAGTAGTAGACAGCGATTCGACACTGGTAGATGTAGAGCTGGAAAGACTGAAAAGCTGCCCGGCATTAACGGCATCGGTAGAGTTTTCGCTGATACTACCAGCAGCTACATTGGTAATTTTCTGTGCAGTAGTAGTGCCGTGACTGGCATCGTAAGCGATACCATTCCATTGCAGGGCATCTTTCTGCAAGTTAGAAACATTATTATTTAAGCTACTAATACTGCTGTTAGCAGTATTGAGGCTACTGCTTAAAGAGTTGATGTTGGTATTAACATTACTCAGGTCACCGGCATTGCGTAAAGTAGTAGATAGCGATTCCACACTGGTAGATGTAGAGCTGGAAAGACTGAAAAGCTGTCCGGCATTAACAGCATCGGTAGAATTTTCGCTGACATCACCAGCAGCTACTTTAACAATTTTCTGCGCATTAGCAGTACCGTGGCCGGCATCATAAGCGGTGCCATTCCATTGCAGAGCGTCTTTTTGCAAATTGGAAACACTGTTATTTAAAGAGTTGATGTTGTTATTAACATTACTCAGATCACCGGCATTGCGTAAAGTAGTAGACAGCGAATCCACACTGGTGGAAGTAGAGCTGGAAAGACTGAAAAGCTGCCCGGCATTAACGGCATCGGTAGAATTTTCGCTGACATCACCAGCAGCTACTTTAACAATTTTCTGCGCATTAGCAGTACCGTGGCTGGCATCGTAAGCAGTGCCATTCCATTGCAAGGCGTCTTGTTGTAGGGTGTTAATGCTGTTGTTTATTGAGGTTAAATCAGTTGCTCTAAGGATTGCTGTAGACAAACTGGATAAACCTGTCGAGGTAGAGCTGGCCAGATTTTTTAATTGTGCTACGTTAACCGCATCAGTATCGGCAGTACCGGCCGCCAGGCCAGTTATCTGGCGGGTGAGCTGCATACTTGTATTCCCGATGGCAACTGCACCAATGGTACTTTTCCATGTTGCAGACTGATTTACAGCATCGGTATTAGTGCCGGCCGGGTCATAACCCTGAATACCGGAGCTAGTATTGGCCAGAGAATCGCTACCCAGAGCCACTGCTTTTTCTACTATTGCCATGGCGTTGGCACCCAACGCGGTAGCATTATCTTTCTGGGCAGCACTATTGAAACCAACCGCCACACTTCCTGCACCATCGGAAGTGGCCACGGAACCAAGCGCTAAACTTGCAGTGTTAGTAGCCTGAGCACCAACACCGATTGCAACAGCAGTTGCGCCAGAAGCCAATGCCGCTACACCAAAAGCCTGAGCACCACCAGCTGTGGCAGTGGCATTATTACCGAATGCTGTTGAATAATTACCTGTGGCATAAGAGCCGCAACCTGATGCAAAGGAATAAACACCATAAGCTACAGGAAGTCTATTGGTGTCTCCACCAGTTGGAGTACCCATGTAGCCGGATGATCCGGTGGTAATCCCACCAGTAGCACCGTCTCCTGTCCATACTTGCTGACCGTTGCTGACGCCATAAGGATTTCTGCCATTAAACGAACGATTCTCGGCAAAACGCAAGTACTCATCCATGGCACTGATTCCACCTGTGGTAATATTTCTGCGCCCGTTTACTTTGTCTGCACCACAATAGTCATCATCACCAGCCAGAGCAATACTGCCGTGGCTGCCGAAAGCATAGCTTACGCCTGTGCCATTGGTACTTGCATTAGTAGTGCCGGTGATAGCTAGATTGGCAGCATAGACTGGGGAAATTGCCTGCAATTGTAGTATTAGTGTTGTAAGTGTGAGGCTGACAATTTTTTTTAGCCCAAACATATTTAATATGCGTTTGACAAGTGGTAATTCACAAACAGTATTTGATTTGGTTTTACTGTTTGCCAATTCTGATACAGCTACCCACGTTTGCGTATGTTCATTCCAAACAACTCGATAGACTTTATTCATAGGTTTTCCTAACTCTTGATGAAAATTAAATAACTAACAAACCTAACCTCTTCTACACATAACCATATCTGTTCATTACATCCGCCAGTCGTCCAAGCAGGCCGACAGATACATAAACAGCCAATCAATAAGGATTAAAACTGCCTGTATAAATTTTCTAATCATTTACACATAGTCAAATGCAGCTAATCTGAAAGATTACGCTTGAAAAATAAAATCTTATTAAATATTAATTATTAATTATTAATATTTTCAGAATAGGAAAATAATTAACTTATTGCTGTGGCTTTTTAATGTATGAGTATAAATAGAAGTGGGTATTTATTATTTTTATTAAAAAAATTAACTAATGAAAATATATTTATTCCTGTAAAAGGACAAGTAAACTTGATAATATTTAATGCAAAGATTAATAAGAGGAAAATTGGTCTGGCTGAGTAAAAGAAAACATCAGACAAAAGCAGAAAACAGTTGAATATAAAGTAATCATAACTATTCTGTTAATTACACTGCTGCCCGGTCTGGATAACAAAGAATATATGTTTTAATTAAACTATGATAAAAATGCAAAGAAAATAATTAATTTTTGGAAAAAGAGTTGTAACTGTATAAATTTAAGCTGAGTTTAAAATGGTATTAATTCAAAACCAAACAGAATAATTTTTACTTTTGCACCTTTTAATTACTTTTATATTTATAGTAATAGCATAAAATTCAGAGATATTAAATTTAATATGCCATTAATTAGTGTAATATCTGGAATAAGTATACTGGCAGGCTATACTAAACCATAATGTAAATGCCCCATAGTTAGTATAAAACTGACGTAGAAAATTATACTGCTTGTTTTAGTGTCTGATATTCAATTGATGTCATATTATTTAATACCTACTTTATATATTGCGGCAAGTATTAAATGAGTGAAATAATCTATCAAAATGGATACAAGAATAGCTTTTTATTATGATTAATTAAAAGTAAATATTACAGAAAAGAAAATTTTGTTGATTTGTTAAATTGATATTAATCATATTAATCAGTAGTGTAGACAAAAAAATAACCGCATTTAGCGGTTACTAATGGTGGCCAGAGGCAGGATCGAACTGCCGACACACGGATTTTCAGTCCGTTGCTCTACCGACTGAGCTATCTGGCCATCGGGGAAGAGTGCGCATTAAACCAGATATAAACTCTCTTGGCAAGTGTTTTATGTGTGCGATTGTATATGTGGCTGTTTATTTAATGGAAAAAGTCTGATTTTGCCTGTTTGTTGTGCTATGTACGATTTTGATTTGGCCTGTGTTTATGGCTAATCGCTGCTTATTTCCCGGATTGTGGCCTCCCTCTTCGCTAAAAGTGGACGATTAAACCAAGCTGTATTAAGGTAAGCACTTTTATCACAAAGGCGAAGAGGATGCAGGGCGAACAAAAGCCGCTATGGACAGACGGCTGGTTACAGCAGTGTACGCATGTGCCGTCACCGAATTTCAGCCAGCGCTCGCAGCCGGCTGAAGTATCGCTGGTGGTATTGCATAATATTTCCCTTCCGCCGTTTGAATATGGGCAACAGGCCGTGCAGCGTCTGTTTACCAATCAGATTAAGGCGGATGAGCCGGATGATTTTATGCGTTCGCTTATCAATTTGCGGGTATCAAGCCATTTTCTGCTGGAGCGCAGCGGGGCATTAACCCAGTTTGTTTCCTGTGATGATGCTGCTTTTCAGGCAGGCGTGTCGCGTTTTGACGGACGTGAGGGCTGTAATGCATTTTCAATCGGGATTGAATTGGAAGGCTGTGATTTTGAGCCGTTTACAGAATCGCAGTATGCACAGTTAAATAAATTATTGCAGGCACTGTGTGAGCGCTACCCAATTCAGGCGATTACCGGGCATCAGCATATAGCGCCGGGGCGCAAATCTGATCCGGGACATTTTTTTCAATGGGACAGGCTGCGTGCATGGGGCTTGCCGGTGATAACAAAATATCAGTGGCCACTATAGTTTAAGGCTGCCGGCAGGGGTATTTTTGGTTATAATTCTGTTTAGCTGTTAATTAAACTGCGGCTTCCGCAAATTGCCTAGTAGGAATGTAATGAGTGATTCTGTATTGATTATGTTGGTAGTGGGTGCGGCGTTCATTCTGGCAGTGCTGGTCTATAATATTTATCAGGAAAGCCAATACCGCAAACAATTGCGTGAACAGTTTGGACACGCCAATAAGGATGCTTTACTGGACAGTCAGGTGAATTCTGTACGTGATGGCGCTCAGGCACAGTCTGTGCTCAATGAAAAAGCTGTGCCGCCAGAAAATGAGACGGGTATGGCTGCCGATTCATCTACCGAGCAGGCTGAATCTGTGGCTACTGGTGAGGAAGCCGTGCCTGAAGCCAGTAATGGCCATATACAGGAAGAAACAGTGGCCACTGCGCAACCACCGGAGCTGCCCGTCGCTAACGAAGATGCAGCACCAGAAAGCTCGCCTGTACACCGTGATATGGAATCATTATCACGAACTATTCCGGTAAAAGGGCGCAAAACCTTATTAGATTTGCGCGATATGGCCAAACAGCCGCTGCCATGGTTTGATGTGCGCTTTGATTATCTGGCTTATATTGCTTTGTATGAGCCCAAAGAACTGCACGCCATGCCGCGTTTAAGCAGCCGTTCACGTTTTCGGCTGGTGGGCTGTACCATGGATGACCGTTATCAGGTGGCTGAGCCGATTCCCAGTGTTTATTATCAGGGATTTGTGGTTGGCTTGCAGGCTATTAGCCGCAGTGGCTTGATCACGCATGAAGAGCTGGCAAATTTTGGTGAACAGGCCAACCGTTTTGCCGAGCAAATGGATGGGCAATTACTGTTAACGGATATTAATACTTTCCTGAGTGTTGCGCGGCCACTGGATGACTTGTGTGCCCGCGTTGATCAGACAATTGCTATTCATCTGGTCTCACGCACTAATGTAAGTGGTATGGAGTTGCGTTCTGCGGTTGAAAGGCAGGGTTTTGAACTGGGGCATGATGGTGCATTCTACTATGCCGATAGTAATGGTGAACCTTTGTTCAGTATTGTAACGCTGGATAACTCGCCGTTTACTTCTACATTGTTAGCAAATCAAAATTATCGTGGATTCAGTATGTTATTTGATATAGTACACATACCGAACGGCGAAAAATGTTTTGATCAGTTTATGGATATGGCCGTTAAGCTGTCTAGTCAGCTAGGCCTGGATCTGGTCAACGATAAAGTGGAAGAGTTATCCACAGAGTGGTTGCGTGAAGTACGCCGCTATGTGGTTGACCGGCAGAAGGAAATGAAGCAGGTTGAGCTGAAGCCCGGAAGTGAGCTGACGAAAAGGCTGTTTTCCTGATATTGCCTGTATTTTTAATTTTATAATGAGATGGCAAGCCGCAGAATGGGGGTTGCCATTTTCTTTTTAGCTGCTTGAAGGAATAACTGGAATGGATACAGTGAGCGAACAGCAAATTATTGATTTAACCGCACTGCTTAATCGCTATGCACATGAGTATTATGATCTGGATGCGCCTACTGTACCGGATGCGGAATATGACCGGCTATTCCGCGAGTTACAGGCTCTGGAAGAGCAGTATCCGCAATGGCGCCAGCCGGATAGTCCCAGTATGCGTGTGGGTGGACGCGCACAGCAAAAATTCACTGCTGTGGTGCATCAGATTCCCATGTTGTCATTGAATAACGCGTTTTCGCCGCTGGACGATAATAATCAGTTTGACCATAGTGAAATGTATGCTTTTGATAAGCGCGTGCGCGATGGTCTGGGTGCCGAGCCTGAATATATTGTGGAACCGAAATTTGATGGTCTGGCCATCAGCTTGCTTTATCGTGATGGTTTGCTGGTACAGGCTTCAACTCGTGGTGATGGCTATACCGGCGAGGATGTAACAGAAAACGCGCGCACGATTGTGAATATTCCTTTGCGTCTGCATGGGGATAATGTGCCCGATGTGCTGGAAGTGCGCGGTGAAGTGCTGATGCTGAAAGCAGATTTTGAGCGGCTTAATGCACATCAGCAAGCAGAAAATCAGAAAACATTTGCCAATCCGCGCAATGCAGCAGCTGGCAGTTTGCGCCAGCTAGATCCGAAAATTACAGCACGCCGACGCCTACATTTCTATGCTTATGGAATTGCCAGACTGGACGAGCGTTTTGTACCGGATAGTCACAGTGAAGAGCTGGCGCTGCTGGCGCGTTTGGGTTTGACCATACCGCCAAAGGATACCTTGTGTTATCAGGCTGATATCAAAAAGGTACTGGCATTTTATGAGCAGATTTATCGGATACGTGCTGATTTGCCGTTTGGCATCGATGGCGTGGTAATCAAGGTTGATAATCTGGCACAGCAGGAACAGCTTGGTTTTGTGGCGCGGGCACCACGCTTTGCCATTGCGCAGAAGTTTCCGGCAGAGGAAATGCTCACCACAGTTGAAGCAATTGATGTACAGGTTGGGCGTACAGGCGCGATAACACCAGTAGCACGTTTAACGCCGGTATTTGTTGGCGGCGTAACCGTAACCAATGCAACTTTGCATAATGAAGGTGAAGCTCAGCGTAAGGATGTGCGAGAAGGTGATACGGTCATTGTACGGCGTGCCGGCGATGTGATTCCGGAAATTGTATCTGTGGTGCTGGCACAGCGGCCAATGGTGGAAGAACAAACAGATTTACTCACGCCAGCAGAGGCTGTGCCAAAGTATCCGCCTTTCCGTATGCCGCAACAGTGTCCGGTTTGTGGGCATGAGATTGTGCGCGAAGAAGGAGAGGCAGTAGCACGCTGTAGTGGTGGCATGCTGTGTCAGGCACAGCGGGTACAGGCACTGATTCACTTTGCGTCACGCCGGGCGATGGATATTGAAAATCTGGGCGAGCGGCAGATTGAGCTGCTGGTAACACAGGGGCGTGTGCATCATTTTGCCGATGTGTACCGTTTACAATTGGCCGATTTGCTGGCCATGAAACAACAGGCCAAGCAGGAAGCAGCGGATAGCGCAGAAGCAGCGGCGGATGAGCTGGCCTTATCCACTACCGGTAAGGCGGCCAAACAGCAACCTTCCCGCTGGGCAGAAAATATTCTGGCCGGTATCGATGCCAGCCGCCGGCGTCCACTGGCCAATCTTATCTACGCTTTGGGTATTTTTCATGTGGGTGAACGCACCGCCAAGCAGTTGGCACAGGCATTTGGCGATTTGACCACGCTAACTCAGGCTACTGAGCCATTACTGGCCTGTTTGCCGGATATCGGTACTGTTGTGGCGCACTCGGTAGCGTATTTTTTCAGTCAGGAAGATCAGACTGGTCAATTGCAGGAATTGCTTGATGTAGGCGTAGAACCACAGACAGAAACCCGCCGTATACCATTGCGTGAGTATTTTGCCCCTGAGCGAGTACTGGCACGCCTGCCCGGCGCGGGTTTAACTGAAACGCGGGCGCAGAAACTGTGGCAACTGGTGGGCATGGACTGGGCGCAGCTATTAACAGATAAGGCCTTACCGGAAAGCTGGCAACAGTGGTGTGCTCAGCCGGAAAACCGCTTATTATTGCAAAAAACCATTGCTTTACGTGAGCAATTACTTGCCGGCCAGCCAGAAGAAAGTGCGCCGGCAGCCAATGAAACTGTTGCCGGTAAAACTTTTGTCTTAACCGGCACATTGCCAGACTGGTCGCGAGATGTGGCGCAGCAGCACATTGAGGAAGCCGGTGGCAAGGTTAGTGGCAGTGTGTCGAAAAAAACCGATTTTGTCGTGGCCGGTGCTGAAGCAGGCAGCAAGCTGGCCAAAGCCGAGGCACTTGGTGTTACCATACTGGATCAGGCTGCGTTGATGGCTATGTTGGGAATTAAAGAGTAGAGCTGATGAAAGCAGAACCAATCCGTAAATGTGTGTTTCCGGTAGCTGGTATGGGAACACGGTTTTTACCGGCTACCAAAGCCAGCCCGAAAGAAATGCTGCCGATTGTGGATAAACCACTGATTCAGTATGCAGTGGAAGAAGCCGTGGCTGCCGGCTGTACCGAGCTGGTATTTATTACCGGCCGCAATAAGCGCTGCATCGAAGATCATTTTGATAAGGCGTATGAGCTGGAAACCGAGCTGGCTTACCGCAATCAGAATAAATTACTCGATTTTGTGCAGGATATTCTGCCACCTAATGTCACTTGTCTGTATATCCGCCAGCCGGCTGCGCTGGGACTGGGGCATGCGGTGCTGTGCAGCCGTGCCGCTGTGGGCAAAGAAAACTTTGCGGTGGTGCTGGCAGATGACCTGATTGATGCCCAGCTCGGAGCCTTAAGTCAGATGATGGATGTCTATCATCGTACTGGTTGTAATGTGCTTGGTGTGGAAAATGTAGCCCCCCAACAGACTGGTGCTTACGGTATTGTGGAAACTGCCCGCGAAGATAGCTTTGATTATGTCAAAAGTATTGTGGAAAAACCGCATCCGGATGAAGCACCTTCGCATCTGGGCGTAGTAGGGCGCTATATTTTATCTGCCCGTGTGTTTGATTTTCTGACTAATTTACCGCGAGGCGCGGGTGGAGAAATCCAGTTAACCGATGCTATTGCCCGCTTGCTCACCGAGCAGAAGATGATTGCTTATGCTTTTGCCGGCAGACGCTATGATTGTGGCGATAAGCTTGGCTATCTGGAAGCAACAGTGGCGTATGGAATGAAGCACCCTCTGGTGGGTGAAGACTTTAAGAAATTGTTGCAACGGATGGTGTGTTAATAGAATGACTGCCTGCTTACAGCTTTGCAGGCAGTCTGATTTATTGTGGTTATGATTTCAGGGTAAGCTATCAAGGACAGTTATTGCAGATAAATCATCTGATATTCAAGTTTAAGCGGTTATGCTGCTTCTAAATGACGTGATGCCCACTATCTTTTATCTGCTCCCAGCTTAAATCAAACTTGGCCAGATATTTTTTCAGCCTGTCGGCATCATTGGTACGCTGTTTCTGTGCTCGTGATACAGCAAACAGATAGCGGCCGGCCTCGGATAAGGTTCGGCTTTTGCGGCATACTTCAATCACCTTTTCTAGCTGATAGCGGTCGAATTCATCAATTTCAGCCGGAATCAGCGCATCGGCGGGTGTTGTCTGCTGCCAGTGTTGCTGTAAGCGCTGAATTTCGTCTTCAACCTGTGCCAAAGTGATATTACCTTGCGTGGCCAGTGTAGCCATGCGGGTAATGGAAGCAGTGAGTTCGCGGAAATTACCCGTCCATCGTGCGGTAGCCGAAGTGGCAAAGTTTACATAGCGGGTTCTGGATTGCTGATTAAAGCGTGGCATAGTGCCATATTCCTGTGCATAGCGCGCCAGCTCAAAATCAATATTCGGCTCAATATCTTCTTTGCGTTCTGCCAGCCCGGGTAATTGATAGCTCCACAAATTAATCCGTGCATATAAGTCTTCCCTGAATGCGCCACAGGCAATTGCCTGTTTTAAATCTTTATTGGTGCCGGCAATCAATTGAAACTGGCTGGAAACCAGTTTATCCGAGCCCAATGGATAAAAATGTTTTTCTTCAATGGCTTTGAGCAGGATAGCCTGTTCATCCAGCCCCAGCTCACCGATTTCATCCAGAAACAAAAGGCCGTTATCAGCCTGTTTGAGCAGGCCGCTTCTGGCCATGCTGGCACCCGTATAAGCACCTCTGCTATGGCCAAACAAAGTTGACATGGCATTATCACCGGTAAGAGTAGCGCAGTTAATTTCCACAAACTGGCCGCTTATCTGATGCTTATTCAGCTTAAGCTGGTAAATTTGCCGGGCAAGAAATGACTTACCGGCGCCGGTAGGGCCACACAGCAGGATAGGCGCATGGGAGCGGCTGGCTACCTGTTCTATTTCAGTAATTAGCTGATTGTAATGCGGGTTTCTGGTGGCAATGCCGGATTTGAGTAATTCAGTCGCCTGGCCGGCGTATTGCTGAAAGCGGGTCAGAATCTGGTCGTAGCGGTTTAGATTCAGGTCAATAATGTTGATTTGTCCGCGGCTGCATAGCTGTTGATGCTCTGCCGGCTCAGTTAACGCCGTTTCATGCCGTGCTGCCCCTTTGGTTGGCGATAATTGCAGCAGTCTGGCCGGATAAAAGCGTGATTCTGCCAGCAGAAACCAGCAAATCTGCATAACGTGCGTGCCGGTAGTGATATTTAAATAATAATTTTCCTGTTCATAATCAAATTGATAGCTTTTAGCTAAATCCAGTAAACAGGTATACACCTCCTCAAAATCCCACGGGTCATGTATATCCACTGCAACCGGATTAACCTGTGTATCCGGGGCAATGGTTTTAATATCCTGAATAATTTCAGCCAGTAACTCGTTATCATTAACGTGATAAAGCAGCTCAAAGCGGGATACCGGCAGTTCCGGATGATTACAGACATCAACCGTTGGCCGCCAGCGCCCCCAGCGTTTTCTGCCTTTACCGCGCTGGTCAAGCACATTGCCTAAAAAGCCGAATACAACGTTTTTCCTGTTCATGGGATTATTTTATTGGTTTATAAATATAAATAAAATTATATATAAATTTATAAAATCATGTTGGGTTTAAGCAATAAATGGCTGGCAAGTAATTTTAAAATTTAATTATTTAATTAATAAAAATAATGGTTTATAAAAATTACCTAAAAAAATTTACCTGTTGGTACATTAATTGCAATAAAGCCTGTGTCTGCAATACATGCTGTCTGATATGGCAGTCAGGTGCATAGCGAATGCTGCCGGATTCGCCGCAAGGCCAATTCATTTGCATTATCAACATGTATTCCTGAGTATAAAAGACACCTCCCTTTCACGGAGTATTTTTGAAAAGCTCACTGGATAGAGCAATTGGTACCAAACCAATCTGTGACAGGTTCGATTCCTGTTTCAAAAATCACATAGTAATACTTGTAGTATTAAGCAATACCAGCCAGTAAATGGGAATAAGCAGAGTAGTCAAAGCTTAGGCACAGGAAAAACCGGTTAACCGGGCAAACTCAGCTATAGTTGTTTTTGTCTGGGTAAAAAAACCGGATAGCAGGCAAAATATTTATTAACCATAATCAGGCAGTGATTAGATTATGGTGATGAATCTTTCCCCTGTTATTCCGTTACTTAATCCGTTTGATTGTGTTCATCCGATTTACTGGCTGCAATAGACTGGAGAATGAATATGTTAACCATAATTGATGTAAAAAAAGGTGAGCTGGCTGTTGTTAATAAACGGGATGAAATTAATACCATTGTTACCGCCGGCCGCCACACTTTCTGGGATCCTTTTTCTGCAATAACGTATTCTCTGATGGATTTGGCCGATACTGAAATCGAGCCGAACATCGCCGAAAAACTGCTAAATTTTTATCCGCAACTAGTAGAAAAATATTGTCATTATGTCAATGTTGCTGATAATGAAATTGCCCTGCGCTATGAAGAAGACATGCTGGTAGAGATTATTATGCCCGCTACCAAAGCACTGTACTGGCAGAGTTATAAGGCGCAATCAATTAAAAAAGTCACTTTGCAGCAGGGCTACCGCTTGCCGGATGAAGTAGCGCTGGAACTGATACAGGCCAAAAATACCGCCAGACTCATTACCGGTATAGACAATGTAAAACTGCATTATTTTGTGGATGAACAGATTGGTACCCTGTTTGTGGATAACCAGTTTGTGCAGATTATTCCGCCCACATCTGTAATTGGCTTGTGCGAATTCAAACATAAGCTTGTACTGGGAAAATTCAAATTACAGGACAACCGTATCGATGACCTGCTGGCCGCCACGATTGAGCAGAATGCACCGGAGCAGATGCAGCAATTCTGTGTGCAGATGCAGGTAGGTGCCAATCAGGCCGGTTTACGCTTTGAAGACGATTTACTGGTGGAAATCCTGCCGCCGGGAACAAAAAGATTATATTGGCAGAATAATTGCAAGCAGCACATGCAGACTATCGAGCTGGCTGCCGGCTACCAGCTTTCAGAACAAATGGTACAGCAATTATTACAGCCTAAATTGCGTCAAAAAGAAGTGATCGGCGACAGCAGCGTGCTAATTGCGCAGGTACCGGCCTATCATGTTGGTGTATTAAAAGTAAATGGAAAAGTAGAGCAGCTACTGGATGCCGGCATTACCGCTTACTGGCGCTTTAACCGCGAAATCAGTGTTGAAATCGTCGATACACGCTTGCAGACAGTAGAAATATCCGGGCAGGAAATACTAACTCGCGACAAAGTAAATCTGCGCATCAATCTGGTGGCCAACTGGTGCTATACCGATGTATTAACTGCTTTTGCCAAAGCTGCTCAGCCCGTGGAACTGTTGTACCGGCAATTGCAATTTGCCTTACGCGAAGCAATTGGTACCCGCACACTGGATGAATTACTGGAAAACAAGGATGTGATTGATGAAGTCATCAATGCACATATGCAGGCCAATATGGCAGGCTATGGAATTGAAGCCATTAGCGTAGGCGTGAAAGACATAATTCTGCCGGGCGACATGAAAACCATTCTAGCGCAGGTAGTGGAGGCTGAAAAAGCGGCACAGGCCAATGTAATCCGTCGCCGCGAAGAAACTTCCGCCACCCGTTCCCTGCTGAATACCGCCAGAGTAATGGAAAACAATCCGGTGGCTTTACGCCTGAAAGAAATGGAAACACTGGAACGTATTGCTGAACGCATCGACAAAATTTCAGTTGTGGGCGGTCTGGATCAGTTATTACATGGTTTGATTAACATTCAGGCGAAATAGCAGCCTAACCTATGCTGATTGATTAAACAGAAAAATAATGAAAGATAAAAATGCAAAAATATGAAGTATTAAAAGAAGATAAAACCCGTCCGGTAAAAATGTGGACTAAAGGCGTACCAGTAGAAGATATCGCCAAAACACAATTGCTGCAAACCGCACAACTGCCCTTTATTTTTAAGCATATTGCCGTGATGCCCGATGTGCATCTGGGACGAGGCTCTACCATTGGTAGTGTGATTCCCACCACCGGCGCAGTTATTCCCGCTGCGGTTGGCGTAGATATCGGCTGTGGCATGATGGCAGTACAGTTGTCGCTTACAGCACTGGATTTGCCGGAAGACTTAATGCCATTGCGGCTGGCGATTGAAAAAGCCGTACCGCATGGTTCTACTCCGGGTAATAAAAAATATGATAAAGGTAGCTGGCATAATCCGCCTCCGATTGTGCAAGAGTACTGGCAGCAGCTATTGCCAGGGTTTGAAAAACTCACCAACAAATATCCGCGCTTTTTAAAAGCCAATAGTTTGCATCATCTGGGCACACTGGGCAGTGGTAATCATTTTATTGAAGTTTGTCTGGATGAAACCGATCAGGTATGGATTATGCTGCATAGTGGTTCACGTGGTATTGGCCATGCCATTGGCAAATATTTCAGTGAGCTGGCGCAAAAAGAAATGAAAAAGTATTTTATTGATACCTATCTGCCCAATAACGATCTGGCGTATTTTGCCGAAGGAACAGAATATTGTCGTGATTATTTGGAAGCCGTGCATTGGGCGCAGGATTTTGCCCGCGTAAACCGTGAAGTAATGATGCACAACACCATTGCTGCATTACGCCAAGTGATTGATGTGCCGTTTACCACGCATCTGCAAACAATAAACTGTCATCATAACTATGTGCAAAAAGAGCGGCATTTTGGCCACAATGTTTTTGTAACTCGTAAAGGAGCCGTCTCTGCACGCGAGGGCGAACTGGGGATTATTCCGGGCTCAATGGGGGCAAAAAGTTATATTGTGCGTGGTTTGGGTAATACAGAAAGTTTTCATTCCTGTTCGCATGGGGCAGGGCGCGTAATGAGCCGCGCCGAAGCCAAAAGAAGATTTACCATTGAAGACCAGATGCAGGCCACCGCCCATGTAGAATGTCGTAAAGATGCGGAGGTAATCGACGAAATTCCATTAGCGTACAAAGATATCGATGCTGTAATGCAGGCACAGCAGGAGCTGGTGGAAATCAGGCATCAATTGCGTCAGGTTGTCTGCGTCAAAGGCTGATGATTTAGCTGCTTTTGCTGTATCTGATATTTAGCCAGTTCAGATTGGCTACTTAATATAATCATTGCAATAAAAAAGGATGGCTATGCCATCTTTTTTGATGTAATAAAGTGATTCAAACATCTACCTGCGCATTTAAGGCATTGTATGCAATCAATGCCCGCTGTGCTTCTACTGCATCACCTATCAAGGGTAATAACGCCATTATCCGCAGCCAGCGCATCTTCGATTTTCTCTGCCTCAGTCGGTTAAATACCAAATTCAATGCAAATCATTACTGCTAAAATTGCGCTATGGTAGAAAATAAATGCTTGCAATGGCACCCCCTTTTTAAATAATTTTGTCATTAAATAATTGATTGACTGAGCAATACAGCAAACGCCAGAAAATAAATCATGTTCAATCGGCACAGGCAAAATGCAATGTGCCGACCTGTTACAGAATCTGCGGCCAGAATGAATCGCCACTTGTAAAAGCAATATACACAGAATGCAGGCTAAAACCTTGGGATCGAAGAACCCATAACGCAATTATTGCCTTGTGGCGTATATTATTTTGTACCCTGATGAACCAATAAGCAGCCATACTGATAAAATACACAATTACAGCTTAGATATCTCAATAAGCCTAATATTTAACACACAGATTTTTATTGGAATTTAATCATGGCCATCAGTATCCAGCAACGAGACCAATTACAACGCCAAATATGGAAAATTGCCGACGAGGTAAGAGGCGCTGTCGATGGCTGGGATTTCAAACAATATGTACTTGGCACCTTATTTTATCGCTTTATTAGTGAAAACTTTGCTGATTATATGCAAGCTGGCGATGAGAATATTGATTATAAAACAATTTCCGATGATGCTATCACCGACGAAATCAAACAGGATGCCATTAAATCCAAAGGCTATTTTATCTATCCAAGTCAATTATTCTGCCATACTGTTGCCGAGGCCAATACCAATAAAGACTTAAATACCCACTTGGCCAATATTTTTAATGCGATTGAAAGTTCGGCTATTGGTTATCCTTCTGAAAGCGATATTAAAGGATTATTTGCTGATTTTGATACCACCAGCAACCGTTTAGGTAATACCGTAGAGGACAAAAACAAACGGCTAGCCGCCGTACTTAATGGCATTGCTGAGCTGGATTTTGGGCAATTTGAAGATAACCATATTGATGTGTTTGGTGATGCTTATGAATATTTAATCTCTAATTATGCTTCTAATGCCGGTAAATCAGGGGGCGAGTTTTTCACCCCGCCAAGTGTATCCAAATTAATCTCACAATTAGCCTTACATAATCAAACTAAAATCAATAAAATCTATGACCCCGCGGCAGGCTCAGGCTCTTTATTATTACAGGCAAAAAAACAGTTTGATAAGCATATCATTGAGGATGGATTCTATGGTCAGGAAATTAACCATACCACCTATAATCTTGCCCGTATGAATATGTTTTTACACAACATCAACTACGATAAATTTGAAATTGTCTTGGGGGATACACTACTTAATCCTAAATTTGGCAACGAAAAGCCGTTTGATGCCATTGTTTCCAATCCCCCTTATTCGATTAAATGGATTGGCAGTGATAACCCAACCTTAATCAATGATGAACGATATGCCCCCGCTGGCATACTTGCGCCAAAATCAAAAGCCGATTTTGCCTTTATTTTACATGCATTAAGTTACTTGTCTGAGCGAGGGCGGGCGGCGATTGTTACCTTTCCGGGTATTTTTTATCGAGGTGGTGCTGAGCAGAAAATCCGTAAATATTTAATTGATAATAATTTTGTTGAAACCGTGATATCACTGGCACCAAACTTATTTTATGGTACTTCAATTGCAGTCAATATTTTGGTACTGGCGAAAAACAAAACTGTCAGAACCACACAATTTATGGATGCCAGCAAACTGTTTAAAAAAGAAACCAATAATAATGTCCTAACTGATAAGCATATTGAAAAAATTGTGCAAGTATTTGCCAGCAAGCAAGACGTCGAATATTTTGCCAAATCGGTTGCTAACCAAACCATTGCCGACAATGACTATAATTTATCGGTAAGCTCCTATGTGGAAGCCGAAGATACCCGTGAAATTATTGATATCACCCAGCTTAATGCTGAATTAAAAGACACTGTAGCTAAAATTGATAGCTTACGCGCCCAAATTGATGCAATTGTGGCGGAGATTGAAGCATGATTAATATAATCACAAAATTACTTAATGGTATGAATATTGAGTGGAAACCATTAGGGGAATTACTTATACGTACTAAAGGAACAAAAATTACAGCAAGTCAAATGAAGGAACTCCACAAAGATGATGCTCCTTTAAGGATTTTTGCTGGAGGAAAAACATTTGCACTAGTCAATTTTGATGATATACCTGAGAAAGATATCAATCGAGAACCTTCTATTATTGTAAAATCTCGCGGAATTATCGAATTTGAATATTACGGCAAACCATTTTCACATAAAAATGAAATGTGGTCATATCATTCCAAAGATAAAAATATTAATATCAAATATATTTATTATGTTTTGAAAAATCAAGAAAGATATTTTCAAAACATAGGCGCTAAAATGCAAATGCCACAAATTGCAACGCCTGATACCGATAAATTTGAAATCCCTATTCCTCCTATCTCTATCCAGACCGAAATCGTCCGTATTCTAGACACTTTTACAGAGCTTACAGCAGAGCTTACAGCAGAGCTTACAGCAGAGCTTACAGCACGGAAAAAGCAATACAACTATTATCGTGATAAATTGTTGACCTTTAAAGAAGATGAGGTTGAGTGGAAAGCTTTAGGGGAAGTAGGGCAGTTAATTCGTGGTAATGGGCTACAAAAGAAAGATTTTACTGAAACGGGTGTGCCGGCTATTCACTATGGGCAAATTTATACTTATTATGGAACTTTTGCTACTGAAACCAAGTCATTTGTTTCAGCTAAATTAGCTGAAAAATTAAAAAAAGCCAGATACGGCGATATTTTGCTTGCAGGTACCAGTGAAAATGTTAAAGATGTGATGACACCTTTAGGATGGCTTGGGGGAGAAATTGTTTTTTCTGGCGATATGTTTGCATTCAGACCAAGTAATATTCTTAATACAAAGTATTTAACTTATCTTTTGCAAACAACTCCCTTCCAGAAGTTTAAAGAAAAATATGCTAATGGTACTAAGGTTATTCGTATTCCAGCCGAAAAGTTTTTAACTTTCAATATTCCCATCCCCCCACTTAAGGAACAAGTCCGTATCGTCGAAATTCTAGATAAATTCGATGTACTCACTAATTCAATCACCGAGGGTTTACCGCGTGAGATTGAATTACGCCAAAAACAGTACGAGTACTATCGTAATTTATTATTGAACTTTCCTAAGGTAGAAGATAAATAACACAAGACAATCAGAATATGAATAATACACTGATAAATATTGCTGAGCAGATTGATAGAAACGCCCAAAGCACCCAAAAAGGGAAAAAGGGAAACAAAGCCCAATTGATTTATGCTTTTAATGGCACCGGTAAAACACGTTTATCGCAAGCGTTTAAAGAGTTTATTGTATCGCAGGATAAAGCGGATAAAGAAAACAGTGGCGCCTTAACACGGCATAAGATTCTTTACTATAACGCATTTACTGAGGATTTATTTGTCTGGGATATCGATAAATATCAGCAAGGCGAGCATCAGCTAAGCATACAACCCAATTCATTTACGGATTGGATTCTGAAAGAGCAAGGGCAGGAGCAAAATATTGCTCGTTACTTCCAATCATATACTCAGCAAAACCTGACGCCGCATTTTAATGAGGATTTTTCCGCTATTACTTTCTCGCTCGCAACGGGTAATGATCAGCGTATTGCCAATATTAAAATCTCCAAAGGGGAAGAAAATAACTTAATTTGGAGTATTTTTTTCACCTTGATTAGTTTGGTGATTGCCGAGCGCAATATTGCGGAAAAAAGCGAGCGTTCTACTAATGAATTTGACCAATTACGCTATATTTTTATTGATGATCCGGTTAGCTCATTAGATGAGAATCATCTGATTCAATTGGCGGTGGATATCGCAAAGTTAATTAAATCGAATGACTCCGAAATTAAATTTATTATCACTACCCATAATCCACTGTTTTATAATGTACTTTATAATGAATTGAAGTTGCCAAACGGTTATATTCTAAGACGATTAGCAGATGGCTATTTTGAACTAGAAGAAAAAAAAGGCGATTCAAACCACAGTTTTTCCTATCATCTGTATTTAAAACAGTTGCTGCAACAAGCGATTAAGGAAAATAAAATTGAAAAATATCATTTTACCCTATTACGTAACCTGTATGAAAAAACCGCCTGTTTTTTAGGCTATCAGCGTTGGTCAGACTTGTTGCCTGACGATAGAGACGTATACTTAACCCGCATAATCAATTTTACCAGTCATTCAACCCTATCCAATGAAATGGTGCCCGAGCCTTCCGAACCTGAAAAAAAGATAGTTGCCTTTTTACTGAATCATTTAGTTAAAAATTACAATTTTTACGAGAAGGAGGAGGAATAGACGATGGTCAATTACACAACCCCGATTGCCGAAACTGATCACTATATTATTTTAGATAACTACACCAAGCTTGAAGAGCCAGCGGCAGCGTATCAAACGGAAAATGAATTAGAAAACGAATTGATTCAGGATTTATGCCATCAAGGATATGAATATCTGCCTGAGCTGAATAATCAGCAGAAATTGTTGGCCAATATTCGGGTGCAGTTGCAAACGCTCAATAATATGCAGTTTAGCGATGAGGAATGGCAGCGCTTTGTATTAGAGTATCTGGATAAACCGAATGAATCGATGATCGATAAAAGCCGTAAAATTCACCATAATCACATCTACGATTTTGTGTTTGATGATGGGCATATTCAGAATATTTATCTGCTTGATAAAAAAAATCTCAGCAACAATAAATTACAGGTGATTCGCCAATTTCAGCAAACTGGCAGTTATGCTAATCGCTACGATGTTACTATCTTAGTTAATGGCCTGCCTTTAGTACAGGTGGAGCTTAAAAAACGTGGCCTTGCCATTCGTGAAGCGTTTGGCCAAGTTCATCGCTATAGTAAAGAGAGTTTTAATCAGGACAATTCCCTGTTTAAATATCTACAGTTATTTGTGATTTCAAACGGTACCGATACCCGGTATTTTGCCAATACCACCAAACGGGATAAGACCAGCTTTGATTTCACCATAAACTGGGCGAATGTTGAAAACGAACCAATTAAAGACTTAAAAGATTTTACCGCCACCTTTTTTGCCAGCCGTGTGCTGTTAAGTGTTTTAATCACTTACTCCGTTCTGGATATCAATGATACTTTATTGATTATGCGCCCTTACCAGATTGCCGCAACCGAGCGGATTTTATGGCAGATTATCAGTGCTTATCAGGCCAAAAACTGGAGTAGCTTACATAGTGGTGGCTTTATCTGGCACACCACCGGATCAGGAAAAACCCTGACCAGCTTTAAAGCAGCGCGTCTGGCCACCGAACTGGAATTTATTGATAAAGTGTTTTTTGTGGTGGATCGTAAGGATCTGGATTATCAAACCATGAAAGAATATCAGAAATTCTCAAAAGACAGTGTCAATGGTTCCGATAGTACTGCCGGACTGGAGCGCAATATTGAAAAACAGGATAATAAAATTATTGTCACCACCATTCAAAAACTCAATAATCTGATAAAAGCTAAGGATGATTTAGCAATCTATAATAAACAGGTCGTATTTATTTTTGATGAAGCACATCGCTCACAATTTGGTGAAGCACAAAAAAATATTAAGAAAAAGTTTAAGAAATATTATCAATTTGGTTTCACCGGCACGCCAATTAAGAAAGAAAATGCATTTGGCGAACAAACTACTGCCAAGGTGTTCGGGCGAGAACTACATAGCTATTTAATTACCGACGCTATTCGCGATGAGAAGGTACTTAAATTTAAAGTTGACTATAATGATGTACGCCCGCATTTTAAAGCGATTGAATGTGAGCAAAATCTGGACAAACTCAGTGCCGCCGAAAATAAGCAAGCATTACTGCATCCCAAACGGATTGAACAGATCAGCCAATATATTCTGAACAAATTTAACCAAAAAACGCATCGTTCAAATGGCAGCGGCAAAGGCTTTAATGCTATGTTTGCCGTGAGCAGTGTGGACGCGGCAAAGCTGTATTATGAGTCGTTAAAAAAGCTGCAACAATCATCCAGTAAACCATTGAAAATTGCTACGATCTTTTCCTTTGCTGCTAATGAGCAACAAGACCCCGCTGGTGCTATTGCTGATGAAAGCTTTGAAACCAATGCGTTAAATCAAAGTGCCAAAGAGTTTTTAGCCTCTGCGATTGATGATTACAATCAAATGTTTAAATCTAACTATGATGTTAGCAGCGGACAATTTCAGAATTATTACCGTGATTTATCTTTGCGCGTAAAAAAACAGGAAATTGATTTATTAATCGTCGTGGGTATGTTTCTAACCGGCTTTGATGCGCCAACCCTTAATACGCTATTTGTCGATAAAAACTTACGTTTTCATGGCTTAATCCAAGCTTTTTCACGCACCAATCGCATCTACGATAACACCAAAACCTGCGGTAATATTGTGGCATTTCGTGATTTAGAACCGGCCACCATTGACGCCATCAAACTATTTGGCCAGAAAAACACTCAGGATGTGGTATTAGAAAAAAGTTATGAGGAATATATGCAGGGCTACACCGATGAGATTTCCGGTGAAATCCATAGCGGATATTTAGCTCTTGTGGCTGAGCTACAGCAACGTTTTCCCCATCCGGATCAGATTACTACTGAAAAAGATAAAAAAGCGTTTGTTAAATTATTTGGCCAGTATTTACGTGCCGATAATGCATTACAGAATTATGATGAACATATCGCTTTAAAGGCATTGCAACAGCTGGATACAACAGATAAACAGGCGGTTGAACAGTTTAAAGCGCAGTATTATGTTTCAGATGAAGCTTTTGAACGGATGCAAAAGATTAAGATACCAACAGAAAGAGCGATCCAGAATTACCGTTCAACTTACCATGATATTCGTGACTGGCTGTATAGACAACAAGCCGCTGAAAAACAGGAGCAGCTAACCATTGATTGGGATGATGTGGTTTTTGAGGTGGATTTATTAAAATCGCAAGAAATCAATTTGGATTATATTCTGGAATTAATTTTTGAGCAGAACAAGCAAGATAAGAATAAACAAGTCATTGTTGAAGATGCACAGCGCTTAATCCGCTCCAGTTTAGGCTATCGTGCCAAGGAGGAATTGGTTATTGAATTTATTCAACATACCGATTTAAATGCTATTGCTGATAAAGCCGGTATGATTGATGCTTTTTATCAGTATGCCCAACAGCAGCAACAAGCCGAGATTAAGGCATTAATTGGTGATGAAAATTTAAATGAAGCTGCTGCTAAGCGTTATATTGCATCCTCATTAAGGCGTGAATTTGCTACTGACAACGGCACGGAGCTGAACGAAATCCTGCCCAAAATGAGCCCGCTTAATCCGCAATATTTACCCAAAAAACAAAAGGTGTTCAAAAAGATTGCTGATTTAGTTGAGAAGTTTAAGGGCATAGGTGGCGAAATTTAATTGTGAACTATCAGGAAGAGGAAATGGGAATAAACGTTTCCTCTTCCTGATAAAAACTGATTAATTCAGGCGTGCTTAATATGCTTGTATGCAATCGGCAATGAAATGGTCAATATGCCATTCTCAGTATAAAACGCACGTAGAAAATTACGTTGTCTGTGTCAATGTTTGATATTCGATTGAATTGATATTGTTTGCTGCTTGATGAGTATACGGTGTTATCAATCATCAGCCATGTTTGGCTTATTTTTCTTGCCAGTGCCTGATTATGAAAAAGATATCAATTCAGTAGTTTTGTTGGATACAGACAATTATGCAATATACCCGTTTGAATATGCTGTGAGATTGAATATAGTCTGTGCTTATACCATGTGATTTTGTTTAGTTAGTAAATGTTCTTCCAGTCAATTCTGGTTCATTATTCACCTGTCTGTTTACTGGTAGCCAGCATATTTATCTAGCTTGTTCTGATAACAAAGTTATTCTACTTACGGGGCATCTGACTGAAATGCCAATGCCTGATATTTTACGATGATACTTATTTATTATATTTAATGATTTAAAGTGCCATAGATTTTGATAACTATCATGCATAAAATCGATTGTTGGATAGCACTTTATTTAATAAGTGCCGATAATTTTTTTATAATCGCTTTATGAAAATAGGTATGAGTATTTTGTTATAAGAATTGGCGTTATTTTTTTTGAGTAGTAATAGCTGTGCAGTCGATTAATCTGTGCCGGTGCAGCAAGCTGTTTGTTGAAAAAGTCGCCAAGCAGAACTATCTATCTTTATCTTAAAGTAAGATTCAGTATAAAAAATTTAAATCAAATAAATTTAATTATTAACTAAATTTAATCGCCCATACAATGATTGCAAGCAATGCCAGTATAATTACAGTGCTTTTCTCAAGATGGCTTCTGGCAAATTTGAAACGAACTATCTGCATAATAACTAATATTAAAGTTAAAATAGTCATTCCAATTGCCGTATTTGCAGAGCTATCTTCTGGCAATTGAACTATTGTACTATCCATTTCCTGCATCCACTCATATTGATTATTAGAAGTACACAATAATATTAAAAGTCCTATAATATAAATGATAGGGTATATAACCATATTAATTTTTTTCATGTTAGTACCCGCACAAATCTTGGCCAGAATTTAACAATAAAATCACCACATGATGTAATTTTATTTATTGTCTCAATGGATAAACTTATACTTCGATTATAGCGAGCTCCCATAATGAACAAAAAAGGATGGCTGTGCCATCCTTTTGGGTGGGATAAGGGAGTTTAAATATCTACCTGCGCATTTAAAGCATTGTTTTCGATAAATGCACGCCGTGGTTCAACTTCATCACCCATCAGGGTAACAAAGACATCATCCGCGGCCATCGCGTCTTCGATTCTGACTTTCAGCAGCCGGCGTACGGCGGGATCCATGGTGGTTTCCCATAGCTGTTCCGGATTCATCTCGCCCAGCCCTTTATAACGCTGAATACTTAGTCCTTTCTGGGCGTTAGTCATCAATAAGTCCAGCGCCTGAGCAAAGCCGGTAACTTTGTTGCTATTGTCACCTTTAACCACTTCAATTGGTGTATCAATGATGCCGCTTAAGGTGGCGGCCGTCTGGCGTATATTCTGGTAGGCGCGGCTTTCAGCAAATTTTTGCTCCAGATAGCTGACCATTCGATTACCATGCAATTGACGGGTGATTTTAATCATTTGCACTTCGTCATCGGCACCGATGCGTTCCAGTTTGAGATTGTCATCATTAACAAGGGTGGTTAATGTTTGCACTGCTTTTTCAGCACTGGCTACGGTACTTAAATCCAGATTTTCATTCCAGGAGAGCAGGGCGTTCAATACCGCACTGTCAATGATGCGACTTTCACGCATAATTATGCTTTGTGTCAGAATATATTGTTTGGCAATTTCAGCCAAAGCATTACCTTCAAGGGTGCTGTCGCCAATAATTAGCTGTATTTTGTCCAGTGCCAGTGTGAGCAGGAATTGGTCTTTTTCAAACTCGTCTTTCAGGTAGCGTTCCTGTTTGCCGTGTTTGGCTTTATAAAGCGGTGGCTGGGCTATATAAACATAACCACGTTCTACCAGCTCAGGCATTTGCCGGTAAAAGAAAGTCAGCAGTAGGGTACGAATGTGTGCACCGTCTACGTCGGCATCGGTCATGATGATGATGCGATGGTAACGCAGTTTTTCAGGGTTGAATTCTTCCTTGCCGATGCCCGCACCCAGCGCGGTGATTAAGGTAGCCACTTCCTGACTAGCCAGCATTTTTTCAAAGCGGGCTTTTTCTACATTCAGGATTTTACCTTTCAGCGGTAAAATGGCCTGAAATTTACGGTCACGCCCCTGCTTGGCGGAACCACCGGCCGAATCACCTTCGACCAGATATAGTTCTGATAAAGCTGGGTCTTTTTCCTGACAGTCTGCTAGTTTGCCCGGCAGTCCCAAGCCATCCATTACCCCTTTGCGCCGGGTAATTTCACGTGCTTTACGTGCCGCTTCACGTGCACGTGCTGCATCGACGATTTTACCGGTGATGATTTTAGCGTCTATTGGATTTTCTTCCAGAAATTCGGACAGGGCTTTGCCTAATACTTCGTTAACCACCGGGCCGATTTCGCCGGAAACCAATTTGTCTTTGGTTTGGGATGAAAATTTTGGATCGGGCAGTTTAACGGATAATACGCAGGTTAGTCCTTCGCGCATATCATCGCCATTGGTGTCTACTTTGGCTTTTTTGGCTACTTCGTTAGCTTCAATGTAGTTGTTGATGGTACGGGTCATCACCTGACGCAAAGCGGTCAGATGGGAGCCACCATCACGTTGGGGAATATTGTTGGTGAAGCACTGTACATTTTCCTGATAGCTGTCGTTCCATTGCATGGCACATTCAACGCTCATGCCATCTTTTTCACCAGAGGCGTAGAAAACTTTTTCATGCAAGGCTGTTTTGTTGCGGCTCATGTATTGTACGAAGCCGGCAATACCGCCGCTAAAAGCAAAATTCTCATGCTTGCCATCGCGTTTATCGAAAAGTTCGATGCTGACACCATTGTTCAGAAATGACAGTTCGCGGATGCGTTTGGCCAGAATATCGAAGTGGTAATCGATATTGCCGAAAGTTTCGGTGCTGGCTAAAAACTGTACTCGTGTACCTTGTTTGTCGGTGTCGCCTACTACAACGAGCGGTGCTACGACATCGCCACGGCAGAATTCAACATAGTGTTCTTTATTATTGCGGTAGATAGTCAGGCGCAGCCAGTCAGACAGGGCATTGACTACAGAAACGCCTACACCATGCAAACCACCGGAAATTTTGTAACTGTTGTTATCAAATTTACCGCCAGCGTGCAGTATGGTCATAATCACTTCGGCAGCGGAACGATGCTCTTCCGGATGCATATCGGTAGGAATACCGCGGCCATTGTCTTCGATGGTGATGGAGTTATCGGCATTCACAGCTACGGTGATGTGATCACAATAACCACCCAGTGCTTCGTCAATGGCATTATCCAGAACCTCAAATACCATGTGATGCAGGCCGGTGCCATCTTGAGTGTCGCCAATATACATGCCGGGACGTTTGCGCACGGCATCTAAACCTTTTAGTACTTTGATGCTGTCGGCACCGTAATCTTCAGAACTGTGATCGGTCATAAGAATTCTTTACTAAATCTGGGGCAGTGGTCATGCCGTTAAAAAATGCGCCTGTAGCCTTGATATGATGATAAGCATACTTCCGGTTTGCCAGTATTAACAGGCCTGTTTCAGGGCAATTGACCAAAAGAATATTATAACAGAAAACCAGCTTTTTTTCAGCCGGTTGTTATATTTAACATGATGTTTTGGCTGATTTTTATTTATGGATAATAATGCTGAATGTAAATAATAAACGGCCGTAAACCAGATTAGGCTGCTATGAAAACAGCAGGCTGGTTTGCGGCCGTCGCTAAGTGATTGTATGAATAACGCTTAAATACGCATTGGCATCACAATATATTTAAAATTGGGGTTGTTGGGGATAGTAAACAGGGTGGAGCGGTTTGCATCGCCAAAAGCTAGCTGCAAGTCTTCCGCATGTACATTGCGCAATACATCCATCAGATAGTTGATGTTAAAACCTACTTCCAGTGTATCGCCCTGATAGGCAATTTCCAGTTCTTCGCGTGCTTCTTCCTGTTCATTGTTGTTACAGGTAACACTGAGCAGGCCGGGCTGGATTTGCAGGCGGGCACCGCGGAATTTTTCATTGGCCAGAATGGCTGCCCGTTCCAGTGCGCCCAGCAGCTCGGTACGATTGGCTAGGAAGATTTTATCGTTATCTAATGGAATAACACGGTTGTAGTCCGGGAATTTACCATCTACCACTTTGGAAACGATAATGGTGTCATTGCAGCGGAAACGCACCTGATTATTCAAAAGTTCAATGGTTATCGGCTGTTCGGGGAAGGTGAGCAGCTTAAACAGCTCCAGTACGGTTTTACGGGGCAGAATCACTTCGGCTTTAGGCAAATCTGCTTCGATATTGCAGGCAGCATAGGCCAGACGGTGCCCGTCGGTGGCTACCAGACGCAGCTGATTGCCTTCGGTTTGCATCAGCAGGCCGTTAAGGTAATAACGGATATCCTGAATAGCCATGCTGTACTGTACCTGTGACAGCATTTCGCGGAACATTTCCTGTGGCAGGGTAAAGGTGGCATCGACATTTTCGCCAACGCTCATCAGTGGAAAGTCTTCTGCTGGCAGGGTTTGCAGATTAAAACGGCTTTTACCGGCTTTCAGCACCAGACGGTTGTTATTCCAGTCTAGTGACACCATGGCACCAGCAGGCAGGGCGCGCAGGATGTCTTGCAGTTTTTTGGCATTGGTGGTGATGCGAAAATCTTCTGCTTCACTTTTTGGCCCTACGGTATCAATCTGAATTTCCAGATCGGTGGCCAGAATTTTGATTTGCCCCTGATGGTTTTCCAGCAATACATTAGACAGTATCGGTAAGGTGTGGCGACGCTCAACAATACCGGTTACGGCTTGCAGCGGTTTGAGCAAACTGTCGCGTTCTGCTTGTAAAATCAGCATATTCTGTTCCTTGGTTTAATCTCGCAAAATCATCATTAAGGTTTCATACGCTTTGGTTGTTTCGGCATCATCTTTACGGAGTTTGGAGATGCTTTTTACCGCATGCATGACCGTTGTGTGGTCGCGGCCACCAAATCCGCTACCAATAGCGGGTAAACTAAGTGGAGTAAGTTCTTTTGCTAATGTCATGGCCATCTGGCGCGGACGAGCCAGAGTGCGGGTACGTTTTTTGCCCACCATGTCACTAATGGTGATGCCATAAAACTTGGCTACTGTGTTCTGGATGTGTTCCAGAGTCATGGGTTTGTGATTGACTGCCAGAATATCCTGTAATGCTTCTGTGGCCAAGCCCACATCAATCGGACGGCTGGCAAAACGGCTTTGTGCGACTACGCGCTTGAATGCCCCTTCCAGCTCGCGCACATTGCTGCGGATATGCTTGGCAATAAAAAACGCGGCTTCGTCTTCCAGTTTTACCTGTGCCAGCTCGGCTTTTTTCTGCAAAATAGCGACACGCATTTCCAGTTCTGGCGGTTCGAGCTCCAGACTCAGCCCCCAGGAAAAACGTGATTTCAGGCGGTCATCCATGCCATCAATATGGGTAGGCAGGGTATCACAGGTAAGGATAACCTGTTTTTTTTCGTCAATTAAATGATTATAGACGTAAAAAAACTCTTCCATGGTACGGTCTTTGCCGGCAATAAACTGCACATCATCCATGATAAGCAAGTCTACCTGCTGATATTGCTGGCGCATGGCATCAAATGATTTGGCATGGAATGCATTCATAATGCCGCGGATAAATTCGTCAGCATGAATATAACGTATTTTTACTTTGGCATCAGTAGCAAAAAGCTGGTTGCCAATTGCCTGTACCAGATGGGTTTTACCCAGACCAGTACTGCCATAGACGAAAAACGGATTGTACATGCTGTTGCCGGGATTTTCTGCGATAGACAGGGCGGCGGCATGAGCCAGACGGTTACCTTTACCCTGTACCAGAGCAGCGAAAGTATGCTCAGGATTCAGATTGGTTTCGGTATAGCGGGATTTTTTACTATTTTCATGTGCTGAATCAGATGCGGTTGCTGGTGCAGCTGCTTCGTGTTTTTCTGCTTTGGCCGGTTTGGTATTGCTGCTTTCGCCATTGTCAGCAGGGCTACTATCGCTTTTAGACTGGCTGTGACGCAGTCGTTTGGCGATGATGTCCTGAGCAGATTCAGTCCGTTTTGGTGTGGCACGTGTTTTGGATGCCACCTCGGGAGTTGCTGCGTCTGTTTCTGGTTTGGCTGCTGGCGGATTCTCAGTTACCGCTGTAGCCGGTGGTGTAACCGCGGCAGGAGCCGGGCTGGCTGCGACGTTTAGCGGTACTGCCTGTGTGGCCGCCTGCAAGGATTGTCCTTGGCCGATTTTCAGAATTAATGGTGTGTTGCCATCCGGCAGGATAGCCTGTTTGGCGCTTTCGACAGATGGCCAGAAACGTTCGCGGATATGATTAAATGTAAAGGTATTACGCGCAAAAATTACCCAATTGCCATTTTCCTCGCCTACGGTTAACGGAGCAATCCACATCTGGTATTGCTGGGAGGGCAGGCTCTGTTTTAATTGCAATAGGCACTGTGGCCAAAATTCTGTCAGGGTCATGCGTGAAGCTTAAATTTGTCTGTCAATCGGGACGGGCTAAAGGCTGGAAGTAAAAAGTGCCTATTATGCTAATTATACGCAATAAACAGATTTCTGACCATGATTTGCACTTTATGTTAAAGCAGTTGCCATAAAGCTTTGCTGTAGATTATATTGATTGACAAAGTGCTGTTCTTGTTGTGTAATGCCACGTTTTATTTAAAGTTAATTCGGGAATAAATTATGAAACGTACTTATCAACCATCCGTTACCCGTCGCAAACGCACTCATGGCTTTCTGGTTCGCAGCAAAACCCGTGGCGGACGTGCTGTACTGGCTGCCCGTCGTGCCAAGGGTCGTAAACGTTTGGCTGTGTAAGAACAAGAATGGATTATCATTTTGGCAAAAAATATCGCCTATTAAAAACGGATGATTTTTCATCCGTTTTTGCGTTACGTTGCCAAAAAAGCCGTGCCTGGATTCAGGTATTTCAGGCACGCAATGCTTTAGGTTTCCCGCGTCTGGGGCTGATAGTTGCCAAAAAAGTGGCCAGACGTGCCAACCGGCGCAATTACATGAAACGGGTGTTACGGGAATGGTTTCGCCTGCACCGGCATGAATTGCCGCCGGTAGATATAATCATTCGCATACGCCAGCCTTTCCAGCACAAGGACTATGCTGGCGTTGTCAGAACTTTACAGCAGTTGCTTGTGGCAACTGACGGGTGTAAAACAACGTCGCAATGAAATATTTATTGCTGGGTCTGATTCGGTTTTACCAGTATGCCATTAGCCCGCTGCTGCCACCACGTTGCCGATATAGCCCGACCTGTTCGCAATATGCAGTGCTGGCGCTGCAAAAATACGGGGTATTTAGGGGTAGCTGGCTGGCGCTAAAGCGCATTTGCCGCTGTCATCCATGGGGTGGTTGCGGTCATGACCCACTTCCTTAGCGAACACACACGGAATACACTATGGATTTCAAACGATTACTGATATTTTTTGTGCTGACTATGGCAATTTTGCTGGGTTGGGAAAAGTTATACCCACAACCCGAAAATCAGCCTGCAACACAACAAACATCATCCACCAGCAATGCTACTTCTACCGATGTGGCTGCTGAAGGTGCATTGAGTAAAACGGATCCGGTAACGGTTACCACCGATACCGTCAAAGCGATTATTGATGAAAAAAGCGGTGATTTACGCCAGCTCACACTCAATCAATACAAAGCTACCAGTGATGCCAGCAAGCCTTTTGTGTTGCTGGATAACGGTGCTAATGGCCATCAGTATATTGCCCAGTCGGTGTTATTAAACCGTCAGGGTGACTATCAGTTTAAAAACCTGACATTTACTGCTGCACAAAAACAGTACACGCTTAATGGTGACAAACTGGATGTGCGTTTGACTGCTGCGGAACAAAATGGCGTGCAGGTTAGCAAAATTTACACCTTCACCAAAGGTAGCTATCTGATTGGGCTGCGTTATGAAATTGCCAATCACAATGCCCAGCCACTGCAAATGGATGTGGCCTATCGTGTGTTGCGTGATGACAAGGAACCGGAAGGTAGCGGTTATTTTGACCATACCTATACTGGCCCGGTGTTGTATACCCCGAATGGCAAATTTGAAAAAGTAGCCTTTAAGGATTTGGACAGTGATTACGCTTCTGGCCGCGATCGGGCAGATTATCAGCGTAAGACTAACACTGGCTGGATCGGCATGACCCAGCATTACTTTATGACCACATGGATTCTGCAACCTAAAGAGGGTAGCAGTGTTTGTGACAGCAGTGACTGTCGGATTGATATCCGCAAACGCAGTGATGGCCTGTATTCGGCTGGTGTGCGCGTGCCGTTAAAAGATATTGGTGCCAATGCTACCGGCAGCTTTGGTATTTCTCTGTATGCTGGTCCGCAGATTTATTCAGTGATTACCAAAGTTGCTGACCATCTACAGATGATTAAAGACTACGGTAAAGTATCGCTGTTCTCTTCGCCTTTGTTCTGGCTGCTGAACTGGTGGCATGGTTTGGTGCATAACTGGGGCTGGGCGATTATTCTACTGACACTCACCGTAAAAGCGATTCTGTTTCCGCTTACCCATGCATCGTATAAATCGATGGCCAAGATGCGTGCTGTGGCGCCACGCCTACAGGCATTGAAAGACCAGTATGGTAACGATCGCATGCGCATGCAGCAGGAAATGATGTCGCTGTACAAAAAGGAAAAAATCAATCCGGTAGGCGGTTGTTTGCCAATGCTGTTGCAGATTCCGGTGTTTATTGGTTTGTATTGGGCGCTGTTTGCTTCGGTAGAATTGCGCGGTGCACCATGGATTGGCTGGATTACCGATCTGGGACGTCAAGACCCTTATTTCATCCTGCCTGTGCTGATGGCGCTAACCATGTATCTGCAAACATTCATGAATCCGCCGCCAACAGACCCGGTTCAGGCAAAAATGATGAAAATCATGCCGGTAGCGTTTTCAGTGATGTTCTTCTTCTTCCCTGCTGGTTTGGTACTGTACTGGTTGACGAATAATATTCTGACTCTGGCACAGCAATGGTTTGTCAACAAACGCATTGAACGGCAGGCGAAGCTGCATCGTTCACTGGATGCATAAATTAGCTGATAGCAAAAAGCACTTCATTTTGAAGTGCTTTTTTTGTAGATAAGCCTGATTAGTGCTTTGTAGATTATTGACTCACACCAGCATACAGATTTGGATATCATTATGGTTTGCTAGTCGTAGGCAATGACACATAACACACCTAGTCCCATGCAAACAGTGATGATTACCAGAGAAGCTTTACAAAAATTGGAGCGGTTAGGATTATCATTTTCACCAAAAGCCCATATTAGCATCATAATTAGATTGATTATAGGAATACACAGGATAATCAGGCTGATTAGCCAGTCGACTGTTGACATAACCGGAGCTGTTTGTGCTGAAGACTCTCTATCGTATTTGTATGAGTTTGTAGCCATATTATTAACCTTGATTATATTTTTGAAGTTTCATGAAATTATAATATAAATGCAGGTATTTATATTATAAATAACAAAAACGGACGGTTTAATTGAAGATGCTCTGGTAATTAATAATGCCGGCTTCTGCGCTAGCTGAAACAGGAATGGTTTGGAATATTAATATGTGGCCATTTGATTGTACTGGGCGGATTCAGATTTTTATATTGCATCCGTTAAGATAGCTGGCAAATTTTGAAACTCGGCCAGTTCTCGGCCAGTTTATGAGGAGAAGTGTCTGCCTAATCAGGTCTTATTGGTAACTTTAGATTTAAAATAAAAAAGCACTTCAGTTAAAAGTGCTTTTTTATATACCTTGTATTTTTGATGTCTTAAAACTGATTCAGTTATTAATATTAGGTACGCTAAATCATATATAACAAATCATAATTTCTGATTTGTTATCAAGAATATGAATTAATTAGTAGGTATAGAGCTGGCCAGAATACTTCCAAATACTGCCATGAGTGCAAACCATAAGATTATTCCAATTACCATTAGTATTAAATAGGCTTTGCAGAAGTTGGCGCGATTAGGATTGCTATTGCCACCAAAAGCCCATACTAGCATCATAATTAGATTGACAAGAGGGATGCAGAAAATAAACAGCGTGATTAACCAGTCGCCTATAGACATGACTGAGCTAGTGTTACCAGAAGAGGTGCTAATATTAGAGTTTGTTTGGTTTGACATATTTAATTAATTTTATGGTTAATAAATGTAATTTATTTTACCATAGTTGTAAATATAAATAAATATGCCATGAAAAAATTTGGTTTGTTGATGTATAGGCCTGATTGATTAAATTGCACTGTAATCAATCAGGCCTGATTCAGCAATTACTGTACGTAGGTTGTAGTTTGCTGTGTAGTCATGGTTTGCGCCTGCGGTGCCGGATTTACCCGGATTTCCACACGCCGATTTTTCGCACGGCCTTCAACTGTGGCATTGCTGGCAATCGGACTGGCCGAACCATAACCAGTCGCACTGATACGGTTATAAGCCACTCCACGTGAAGTCAGGAAACTGGAAACTGCCTGAGCACGGCGTTGTGACAGAGGAATGTTGATGCTGTCATTACCTGTGCTGTCTGTATAACCAGCGATGCTGATAGTGGTGTCCACATATTTAGCCAATACTTCGGCTACAGATGACAGGGAAGAAGTAGCGGAGCCGCTTAATTCTGAGCTATTGGTAGCAAAAGTTACATTTTCAGGCATAATCAGTTTAATCTGATCACCATCGCGCTGAACATCAACATTGGTATTGGCCAATTTCTGGCGTAACAGTTTTTCCTGATAATCCATATAGGCACCAATACCGGCACCAACAGCGCCACAACCCAGCGCTGCGTTACGTGCACCGCGGCTGTTATGCGTAATCGCGCCTACAATGCCGCACACGGCAGCACCGCTTAAGCCATATACGGCAGTTTTGCTGGCATGTGACTGGCCAGTAGTTGGATCAGTAACGCAGCCAGTTAAGGCCAGAGTGGTGGCGGCTGCCAGTGCAGCCAATGGTTTCATGATAGTCATACTTACTCCTTCTCTTTAAAACTTGTTTTGGTTCCCACGATTAATGTTTTATGTCATCTGTAGCAGAAAAGCAAGTGAGACACCCGGCTTAGTGGGTTATACACATAAACAGAAAAAGCAGTACTATCTGTATGCAAAAGGTATTTTTTTGCTTTAAAACTGCTTTAGACGACAACTTATACTGCGCTATATTACAATTCAGACTACTGTAATCGTGCTTTTAGACTCTCTGGCTCTTGAAAACAGCCAGTTTAACCTTATACAAATAAATTACCCGGGTACAGTGCTACCATTCAGTTAATTTGGAAACAGACATGCTCAGCTTGTATAACACCTTAACCAGAACCAAACAGGAATTTACACCGATTAATCCGCAACAGGTGCGCATGTATGTGTGTGGTATGACGGTTTATGATTATTGTCATCTTGGCCATGCACGGGTAATGATTGTATTTGATGTGGTAGCACGCTGGTTGCGTGAACTGGGTTATCAGCTAGATTATGTACGCAATATCACGGATATAGACGATAAAATCATTGCTCGTGCCAATGAGCGGGGCATCAGTATTACCGAGCTTACAGATTTCTATATTCAGGCCATGCGTGAAGATGCGGCGGCTTTGGGCGTACTTGCGCCAGACCATGAACCACGCGCCACCCAGTATATTGC
Organism: Snodgrassella alvi; assembly: GCF_002777425.1. GTDB lineage: Bacteria > Pseudomonadota > Gammaproteobacteria > Burkholderiales > Neisseriaceae > Snodgrassella > Snodgrassella alvi_B. The sequence continues at coordinate 37,243 of NZ_MDVC01000099.1, forward strand.
GCAAATGATAGCCATGATTGAAGACATCATTGCAAATGGCAAAGCATATGTGGCTGATAACGGCGATGTTTTTTATGCAGTGCGTGAATATCCGCCCTATGGCCAGTTGAGTGGAAAAAGTCTGGATGATCTGCGTGCCGGAGAGCGGGTTGATGTTGACGGGCATAAGCGTGATCCGCTGGATTTTGTGTTGTGGAAAGCCGCCAAGCCGCATGAACCTGCGTGGGACAGTCCATGGGGACGCGGTCGCCCGGGATGGCATATCGAATGTTCTGCCATGAGCAAGGCTCTTTTGGGCAAAAACTTTGATATACATGGTGGTGGTGCCGATTTGCAGTTTCCGCACCATGAAAATGAAATTGCCCAGAGTTGTGGTGCCGAAAAACAGGGTTGTTGTGATGAGCAGAATCACTTTGCCAGCCATGTTAAATATTGGTTACATAATGGTTTTATTCGTGTGGATAATGAAAAAATGTCCAAATCTCTTGGAAACTTCTTCACTATCCGCGAAGTGTTGCAAAAATACGATGCTGAAGTCGTGCGTTTTTTCATTTTGCGTGCACATTACCGCAGCCCGTTAAATTATTCTGATGCTCATCTGGATGATGCCAAAGGTGCGTTAACTCGTCTGTATACTGCCCTGAAAAATACGCCGGCAGCAGACATAACCGTGCATGCGCAATTAAATGACTATACGCGTCGCTTCTATGCAGCCATGAATGATGACTTCGCTACTGTGGAAGCAGTAGCTGTTCTGTTTGAACTGGCTAATGAAATCAACAAAACTCATGATGCTGAACTGGCCGGGTGTCTGAAAGGGTTGGCCGGTTTGCTGGGTTTATTGCAACGTGAGCCTGAGGCTTTTTTACAGGGTGAGGTAGGTGAAAAAGCGCAGGGGTTGGATAACGCAGCAATTGAGGCACTGATTGCTGCACGGCAACAGGCACGTGCAGAGCGCAACTGGGCAGAATCAGACCGGATTCGCGATGAGCTTACTGCGGCCGGTATTGTGCTGGAAGATGGTGCCAGTGGTACTACTTGGCGCCGTGCCTGAATTGTTCTGTATAAACGGCTGCTTTAGTCAGATGTATAGGTCTTGACAGCAGTGTTACACTGAAAAAAGCAGGATGTAATCAATCGGGCAGCTTCTGCTGTTTTGTGTTTGTCAGCCGGCTTGATGTTGTAGCTGCTATGTGCTGATTCACTTGAAAATCTTACCCATGCGAGTATAATTATCCGATTGCAAACATCCGTTTCAAGAGGTACAGGCACAACCCCTGTACCCGCCAACCGAGGACGATACTATGAATAACAGCATTCAACCAAACTACCACGACGTAACCGTGACCTGCTCTTGCGGCAATACTTTTGTAACCAAATCCGCAATGGAAAAAGATACTTTCAATATTGAAGTATGCTCTGCATGTCATCCGTTCTATACCGGTAAACAGAAAATTGTTGACTCTACCGGTCGTGTGGACAAATTCAACCAAAAATACGGCAATATGTTCAAACGTTAATCATAGTTTGCAACATCTTGCACCTGAAAAGACTGCCCTGAGGGCAGTCTTTTTTATTGGGTAATCTGATATTTGTAATCTGTGCTAATGAACTGTATCTGCCTGTGCATCTATTAATCAGCAAAAATAGTTTTCTGTGTGATTAATGCATCATCCTATTGATAGCAATTAACGTTGGTTTAGAGTCTGATTAAATAATAACCATAACCAGCTTACCAGTATAAATGGCATAGTCAGTACCGGTATGGCAAATGGCTTGAACAGCGTGGTCAAGGCTGCCTGAGTAAATACAGTTAGTATAATTCCAAACACAATATAAAGACTGGTTTTAACATCCTGATTACTGCTGAAAGTGGCCAGCGTAATAGCAGTTAGAATAGCATTAAAAGAGTAGAGTCCCTGAGAAATGATAGCTATCTGACCGCCGTACAACAACGCAATACCAATTGCTAGTACAGAACCGGCCAGCACGATACTGCACCATAAATATAGCGAATTTTCGCAGAAAGTAGTTAAGGCAATACCAATCAACAGGCATTAAAACCATAAATTCCCTGCTGCCATGCTTTGCGGTTAAGCCGATACAGATACGCCGCTGCATTGGCAGAGATAACAGCCAGCAAACAGGCTAGGCCAATTTGTGGCTTGCCCGCATTATAGCCACCAAATATTACGCCTACCAGAAAAATCAGCCCGGAAAGAGGATTATTCTGCAACATAACCTGCCCGTAGCTGCGCAGAATTACATCAATAAACAGGCAAAGCCGGTTGGTATTGGTTAACTCATGCCAGTGCTGGCGTACAAATTGCATTTTCATCCGCATTTCTCCTTTTTTATTTTTTCACTTTGGCTGGTCAGACAAGTTGCCTTCAATAGCCATGACGATAAAGGTTTAAAATAATTATAAAAGAGAATGTGCGCTATTTGGAACTAAGTGAGCTGGTTATATAGTTTCCCCAGCCTTACTGCATATCTCACATAGGAAATCACGCTCCTCGGTACAATATTTCATACTTACGTGATGTTATCTTATTCAATAATGCATGAGATTTTCGCTTAATAAATATTTATCTGGTAAATTGTGGCCGTTGTCTAACCTTGTTTTTAACGGATAGCCATGATATTCAGCACAGTTTGGGCAGATAACGGGTAGTTCTACCCGCCGGTAAACTAACCACAATATCAATGCCTAACACCTCACGATTAAAGCCATCTATTACGTTGAATGTTGTGAATCTGTATTGATGTCGACTACTGTCACACATAAAATCCATTAACTAACACTTACCTTGCTTATTGACTGCCGATAACCAGTCCCGACTTTGTGGTGGTATGTATTTTCAAGCTTTACCTTTAAGATTAAGTTATAACTCACAGTACAATCTGGCTATCCTATAAAATAGATATAAATTGGTGTTCAGGCATTTTTTATATTTAAATTCCCTTTGGGTTACTAGAAAGTATTTTCTACTTTGAGCAGTACTATTTTAAGGAATACGTAGCCTGCCAGTGCGTAAATAGTTATCCAGAGTAACTTGATTACCAATATATGACTAAAAATTATTCCTGCCAGCGTGCTGTTGCATAAAAATACGCCAGCAAAGCCAAGAACCTTATCAGCTGCAAAATACAGCAGGTTAAATATCATTGTAGTGATCAGGCTAGCAGTTTTCTTCAAACTTAATTTCAGATCAAAATACCAATTAGAATTTAAAATAGTTAAAAAAAATTCATTGGTATTATATAAGTTTAAATTAAATCTGATAGGTTTAGAAAATTATACAAGTATTAATTAAAAGAAATATTATGAAAAAACTTGTTATTTTATTTAATCAATGATAATAATAATATTTTTATAATTTACTAAAACGGAATAAACATGAAAGTTTTAAAGACAATAGTACTGATGTCAATGAGTCTGGTTCTCTTTGGCTGTGACAATTCGAAATCAGCAGATGCAAATAAAGCCAGTAGTGATATAGCACAATCAACTGAAAAATCAGAGCTTGGTAAAATTCAGGATGCGTATATTAATGATGCTAAGCGGTATCTTCCTAAAAAAGTTGATTCAAATTCCAACCTGGTTGATATCTATAAAGAGAATGATACGATTAATTATAAATATGTTATGGATATAAATAAAGATGAGCTAGATTTGCCCGGGACTAAAAAAATTACTACTAGTAACCTGAAACAAGTTTATTGTGGCACCAATCCTGAGCTTGTCAAATTCAGAGAGTCATTCGCAAATGGTGTTAACCATTATTATTATATAAAAGATAAAGAAATATTTAGTGTGCATCTTTCACTTTCTGATTGTGAAACAAAATAAACTGAAATAATTGGCTTGATAGTGTAATCAGATAGCAAATACGACAGCAGGGCACTAAGCCCTGTTTTCATGCATTAATACTATTCAATGCCTTATCTTGTGTTTTAGATATTAAAAATAGAAATACAGTTACTGATAATAGGTATGCAGTGGGAACTAAAAAGTGTGAATCATTATACTTTTAACCATTAATATAGTGCCTTTTCACACAAAGGGGTTAAGACAGTATCGAGCAGGCAGGAATCAAAATTGTTAATGCTAAGCTTTGCGGTTAGGCTGATACAGATACGCCGCCACATTGGCAGAGGTAACGGCCAGTAAACAGGCCAAACCAGTCTGCGGCTAGCCGGCACTATGGCCGCCAAGCAATACGCCTACCAAAAAAATCAGCCCGGAAAGAGAATTAGTCTGCAACATAAGCTGCCCGTAGCTGCGCAGAATAACATCAATACACTGGCAAAGATGATTGGTATTGGTTAACTTATGCCAGTGCTGGCGTACCGATGGCATTTTCATGTGGATTTCTCTTTATTAATTTTCACCTTAACCGGATACCAAAGTTGCCATCAACAATATGGATACAATAATAGAATATGTATCCAAAATACAAACTGTGTTTGTTCTGGCAGCAGCGTAATCATGGGCATACCACCGGTATCCATAGCATAACCAGACTTTTTGTATCGGCACAACTAATGACAATAGGGGGATTATCTATGCTATTGTTCGATTATTGGCCTGTAAAATGCCATTCACAGGACTGTTGTATCTGGAATTAGTCTTGTCACCGGATTTTGTATGATAAAAATATTTAGCAGGAAGAATGCATGCAACCACAACTGAATTCAGTAGGTAACCCCTTATTTTACGGCGTATTTATCGCCATTGTGATTGTTATGATTGCGATTGATATGTTCACGCTGAAAAAAGAGGGTGTACATCGCGTCAGTACAAAAGAAGCCCTGCTGTGGACAACTGTATGGATTGCTGTTTCTCTGGGATTTGCTGCCTGGCTGTATTTTGAACTGGCACATAATCCTGCACTTGGTTCGGAAGTAGCTGCGGATTCCGTGATGGATTTTCTCACGGGCTATGTGCTGGAAAAATCGCTATCAGTCGACAATATTTTTGTATTTGTATTGATATTCAGTTATTTCAAGGTACCGGCTGAATATCAGCATCGGGTTTTACTTTTTGGGGTGCTGGGGGCGATTGTTCTGCGCGCCATTATGGTGGCTTTAGGTGCGGTGCTGGTTAGCCGTTTTGAGTGGGTGCTGTATCTGTTTGGCGTATTTCTGCTTTATAGTGGTATTAAGCTGATGCTGCCGGAAAAGGCTGAGGATAAAGGCTTGGCTGATAATCCACTGGTGCAGTGGCTACACCGGCATATGCGCGTAAGTGAGCAGTTGAATCGGGAGAAGTTTTTTACCGTTGAAAACGGCCAGCGCATGGCCACTCCCTTGCTGCTTACTTTGGTTGTGATTGAATTAAGCGATGTGGTGTTTGCCGTTGACAGCATTCCGGCTGTATTTGCGGTAACCACCGATCCGTTTATTGTTTTTACTTCCAATATTCTTGCGGTACTGGGATTGCGCGCGATGTACTTTTTGCTGGCCAATGTGGTAGAAAAATTTATCTATCTTAAATACGGGCTGGCGGTGGTATTAACCTTTATCGGCGGCAAAATGCTGGTTGCCAAGTGGTGGCATATTCCTTCTTTTGCTTCACTGGCAGTAGTGTTCAGTGCCTTACTGATTGCCATACTTGCTTCATGGTGGAAAACCAGACAGCAGCCGGATACTCATTAAAACAATACACTACACTTATCCAAACAGCCCGGTATGCCATTGCTTTGTCTTTCAGGGATAAAGCAATGGCATACCGGGCTGATATGCGGGACTGGTTTGAATACCTTCAAGCTAATTTGTTAATAATGTCACTTATTCGTGCCACATAAATTTTAACCGTTTCAATATCGCCGCTCGGAATTTCATCCACACTGGCGTCGGCTGGTGTCTGTATCAGAGCACCAACAGAACCGCCAAGTGTATTGACATCATTACGTTGTGCATTTTTGGTGTTTGCCGGCAACAGCCCCAGACTGACCCAGATACCACCATGCTGTGCCGCCAGAGTTTGCATCCAGATTAGGGTTACCTGCTTATCGCCGTTAAAACTGGCGCTATTGGTAAATCCGCCAAATACTTTATCCTGCCAGGCGCGCTGTGCCCATAATGCCGAGGTGGCATCGGCAAATTTCTTGAATTGCCACGGTACATTGCCCATATAAGTAGGAGCTGCAAAAATAATCCCTTTGGCAGTATGCAGCTGTTGCCACTGATCATTATCCAGATCACCATTAGCATCAATTTCCACCAGTATTGCACCGGTATCTGCTGCCGCTGCTTCAGCAATTTTACGGGTATGGCCGTAACCGGAAAAAAACACAATTGCCAGTTTACTCATTTGTATATCCCTTATGTATGATTGATTAAGTACTAAAACAGCTTAAGCCGGCAAGTGCTGCTACGGCAAGAGCGTTTCAGGAAACAAAAATATCCATTGTTGCCCAGCAGGAAACCACGAGCATCTCAACGCAGAAATCTTCACAAGAGTGAAAACAGCCTGCTTTATGCATTAAAAAGCTCAGCCTGACAGTTATATTTTATTGCTTTATGGTATGCTTGATAACACGGTAAATAATTGTTAAACTGAATTAAATACAAAATCATCCCTAAATATTGGTATTCAGGTATGATGAATAATATGGCCGTCTGCCTTTATCGGCTTACAGATAATCAGCAGCAGCGGTAGCATACACATCAGGCAAAAAAAACATTTCCGGATAGTAATACATAACAGATTTTCTCAGAATCTGCCCGTAAATAGTCAGCCGACAGGGCAGTATCTGTGGTGTAACCCTTACTCATGAAAGGTAATAATATGGCGTACGCTAGTACCAATCCCTATACCGAGCAACAGGTAATGGCATTTCCTGATACCACCGATGTTGAACTGGAAGCAGCATTAAGTCGTGCTGATGCCGCTTTCCAACAGTGGAAAACTACCACATTTGCCCAGCGTGCATGTATTCTGCAAACCGCTGCCGACATTCTACGTGCCAATATTGACGAATATGCCCGCCTACTGACACTGGAAATGGGTAAGCTGTTTAGTGAAGCCAAGGCAGAAACCGAGCTGTCTGCGCAGATTTTCGAATATTATGCAGTTAATGCTGAGCGTCAGCTACAGCCGGAAGTTTTGCCGGTTACTTCCAATAAAGGTAATCGTGCCCGCATCGAATTTGCTCCGCAGGGCATTATCTTGGCGGTAGAGCCGTGGAATTTCCCGTATTACCAGATAGCCCGTATTGCCGCGCCACAACTGGCTGCCGGTAATGTTGTTGTGCTGAAACATGCTTCTAATGTTCCCCAGTGTGCCGCTAAAATGGCTGCCATGCTGTCACAGGCCGGATTGATGGATGGTGCCTTTCAGAACCTCTTTCCAACCCATGCCCAATTGGCCAAAATCATTGCCGACCCGCGCGTACGCGGCGTGGCCTTAACCGGTTCGGAAGGCGCTGGTGCGATTGTGGCTGCACAGGCAGGCGCGGCATTGAAAAAATGCACGCTGGAACTGGGTGGCGCTGATGCCTTTATCGTACTCAATGATGCCGATATCGAAAAAGCCGCTAAATGGGCAGTGTTTGGCCGTCACTGGAATGCCGGACAGGTATGTGTGAGTGCCAAGCGTATTATCGTGGAAGATGGCGTATATGATCGTTTCCTGAAACTGTATCGTGAGGGTATCCAGCAATTGCGCATGGGTGACCCGATGGATGCTGCCACGACATTAGCGCCATTGTCTTCCCGCTCCGCCGTTACAGGCCTGCAACAGCAGCTAGACGAGGCAGTTAAACTGGGTGCGCATGCCGAAGAAATTGCGCTGGACATGCCTGCGCAAGGCTGTTTTTTCCGGCCGGTTATCCTGACTAATATTCAGCAGGATAATCCAGCACGACACTGGGAATTCTTTGGCCCGGTTTCTTCCGTGTATCGTGCCAAAGACGCTGCCCACGCCATTGAAATTGCCAACGATACCCCTTATGGCCTTGGCGGTTCCATCTTTACCGCAGACGAAGAACGCGGTGCACAACTGGCACAGCAGATTGATACCGGCATGGTATTTATCAATCACCCCACCATGGTGAAAGCCGATTTACCCTTTGGTGGCGTAAAACGTTCCGGCTTCGGACGTGAATTGCTGGATTTGGGCTTAAAAGAATTTGTTAATGCCAAACTGGTAAGCATTGCCGACATCGACGCTGAATTCTAAGCAGCGCACAATAATATAACAGGGTGGCCAAATGGCCACCCTGTTATTTGTATCTTATCCTCAGACAAATTTCCCCTCTTGCTCTAATGCCATAGCAACGATAAACAGCCTGTTGCCATCAATACCGCCAAGTGTTCACTAAGCTGGCGTTACCGAATGCTGCCCGAATTTGCAGCACAGGATTATCAGTTTGTAGCAAATAAATCTAATCAACATGAGCTAATGTCCATACGCTCAGAAAAAACAGCGCAACAATACCAGAATCAGGCATAATTTCTGTATCGGCAGCGCAGATGCTGCAAAAGAGCGTAAGAAGTACATAAAAATATGGTGGTTGTTACAGAATTAGGTACAATCGCCGCTTTTACCATTGCAGAGGTTTAACCATGTCTGAATCAACCCCAATCTGCCCACAATGCGCCAGCGAACAAAATTACTTTGATGGCACCTTTACTGTCTGCCTTGAATGTGGACATGAATGGGATGCTGCCAGTACTACCAGCACACAGGAACTGGATGTTAAAGACAGTAACGGCAATCCGCTGGCCAATGGTGATGATGTTATCCTGATTAAAGACCTCAAACTCAAAGGCAGCAGCACCGTGCTGAAAAAAGGCGCCAAAGCCAAAGGTATCCGTCTGGTTGAAGGCGACCACGAAATTGATTGCAAAGTAGATGGCATGAAAATCATGCTTAAAGCGTGTTTTGTGAAAAAAGCCTGAGTAACAGCTTAGAGAAATAATGGCCAGTCTGTCTGCCTGATAATACTTGCAGATGGGCTGGCCAGTTTTTTTCTGGTTGTGGATAAGTACAGTTATCCACAATTTGGTTGGTTACGGTTTATTTATCCGCAGGGAGCAAACTCGGGTCAACTACTGTATAAACACAGTTATCCAGTGCAGCAGTGCTGATTCTTTGCATAATCATATTTGCCAGCTCCGCGCGGTGAATATAACCTGTAGTAGTCTTTATTTAATCTGACATTTAGAGTATTTTAAACCAATAATGGAGTGTCAGTAATGAATCAATCTGCAAAAATAATTAAACCAAAATTAGGTCTTTTAGAACTCGCTAAACAGTTAGGTAATGTTCAGCAAGCCTGTAAAGTCTTGGGATATAGTCGCGACAGCTATTATCGCTTCAAAAAACTCTATGAACAGGGCGGAGAATTAGCTCTTCAGGAAATAAGTCGCAAAAAACCTATAGAGAAAAATCGCGTAGAGCCTCATATTGAGCAGGCTGTCGTTAATATGGCTTATGAATTTCCTGCTTATGGGCAACATCGGGTAGCTAATCAGCTACGTCTGCAAGGAATAATGGTCTCTGGCAGCGGCGTACGTTCAATCTGGTTACGCCACGATTTAGAAAGCTTCAAAAAAGGCTGATCGCTCTGGAAACAAAAGTAGCTCAGGAAGGGCTTGTGTTAACAGAAAGCCAGCTACAGGCTTTAGAGAAAGCGAAAGCAGCGCGAGAGGCACAAGGTGAAATTGAGACCCAGCATCCTGGTTACTTATGCGCACAAGATACATATTATGTTGGTCATATTAAAGGGATTGGGAAAATATACCAACAAACGTTTATTGATACCTATTCAAGACTGGCGTTTGCTAAAGTATATACGGAGAAAAACAGTTTAGTTGCTGCGGATATGCTCAATGATAAAGTGATACCATTTTTTGATAATGAGCAGGTAGCGCTTTTACGAATTCTGACGGATAGAGGAAGTGAGTATAACGGTCATAAAGAGCGTCATGCATACGAACTGTATCTGAATTTGGAGGATATAGAGCATACGAAAACAAAAGCTTACAGTCCGCAAACGAATGGTATATGTGAGCGGTTCCATAAGACGATGAAGACCGAGTGTTATGATATTATGTTTAGACGTAAAATATATACAGAACTGAAAGAGATACAACAAGATATTGAGCTTTAGCTAGAGTTTTACAATCGGGAAAGAGCACA
>NZ_MDVC01000100.1 GCF_002777425.1 Snodgrassella alvi
GGCTTCAGCTTCTTTTAAAATAGATACGATTTGATGTTCAGTCATTTTTTTCATGATTAAATCCTCTGTGGGTTAATAAAGAGAATTTTCTACTTCAGAGCTGTACTATTTTAAGGGGTAGTTACAAATAGAGTACTATTTAGATAGTAGTTTGATTATTATTTCTGGAATATTAGCCGATCCTGATGTAAGCGAAAGTAAAGAAGGTTACAAAAGAAGATATTATAATCTTATCAATAATAAACTAAAATTAATTCACGTAGAAAATTCACATTATGATGGGGGATTAGATTAATATGAGTCGCATTATTTATCGTTCTGATGTCAAACCAACACTCGAACAAGCCATTACACTTTATCGTCACTGTTCATTAGGCGAGCGTCGTCCACTTATGGATACCATACGCTTTCAAGCTATGTTAGATAATGCCAATTTGCTGATAACCGCTTGGCATGATAATAAACTGATTGGTATTGCGCGTTGCTTAACGGATTTTGTTTATATTACTTATTTGGCAGATCTCGCGGTGGATGAAGATTATCAACGACAAGGCATTGGTAAACAATTAATTAAAGAGGTGAAAAACAACACTGACAAAGCATGTTCAATCACCCTACTGGCTGCACCACAGGCAGTTGATTATTATGGTCATATTGGTTTTAATGCGCACCCTTCAGCTTGGATTTTAAAAGAAAATTAATTATTCATTCCTTTTAAATATGCGTGGTGGAGGCTTCCAGTACTCTAATACCGCGATTGAAACTGCCTTGATGATGGAGGGGACTTTCTCTATGCCGTCACCTGCACTGCAAGGCTTTTTTGAGTTGGCTTTCAAGCCAATGGATGTTACACTAATATCGGTAAACGTTCAAAGACAATTTACACCAAATATAGCAATAAAACGTGAGGGCTATTCGATATTTCGTTATTGACTCGACAGTCCTTAAAGTCTTTGGTAAATGTAAAGTAAAAAAGCAGAACATGGCGCAAACCACACTTAGCTATTGATGTGGATACTCACGAAGCTATTAGTACGGAAGCCAGCCTTGTCAATGTTGACGATATTGAAGTGCAAAGTCTTGCTAGAGCAAATCATAATGAAAATAGGAAACAAGTTGGGTAATGCTGCATCTAAAATCGAAGTAAAACCATACTCTTCACTCTATGCCTCTGAAATATGCGATTTGTTTCATTCGTCTATTCATGCTATTGATACCGATATTTATAGCAAAGCACAGCAAGAAGCATGGTGCTCAACACCACCAGATTATCAGAAGTGGTTAGAACGTTTAGATAACACTCAGCCTTGGATGGCTATCTTTGGCTCAAGCCTTGCGGGGTTTGTTGAACTTGGAGATGATGGTTACATAGACTGTCTGTACGTGCATCCTGACTTTCAAAAGCGTGGCATAGCTAGAAAACTCTATGACCATGTGCTTGACTTGGCCCACCAGAAAAAGCTTTCACAATTAAGTGTAGATGCTTCAAAAGTGGCCATGCCAATTTTCAAAAAATGGGGTTTCAAAATAAAGCGGGTTAACAAAATATCCAGAGAAAATCAGGTACTGATAAATTACCATATGTGCTTGCGCTTGCAGATGAATGCGCCAAACAATTGTTTATGCGGTTAGCAAACCTAAAAACACAACCATTAGTGACAAACTACCCAATAAGTGAACTTCGCCAAACCAATAGACAGTGCACATATGTAACATGCGCTGGTGATAATAGATTATTTTAAAATTAAAACAACACAATAACATCACCCATTAGACAGCGCTCACCGAATTTCATGAGTCTGTGATAATACAGCCCCAGCCTAATCAGCCTAGCAATCATTATACAAATTTATCTTCAAAATCATTCGGTTAAAAAAATCACAACAGACAACATTTCCCACCAAAAAAGACATTACATAAGAAATTCAAATAACCGATAAACTGTTCGCATTTTCTGCTACCAGCAAAGCATTACCAGCAGACAAAACAATTTTATTCGCCAAACAGCCAGAAAGTTTTATAATAAAAACATTAATTTTTCCTGAAAAAAAACCATGAAATTCATACCCATTTCTCTCTTTGCCTTAACCTTGCTTAGCGCCTGTAGCGTTGGTATGCCCTCCAACGTAGCGGTAGGTATTGGTGGTGGTAACCACAACTTTGGCTTGGGCACTTCAATTTATTTCCCGATTAAAACCAAACCCCAGCCGTCAGAGCCCCCTGCTATTGCTGGCACAGAGCAGCCCGGCCAGCCTGCACCAAAATCATCCACACAGCAGAAAAAGCCACGACCCAATTGAAATAATTCCGTAAATACAGCCTACTACTGAATAGCATATATTCCAGCCCAAACCTCATGCTGATGATGATAACTTCCATATAATCAGAACAAAAGCATAAAAATTGACGACAATCCTAATAACATCAATAATAAAAATATCAATAACAGACAAAAACGCTGGTAAAACTGGTAAATTTTTAGCCATATCAATGCATCTGCTACAAAAATAAATCAGCAATCAGACAAATTATGCCTAAACCGTATAAACCGTGCTAAACTCAACAGCAAAATCTGTACTCAAAATGTAAGAGTAAAACCTATGGCTGGCAACACATTCGGACAAATCCTTACTGTTACCACCTTTGGCGAAAGCCACGGTGCTGCACTTGGTTGCGTCATAGATGGATGTCCACCCGGATTGCCTCTTAGTGAAGCCGATATTCAGTATGATCTGGACAGACGTAAGCCTGGAACCAGTCGCCATGTTACCCAACGTCGCGAAGCAGATTGCGTTGAGATACTTTCCGGCATATTTGAAGGCAAAACCACAGGGACACCAATCGGACTATTAATCAGAAATACCGATCAGCGCAGTAAAGATTATAGTGATATTGCCCAAAGCTTTCGCCCGGGGCATGCCGACTATACATACTGGCATAAATACGGTATACGGGATTATCGCGGTGGTGGCCGAAGCTCAGCACGTGAAACAGCAGCGCGTGTAGCAGCAGGTGCAATCGCCAAAAAATGGCTACGTGAGCATTTCAATACTGAAATTATTGCTCATGTCACCCAGATTGGCGAAAAAAGCATACGTTTTGAAAACTATGCCTACATAAATGATAATCCGTTTTTTGTCGCTAACCACAGCCAGATTAAAGAACTGGAACAATACATGGACAGCATACGCAAAGCATGCGACTCCATCGGAGCCAAATTGCATGTCACTGCCCGCCATGTTCCGGTAGGATTAGGTGAACCTGTATTTGATCGCCTTGATGCCGATATAGCTCATGCCATGATGGGTATCAATGCAGTTAAAGGTGTTGAAATCGGTGCTGGGTTTGATAGTATCTGCCAAAAAGGCAGTGAGCATGGAGATGAATTAACACCAGAAGGCTTTATATCCAATAATGCAGGCGGTATACTGGGCGGCATCAGTAGCGGTCAGGATATACATATTAATCTGGCCATTAAACCAACCAGCAGCATTGCCACACCGCGCCACTCTATCGACATTCATGGCAAGCCAGTTATACTGGCTACTCATGGTCGCCATGATCCCTGCGTCGGCCTGCGTGCCGCACCCATTGCCGAAGCCATGCTCGCACTGGTATTAATGGATCATGCACTGCGCCAGCGTGCCCAGAATGCTGATATTCGCGTTGAGACACCAGACATTGCCCACCATTCTCCAATTGACACCAATACATAGATATTATTTTTTATAGCCATAACTGCACAGTTATCACCAAAAATCAGTTAATTAGATTATTTTTAATTTGCTGAAATGGCCATAAACCACAAGGAAGTAACCTTATGAGTCAAGAAACCGCTTTGGGTGCAGCACTGAAATCTGCTGTACAAACCATGAGCAAGAAAAAACAAACTTACATGATTGCCGAGCATATCTATCGTAAATACGATGTATTTAAACATTTCAAACCTTTGGCAATTGGCATTGATCAGGACTTAGTTACTGCCCTGCCCCAGTATGACCCTACCCTGATTGCCCGTGTTCTGGCCAACCACTGCCGCCGGCCACGGTATATTAAATCTTTGGCGCGCGGAGGCAAACGCTTTGACCTGAATAATCGCTTCAAGGGTGAAGTGTCACCAGAAGAACAGACTATCGCCAAACAGCATCCTTCCATGCAGACCACCAAACCGGTGCCAGCAAATGATGTACTAGCTCCTGCAGCAGATTCTGAAAACAGTCACAACAGTGACGGCGAACAGCCGCAAAACTAATACCTGTTAACTACCGACACGAGCCTCAGGCTCGTGTTTTTTAATATCATGCTCTCAGACAGTCATTGCCATCTCAATCATAGCCCACTTGTCGACAATCTGGCACAAGTATTACAACAGACTGGCGAAAAAGGCATTAACCACTTCCTTGTCCCTGCAACCTGCCCTGATGACTGGTCAATCACCCTTCAGCTAGCACAATCATATTCTCAGATATACGCCGCCATTGGTATACATCCCTGGTTTGTAGCCAGTTATAACGAGTTAGCACTCAGCCAGCTCGAACAACTGTTACATCATCACCCACAGGCACTAATCGGTGAAATCGGACTGGATTTTGCACGTGCACATAATTTAGTCGATAAAAACCTACAGATTAACTGTTTTGAAGCCCAGTTACAGCTGGCAAAATCGGCACAGCGGCCTGTCATCATTCATCATGTCCATGCCACCGATGCCTGCTTACACAGTATCAAACGCTGTCGTTTTACCTGTGGCGGTATTGCACACGCCTTTTCTGGCAGCATGGAAGAAGCTCAGGCATGGATTAAGCATGGCTTTCTGATTGGTGTCGGTTCCCTGCTACTGCGCCCACAAGCAAAAAAAATTCGCCTCATCGCCGAAAGACTGCCTTTACAGCACATGGTTATTGAAACCGATGCCCCATATATGTCACCACTACCGCATCAGAACAATAGACCGGAAAACTTACGCCAGATTGCAGAAACCATAGCCAGCTTGCGAAATGGACACTGGCAGGATATTGCCAACATCACCAGTGAAAATGTACTTAAAATTATTCCAGCACAAAGCTGAATATTAAGAAATCAATATTATTCTGGACATTCTGGTAATAAGCCTGCAACCAGTGATTGATTGCCCCATGCATATAGTTATTTTTAGCAGGCAGCAATTAAGTAACATCGCTCAAACCCACACAGGCCATTTACCTCTTTTTCCTCACAGCAACTGAAATCTGGCCAATTCCAACCCCACTATATTATAGAAATAAAAACAGGGGGATATCCCCCCCTGATATGTATAATAATCCAGTAGCTTAGAAATTAACTTGTGCGCTGATATTATAGCGGCGGCCATCCAGAGTACGACCATAATCCTTCTGATCAACCCTCTTATCAAAGATGTTATAGATACCACCACTGATAATCACATCTTTCTTCGGTTTGAATACCAGACCTGTATCTACAAAACCATATGATGGCTTACCAATCGCCATTGAAGTACGAGACAGATAATCTGAAGTTCTACTACGGAAATTCCATCTCGCCCAGCTGGAGAATTTTTCATTCGCATTCCAGTTTAGCGTCGTATTAAACATATTCTTCGGCATCTCATTCAGCGGCTTGCCACTAAACTGGCCACTCTTCTGCTCACTATGCGTATAGGTATAGTTGGCAGACCAATCAATTTTGGGGGTGATTTTCCAGCCAAACGTTGCTTCTACACCGCGTAATACCGCCTTGTCCACATTCTCACGCTGGCTGATAAAGTCAAAATACTCATTACGCCATGAGCAGGCATTCGAACCGGCTTTACCCTGGCAGGTACGAACTTCCGTTATCTTGTTTTTAAACTTCGTATAATAAGTGGTCACCCCAGCAGATAAATTACGGTTATTATCCCAGTTAAAGCTGACTTCAACATTATCCGATTTTTCCGGCTTCAGATTGGAATTACCCACAATGATACCATTAGAGTAACCACCACCGGTTACCTGCCCCCAGCCATCTGAAGCTGCCCGTAAAGCAGGTGCTTTGTAACCACGTGAATATCCACCCTTGATTGTCCATTCTTTAGTAGGCGTCCACACACCATATAGTTTGGGCGTTACCTCAGAGCCATAATTCTCATCATGATCCAGTCGCGCTGCGGCAGTCAGAGCAAAAGTTGGCACAATACGCCACTCGTCCTGCCCAAAAATTGCCCACGAATCACGTTCCAGATGATTTAAACGTCGTCCATTAATGGTAAGCTGATTACCCGAATCATTCAGTTCTTCACGCTGCCATCTTCCGCCGACACTCAGCGTATGCTTGTTTAAACGAAACTGAGTCTGGGTATTAAAAATCGTATTTTTCTCATGCATATCACGTGAAGGATTATCGTTTTCCTCACGCTGTACATATGACTGCGTATCAATATTATTGTAATAACCACGATGAGTAACACTGTACTGATTGCGATCATACAGAGTGTAATCGTCAGTCGGTTTTTTCCCCCTGCGTGGTGCCGTGTCAATAGTTTTACCTACCTTACCATTGCGATTCTGCAAACTGCGGCTTACTTCCAAATCAACCGTATTTCTATCGTCCGGGGTCCATGACAGCACAAAATCTCCATCACGCATCCGCTGTTCCTTATATCCACCGATAAATTTATCCTCATCTCGGTGAGAATATCCCCCACTGGCGCGAATACCTAACCGGTCTTCAATCAATGAACCAGAGACATAAACACTGCTTTGCAATGTATTACCACTATTACTGTGCTGCTGTATTGTTGCATCCGTTTTAATTGAGCCAGTCCAGTCGGCAGCCGTTTTCTTGGTAATAATATTAATTACCCCACCCATGGCATCTGAACCATATAAAGCCGAAGCGGGACCACGAATCACCTCAATACGCTGTATAGCAGAAATTGGTGGCATCCAGCCCTGCTCAATACCTGGACCATCGGAATTAGGACGAACAGCACGCGAATTCACCCGTTTACCATCAATCAGCAACATCGTATACGCACCAGACATACCACGAATACTGATATCCTTTGTACTGCCACCACCAGTCACCACTACCCCAGGAACATCCTGCAAAGCATCAGTCACATCGTGATACTCTTTTGTTTCCAGCTCCTTGGCATTTATCACAGTAATCGATGCAGCTGCATTTTTGGCTTGCTGTTTAAACCCAGAAGCAGTTACTACCACATCTTCTAATCCAGCTTCTGCAGCATATAGTGGAGAAATTAAAGTGGGAAGTAACACCAGCGAAAAAGAATAATGAACCGGTTTACACATACAAAAATAGACTCCTGATAATTATTGTTCCAGCAAAATCAAATAAATTATTTGGAATTCATTTAAATGAAAATAGTAATCATTATTCAATTTAACATGAATATACAAAAAAAGCATTAAATTTATTGACAAAATACAAAATGAGATAACAAATGAAACAAACTGAGAAGCCTACAACTAAAACAATTATGAAATAGTAGATAAACAGGTAAACCGAACAGACCCACCAATGGATATATAATTATTTGCACCATAACAGCAGAAAATAAAAAATCCCTGAAATTGATTCAGGGATTTTTTGAATATGGCGGAGAGTAAGGGATTCGAACCCTTGATACAGGTTTTGCCCGTATACTCCCTTAGCAGGGGAGCGCCTTCGACCACTCGGCCAACTCTCCGTTGAGAAGAGCGAACTATACTTAATCGACGCCAAACTGTCAAACAAAATTTAAAACCCAAAAGCATAAAACAGACTATTAATTTCTAATATACTAACAGTAAAAGATATTTTCTTTACACCAACAACGTGTATCAGACACGACACAGAATTCATTAAAGCTTCAGCGGCAAATACCTCAGGTACCAAACCAAATGGCACGATAGATTTAGTACCTATAGGCCAACTACTTAATAAATAAACCTTAGTTATGTAACCCAGCCACACTATTTACCGTTTTAATTTATCAGCACAGCACATGACTGTTCTTTCTCACTCTACAGCCAAAACCAAGTGTAAATTACCCTGTTCACATACTCAGCCTTCGGTATAATACAAAGTTTAACTACCTGACCAAGCTGCTGACTGGCAGGCTTATTGTTTGTACCATTTACCACACAACAATATAAAAACCTAAAAAATCTGGAGACTTGCATGAGTGCAATCATTGACATCTTTGCGCGTGAAATACTTGATTCACGTGGTAATCCTACGGTTGAATGTGATGTTTTACTTGAATCTGGCGTAATGGGCAGAGCTGCTGTGCCTTCCGGCGCTTCTACCGGTGAAAAAGAAGCACTGGAACTGCGTGATGGTGATAAACAACGGTATCTGGGCAAAGGCGTATTACAGGCCGTAGAAAATGTTAATAATGAAATTGCACAGGCACTTATCGGTATAGATGCCAGCGAACAAAGTTACATCGATCAGATTATGATTGATCTGGATGGTACTGATAACAAAGGCCGTCTTGGAGCCAATGCCACTCTGGCTGTATCACTGGCCGTTGCGCGTGCGGCAGCTGAAGACGCTGGCTTACCCTTATACCGTTATATCGGTGGTGCCGGCCCGATGTCCATGCCAGTACCCATGATGAATGTGATTAATGGTGGCGCACACGCTAATAACAGCCTCGACATTCAGGAATTCATGATTATGCCAGTAGGCGCTGAATCTTTCCGTCAGGCCTTGCGTTGCGGTGCTGAAGTCTTCCATCACCTGAAAAAATTATGCAATGATAAAGGCATGTCAACCAGTGTCGGCGACGAAGGGGGCTTCGCACCGGATTTGGCCAGCCATGAAGAAGCAATCAAGCTGATTCTGTCTGCGGTGGAAGCAGCCGGCTATATTCCCGGCAAAGACATTGTATTAGCACTAGACTGCGCATCCAGCGAATTCTACAAAGACGGATATTACGCATTAACCGCAGAAGGACTCAACCTGACCAGCGCCGAGTTTGTTGATTATTTAACTGAGCTGGTTAACAAATATCCAATCGTGTCTATTGAAGATGGTATGAGTGAGCACGACTGGGACGGCTGGAAGCTGTTAACCGAA
The DNA here is from genome assembly GCF_002777425.1 of Snodgrassella alvi. Classification (GTDB taxonomy): domain Bacteria; phylum Pseudomonadota; class Gammaproteobacteria; order Burkholderiales; family Neisseriaceae; genus Snodgrassella; species Snodgrassella alvi_B. The sequence continues at coordinate 9,064 of NZ_MDVC01000100.1, forward strand.
CGTCTGGGCAAAAAAGTCCAGCTGGTAGGTGACGACCTGTTTGTAACCAATCCGGCTATTCTGAGTGAAGGCATTGCCCAAGGACTGGCCAATTCACTACTGGTTAAAGTAAACCAGATTGGCACTCTGTCTGAAACACTTAAAGCCGTAGACTTAGCCAAACGTTCAGGCTATACCAGCGTAATGAGCCATCGCTCTGGCGAAACAGAAGACAGTACCATAGCTGATCTGGCCGTTGGTACCAACTGTATGCAAATCAAAACCGGTTCACTCTCACGTTCTGACCGCATTGCCAAATACAACCAATTGCTACGAATTGAAGAAGAACTGGGTACTGCTGCCTGCTATCCGGGTAAAAAAGCGCTCTATCAGCTCAGCTAATCCGGTTACAGGTAATATACTTATAGGCAAATGAAATGAAGTGGGTAACCTGGGTACTGCTATTCGCACTGGCGGGTTTACAATACAACTTGTGGATGGGGCATGGTGGCTGGCATGACATGTTGAAACTGGAACGCGGTGTCATTGCTCAAAACGCCAGTAATGAAGCCCTGATACAGCGCAATCGTGCCCTCACTGCTGAAGTCAAAGACCTTGCCAACGGGAAAGATGCGATAAACGAAATGGCACGCGACAAATTAGGCTATATACAGAATGGCGAAGTATTTTACCGTTTTGTACCCTCCGGCACTCTGGCAGCAATAACAGATAATTCGGAATCCGCGTCCAACAGATAATCGACTCTGACACTTCATAAAACCAACAGCTTTCATTACTGAAAGCTGTTGGTTTTATTTTATATCGAAAAATTCCAGTATTATTTATTCCAGATATACAATTGAGACAGACTAATAATATTCAACTTTCCATAGCATGGTTGTATCTATGCCACAGCTATTAGCATTTTTATCTTAATATCAGCATATAATAAAAATAATCATAGCTAATATAGTTATCCATTAGTATGATATTGCTGAGTATAATCAAGCGAACGCAGTAGTAGTGCACCTATCATCAAAGGTAAATATATGATTTCTATCCATGAACAGAGTTATGGTTTGAGTGTTGTTCTGCACAACGAATTTACACTCGAAGACTTTCGTCAACTGGAAGAAGCATTATTAAAAGCCATTGAGCAGGTGCAATTTCCCAATCTGTTGCTTGATATGAGCCAAATGAAAGACTTTACCGTTGACATGGCTTTAGAACACCTCAGATTTTTACGCCAGCATGCGCATGATTTTGGCCGTACCGCCATTATCGTAGACGATATCTGGATTCGGCTTGGTGCACGATTCGCCAATCTATTAACGTTGCAAAGACCCAAATATTTTAATGACAAACACACAGCACAGAAATGGCTGGAGCAAAATGTACAAAATTCAGGCGTAATCGGCAGCAATAACTAATCAATCATCATTATTAATATACCAGATATAAACAATACTGAAAGCAAACCAAGTCTGGAATAATACGATTAATTACTGAAGAATTCAGATAAATTAAAGCTGCTGTACCCAGCTAGAAATGGTTTCTGCCAGTAATTCTGGCTGCTCTAATGGCAACATATGCCCACTATTTTCAATTATCTTCAGAGTAGCCTGTGGTATAAATTCCTGCAATTCCTGCGCCTCATCCAAAGAACGCATCTGATCCTGTGCAGCTGCAATAATCAGGGTTGGACATGAAATCTTTTGGTCAACTGGTGTTGCCCGGTTTAACAGAGACTGCCTGCTTAATACATCAAACCCCAAACGTTCACTCATGCGCCTGATTCGGGTTATCAGTACCTGATTATTTTGATTATCCGGCCGTAAAGTCTGAACAATGGCCTTATGGCCCAGACCACGAAAATGCAGATGTTGCTGAATCTGTAAAGTATTGAGCTTGGCTGCACGTTGCTCGGGTGTATCCTCGCGTAACGAAGTAGCAATTAATACCAGCGCGGCTACACGCTGCGGATATTTGGCAGCCAGAGCCCGCGCGACATACCCCCCAAGCGAGAATCCAACTAATACAAAACGTTCTGGAGCACTGGCCGCAATATCATCTGCCATAGCGTCAATACTGTCTCCATTTGCCAGTGAAACACACTTTACAGACTGGGGCACAGCCAGAGTGGCCAGCACATCATCCCATAGTGTTTCATCCAGCATAAAGCCAGAAATACATACCCAAGGTAATAACTCTTTAGTCACCATAATCGCAATACAACCATTCAACAATTAATACTATTTTATATTTCAGTAGAGCAGTACAGTTTGGACAAAACTTACCTTCCTATCTGTAAACTGATAAAATCTGGCAAACAGATACTATTAAAAATATTGCAAAGCCAAACTGGCTATCACTGTATCTTAGCATCCAATCTGGCACATAAAATTACATCCGCATCGACTTTTCACATACTTTATATTTCACATAGACTTCAGTATATTTAAATCGATTTACTGATGAATTTCTGCCAATACTTCTTGTATATACATGAAATTAAATATTTTTCCTCAGAATACCCATACACTTCGTCTTTAAAATTACACGAACCTTACTGTAATTTTTCATCCTCAGTTAGAAGCAGTTCCAACCGCACTATCAGTTTTCAGCCCAATATTAAATAAAACAAATTGTCATGCAGATTCACCAAATCTATCCTGCCAAACAATAACCATAAACTTCACTCTCACCAAATCCCGATAAAAGCTATATACATAAAAGTATTCAGGGATACAAAAAGAAAGCATTTAATCAAAGTCAGACAACTACCTTTTTACATAGCCAAATGAATGAATATTTTGGACATAGGAATTTTTTGCCTAATATCGACACCGGCCAGCCTGAATATACCGTATTAGTGTTTATAATTTTCATAAAACACTAACATAGTAACATTGACTTAATACATTTCATATTGCAAAATTAAACTGCTACTTATAAATATCAATTGATTTTGAGGAAACAATGACAGATAAATTTACCTTAACCAGTCCAGAATTTAAACATGGTGATACCGTTGATTCCTCCTATCAAAGTGACCGTGATAATCAGTCCCCTGCCCTGATATGGAAAAATGCACCGGCACAAACCAAAAGTTTTGCGATTCAGTGCCATGACCCTGATGCCCCTACTGGTGGCGCTGGCTGGTGGCACTGGATGGCCATCAACCTGCCCAAAGATTTAACTGAGCTGAAGCGCGATGCTGGTGCTGAAAATGGGCAGCATTTACCTGCCGGTTCACGTCAGCTACGCAATGACAGTGGAACTTTAGGTTATTCAGGCTTTTATCCGCCTGAAGGCACCCCACCACACCGGTATATTTTTACCATCTATGCTTTAGACACCGATAAAATTGAGCTACCTGCTGATGTAACTACCAGCTGCACAGGATTCGTAGTCAATAGTCATGTTATTGCCACAGCTTCGATTACGGTTTACTATGGCCGCTAACATGGCATTTTAATGTACCAAACCAGTAACATAACAAAAAAAGAGATTGATCCTAATTGATCAATCTCTTTTTTTATTACAACCTTAATCCTCAATCGGTTTTTCTTTAGCTACCTTGTCAATCAGGTGTGAAATACTCATACCCCGTTCAAGCGAATCATCATAAACAAATGTCAGCTCAGGTGTACGAAATAAAGTGATTCGCCGTGCCAGCTCACTACGCAAATAGCCTCTGGCCTGTTCCAATGCCTCTTCAGTAATAGCGCGAGTACTATCGTCCAATACTGTATAATAAACAGTAGCATGACTGTAATCACGAGTTACTTCAACTTCATTAATCGTGATAAAACCAGCCCGGGGGTCTTTCAGGCCAACACGTACCAGTTCGGCCAGTTCACGCATAATCTGCTCTTTGACACGATCCTGACGTGCATAACCACGTTGGGGTTTACGCATAATCATTCCTTTCTGTGATCAGGCCAATAATTCAGGCAGCCCGAAAAACATCCAGACTGCCTTGTAACACTTCAAATATGCTTAAAGCTTACGGGCAACCTCAACCACTTCAAAAGCCTCTAGCTGATCGCCTTCGACAATTTCATTGAAGTTTTTCAACATCAAACCGCATTCAAAGCCCTGACGTACTTCCTTAACATCATCTTTAAAGCGTTTTAATGAAGAGAGCTCACCAGTATGGATAACCACATTATTACGGATTAACCGAACATGCGAATCACGTTTGATTAAACCATCCGTAACCATACAACCAGCAATATTGCCAACCTTGGATACCGTAATTACCTGACGGATTTCCACCGTACCAATCACATTTTCTTTCTGCTCCGGTGCCAGCATGCCACTTAAAGCTGCTTTCACATCATCGATAGCATCATAGATAATGTTGTAATAACGGATTTCAATGCCTTCATGTTCAGCCAGCTTACGCGCAGTTGCATCAGCACGAACATTAAAGCCAATGATGACAGCACCAGAAGCAATCGCCAGATTAACATCAGACTCACTCACACCACCTACACCACTGTGCAGTACATCAACACGTACTTCATCAGTAGACAGTTTTCTCAAGCTGCCAGCCAATGCTTCATAAGAACCCTGAACATCCGCCTTAATGATAATCGGCAGGCTTTGTGCCTGATTTTCACCCATGTTGTTAAACATGTTTTCCAGTTTGGCTGCCTGCTGTTTTGCCAGCCGCACATCACGATATTTACCCTGACGGAACAAGGCAATCTCACGGGCTTTTTTCTCATCTGCCAGTACAATGAAGTCTTCACCAGCATTAGGCACATCAGACAGACCCAGAATTTCTACCGGAATAGACGGACCAGCGGTAGTAATGGTTTTACCATTTTCATCTACCATAGCGCGTACACGACCAAAAGTCGTACCCGCAAGCACGATGTCACCCTTACGCAGAGTACCACTTTGCACCAGCAAGGTAGCTACCGCACCGCGTCCCTTATCCAAACGTGATTCCACCACAATACCTTTAGCAGCTGCATCTACAGGTGCTTTCAGCTCCAGCACATCTGCTTCTAGCAGTACTGCTTCCAGTAAGGCATCAATATTCGTACCCTGTTTAGCGGAAACATCAATAAACTGCACGTCACCACCCCAAGAATCAGGCACTACTTCGTGCGCAGTTAATTCCTGACGAATACGTTCCGGATTGGCACCGTCTTTATCAATTTTATTGACGGCCACCACCAACGGCACCTTAGCCGCTTTGGCATGAGCTATTGCTTCGATAGTCTGCGGCATTACTCCATCATCAGCAGCAACCACCAGGATAACGATATCAGTAGCCTGAGCACCGCGGGCACGCATAGCAGTAAACGCTTCATGTCCCGGCGTATCCAGGAAAGTAATCACACCGCGCGGCGTTTCAACATGGTACGCACCAATATGCTGAGTAATACCACCAGCTTCTCCCTGTACTACACGGGCACGGCGAATATAATCCAGCAAAGAAGTTTTACCATGATCCACATGCCCCATTACTGTAACTACTGGTGGACGTGGCAAGGCTTCTGCCTCAGTAACCGTGGTGTCTTCGTCCAGAAATGCCTCAGGGTCATCAGCTGCTGCCGCTTTACCAATATGTCCCATCTCCTCCACAACAATCAGGGCTGTTTCCTGATCCAGTGACTGGTTAATGGTAACCATCATACCCATCTTCATCAGCGTTTTGATAACTTCCGCAGCCTTAACTGCCATTTTGTGTGCCAGTTCAGCAGCAGTAATTGTCTCCGGCACCAGCACTTCGTGTACCACAGGTTCAGTAGGAGCCTGGAAAGCATGCTGATTCGGTTCCAGCTTGAGCTGCTTCTTGCCACCTTTTTTACCACCACGTCTGCGGCTGTCTTCTGTATTGCCTACATCAGTTGAACGACGGTTTTTACCACCACGTGCAGATTTTCCTTTCGGCATTTCATCTTCACGCTGACGACGCTGCTCATCTTTCTTGCGCCGTCCGGCTGCTTCAGCACCGGACTCTGCAGCTTTAGGCGTGCTAGTACTGGTTACCGGCTTCTTCTCACTCGGCTTAGCTGAACGTACTTCGGCAGTTTTCTGCTCACTGGCAACCTTACTTTCGTCCTTGGCCTGCTGCTTGGCTGCTTCGCGCCGTGCCTGACGTTCCTGCTTCTGTTTCAGCAACATTTCACGATGCGCGCGCATGGCTTCGGCACGTCGAGCCTCTTCATCGCGCTGAGCCTGCTCTTCAGGGCTGATAATCGGCTTGGACGCTTCTGCTACCAAGGCAGCCAAATCAATTTTTTTCGCATTGCGGTTACGGTTGCGCTTAGATTTATGCTGCTCATTTTTGTCTGCTGCTTTTTTGTCAGCAGATACTTCGGCAGTTTGCGTAGCTGCTTCAGCCTGTTGCTGTTTTTCAGTTTGTTGCTGTTTCACTTCCTGTTTTACCACTTCTGTCTGCACAGACTCCACTTTCGTTTTCTGTTCGGTTTTACTGGCCGCAGCCGCTGCTCTTAAACGTGCGGCCTCAGCTGCTGCTGCGGCAGCAGATTCTTCCCTACGCCGTGCTTCAGCCTGCTCTGCAGCAGCTTTTTTCGCCTGCTCCTCCGCTTCAGCATCTACCTTTACCGGCTCTGCTTCAGGTTGCGGCGGAGTCATTTTTTCTTCTGGTCGCCTGGCTTCCAGTTCTTCGGGCGGCACAGCAATACGCCGTCGCCGACGGGTTTCAACTTCAACACCGCCAACAGTGCTTTTCTCGGCCGGTTTTTTACGATTCAGCGTGATGGGACCGGCAGACTGACTACCATTAGACTGCTTTAAATAAACCAGCAACTGTTTTTTGTCTGCAGCAGTCAGTTTATCTGATGCTGCCTGTTTATGTACCCCTGCTTCGGCCAACTGCTCCAGCAACCTTGTAGTTGATAAATGCAGTTCCAAAGCAAATTGTTCTACAGTTATTTGATTACTCATTCGCGTACCCTCATACTTCGTCAAACCAGTGGGCGCGTGCTGCCATCACCACTTTCTTGGCGGTTTCCTCATCAATGCCTGTAATCTCAATCAGCTCATCTACTGACAGCTCAGCCAAATCATCACGGGTTTTAATCCCCTCATTGGCCAAATCATGCAGCATTTCCTGATCCACACCTTCAAGATTTTTCAGCTCTTCGTCCATGTGCTCCAGCTTTTCCTCAGAAGCAATGGCAAGGGTCAAAATGGCATCACGGGCACGATTGCGCAACTCCTCCACCGTACTTTCATCAAAACCCTCAATTTCCAGCATCTCCTGAACAGGTACATAAGCCACTTCTTCCAAACTGGTAAATCCTTCCTGTACCAGTACTTCGGCCACATTTTCATCCACGCCGAGATTATTTATAAAGAGCTCACGTACTGCTTTATCTTCTGCCTCGTGGCGTTCCTGTGCCTCTTCCACAGTCATAATATTCAGCTGCCAGCCAGTCAATTCTGCTGCCAGACGCACATTCTGTCCGCCGCGCCCGATAGCCAGTGCCAGCTGATCTTCTGCCACAATCACGTCAACTGAATGATTGTCTTCATCAATCAGAATACGCGTTACTTCAGCCGGGCTCAGTGCATTAATCACAAACTGGGCAGTTTCCGGTGACCACAGCACCACATCAATACGCTCACCCGCCAGCTCTTCCGTTACCGCATTCACACGTGACCCACGTACCCCGATACAAGTACCCTGCGGGTCAATACGGGCATCATTCGACTTCACTGCAATTTTGGCGCGTAAGCCCGGATCACGGGTTACTTCCTTGATTTCCAGCAATCCATCTTCAATTTCCGGCACTTCCATTTCAAACAGTTTCAGCAGAAATTCGCGCGAAATACGGGTCAGAATCACCTGACTGCGGTTACCAATCTGGTCTACCCGTAAAAACAGAGCCCGCACCCGGTCACCATTACGGAAGTTTTCGCGCGGAATCATCTGATCCCGCGGCAGCAAAGCTTCCAGACGGCCAATTTCCACGATTGCACCATGTCGTTCAACGCGCTTAATCGTTCCCAGAACCAGACTATCCTTGCGTTGCAAAAACTCATTTAAAATCTGCTCACGTTCTGCATCACGAATGCGCTGCAAAATTACCTGCTTGGCAGTCTGGGCTCCAATCCGGCCAAATTCCACATTTTCAATTGGTTCTTCATAATATTCACCAATCTGTAATGTCGTTCCCGGAATTTCTTCCTGAATCTCTTCAATGGTTTTCTGAATATCAGGATAGGTATAATCCTCGTCAGCCACAATCAGCCAGCGGCGAAAACTACTGTAATCACCAGTATTACGGTCGATAATCACCCGCACATCCATATTTTCGCGCTCGGTTTTTTTCTTTGCCGCACTGGCCAGAGCAAATTCCAGTGCGCTAAATACCACTTCTGTATCTACGTTTTTCTCACTCGCCAAAGCTTCAGCCAGTAGCAAAATTTCACGACTCATTTAATTCTCCTTGCAAGCCTGTGCTTACAACAATATGAAAATTCAATTTAAAAATCAAATTCTGGCTTCAAACGTGCTTTATCTACATTTTGCCATTCAATTAAAACGGTTTTACCTGCCGCCACCGCAGCACGCTTGGCCCGACGTACTTCATTAGCCTCTTCCAGCGTGATACTGATCAAATCATTCTCATCCATACCATTAATCCGGCCAATAAAGTTTTTCTGCCCATCAATAGGCAAACGTGTTTTAATCTTGGCCAACTGTCCGGCAAAGCGCGTAAAATCAGCCGGTTTGGTTAGCGGACGATCCAAACCTGGGCTAGAAATTTCCAGACGCTGATAATCAACATCTTCTACTGCCAATACTCGGCTCAAGTGATTGCTGACCGCAACACAATCATCCAGAGAAATGCCACTTTCTGCCTTATCAATAAAGACACGCAAATCTCCCTGTGCAGTCAGCTCATAATTCACCAGCTCATAGCCCAGACCCGGCAAAGTTTTTTCCAAAATGCCCTGAATATCCATCTGTGCTCCGTAAAAACAAAAAAATGGCCTCAGGGCCATTTCTCAATAATTCGAAAAATTTCTTTATTTTAACCCATTGTTGAAAAAAAAGAAACTACCTGCCATTATCTATAGCAAACATTAATATTAATTAGCGCAGGCATATCAATCAATTGCATCAGCAGCTCTGTATAATTATTTCCACCAAGACCCGCCAAATCCCGTCATAACCATTTGTTAATCCATAAAATACTGAATAACACATTCTTAAAATAAAGTTAATCACACCCTGTTTGATTTATCTGAAGATTAAAATAGTATTCTTACCACCAATACATAAATGCAAAAAACAATCTGGATTAGCCACCATCAGCCCATGACTAATGATCAAAAAAATCTATAAAAACTTACGTATAAGGGATTGGCTAAACTTAATGTTAAGACTAAACTGCACTCCCTGATAACCATATAATGAGGTACATAAATGCGTATACAGTTTTCTGCCAATACTGCAATGACACTTGCTGCATTGGGTATTGTCTATGGCGACATTGGCACAAGCCCACTGTATGCCTTAAAAGAAAGCTTTCGCGCTTCAACAATAGCACCCACCGAGGCAAACGTATTAGGTTTTGTCTCACTAATCCTGTGGTCACTGCTACTGATTGTTACCCTCAAATATGTTTTATTTATCCTGCGGGCAGATAATAATGGTGAAGGCGGTGTTGTGGTTCTGATGCAGCAAGCAATGCGACACCTTAAAGGCAAACCTGCATGGATTGTCATGATGATGGGGCTCACCGGTACCGCACTCTTCTACGGTGATGCCATGATTACTCCAGCAGTATCCGTTCTCTCTGCCGCAGAAGGCTTAACTGTAATCAACGAAAGCTTCCGGCCATATGTCATGCCAATAGCACTGGTGATTCTGTTTGCACTATTTCTGATCCAGAAAAAAGGCACACATAAGATTGGTACACTGTTTGGCCCCATCATGCTGATATGGTTTAGTGCCATTGCACTGATAGGCCTGTATCAGATAGTACAGGCACCGACAATCATACTGGCTTTCAACCCCTATTACGGCATTAAATTTGCCATTAACCACGGCTGGGATGGCTTTATCGGACTGGGCTGTGTTGTACTGGCTGTAACAGGAGCCGAAGCCTTATATGCAGATATGGGACATTTTGGCCGCCAGCCCATCCAGACAGCTTGGGTAAAAGTGGTTTTACCCAGTCTCATCATCAACTATCTGGGACAAGGTGCTCTGATTCTGCACAATCCGACAGCAATTAACAATCCATTTTTCCTGAGTGCCCCGCACTGGCTACTCATTCCTTTAATCATACTGGCTACCTTTGCAACCATCATTGCCAGTCAAGCCGTGATTGCCGGCGCCTTCTCCCTTACACGTCAGGCAATTCAGCTTGGCTTTGCACCACGCATGAACATCATCCATACAAATAACGAAGAAATTGGCCAGATTTACCTGCCACTGGTTAACTGGCTGTTACTCGTAGCGGTCACTTTAGTAGTGTTAGCCTTTCACGACTCCGAACATCTGGCCTCTGCCTATGGAATTGCTGTTACCGGCACCATGGTCATCACCTCATGTCTGTTCTGTGTCGTCATGATTAAAAACTGGCGCTGGCCAATTCCACTAGCGTTACTGCTTACCTCAGTATTCCTGTGCTTCGATCTGGTTTTCTTTAGTAGCAACCTGCTCAAACTGATTCACGGCGGCTGGTTCCCGGTAATGGTAGCGTTGATTGTAGTCATGTTATTTTCTACCTGGCGTCACGGCCAGTTACAACTACACGAGGCGCAACAGAACAAAGAATTCTCACTGGATAATTTTGTCGAAAATCTGCACGATTATCCGCCACAGATTGTCCCCGGCAACGCTGTATTCATGGTATCTGACCCATTCAGCATTCCGCGAGCACTACTGCATAACCTCAAACATAATAAAGTATTGCATAGCTATAACGTTCTGCTCAGCATCAAAACCAAAGAAGTACCCCACATTGCCGACAACGAACGCATTGCCATGAAACAGATTGGCCCGCGCTTTACCCGCGTTATTGCTAACTATGGCTTTCAGGAAACAGCCAATATCAGCCATATTCTGGCCTTAATGGCCGAACAGGGCATCACACTGGATACCATGGAGACATCATTTTTCCTTTCCCATGACAGCATCGTTGTAGCAGCCAAAACCAAACATGGCAATATGGGTCGCTTACGCGCCCGAATCTTCAAATGGTTATATAAAAACAGTGCCACCGCCAGTCACTACTATCATATTCCGGCCAATCGTGTAGTTGAACTGGGTGCACAAGTAGTCATTTAACCAGCCAAGCCGGCCTAAAAATCAGGAGAGAGAAGATATGAGTATTAAAATCGGTATTATTGGCGCCACAGGTTATACCGGTGTGGAATTATTACGCCTACTGGCACAACATCCGGCCGCTGAAATAATCGCAGTTACCAGCCGCAGTGCAGCAGGAACAGCATTAAGCGACTACTTTCCCAGTTTACGTGGTACTTATAACCATCTTTTTTTTCAGCATCCTGAGCAGGCCAATCTGAATCAGTGTGACGTCGTATTTTTTGCCACACCAAACGGCATAGCCATGCAGGAAGCGCCCCCCCTGCTGGCACAGGGTATAAAAATCATTGACCTGTCGGCTGACTACCGCATCAAGGATGTAGCACTCTGGCAGCAATGGTATCCATTTACCCATACCAGCCCAGAATGGATTGCAAAAGCCGTGTATGGTCTGAGTGAACTCAATCGTACCGCTATCGCTCAGGCTCAGCTCGTAGCCAACCCAGGTTGCTATCCCACCTGTGTTAGCTTGCCTTTACTGCCTTTACTACAACAACAATGCCTAGCCGATAATCAACCATTGATTGCCGATTGCAAATCAGGCGTGTCCGGTGCCGGCCGCAAAGCAGATACCGGCAACCTGTTTGCCGAATGCAGCGACAACTTCAAAGCTTATGGAATCAGTGGTCATCGACACTTACCCGAAATCAGACAAACGCTTAACCTCTTACAGCCTCAGATGGGTAACAATCTCATTTTTGTTCCCCACCTTACCCCCTTGATTCGCGGCATGCATGCCACCATGTATATACAAATCAAAGATGGTCACAATCCGCATAAACTGATTGCTGACTATTATCGTACCAGCCCGTTTGTAGATGTAATGCCTACCGGCAGCATGCCAGAAACACGTACTGTGCGCGGAGCGAACCTCTGTCGCATCAGCGTACAGCCAGCTCCCCAGAACAATACATGGATTATCCTCTCTGTGATTGACAATCTGGTTAAAGGTGCCGCCGGACAGGCCGTACAGAATATGAATATCATGTTCGGATTGGATGAAACCAGCGGACTAAAACACATTCCCCTCTTGCCATAAACTACCGGCAGGATAGACAATCCGGTCTGCCCATATTTGCTAAAAGGATCAAGCCATGTCAGATACCGACATCGAAACACCAATTATCTTTACCGAAAGTTGCTGCACCAAAGTCAAAGACCTCATTGCAGAAGAAAACAACCCTGACCTGAAACTGCGGGTATTTGTAACAGGAGGTGGTTGCTCAGGTTTTCAATATGGCTTTACCTTTGATGAAATCGTTAACGATGATGATTTTGAAATCGAAAAAGATGGCTTAACTTTCCTGATTGATCCCATGAGTTACCAATATCTGGTTGGCGCAGAAATTGACTACTCTGAAAGCCTCCACGGCTCGCAATTTGTCATCCGCAATCCCAATGCCACCACCACCTGCGGCTGTGGTTCATCTTTCTCAGTTTAATAGCTAAATCTTCAAACTCAGATTATTGCCACACAAAGGTTCTGTCTAAATTCTCCCAGCCAGCCTGAACAGGCTGGTTAATTTATTTGTGCATACCCATAGCAAACAACTAAACCAAAAAAATAAACATTCAAATATAAAAAATTTCACAAATATTAAACATAATTGCCATATTCAAGAATAAGTAAAATAACAAGTTATTAACATTAAAAATTTTTTATAAAGTCTATAATCATTTGGGCAGCCAAAAGCAGTAAAGGCCTTTTTTAATAATAAATTAACAAGGAGCTTTACCATGAATCAGGATTTAAAAAAATGCCCGGTTACCCATCTCACTACAGATCAGGGCGCCCCAGTATCTGATAACCAGAATAGCCTCACCGCCGGACCCCGTGGCCCACTATTAGCGCAGGATTTATGGCTTAACGAAAGACTGGCTAATTTTGTCCGCGAAGTCATACCCGAACGACGTATGCATGCCAAAGGTTCAGGTGCATTTGGTACATTCACCGTAACCCACGACATTACCCAATACACCTGTGCCAAACTGTTTAGTCAGATTGGCAAAAAAACCGAGATGTTCGTCCGCTTTTCCGAAGTGGCCGCCGAGCGCGGTGGTGGCGATGCAGAGCGTGACATTCGCGGCTTTGCCATGCGTTTCTACACCGAACAGGGCAACTGGGATTTAGTTGGCAACAACACCCCAGTATTTTTCCTGCGCGACCCGCGCAAATTTCCCGACTTAAACAAAGCAGTTAAACGCGATCCCCGCACCAACTTGCGCAGCCCTACCTACAACTGGGACTATTGGACACTACTCCCCGAAGCATTTCATCAAGTTACCATCACCATGTCTGATCGCGGCATCCCAGCCAGCTATCGTCACATGCATGGATTCGGTTCACACACCTTTAGCTTCATCAACGCCAACAAAGAACGCTTCTGGGTAAAATTTCATTTCCGTACCCAACAAGGCATCAAAAACCTCACCGACGAAGAAGCGGCCAACATCATGGGACAAGACCGCGACAGCCATCAGCGTGATCTATATAACGCCATTGAAAGCGGCGACTTCCCCAAATGGACCATGTATATCCAAATCATGCCTGAAGCAGATGCAGAAAAAGTCCCCTACCATCCATTTGACCTCACAAAAGTCTGGCCACATGGCGATTACCCGCTTATCGAAGTTGGAGAATTCGAACTAAACCGCAATCCAGACAACTACTATCTTGATGTCGAACAGGCAGCCTTTGCCCCAAGCAACCTCGTACCCGGAATCAGCGTATCACCAGACAAAGTATTACAGGCACGTTTGTATAACTACACAGATGCAGCCCGCTACCGCGTTGGTGTTAACCATCATCAGATTCCAGTAAACAAAGCACGCTGCCCCGTATTCAGTAACCATCGCGATGGCACCACCCGCGTAGATGACAACTACGGCAGCCTGCCCCACTACGAACCCAATAGCTTTCACCAATGGCAGGAACAGCCTGAATTCAGAGAGCCTCCTCTCAAAATTCATGGCGATGCCGATTTCTGGAACTTCCATGAAGACGATAACGACTACTTCAGCCAGCCACGTGCCCTTTTTAACCTCATGAGCGATGCACAAAAGCAGGTATTATATGAAAACACAGCACGGGCAATGGGCGATGCACCGGATTTCATCAAATATCGCCATATCCGCAACAGCAATGCCTGCCACCCAGATTATGGCGCTGGTGTAGCCAGAGCTTTAGGCATGACCGTAGAAGATGCCATAGCAGCGCGCAGCAGTGATCCGGCGCAAGGCTGTGCGGTTTTAATATAAAACCGAACCACCAATCAAAAAAATCCTTAAACAACCATGTTTAAGGATTTTTTTGATTAAATACAGCTTAAAAAAAACCAATTCTTAAATAAAAACTTTAAAACTGATCAACTACCCCAATAAGCTGACACATTGGCCATCTGAGTCAGTGGCGGCATCTGTTCTGGCGAATTTAACCCACCCTCAATACCAGCAGTAAACCCTGCCATAGCTGATAACAAAGCCTGAACCTGAGCAGCAGTTCCGTCCCAATCACCTGCAAAAGAACCACCTTGCTGCGCAGAACTACCTGCTACAGTATTGGCAACACCCTGTTCATAACCAGCATCGAAAACAGAAAAATTTCCATAACTCAAACTATCAACATCCGTGCCAAGATTAAAATTAATACTGTATTTTTCCTTTCCGCTTCCAGCTAAAATAAAGGCGCGTTTCTTCTTCAGCTCTTCATAAGAAACACTCTGATCTTCAAAAACAAAGTTAAATGCTCGGCTGCATTTATTACCATTATTGAAGTAATCCGGCAGCGTCACCGAATCTGCTGATCCATACGCCCGAATAATCAGATCATTACCAGAACGGATAAATTCAGCATCAGCCAGATTAGCGCCTTTAAACACCAGATCATTACGCTGATCTATATTTTTTTTATCCATATAGCCTAAATCATTAACCACATCCTGACCATGACCGGCTTCAAATTCATAACGGTCTTTATGCCAATCTCCTCCCTTCAGAATATCGTTTCCCATACCGCCATTCAGAATATCGTAACCATAGCCTCCATCTAGAACATCATCTCCTGCCCCTCCGATAAGAATATCGTTTCCCCACCAGCCATTAATAACATTATTATTTTCATTACTCTTATGAACAATTATAGAATTCTTTATTAAATAATAATAATCTATGGTTTGATCATCAAATATAAAACTAAATGCTCTGGTATCACAATCTTTGTTGAAGTAATCCGGGAGAGTTACAGAATCCTCTGATCCATACGCCCGGATCACCATATCATTTCCAGATCGGATAAATTCTGCCTCTGCCAGCTTGGCGCCTTTAAATACCAAATCATTATAATTAGAACGATAGCGTATATCATAACCCAAATCATGAACCACATCCTGACCATGGCCTACTTCAAATTCATAACGGTCTTTATGCCAGTCCCCCCCATTCAGAATATCATTTCCAGTGCCACCATTTAAAATATCGTAACCATTTCCCCCATTCAGAATGTCATTTCCAGCACCACCATTTAAAATATCGTAACCATTTCCTCCATTCAGAATGTCATTGCCTTCTCCTCCATTCAGAATATCATCGTTTTCGTCACCCGATAAAGTATCATTGCCTGATCCTCCGTTAATAATATCGGCTCCTTCCCAGCCAGTCATAACATTATCATCTTCATTGCCATTCTGAATAATCGTGAAATTTTTTATTAGATTATAAAAACCGATGGTCTGATCATCAAATATAAAGTTAAAATGTAAATACCCCAAACTTAGTACAAGCTTCAAGTAGAAAATAATACTGCTTGTCTTAGGGTTTTATACTCAATCGGCGTCATATTATTTAATGCTTCATGAGGCCTTTCGGTGTTATAACTGGTTAGCCATTCTTCGGTTACCTTTCTTGCTTGTTCCAGATTATTAAATAGATATAAATCTAGTACCTCTGTGCGATAGGTACGATTAAATCGTTCAATATACCCGTTTTGATATGGACTGCCTGGTTGAATATAATCTATGGTTATATCATGTGATTTTGCCCAGTTAGTAAACGTATTTCCGGTGAATTCCGGTCCATTATCTACTCGTATTTTGATTGGATAGCCATGATATTCGGCCAGTTTATCCAGATAACGGGTAATCTTGCCAGCCGGCAAACTGACTGCAATATCAATGCCTAACGCCTCACGATTAAAGTCATCTATCACATTGAAAGTTCTAAACCTGCGTTGATTGCGACTGCTGTCACTCATAAAATCCATTGACCAGCATTCACCTTGTTTACTGGGTGCAGATAGTCTTTCTGGGCATCGTGGAGGAATGCATTTTTTACGCTTTACCCTGAGATTAAGCTTTAATTCACAATACACCCGATACACCCGTTTATGATTCCATTTATAGCCGAGCTTTCTGATACGATTAAAACACTTGGGAAAGCCCCAGCGTAAATGCCTGTCAGTG
>NZ_MDVC01000101.1 GCF_002777425.1 Snodgrassella alvi
TTTGCTTTTATATAAAGTAATTTTTTTTCGAGTTTATTATTCATAATATATGTGATGATCATTTGTTAACGGATCAATAATTTTTAGATATCGCTCTTCTTTGAAGTCATAGGTCATTGAATTGGCACCACGTTTTGGTTGACCTGCATGTGTATGAGCACTTTTGGCTCTTGGATCATTTGTATGTTCTACAATGACACGTTTATGTCCTTGTGCATTTTTATATTCATAATATCTTCCATGTGAACCTAAATCTTCAGAATATTTATAATTTCTTTGGCCTCTTCTAATTTGGTTATTTCCAACAATCCATTGTCTCTCTATTTGTTGAGAATGAGGAATATTAGCCAGATCTTTAGCTTTATTTAAAGCCTGTCGTCGATTAAGTTTAGGACACCACCCCCACGGATCAATCCAAGTCAACCCATTAGGCGCATACTGATACAGATTCAAACCACCAGCTAAACCAATCGGGTCTGGCTGAGTAAATCTACCTATATCCGGGTCATAGTACCTGAACGTATTGTAATGTAAGCCGGTTTCCCTGTCTAAATATTGTCCCTGATATCTGAGATTCTGCTCTATGGGTTCGTGTCCGATTTCATGAATCCGTTTCCCCCATAGCTGAAAGCTACATTCCCACAGTATTTTACCGTTTGCATCGGTAAGCTCTTCCGGGCAGCCGTTCAGGTCGGTGTGGAAGTAGCGGATATGTTGTTCTTGGTTGCCGTCTGTGTCTATCTGCGCCAGTGGTTCGTAGCTGTTCTGGTCGGTATAGATATACAGGCTGGTAGGGTGATTCGGGCCGGTTTCCTGAATCATTCTTAAGCCGTCCCACAGGAAGCGGGTACGGTTGTAGGGTTTGCCTTCGCGGTCTATCTGATGTTTTTCGATACGCCGTAGATGTGACGTCAGCTCTAAATAAGATTTCTATATATTTAATATTTAACGATTCCTACACAAAAAGGTGTTTATATGATAATGTAATGGTGTAGGTAACATTTAAACCCATTAAAACTGAGTTTGCAAAAGGCAAAAATTCATGACAATCCAAGAATTGCAACAAGCCTTTGCTACTTATGCTTATTGGTATAATCGCATTTGTTGTTTGAATATATGCTGCCATTTCATACTGGCTCAAATTTAATCCCATATTATCTATATTTTTTATCTGTTACTGATATGTATTTAGGTTTTTTTTTACTTAAATTATCTAGCAAATTTTTATTGTCATCTTTCCACCAATACTCTTTATATATAGCTGGTCGTTTAAGCTCATAAATACTAACTAAACCTAGCAAACCTGATGGCGAATCCGCCATAAAATCCCAACCATTTCTTTCAGCACAGTACATTTCTAACCTTTCGTCATACCATATTTGGTATCCTTTTTTATCCAATATATTGAATACAGTGTTTGATATATTTGAATATTCAGATAATGCCGGCATAAAATCAATCCTATTTAATAATTTCAATAGCTTCATTGGGAATTTCCCCTTTGAATAGTCCTTCAATTGCTCTTTTTACATTTTTCCTATCAGTTAAAGAACCTTTAGAATTTACAGTTTGCTGAACGTTTTGATTTGGAATATATACAGTTCCATTTTGAGTAGCTTTTGTTACATTTATTTTTGCCAATCCATTACCTGAATTAAAGATTTCAGTTCCAGACTTACTTTCTGAAACTGAAATATATCCGGTATTTTTGCCCTGTACGTGATCAACTATAGAACCTCCTTGACCTTTTGGCTTAATACCAAGACCTGAATCAATCCTTATTCTATCTTCTAAGCTCAATGCTCTATAAACATATTTTTTAGATGATCCACAACTCAGTCCCCACGGATCAATCCAAGTCAACCCATTAGGCGCATACTGATACAGATTAAACCCACCCAGCAGCCCAATCGGGTCGGGCTGAGTAAATCTACCTATATCCGAGTCATAGTACCTGAAAGTATTGTAATGTAAGCCGGTTTCTCTGTCTAAATATTGTCCCTGATATCTGAGGTTTTGCTCTATGGGTTCGTGTTCGATTTCATGAATTCGCTTACCCCATAACTGAAAGCTGCATTCCCACAATATTTTACCGTTTGCATCGGTTAGTTCTTCTGGACAGCCATTCAGGTCGGTGTGGAAATAGCGGATATGTTGTTCTTGGTTGCCGTCTGTGTCTATACGTGTCAGTGGTTCGTAGCTGTTCTGGTCTGTGTAGATATACAGGCTGGTGGGATGATTCGGACCAGTTTCCTGAATCATTCTTAACCCGTCCCACAGGAAGCGGGTACGGTTGTAGGGTTGGCCTTCGCGGTCTATCTGATGTTTTTCGATACGTCGGCCAAGTGCATCGTAGACATAGCCGTAACGCTGGCTGCGGCCTGTTTGCTCAATGCGTACTTCGCTCAGGCGGTGGTCGGCGTCGTAGTGGTAATGCTGGGTGGCGCCGATGGTCTGTTTGGTCTGAGTTCTGCCGTGCTCGTCGTAGCGGTAGTGGTGTCCTCTGAAATGCAGGAGCTGGTTACAGCGAATCAGGTTGTGGTTGCTGTAGTCTTCTCTGTATTTGCTGTCCAGCAGGTTGGCAGCGGCATCGTATTGCAGGGTTTCCCTGTAGGATTGGTTGTGGGAGCCTTCGATTCCTGCCGGCAACATCTATCTGTCTTAAATACCGGTAAGTTTTAATAGCTATTGTTTAAAAAAGAAAACTCTCTTTATCGTAAATATTTTCAGATAATAAAATTAAACAGATTCTTTCAGTGATAATCCGAAATCGATAAACCCTTCAGAACTTATAACAAGACACCATTTATTTGAAGAATCAAAAAAATAATGATGTTGAGGAATGTTTTCTATAGCAAGAGCAAGGAAACTATCAAATTGATTAAATTTTAAATGTACTGCAAAATTTAAAGATGAATCATTTATATAGTAAATATCCCCGCTTTCTCTAATTTTAGTAGATATATCATTATCTTCAATAAATTTTCTTATTGTGTATAACCAATTGGAATAACTTCCAAAAAGTTGCTTGCTTTTGTGTTTAAGAGTTTTTGACCAATCAATTTTTGTTCCTTTCCAGTCAAAAGAATTAGATAATTTATGTGCAATATTTTCCCAATTATCAACCAGCTCTGGTGGTTCTGATAATTGCGAAAGTTTCATTTTTATTTCATCATCAAGAGTCATGAGTCTCTCCGGGGCTTAGAAGGAAGATTAAATAGGCCTTGAAGTTTAGTTACTATTTGCGTGTTGATATTAGAACTTAAATACGCCTTATATTAAGGAGTATTTCATATTTACCGTCAGCATTTATTAAAGAATCTTTATAAATTTAATGTTCGAATTAATTTCCTCAACCATTGAATCATTAAACCAGAGGATTTTTTTACTTTTGGGCTGTACTATTTTAGGGAATAGTAACAGCTAAAATGATATTTTATTTAAAAATCTTTACTTAAAGAGAAAGGATGTAAGCATGCTTTAAACAATTCTAATTTCAAGTCTTCATCTGCTTTGTTTAACGTTTCATCCTGATCTTTTTGTATTTTTTTACGTATAAATTGCTCATTAGTAACATCTTCCTGTTTATAAAAATTTTTAGATTCTTCTTTAAAATCATCAATTTCCAATAATTTATCAAATATATTGTTAATTAGTGGGCTACCTGCATATAATAGCGATTCTGTTTCTTCACATGAAAATTTAATGTACATAATAAGTTTTTTCAAAGCGTTGATTTCGCTTTGTTTTAAAACTAAACATTTTTCTGTAGTATTACTCATGTTAACAACTTCCTCTAGCTTTTAGTTGATTCTGCATCATTTTAAGTCTTTTATCATATTTTAGGCTATTAAATCTTCCATAAGGATTTTTACCTATATGAATTATTTGAGAGCTTTCTAATTTAATTTTACCTGTATGATAGAACTCTAATTCTGATGACCTTTTTATATTGGCCATTTGTGCTTCGTTAACTTTAAAAACTATTGCATAATCCCCTCTTCCTGAATGAGTTGCTTGATCTAAGAAAATATTAGTCATTACATCTTTTGGGGGCATTAAAATATCAGTAATGTAAACCTTACCTTTTGTATTTTTTTCTATTATA
>NZ_MDVC01000102.1 GCF_002777425.1 Snodgrassella alvi
GAATACATTTAGTATCACTCTAATTTTAAGTATATATTAATTATGATAAAAATATAAACCTGATTAAATCAACATTTCAATAATAACCAAAACAAATTTATCTATTTAAAAATTCTTATTTTAATCTACTTAAAGGAATCAATAATGATACAAACTGATAACAATATTCCAAATAGGAATAATGAAAAACCATACCGTTATGTATTTCAGGCAGGACATGGTGAAGATATTATCAACAGTAAAACCAGCGACAATAATCACAACCAGAACATCGAAATTGTATTCGAAAAAGCCTATGCAGCTAATGCAATTTTCTTACACTCAGGCAATGATCTGGTAATTCAGGCATTTAATAACAAGGACTCTGTCACCCTAACTGATTTTCTTAGCCCTGACAAAACCAATATTTGTACTTTTACATTCATCTTTGACGATAAAACATTAAACTCAGAAGATATTACCGATATAACAACAACTTTGAACGATACCAACAAAAACAATAAACCCACAGATTCACATAGCAACAATACCATCAACGACAAAACAAGTAATGATAAGCCGCATGGCGAGAATAGTAATGATAGTCTGAATGATATTGCCAGTTATAGTACTCTTATTAGCGGTACTGGGAATGATACTCTCAAAGGAGTTAACTGGCAGAAAGACCGATATGAGTTTGAAGCAGGTCATGGCCAAGATGTGATTCAGGATTCAGGCTATTGGTACGAAAAAAAGGATATTAATGAAATTGTTTTCAAAGATGCCAATTTTGCTGATGCTCTCTTTAGCCGTTCTGGTAACGATTTAATCATTAACGCATATGGAAATTCAGATTCTGTAACTTTGCCTGATTATTTTAGCTATAATAATGATTACTACCGTGCATTCAATTTCATTTTTGAAGACCAAACTCTCGAACCACTAGATATAAATAACAGAATCACATTTACTCAGAATGGTGATGATAATGATAATATCATTACAGGATGGTGGAGCAATGATATTATCAATGGGGGTAAAGGTAATGATACCTTATGGGGTAAAGCTGGTGATGATAACCTCAATGGCGATGAAGGCGATGATATTCTCAATGGTGAAGATGGGAATGATACCCTCAATGGCGGTGACGGTAACGATACCCTGATTGGTGGTGCCGGCTACGATATCCTCATTGGCGGTACTGGTAATGATATTCTTAAAGGAGGAAATTATCATAAAGATCGCTATGAGTTCGAAGCAGGACACGGGCAGGATGTGATTAACGATAAAGGAGATTGGTACGACAAAAAAGCTATTAATGAAATTGTTTTCAAGGGGGTCAATTTTACTGATGCTCTCTTTAGCCGTTCTGGTAACGATTTAATCATTAACGCATATGGCAATTCGGACTCTGTAACTTTGCCTAATTATTTTAGCTATAACAATGATTACTACCGTGCATTCAATTTCATTTTTGAAGACCAAACTCTCGAACC
>NZ_MDVC01000103.1 GCF_002777425.1 Snodgrassella alvi
AGATTTTTTTAAGAGAAATAAACAATTTAATATTATAGTTACCGGTGTATTTCAAACAGGGGTTGGGGAACTTTGGTCGAAAGATTATTTGGATCTTTCAAAACCGTATTATGTAAAGACTAAAGAGTGCTTACGCTTTGAATACTATTTCCAAAATAATATTACCTATTCGATTTATTTTACGACAATAGAAAAAGGAACTGATAAAAATAAACATTGGCATGTAGATATGCGTATTAAAAAAACTAAGGATGGGGCTTTGCAATTATTACTTGATGAGCATGCCAGAGATGTAACTCAATAATGCTTTAAAAAAATGGGGGTGATAAAATTTGGCATACAGTAACAAAGCAGAAATACAAAGGAGGTGATCCCAAAAATAAATAACTTGTACAAGACCTCTGGCTAAAGATGTATGAAAATACCCTGCATTTATTTTTAGAGAATCCACAAGATAAAAAGGCATTATTTGGATGAGACACGGATATAGTTATTGGTTACTAATGTTTTTAATTTTACCATTGCTTGTAAGCTGTATGTCTTTAAATTCGCCAGATATTGTTCTGAAAGATGATGGCCAGCCATGCATCAGCATACCCTCGAATGAAGATTTTTTTAAAAGAAATAAACAATTTAAGATTATAGTTACTGGTGTATTTCAAACAAAGGTTGGGGAACTTTGGTTGAAAGATTATCGGTATTCTTCAAAACCGTATTATGTAAAGACTAAAGAGTGCTTACGCTTTGAATACGATTTTCAAAATAACATTACCTATACAGTTCATTTTACATCAACGGAAAAAGGTAATAATGAAAATAAAAAATGGGTTGGCGATATGCGTATTAAAAAAGATAAGGATGGCACTTTGGAATTATTACTTGATGAGCATGCCAGAGATGTAACCCAATAATGCTTCAAAAGAACAGGGTGATGATATTTGGCATACAGTAACAAAGCAGAAGTACAAAGGAAGTAAACCCAAAAACAAACAACTTGTACAAGATTTTTGGCTAAAAATGTATGCAAATACCTTGCGTTTATTTTTAAAAAATCCACAAGATAAAAAGGCATTATTCGGATGAAACAAAGGTATATTCACTGGCTGCTGATAACTTTGCTTTTAGGCATAATAACAGGATGTTTTGTGCATCGTAATATGCTTTACACACCGGATATTGTTCTCAGAGACAGTGGTCAACCATGTATAAGCATACCTTCGAAGGAAGATTTTTTTAAGAGAAATAAACAATTTAATATTATAGTTACCGGTGTATTTCAAACAGGGGTTGGGGAACTTTGGTCGAAAGATTATTTGGATCTTTCAAAACCGTATTATGTAAAGACTAAAGAATGCTTACGCTTTGAATATCATTTCCAAAATAATATTACCTATTCGATTTATTTTACGGCAATAGAAAAAGGAACTGATAAAAATAAACATTGGCATGTAGATATGCGTATTAAAAAAACTAAGGATGGGACTTTGCAATTATTACTTGATGAGCATGCCAGAGATGTAACTCAATAATGCTTTAAAAAAATGGGGGTGATAAAATTTGGCATACAGTAACAAAGCAGAAATATAAAGGAAACAAGCCTAAAAACAAACAATTTGTACAAGATTTGTGGCTAAAATGTATGAAAATATCCTGCTTAGTCATTCTCCATATTTGAATCCTCTTTGGGGACTATAACTGTTTTAAGGGGTAGTTATATTCTAGAAAAAGTGCTTTTCGCTACAAAGTTAATTAGTTATCAGTATTATTTGACCAGATCAATTTGAAAAAAAGCCCAGAAATTAGCGGAGGCTGATACTGGGCTTTTGATTTATGTTCTGTAGATGTAATTTTTCAGCCTATTTGTGTCTGATGTTCATCACCCTGACGTGTACGAATGGTACCAATCTGGTAAACAGTTTCGCCCTGCTGCTGTAGAAAGTGTTGTACAACAACAGCGTCTGCGGCGTCTACAATCATTACCATGCCGATACCGCAATTAAAGGTACGGTACATTTCCTGTATATCTACTTGTCCGGCCTGTTGTAACCACTGGAAGAGTTTTGGCAGTGGCCAAGACTGGGCATCAATTGCGGCAACGGTGTTGTCTGGCAGGATACGGGGTACGTTTTCGCTGATGCCACCACCGGTAATGTGTGCCATACCCTTGATGGTAAATTGTTTTAATGCAGCCAGAACGGGCTTAACGTATAAACGGGTAGGGGCGATGATGGCCTGCCGCAGGGTTTTGCCATTTTCAAATTCGGCGTCCAATTCTGGTTGGGCACGCTCAATAATTTTGCGCACTAATGAATAGCCGTTGGAATGAATACCATTAGAGGCCAGTCCCAGTACAATATCACCGGCCACAATACTGCGTCCGTTGATAACCTGTTCTTTTTCAACCACGCCTACGGCAAAGCCAGCCAAATCATATTCGCCATCTGGGTACATGCCGGGCATTTCGGCGGTTTCACCGCCAATCAGGGCACATCCTGATTGTTCACAACCGGCGGCAATACCTTTAATCACTGCTGCTGCACGTTCAACATCCAGTTTACCACAGGCAAAGTAGTCCAGAAAAAACAGTGGTTCTGCTCCCTGTACCAGAATATCATTGACACTCATGGCCACCAGATCGATACCGACGGTATCGTGTTGATCCCATTCAAAAGCCAGTTTTAGTTTGGTGCCTACGCCATCGGTACCGGATACCAGTACTGGCTGGCGGTATTTCTGGCTGATTTCTACAAGTGCGCCGAAGCCGCCCAAACCGCCTAATACTTCAGGGCGCATGGTACGTTTGGCAAATGGTTTAATCTTTTCGACCAGCGAATCGCCAGCGTCAATATCAACACCGGCATCGCGATAACTCAGGGACTGGCTCATTAAGTGTGATTCCTTTGGACAAGAACAAAGCTGATTGAGATGGAATAGACAAAAAACTGGGCAATTTTAACATTTTTCATCTTTTTACGGTGTTGAAATTGGTACAGTTGATAAGCGGGCATATTTTGGCTTATATCTTTCTGACGGCTATGAGCAGGATAAATAGTTGGCTAATCGTTGCATTAATGTCTGATAAAGAAGAGGGAAAAAGATATTGAAAATGGCTGGCTGGAATACCTGGATGTTTATGGTTTGCTGTTGGCCTTGATAGGATTGTGGCAGACGAAAATTCTATGTAATTTAGCACAGCAATCAAAGAAAAAGGCCGAATTGATAAATTCGGCCTCAGGATTAGTCTGCTATATGCAGCTAATGTATGCTGCTTAGGCTTTGCGAGCCGGCAGTTTTTCGCGAATACGGGCAGCTTTACCGGTTAAGCCACGCAGGTAATACAGTTTGGCACGGCGTACATCACCACGGCGTTTAACTTCGATTTTTTCAACGGCTGGAGAATATAACTGGAATGTACGTTCTACACCTTCACCGCTGGAAATTTTGCGAACGATGAAGTTGCTGTTCAGGCCACGGTTGCGACGGGCGATTACAATGCCTTCATAGGCTTGCAAACGGGTACGGCTACCTTCGGTAACGCGTACAGATACTACCACGGTATCACCTGGCGCGAAGGCCGGGATTTCTTTATTCAGACGAGCGATTTCTTCCTGCTCTAATTGTTGAATCAAGTTCATGTTAAGCTTCCTGTTATAATGGGATGTCCCGTTCCTCTTGTCTGATATGCTGCAAGAGTCTGGATTCCTCTGGGGTTAATTCACGATCGGCCAGTAAATCCGGACGACGTGTCAGTGTGCGCCTGAGCGCCTGAGTTAATCGCCATTGTGCGATTAAAGCATGATTACCGCTACGCAATACGCCGGGAACTGTCTGTTGATGAAATTCTACAGGACGGGTGTAATGCGGGCAATCAAGTAAACCATTGGCAAATGAGTCTTCTACTGCTGAGCGTGCATCACCAAGTGTGCCGGGTAACAGGCGGATTATAGCGTCCATTAACATCATGGCCGGTAATTCTCCACCGGAAACCACAAAGTCGCCGATACTGATTTCGGTTACTTCGTTGCTGGTGAGAATACGTTCATCAATACCCTCATAACGACCACACAGTACAATCAGTGCTGGTTCTCTGGCCAGACTGGCTACCCGTGCATGATTCAGCGGTTTGCCCTGCGGGCTCATGTAAATCAATCGTCCCTGCGGGCTGCTTTGTCTGGCCGCATCTATGGCTGCCTGCAAGGGCGGAGCCATCATAATCATTCCCGGGCCACCGCCAAACGGGCGGTCATCAATATGACCCAGTGGATTATCGGCAAATTGCCGCGGGTTGATTGCTGCAAACTGCCAGATGCCCTGTTGTAAGGCACGTCCGGTTACGCCACTGTCGGTAAGGGCAGTAAACATTTCCGGAAACAGGGTAATGGCTTGAATATGCATCAGTAGTCGCTGCCCCAGTCGACACAAATCTGCTGTTGTGGCAGGTTTACTTCGTCAATGTACTGGGAGACAAAAGGAATCAGTTTACGGCCAAAAGCACCATCTACTACCAGTACGTCATGCGCACCGGTTTGCATTAATGAACTGACAGTGCCCAGATTTTCCTGTGTACGGTTAAGTACGTTCAGGCCAATCAGGTCTGCCCAATAATACTCATCGTCATCGGTTTCGGCAAAGCTGGCACGGTCTATTTCGATAGTAAAGCCGCGCAGTAGTGCTGCGCTGTCACGATCGTGTATTCCGTCAAACCTCACCTGTAATTCATTACCGCTGATTTTGCTTTCGGCAATGCTCACAGTTCTGGTTTGGCCATCTTTACTCAGCTGCCATTGCGGATAGTCAAGCAGGCTGTCGGTATATTCAGTATCGGAATGGACTTTCACCCAACCCTTTACGCCGAATACGCCTTTAATATAGCCCATTGCTACCCATTGTGGCTGTGTACTATTCATCTGCTTTACTGCTGAATCAGGCCGCAGCCTTTTGCTCTTTAACCAGTTTGGCAACAGCTTCGCTTAATTGCGCGCCCTGACCAATCCAGTGGTTCAGACGGTCTGCGCTCAGGCGTACGCGTTCCTGTTTTTCATTGGCAACAGGGTTGTAAAAGCCAACGCGTTCGATAAAGCGGCCGTCACGACGGTTGTGAGAGTCTGCTACGACGATGTTATAGAAAGGACGGTGTTTAGAACCACCGCGAGCCAAACGGATAACTACCATAGTGTATTCCTTAGTGAAAAAATCGAAGTACTTTTATTCTGTCAAGATAACAGAAAATCGCTAATTTTAGTGGGTATTTCCCAGTTTTGGCAAGCTGTTAATGCATATTTGTTGTATATATTGCTATGGATTTGTTAGTTGCTGGATATTTAGTTTTTGGCAATTGAACTAATGCTGTCAGAATAAACTATTGCTGTATATGGTTAAAATTTAGTGAGGTGTGGTGATGTTAGCTGTATACGCTGCCGGTGATTCGGGTGTTTGTTTATAATTATTCCTATAATAATTATGTATTTATATGTATTTATTCGATTTGTGGTATCAGGTTTTTGCTATTTGGGGCTGCATAGCTTCATTTCTTCGCGTATCATAGCTGCCACATGTTTTTGCGGATATCTTAACAATGAAACAGATTTTTTTGGATTTTGAACAACCTATAGCCGAGCTGGTACAAAAAATTGATGAGCTGCGCTTTGTGCAGGATGAATCGGCTGTGGATATTTCCGAAGAAATCGCACGCCTGAAAAAGAAAAGCGATGATTTAACTAAAAATCTTTTTGCCAAGCTGACTCCGGTGCAGATTTCGCAGGTATCCCGTCATGCCCAGCGCCCTTATACGTTAGATTATATTGATGCGCTGTGTACGGATTTTGAGGAATTGCACGGTGATCGTGCGTTTGCTGATGATGCCGCTATTGTAGGTGGCCTGGCACGCTTTAATGGTGAAAGTGTTATGGTAATCGGCCATCAGAAAGGCCGTGATACCAAGGAAAAAATTCGCCGTAACTTTGGTATGCCTAAGCCAGAGGGTTACCGCAAGGCCTTGCGCTTGATGAAGCTGGCGGAAAAATTCCAGATTCCTTTACTGACTTTTATTGATACACCGGGAGCCTATCCTGGTATTGGGGCGGAAGAGCGTGGTCAGTCTGAGGCTATTGGCCGTAATCTGTATGAACTGGCGCAGCTGCGAGTACCGGTGATTTGTACGGTAATTGGTGAAGGTGGCTCTGGCGGGGCACTGGCTATTGCGGTGGGTGATTATGTCAATATGCTGCAATTTTCTACCTATTCAGTCATTTCACCGGAAGGCTGTGCCTCTATTCTGTGGAAAACGGCTGAAAAAGCACCGGAAGCTGCTCAGGCATTGGGTATTACGGCTAAGCGCCTGCACGATTTGAAGCTGATTGATACTGTGATAGAGGAGCCTTTGGGCGGAGCGCATCGTAATTATCCGGAAATCATGCAACGGGTAAAATCTGTACTTACCCGCCAGTTACATGAAGCTAAAGGTAAACAGTTGTCTACTTTATTGACGCGTCGCTTTGATCGTTTGATGAATTATGGTCAATTCAACGGTAAATAAAATTTGTATCAGTTTATGTGATGATATTGCGCAACAATGGTCAGCCACTATGGCTGACCGTTGTGTTTTAGCCGTAGGTCTTAGTGGCGGGCTTGATTCGGTGGTGCTGTTGCATGCTTTGACTCTTTTACGCAACAGATTGCCGCTTGAGGTGTCTGCTATTCATGTGCATCATGGATTAAGTCGGTATGCAGATGAATGGGCAGCTTTCTGCCAGCAGTTATGTGCATCTTGGTCGGTGCCATTAAAGATAGTTAAGGTGAATGTGTGTGCTGCTGGCGAGGGTGTGGAAGCAGCGGCACGTAAGGCGCGCTATCAGGTTTATGCTAATAGTGAAGCGGATGCAGTGGTGCTGGCGCATCATCGGGATGACCAGATAGAAACCTTTTTTTTGGGTGCATTGCGTGGTGGTGGTTTACGTTCACTTTCGGCTATGCCTCTGGTGCGGCAATTGACTGAACGTACAGCTCTGTGGCGGCCATTATTGCATTTTTCACAACAGCAGCTACAGGCTTATGCTGATGCGATGCGACTGGTACACATTGAGGATGACAGTAACACTAATTGTACCTATTTGCGCAACTGGCTGCGTTTGAGTGGTTTGCCGCACTGGCGCGAGCATCAGCCGCATCTGGATACGCAGATTGAAGCAGCGGTAGGGCGGTTACAGGATGAGCTGGCCTTACTGGATGAAGTGGCTGAAGCTGACTGGACTATGTTGCATGCACAACAGCAGGGATTTCAGATACCTTTGTGGCGCACTTTGAGTGCGGCACGGCGCCGGCAACAATTACGCCTGTTTGCGCATAAAAATTGTCTGGGGATGTCAACTGCGGTGGCGCTGACAGAATTTGCACGACAGTTAATGGAAAGTAAAAACGGTGCACAATGGTCTTTGCCCCACGCTTGTGTAATTTATTATGATTGCAGATTATGGATAAATAAGCATGAGGTAAACCGGCAATGGCTCTGGTTTGAGTTGCTGCCAGTAACCTGCCGCCAATTAATCGCTGCTGGCTATCTGCAATGGAAGCGGCATACCTTTGGTTTGGCAGAAATTGCCGCTGAGTGGACGGTGCGTCAGGTGCATGCTCAGGATACAATTATTTTGCGAGGAGGAAGAAAAAAGGTTAAGAAGTTATTACAGGAACGGAAAATCCCGCCTTTTATGCGTGCTGTCTGGCCGGTTTTGTGTGATTCGAATAATCAGTGTGTTGCTGTGATTAATGTGGCTGTGGCCACTGATATTGGTGTAGTCAATGGTTGGATGCCGTTTATGGAGGATTTACCTATCAGGCTATAAAGTTGGAAGATTGGTACTATATTTATCGCAGATTCAGCTGCTGATTGATGCAATAACAATAACTAGAGGATGACAGTATGCATGATAACCGTACCCAACAGGTTGAAGAACAGATGTTGGTGCGTAAGGCTCAGCAAGGTGATGCGCAGATTTTTAATTTGCTGGTTAATAAATATCAACGTCGCTTGAATCATTTCCTGCATCGTTTTACCCATGATGAGCAAATAACGCTGGATGTAGTACAGGAAACGTTTCTCAAAGCTTATAAGGCTTTACCACAGTTTCGTGCTGGTAGTCAGTTTTATACGTGGTTATGCTGTATTGGAATGAATACGGCCAAATCTATGACCGCCGTGTACGGGCGGGAACCTCAGATGATTACTGAAATTGTGGATGACGATGGAGAACAGGTTGATGTACTGGAATATTTGTCTGATTATCAAACACCGGAAGCGCAATTACTTAATCGCGAACTGATTGATGCAGTGGATGAGGCTATTGACAATTTACCGGTCAATCTGCGTCAGCCGATTATATTGTCAGAAATTAATGGTTTGACTTATGAAGAAATTGCTCAGGTGATGGGTTGTCCGGTTGGTACGGTGCGCTCACGTATTGCTCGTGCCCGTGAAATTTTATCGACACAGATTAAAACCAGATTTGACCGTGAATAAGCACTGGTTTTGGCAATACTCGGAATAGCCAGCATTTGTCTGTGGTGGATAGATAGGGTAACTGAGCCAGCTATAGATATTGCTTTTAATCAGCCTGATGCCATTTGAATTTTACCTGTTTATCTGAATTGCATGATCATTTGTTAAGATTGTCTAAAGGTTGAATTCTGTTTTTCTGAAAAGCAGAGTTATTGTTTTGGGCGTTTGTGTTATACATGGGCCCGACTGATTCTGTGGGCACTAATTATATCTGGACTGTTATGGATGCTATGTGGCTGTAATAATAAGGTTAATTTGTCAATTTTGCTAAGCATTTGTAAGAAATGGGAAAAAAATTATCTTGCTTACTCTTGAATTGTGAGTAGCTAACCTTACCTTATTAAGCGAACTGAATTTTACGCCCCGCAATAAGTGCGGGTTTGTATTAACCAACTTTGCAGTGCTGTAGGCACTAAAGATGTGGAGAACATATATGACTATTCGTCCTTTGAATGACCGCGTTGTCGTAAAACGTTTGGAAGCTGAAGAAAAAACTGCTTCTGGCATTGTGTTGCCGGGTTCTGCTGCTGAAAAACCTGATATGGGTGAAGTAATTGCTGTAGGTAATGGCAAACTGTTGAAAAATGGTGACCGTCAGAAACTGGATGTTAAAGTTGGCGATAAAGTGATTTTTGGCAAATACAGCGGTCAAACTGTTAAGGTAGACGGTGAAGAATTGCTGGTAATGCGCGAAGAAGATATTTTCGGTATTGTTGAATAAATTGTTTATTCAGATATTAAGATTTTATTGCGTAATTGATTATTAAAGATTAGGAGTTACAAATGGCAGCAAAAGACGTGAAATTCTCTGACGAAGCCCGTCAGAAAATGGTTGCTGGTGTCAATGTGTTGGCTGAAGCAGTAAAAGTAACTTTAGGCCCTAAAGGCCGCAATGTGCTATTAGATCGTGCCTTTGGCGGCCCGCACATCACCAAGGATGGTGTGTCTGTAGCTAAAGAAGTCGAATTAAAAGACAAATTCGAAAACATGGGTGCTCAGCTGGTTAAAGAAGTAGCTTCTAAAACCAATGATGTGGCTGGTGATGGTACAACTACCGCTACTGTGCTGGCTCAGGCGATTGTAACTGAAGGCATGAAATATGTTACTGCCGGCATGAACCCGATGGATTTGAAACGCGGTATTGATAAAGCAGTTGAAGCTGTTATTGCCGAACTGAAAAACATTTCCAGACCGGTACCAGAAAAATCTAAAGAAATTTCTCAGGTTGCATCTATTTCTGCTAATGCAGACGAATCTATCGGTGAAATCATTGCCAAAGCCATGAACGAAGTAGGCAAAGAGGGCGTGATTACCGTAGAAGATGGCAAATCACTGGAAAACGAAGTGGAAGTAGTTAAAGGTATGCAGTTTGACCGTGGCTACCTGTCTCCTTACTTCGTAACCGATGTGGAAAAACAGATCGCCGGTCTGGACAGCCCATACATTCTGCTGTTTGATAAAAAAATCTCTAATATCCGTGACCTGTTGCCAGTTCTGGAACAGGTGGCAAAAACCAGCCGTCCGTTGCTGATTATTGCTGAAGATGTAGAAGGTGAAGCATTGGCTACGCTGGTGGTAAACAATATTCGCGGTATTCTGAAAACTGTTGCTGTTAAAGCTCCGGGCTTCGGTGATCGTCGTAAAGCTATGTTGCAGGATATTGCTATCCTGACTGGCGGTACTGTTATTGCTGAAGAAGTTGGTCTGTCTCTGGAAAAAGCCACTCTGGAAGATTTGGGCCAGGCTAAACGTGTAGAAGTTGGTAAAGAAAATACCACTGTGATTGATGGTTTGGGTGACAAAGCTGCTGTTGAAGCTCGTGTTGCTGAAATCCGTAAACAAATCGAAGTAGCTACCAGCGACTACGATAAAGAAAAATTGCAGGAACGTGTGGCTAAACTGGCTGGCGGTGTGGCAGTAATTAAAGTTGGTGCTGCTACTGAAGTTGAAATGAAAGAGAAAAAAGACCGCGTGGATGACGCTCTGCATGCTACCCGTGCTGCCGTGGAAGAAGGCGTGGTAGCTGGCGGTGGTGTTGCGCTGTTGCGTGCCCGTGCAGCAATTAAAGACCTGAAAGGTGCCAATGCTGATCAGGAAGCCGGTGTGAAAATCGTTCTGAAAGCAGTTGAAGCACCATTGCGTCAAATCGTTGCCAATGCTGGCGATGAACCAAGCGTTGTGGTGAACAATGTGTTGAATGGTTCTGGTAACTACGGTTACAACGCTGGTACTGGTGAATACGGCGATATGCTGGAAATGGGTGTGTTGGATCCTGCTAAGGTTACCCGCACTGCCTTGCAGCATGCTGCTTCTATCGCTGGCCTGATGCTGACTACTGATTGCATGATTACCGAATTACCGGAAGACAAACCTGCTGCGCCTGATATGGGTGGCATGGGCGGTATGGGTGGTATGGGCGGCATGATGTAATGTTGCTTTAAGCACTCTGCTTAGTGATGCAAAAGCCGGATATCAAAAATATCCGGCTTTTGTGTTGGCTACAGGAGTATTGATTTAAACATTGAAAATGGCCGGTATGAGGCAGTGAATGTTTACGCTGGCCGAAGTATTGGCTATTAAGATGTAGTGGCCATTTATTTCAGAGAAATATAATGCTGATATTGTTGTATATGTCCAATATCAGCATTATTTTCTATGTTGATTTACTCATGTAAATTAGGTGGTTTCCTGTTGGAAGTATTGTAGCTATCGATAAATATTTTCGATACTGATTTGAGTCAGATTTTGCTCAGTGCATAATTGTTGTAAATTGTGGCCTTTTTTCATGGTTCTGTGGTCATCTATCAGTTCTCACAGAATAGCCACCGGTTTAAGTTTAGTTAGCTTGACGATTTCAATGAATGTTTCTGTGTGTTCCGCGTCGGCTAGACAGGCCATCAGGGTGTGCAACTAATGGAAAAGTATGTCCCGGGCTGATGACATCGGCGGATTTGTATGTTGGGGAAATAGCTGCTTTGATGGTGGTTACTCTGTCCTGAGTGGAAACACCGGTGATGATGTTCGACTGAGACAGTAAAGCTGGTGTGGTACTGGCTTTGTTTTTTTCAACCATGGGTGATAAGACCAGTTTTTTACCAGATTATTTTCAATACAAAGACAGGCAATACCGTTGTAATGATGGATAAGCATGGACATGATGAACATGTTAATCATTTTAACTGCAATAATAATTAAACTAGCTTCATTTTCTTTGTTGGTATCATCAGTAATGATAATAGGTTTGCCATGCTGTAGGTGTAGTAGTCTTTATTTAATCTGACATTTAGAATATTTTAAACCAATAATGGAGTGTCAGTAATGAATCAATCTGCAAAAATAATTAAACCAAAATTAGGTCTTTTAGAACTCGCTAAACAGTTAGGTAATGTTCAGCAAGCCTGTAAAGTCTTGGGATATAGTCGCGACAGCTATTATCGCTTCAAAAAACTCTATGAACAGGGCGGAGAATTAGCTCTTCAGGAAATAAGTCGCAAAAAACCTATAGAGAAAAATCGCGTAGAACCTCATATTGAGCAGGCTGTCGTTAATATGGCTTATGAATTTCCTGCTTATGGACAACATCGGGTAGCTAATCAGCTACGTCTGCAAGGAATAATGGTCTCTGGCAGCGGTGTACGTTCAATCTGGTTACGCCACGATTTAGAAAGCTTCAAAAAAAGGCTGATCGCTCTGGAAACAAAAGTAGCTCAGGAAGGGCTTGTGTTAACAGAAAGCCAGCTACAGGCTTTAGAGAAAGCGAAAGCAGCGCGAGAGGCACAAGGTGAAATTGAGACCCAACATGTAACTATCCCTTAAAATAGTACAGCTCTGAAGTAGAAAATTCTCTTTATTAACCCACAGAGGATTTAATCATGAAAAAAATGACTGAACATCAAATCGTATCTATTTTAAAAGAAGCTGAAGCCGGTATTCCTGTTAAAGAACTTTGCCGTAAATATGGCATCGGCAACTCGACTTTTTATAAATGGCGGCAAAAATACGGTGGTATGGAAACCTCCGATATCAAACGTTTAAAGGAGCTGGAAGCTGAAAACCGTAAACTTAAGCAAATGTTTGCCGAGCTCAGTTTAAAATCTCAGCTTCAGGAGGAAATCATAAAAAAGCTATAGTGTACTAGCTTAAACTTAATCTGACAAACACTACCTACTCATCGGCATTCGTTCTAACACAATGACTGTCTGATGAGTAAAATAAATTCTCTAGCTGCTTTTCTTTAGCCAGTCCTTTTGTCTCTACCCAAGTTTGCCAAGGTGTCTTACCATAACAGTATTTCCCTGAATGTGCTCTTTCCCGATTGTAAAACTCTAGCCAAAGCTCAATATCTTGTTGTATCTCTTTCAGTTCTGTATATATTTTACGTCTAAACATAATATCATAACACTCGGTCTTCATCGTCTTATGGAACCGCTCACATATACCATTCGTTTGCGGACTGTAAGCTTTTGTTTTCGTATGCTCTATATCCTCCAAATTCAGATACAGTTCGTATGCATGACGCTCTTTATGACCGTTATACTCACTTCCTCTATCCGTCAGAATTCGTAAAAGCGCTACCTGCTCATTATCAAAAAATGGTATCACTTTATCATTGAGCATATCCGCAGCAACTAAACTGTTTTTCTCCGTATATACTTTAGCAAACGCCAGTCTTGAATAGGTATCAATAAACGTT
>NZ_MDVC01000104.1 GCF_002777425.1 Snodgrassella alvi
AGGTTGTCGTACTGGTAGCTGCGTTCGAGCAGGATATCAGGCAGGATGGGATTCTGTTTGCGTTGCAGACGGCTGTTACGGTCGTATTTGAACTGGGTGTTCAGGCGTCCCTGAGTACGTGATACTTCGCGGTACAGGTTGTCGCGTTCAGTGTGGTCGGTGTTGCCGTCACGCTGTGCTTGTTTGATTTGGGTGACGTGCTACGGGCATTTATTCTGTTCGCTGGTCTAAACAATTAATTTTTTGTGGGTATAATGGTGGACGTAAGTAGATTGATTATTACACTCAGGTTGCAGTTTTACTTAACTATAATCTGCTAAAATAAAGTTGGTAACATCAGCAACTGGTATTTTCTGAATCTTTATCAAAAGGATATATTTGCGTAAAAAAATGTTTTTTCATAAGAGAAAATCATTTTATTTCCATTGGGAATTAAAAGAATACTTGTTTCATCACTTGGGTAAAAAAAATCATCCCATGATTTTACAAAAATATCCACTGGTACAATCGCACTCGCTTTTTTCCCCCAAAAGAAAAAAGCAAATGAAATGTCTGTTAATTTATTCTTGAAAAATAAAGAAGATTCGTTAGGATGATCAAAATCCAAATTAATTTTTTCTATAACAGAACAAAATGACGAATGCATTTTCATTAAATGGTTAAATGGGAATGTCACATCCCAAAAATTACTAGATTCCTCCGTATCAAGAAAAATAATCTGTCTTTTTTCATCAAAAGATAGCAAGCAATCTTTAGAATTAAATCTCCATGCAATAGGATATTTTTTTTCATCAATGGTTAATAATTTTTTATTCATAAAATATATGCCCAGCTCCACCAGATTTTTTACCCAAACTCCAATCCTTCCATTTTATGTGGGGTATATTATTCTCTGGTGCATTTATTGTATGCGATTCATTAGGGTGATGTTCATAACCTTTTTTGTATGGAATTTCAGAGTAAGTAGGCTGAATCTCTATCTTTCCTCTAGCATCTTTTAACAGTTGTTCAGCAGTAGCTTTATCCTTCACTCTAAAATTGGATTTACCACCTCTCTGAATTATTTCAGTTGCTTTCTTCCATTCAGGGCTACCACGCTTAATGATAGGTAAGTTAGTTGCATTGCCAACTTCCTTCCCTGTAAGGCCACATTTCATTAACCCCCACGGATCGACCCAAGTCAACCCATTAGGCGCATACTGATACAGATTCAATCCGCCAGCTAAACCAATCGGGTCTGGCTGGGTAAATCTACCTATATCCGGATTATAGTACCTGAAAGTATTGTAGTGTAAACCGGTTTTCTAGTATTATTATGGTTACAGCTTTATGCCTTTGACATTATTTTCAATAAAGAACTGTCTTAGTTTATCTGACATAACAATACGTCCTTCAGACTCCAGACATCTCGCCATATAAAAATTTTCCTCTATATCTTGCTTAAAGACTATTTTGTAGAATCTCTTTGGTCCATCAGGCAAATAATCTAATATTGGTTCACTATCAGATTTATCCATATCTATACATGATATCGTGCGCAGAATATTGATTACTTTAAAGCCAGAATGGTTTTGGCCATTAATAATCACGTTTGCGTCAAGTAATTGAACGTCTTTTAAAAAATCCTTATTGTTTGCAAGCAAGGTTGCAAGTCTTGGTGAGATAAAATCAGGACCATCACTAAAGCAAAAATCATAAGATAGCAACCTTTTCTCACTTACTTTTTTCTTTAATTTAAAAATCAAAGGATTATCATTTTGTATTTTCTTACATTGTAATAAATCATAATTTGATATCTCATTAGATTCATATTCAAACCAATAAGTATTAGGATAATCAAATATTTTTAGTTCAAATAACATGTTAACATCCTTTTATCCTAATTGAATTTTTGTTCAAAATGGTTTTGCCACTACGTAAATTTGCTCTTTCACTCCCTATTAGTTTATTTAAAGCATTTTTATATTCCGTTTGACTCCAATTTTCACGTTTACCGCGGGTATATATTTCATTCATTTCAATTTTTATATCTTGAGTATATTGATAATGAGAACCTTTATGAATAGTTCTGGTAGGATGTGCATCAGCCGATGTAGGGAGATAAATAACATTTTTTATCGAATGAATATTCATACCAGCCTCCTTAAGCAAAGGATGATTTTTTAATTGCTGCGGAATAATATGGTGCTTTTGGAATCCATCAATGCCTGACATTGTATTATATGTCAATAGCCCCCACGGATCCACCCAAGTCAACCCATTAGGTGCATACTGATACAGATTCAAGCCACCCAGCAACCCAATCGGGTCTGGCTGAGTAAATCTACCTATATCCGGATCGTAATACCTGAAAGTATTGTAATGTAAGCCGGTTTCTCTGTCTAAATATTGTCCCTGATATCTGAGGTTCTGTTGTATCGGGATGTGTTCGACTTCATGAATCCGTTTTCCCCAGAGCTGAAAACTGCATTCCCACAGTATTTTACCGTTTTCGTCGGTCAACTCTTCCGGACAGCCATTCAGATCAGTGTGGAAGTACATTACCCTTTCTGGGTCATTACCTCGTTGACACGATTCATAATATCTTTCTTTAAGCACTCAGCATAGTTGTTTAGCTGTAACTTCTTTACTCCAAGTTATTTTAGTATGTATATTTAAGTCAATCACCTCATGTCTGATACTTTTGCTATTTTCTATTTATATCTAGATTAGGTTCTCATTCAACTATTCTATCGCTTGCTGAGTGGAGTAACTTCGACAGGAGACCAAATTGGCTGTTCCCATTGTATGAAGTTATTAGTTAGAATTTCTTCTATGTAACTTTCAAATTTAGAATTAAAGTATTTATCAGATAAAATTGTTATTTCAAGAGTATAATGTTCATCACATAATAACTCACTAAGCCTATCAATTTTGTCGATAACGGCAATACTAAAATTATCCAATCCCGCTCTAGCAATATAACGACCTTTTTCATCTTTACAGGATAATTTACATTTAAATGCCAGTTCTATCTTAGTCAGCATTTCTTTAAATGAATTATTATTATCAATCAGTACAAAAGTTAACCATCTTTGATATATATTCATAAATCTATCATCCTTGAAAAAATTTAACGTTGAAATATTAAATCCAACTATTATCTCATAAAAACAAAAAATTCGTTTTTATTTACAGCCAATTTTGCGCTGAATGTCACCCTTTCGAGCAAATTCCATTAACTCGTGAGTTTTAAAAATTCTAAAACCAAAGGGTTCTTTTTTTAGCCCCGGAAAAATTAAACGTAATTTACGATCTATAGATGCTTCTATTTCCTCCATACCTTTAATTTTTGCAGCATCGCGACGTCTGTTTTTATATACCGGATCATGAGCTAAATAATCTGATCGAATAAAAGCATCTACATCGAAATTATTTAAATCTATGGGTCTGGATATACTAGGGTCATGAGCTTTACTAATACCACTAGCAGCACTTCCTCTATAACCTATTTCGGCATTAGGATCAATTGCTTGTATTGCTGGCAAGTGTTCTCTAAGAATATCGTCAATTTGTTGTTGAACTCTATTTAAACTACTTAACCCCCACGGATCCACCCAAGTCAACCCATTAGGCGCATACTGATACAGATTAAAGCCACCCAGCAATCCTATCGGATCCGGCTGGGTAAAGCGACCTATATCCGGATCATAATACCTGAACGTATTGTAATGTAGTCCGGTTTCTCTGTCTAAATATTGTCCCTGATATCTGAGGTTTTGCTCTATGGGTTCGTGTTCGATTTCATGAATCCGTTTCCCCCATAACTGAAAGCTGCATTCCCACAGTATTTTACCGTTTGCATCGGTAAGCTCTTCCGGACAGCCGTTCAGGTCGGTATGGAAGTAGCGGATATGTTGTTCATGGTTGCCGTCTGTGTCTATCCGCGCCAGTAGTTCGTAGCTGTTCTGGTCGGTATAGATATACAGGCTGGTGGGGTGATTCGGGCCGGTTTCCTGAATCATTCTTAAGCCGTCCCACAGGAAGCGGGTACGATTGTAGGGTTGGCCGTCGCGGTCTATCTGATGCTTTTCGATACGCCGGCCAAGAGCATCGTAGACATAGCCATAACGCTGGCTGCGGCCTGTTTGTTCGATGCGTACTTCGCTCAGGCGGTGGTCGGCGTCGTAGTGGTAGTGCTGCGTAGCGCCGATGCTCTGTTTGGTCTGAGTTCTGCCGTGCTCGTCGTAGCGGTAGCGGTGTCCTCTGAAATGCAGGAGCTGGTTACAGCGAATCAGGTTGTAGTTGCTGTAGTCTTCTCTGTATTTGCTGTCCAGCAGGTTGGCGGCCGCATCGTATTGCAGGGTTTCCCAGTATCTCTGGTTACGGCAGCCTTCGATTCTGCCGGTGTGATCATAGCGGTAATCGGTCTGTCCGTGTTTGCTGTGTTTTTTGCTTACCAATCGGTCGAGGTTGTCGTACTGGTAGCTGCGTTCGATGAGGATATCGGGCAGAATCGGATTCTGATTGCGCTGTATCTGTTTGCGTTGCAGACGGCTGTTGCGGTCGTATTTGAACTGGGTGTTCAGGCGTCCCTGGGTGCGTAATATTTCGCGGTGCAGGTTGTCGCGTTCGATATCGCTGATGATGTGGCCGTCGATGTTTATCTGGTGCAGATGGCCGGAACCGTAATAGAGGCTGTTGATGGTGCGCCCATCTGGCAGGGTGGTGGCGATGCGGTTGCCCAGTGGGTCGTACTGGTGGCTGAGGGTATCCTGTGCGGTGGTGCCATCAGCAAAGTGGATGCCGTTGAAGTTGCCGAGTGCTTCATAATCTAAGTTGTAGTAGTCTTTATTTAATCTGACATTTAGTGTATTTTAAACCAACAATGGAGTGTCAGTAATGAATCAATCTGCAAAAATAATTAAACCTAAATTAGGACTTTTAGAACTCGCTAAACAGTTAGGTAACGTTCAGCAAGCCTGTAAAGTCTTGGGGTATAGTCGCGACAGCTATTATCGCTTCAAAAAACTCTATGAACAGGGCGGAGAATTAGCTCTTCAGGAAATAAGTCGCAAAAAACCTATAGAGAAAAATCGCGTAGAACCTCATATTGAGCAGGCTGTCGTTAATATGGCTTATGAATTTCCTGCTTATGGCCAACATCGGGTTGCTAATCAGCTACGTCTGCAAGGAATAATGGTCTCTGGCAGTGGTGTACGTTCAATCTGGTTACGCCACGATTTAGAAAGCTTCAAAAAAAGACTGATCGCTCTGGAAACAAAAGTAGCTCAGGAAGGGCTTGTGTTAACAGAAAGCCAGCTACAGGCTTTAGAGAAAGCGAAAGCAGCGCGAGAGGCACAGGGTGAAATTGAGACCCAGCATCCTGGATACTTATGCGCACAAGATACATATTATGTTGGTCATATTAAAGGGATTGGGAAAATATACCAACAAACGTTTATTGATACCTATTCAAGACTGGCGTTTGCTAAAGTATATACGGAGAAAAACAGTTTAGTTGCT
>NZ_MDVC01000105.1 GCF_002777425.1 Snodgrassella alvi
AAGCATAGAACTAGTCGATAGCAGCGAACAACCGCAACAACCCACAACCTTCATCGATATTGCTGCTGGCATCTTTGGTGGTGCAGCACTAATAGCCAAAGAAATGGTCAGACCCACCGTTGCCTCTCCAGACCCACGGGCTGTCCCTAAAGAAGACGACAAAATCATTTGCCACAAACACCCATCCTCATTCTCCGATCTGGGTAGCAAATACTCCGAGAAATTACCAGATATCTCACCACTTGGCATTATCGAAGGCGGTATCGACATACTCAGCGCAGGCTGGGGCACATTAACCGGTAGTGCCGAATACATGGCCGAAGGCTCCAGCAAAGTCTACATCAACGGCCAGCCTGCCGTACGCAGCAACGACCGCAGCACCTGCGAAGCCAAAGTCACCGACAACTGCAAAGGTGGCGTCAGAGTTTCCAACAACGTGCGCATCGGTGGTGAACCCATTGTCGTGCGCGAAATCAAAAGCGGCAAACATCCCATCAACCTGATAGTTTCCGTAGCAACAGCGATATTGCGTCCCGGAAAACTGTGTACCAAAATAGTCTGCTTTGGGAAAGATTTTTTCACCGGTGTTGCTCTCAGCCATCTTACAGCACAAGGGACAAGGGCTGCATCAACTGTTTTTCTAGGCAATCCCGTCCATCTACCTACCGGCGCCAAAATACTTACAGACCAGGAAGAACTCGACTTCACCATCCCCGCCCATTTCCCCATCGAATGGCAACGCTTCTACAGCAGCAGAGACGAACGAACCCATAACATGTTCGGCGCCGGCTGGAGCGTCCCCTATGAAGTAGAAATGGAAATTTCCCCGCAGCCAGACGGCTCCTGCTCCGCCGTCTACATAGAAGAACAAGGCCGGCGCCTTGAGATCGAAGCCTTGCAGCCGGGCGAAGGCATCCGCGGTGTAAACGAAAACCTCACCATCCGCCGTGGCCAACAGAATCGCTGGATCATCGAAGACGATGACGGCATCTACCGCCTGTTTGAACCCGATCCCAACCAGCCTAATCGCCTCTACCTTACCCTGCTGCAAGACCGCAACGACAACCACCTGTTTATCTACCGCGATCAGCACAGCCGCATCAGCCACATCAGCGCCGACAACAACACCGCCACCATCTCCCTGCACTATCAGGATAAACGCCATCCCCAGCGCGTCACCCACATCAAAAGAGAACTAGCCGATGGCAGCAGCCAGCTACTGAGCCAGTACCACTACAACGAACAGGGTGACCTGCAACAA
The DNA here is from genome assembly GCF_002777425.1 of Snodgrassella alvi. Classification (GTDB taxonomy): domain Bacteria; phylum Pseudomonadota; class Gammaproteobacteria; order Burkholderiales; family Neisseriaceae; genus Snodgrassella; species Snodgrassella alvi_B. The sequence continues at coordinate 1,262 of NZ_MDVC01000105.1, forward strand.
GTCATCGATGCAGAAAACCGCCCCACCAGAGAATTTGCCTACGACAACGGCCGGCGCATGATCTACCACCGTCTGCCCACCGGCTTGCAGTGTCATTACCAGTGGGATAGCTTCAGCGGATCAGATGGCATCGAATGGCGCGTCATCCGTCACTGGAGTGAAGCCGATGGCAAACGTCTGGAAGACTACCGCTTCCAGTATGACCTAAGCAAACGCCTGACTACTGCGTATGACAGCCTGGGTCGAGTAAGCCAGCATTACTGGAACGAAGTCTATCAACTCACCCGTTACATTGATGTCCTAGGGCAGACCACCGAATTTGACTGGAACGAAAATCAGCAACTGGTCAGCGTCACCGATCCGCAGGGTGGGAAGTGGCGCTACAGTTACGACGAACAGGGACGTCAAACTGAAGAAACCGATCCCCTCGGCCGTACCAGCCAAACCCAGTGGCTGCCACACTGGGCTTTGCCCACCATCAGCGTCGACCCCGATGGCAGCACATGGCGTTACTACTACGACCAGCGCGGCAACCTGCGCAGCGTTATCGATCCCATGAAACAGCGTACTCACTACCAGTACGACCTGCATGGCCAGATAGTCAAAATAACCGATGCGCGCGGTGGCAAAAAGTATCTGCGCTGGAATCAGAACGGCCAGCTAATCCAACATGTAGATTGCTCCGGTACCGCCACCCATCTCTATTACGATGCATCAGGCAATCTCAGCAGCATCTCCGACGCCCAATGCAACAGCAGCAAATACCAGTACAACGCTGCCGGCCAGCTTACCGGCGTTACCTTAACCGACGGCAGACAGGAACACTATCGCGTCAACAGTGCCGGCCAGCTACTGACCTATACCGACCCAGCCGGCCACAGCACCCACTACCAGCGCGACCCGCGCGGACTGGTGCACACCCGCATCGATGCTGCCGGACGCAAACTCGGCTTTAACTACGATGCCTATGGCCGCCTTAACACCCTCATCAACGAAAACGGCGAACACTACCAGTTTCAATACGATGCTGCCGACCGCCTGATCGAACAGACCGATCTGGACGGGCGTAAACAACAACTAAGCTATGATGCACTGAATAACGTCAGCGCCGTGCACTTTGCTGCCGGCAGCAGTGCCGAAATCACCCACCGCTTCAAACGCGATGCCATCGGCCGCCTGATCGGCAAATACACCACCGACGGCAACACCGCCTACCAGTACGACCAAGCCGACAACCTTATCAAAGTCGGCTACAAAAAAGCCGGCCTGCCCGCAGAAGCTGAACCCGACCTCATCACCTTCAGCTACGACCAGCTGGGCAACCTGCTGAGCGAAACCACCGCACAGGGCACCCTCAGCCACCAGTACGACCCACTGGGCAACCGCATCGCCACCACCCTGCCGGATGGGCGCACCATCAACAACCTCTATTACGGTTCCGGCCACCTGCACCAGATAAACATCGACGGCCACATCATCAGCGACATCGAACGCGACAACCTGCACCGCGAAGTATTACGCACTCAGGGACGCCTGAACACCCAGTTCAAATACGACCGCAACAGCCGGCTGCAACACAAACAGATACAGCGCAATCAGAATCCCATCCTGCCCGATATCCTCATCGAACGCAGCTTCCAGTACGACAACCTCGACCGGCTGGTAAGCAAAAAACACAGCAAACACGGCCAGACCGATTACTACTATGATCGCACCGGCAGAATCGAAGGCTGCCGCAACCAGAGATACTGGGAAACCCTGCAATATGATGCTGCTGCTAACCTATTAGACCACAGACGGCCAATAGAATTAGACCCCAGCAATCAGAATGTCATCCGCTACAACCAGCTCCTGAATTTCAGAGAACACCACTACAGCTACGACGAGCACGGCCGAACCCAAACCAAACAGAGCATCGGCGCCACCCAGCACTACCACTACGACGCTGAACACCGCCTGAGCGAAGTACGCATCGAACAACTAAACCACAGCCAGCGTTACGGCTACGTCTACGACGCCTTAGGCCGGCGTATCGAAAAGCATCAGATAGACCGCGACGGCCAACCTTACAATCGTACCCGCTTCCTGTGGGACGGCTTAAGAATGATTCAGGAAACCGGCCCGAATCACCCCACCAGCCTGTATATCTATACAGATCAGAACAGCTACGAACCACTGGCACGCATAGACACAGACGGCAACCATGAACAACATATCCGCTACTTCCACACCGACCTGAACGGGTGTCCGGAAGAGTTGACCGACAAAAACGGTAAAATACTGTGGGAATGCAGTTTTCAGTTATGGGGTAAACGGATTCATGAAATCGAACACGAACCCATAGAGCAGAATCTCAGATATCAGGGACAATATTTAGACAGGGAAACCGGCTTACATTACAATACTTTCAGGTATTATGATCCGGATATAGGACGCTTTACCCAGCCAGACCCGATTGGGCTGCTGGGTGGTTTGAATCTGTATCAGTATGCGCCTAATGGGTTGACTTGGATTGATCCGTGGGGATTGACGGTAAATCCAACCTCATGCTCTAAAAATGCAAAATCTTTACGAGAAGGCTCCCAAGGAACTGTAGTTACTGTAAAATCTAAAAAAGATGCTCACAATTTGTTAATAGAAGCTTTTCCAAATGCTCAAAAAGTAAGAGGAATTGGATCACAAAATGCATCAGGGATTAGAAAAAAACATAAGATTGAACAATTTAAGAAAAAAGACGATAAGGTTCGTTATAGAAAGGATTATCCTATTGATTCTAGTACCGGTCGTGTATATGGTCATGACGATCCCAAAGGAACAGGACATGGCTCTTTACCCCATATAAACATTAAACGTTCAGATGGAACAATGGTGAGGATAGATATAGATGGATAATGTTTCAATTGAAAATTTAATTTCTGCTATTGAAAAAGGCAAAGTTAGAGGGTTTGATGAGATCAAGGAAATAGACGGAGAGCGCTATTTATTCCAATACGCACTGAAAAAGAAAGATGGTTTATATAATACGTATCTTTTTTATATAATGGAAAAAAAAATGGAAATTATTGAGGATTATGGTGTAGAAGAAATAAACGAATTCTCAAATGTAACAGATGCTCTTAATTATTTTAAATCATTTGGTGTTAATATTCAATATTTTTCAAATATAAAAGGAACTTTGCCATTTTAACTAAGATACATAAACATCTAATTATTTTCTTAATTAAATATATATAATTACTCAAAAATACTTAAAATATTCTGATTGATATTTAGAAATAAAAACTGACTTAAATTAAATCACAATCTAAAAAAATCAGAATATTATCCAAAGTGCCTATATCTTCACCGATTCAAGTAGCTACGAACCACTGGCACGCATAGACACAGACGGCAACCATGAACAACATATCCGCTACTTCCACACCGACCTGAGCGGCTGTCCAGAAGAGCTAACCGATGCAAACGGTAAAATACTGTGGGAATGCAGCTTTCAGCTCTGGGGAAAACGGATTCATGAAATCGAACACGAACCCATAGAGCAAAACCTCAGATATCAGGGACAATATTTAGACAGAGAAACCGGCTTACATTACAATACCTTCAGGTATTATGATCCGGATATAGGTAGATTTACCCAGCCCGACCCGATAGGCTTAGCTGGCGGGTTTAACCTGTATCAGTATGCGCCTAATGGGTTGACTTGGGTGGATCCACTTGGCCTAAGAAAATGTACAACAGGTTTTAAAAACGCCAATGATGCGGGGCGAGCAGCACTTAGTAAATATAATCCAATGTCGATATTCAAAAATCGTGAATATGGTGGGATCATATTTAAAGCAAAAGATGGTACTTATGGCTATACAAGGGGGCGACTTGGTTCGGGTAGAACTGCACCAACATTTAAAGAATCAGCAGGAGGTTTACCTAAGGGCTCAACACCAGTTGGTCAATATCACACACATGGTGATTACTCTGATATTAATTTTAATCGAACGAATAAAGCTGGTGATGTTCATAATAGTGATAAATTTTCTAATAGTGATATTAGCATTCATAATCGTGCTAATAAAACCTTTCCTAATTATACCAATGTATTAGGAACACCAAGCGGGAGCTTTTGGAAGATATTTGGTAAAGTTAGTGGGCCAGATGATGCTATACCGTTATAAGGAAGTGCATATTATGTGTGAAAACTACATTTTTAAGCTTGATAAAAGATATACCCCTTTTCTATTTAAAGCTATAGAAGCAGCCAAAAATAGTGAGTTTGTTTCCAAATGTAAATATGATATTAATAATTTTTATATTTCTTTTAGTAATCATATAACGATAAAAAAAGAGATTAGATATTATACAATACGTTTCTATTCAAAAGAGATTACGCAAGATAATTGGATGGATGTTGGAGTTGGTGGAATAGAAATAGATGATATAAATGTTGATATAAATGTTGATACAGGTGAAGTAATTTACGTTTATGGGAGTCGCTGACCAGTTGATCGGTAAATACAATAATAGAAAGGTTCAAAGCGATTATCTATAAGATTTAACCATTAGAATTTAAATAAAAAATGCCAGTAGCACCCAGAATTCTAGCTACAACGCCCTTGGCCGGCGTATCGAAAAACATCAGCTAGACCGTGAGGGCCAATCCTACAACCGTACCCGCTTCCTGTGGGACGGGTTAAGAATGATTCAGGAAACCGGCCCGAATCACC